>CAJNCI010000004.1 GCA_905221215.1 bacterium
TATCAAAAAAGAAAGGACAAAATGTGTCCTTTCTCGATCTTAGCTTTTCTTCAACCCACTACAGTTGACAAAGAGCCTGAATATCAAAAAAGAAAGGACAAATTTCGTCCTTTCTCGATCTTAGCTTTTCTTCAACCCACTACAGTTGACAAAGAACCTATATTTTTTCTGAAAATAGAAACTCTAGCGCCTAGAAACTGCTAATTATCAATCCATCTACAAGACTATTTATTTTTCGTCAATCGATGTAATGAGAATATATTACAAATCTTTATTTGAAAGCTGATTTGCAAAATAGTTCTTATAATATCTTGCACCATCTATATACTCTAAATCTTGTAAGATTGTAATACCTCTTTGGATTTTTTCAAGACCCTTATTTTTTACATTAAAAATAGTATCATAATACCCTTTAGCAATCATATAAATGATTTTAAGATAAGCTTCAGACTCTGGCAATTCTCGTTTGTCAATCTGAAAGATAAAATAGTCTGCTTTTAATTTATCCTTTCCCTCTATCGCTTTAAAGAGTCCATTAATCAAAATGGTATCAATACCGACTTTGTTACTAGGTAAAGAGCTTAATAAATCTGTCTTTTGTAACATCTCCCTAGAATATTTAAAATAAAGGGGCAGAGGGAACAAAGTAGAAATCGTTGAAAATAATTCCAATTCATAATTCCCCCAGATATCAATAGTAAAAAAATAGTCATAGAGAAAAGTCAGTTCTTCATCCGTTGCCCTTATTTCTGAATCAAAAAACACGAGAAGGCTTTTGATACGAATCATTTGTAAGAGATAGCTTTTTTTAGCACTTGATTTATACTTTTGAGTCGTCTCTTCATACAAGGATTGTAGAGAATCAATCCCTTCTCTGTCATATAGTTCCCAGAGATTTTCCTGAAAAGCCAAAACCTGTTTCTGAGAAAAACCACGTACCAAGTACATAAATTCATTCAAATCAGAGTGGATGTTATCTAAGGCAGTAATCAATTTCATAGATGATAGGTCTGCTTCTCCGCGCTCAAATTTGCTCAGCATGGAATAAGTAAACTCTCCTCCCGTCGCCTCCTGTAGGGATATATTCCGACTCTTTCTCAATTCTTTAAAAACTTCTCCCAGATTTTGCATATTGACTCCCCACAATTCTTAACTCTCTAACTCATAAAAGTAACGACTGATAGCAGTCAGTACAGAGAATTTTAAGTCTTGACTGTACGACAAATCCTGTGAATGATGTACAGATTACCTAGTTCTTTTTTATTTATGACTTAATTTCTTAGTCAAGAAATCTCCCAAGAATTGGATTGTAAAGATAATCAAAATGATAATGATGGTTGCCAAGATAGTCACATCGTGATTGTAGCGGTTAAATCCATAAGCGATGGCTACGTTACCGATACCACCAGCTCCAACTGCCCCAGCCATAGCTGTTTCTCCAACAAGGGAAATCAAGGTCACAGTCGTCACACGAATCAAATCTGGAAGACCTTCTGATAGGTAAACACCCACAATATCCCAGAAAGTCGCTCCGCTAGCTTGAGCCGCCTCAATGACACCACCATCTAACTCAGCCAAGACCACCTGCACCTGACGGGCAAAGAAGGCAAAGACCGCAAAAGATAGGGGTACGATAGCCGCATTTGGACCAATGCTTGTTCCTACGATTAGATGAGAGAAGGGTGACAAGACTGCCAAGAGAATGATAAAAGGAACCGCACGGAAAATGGAAGTAATCTTATCCAAAATCCAAAAAACAACTTTATTTTCCAAAACACCACCCGGCGCTGTCAAGACAAGGAAAAGACCTGCCACCAGCCCCAAGAAACCTCCAATGATAAAGGAAAGAACTGTCATATAAAGGGTTAGGTAAATGGCTGTTCCCCAGCCAGCCTGACCAGCCCAGCCCATTTTATAGACATTTGGTAAATAGGTTTGAATCAATGATTCCATCTTACTGTCCTCCCTTCAATACTTTTAGCTGTACGCCTGCTTGACGAATGGCTTCTTGAGCACCTGCTAGCGCTGTTTTTTCACCTGACAAGACCACAACCAATTCTCCAACAGGAGTACCATCGAGAATTTCGATATTTCCATAGAGGATATTAGACGTTACTTGGTAACGCTTGTACAATTCATTCAAAAGTGGCTCGTCTGTTGAAGCACCTGCATACTTGAGTTGCACCAAGAGACTGTTTTCAGACAAGTGTTCCACGATTTCTTGCTTCTCAATCTTAACCATGGCTTCATCAATACCTGTAGCTGTTGAGATAAAGTCTTGAGTCAAAGGTTGTTTAGGGTCTGAGAAGATTTCAAGGACACTACCCTCTTCAATCAAATGACCGTCCTGCATAACTGCTACACGGTTGGCAATGTCTTTGACAATCTGCATTTCATGCGTAATCAAGACAACAGTCAAGCCTAATTTTTGGTTCAAATCTTGCAACAAGGCCAAAATCTGCTTGGTTGTCTTAGGGTCAAGGGCAGAAGTTGACTCGTCTGAAATCAAGATTTTCGGATCATTTGCCAAGGCACGCGCAATGGCCACACGCTGTTTTTGCCCTCCAGATAGTTGTGAAGGATAGTTTTCAGCACGGTCTGCCAAGCCAACCAAGTCCAACAACTTGGCTACTTTAGCCTTCTTTTCTTCCTTGCTGAGTCCAGAGTGTTTGAGGGCAAAGGCTACATTCTCCTCTGCTGTCTTTTGACTCATCAGGTTAAAATGCTGGAAAATCATCCCGATATCTTGACGTTTACGACGCAACTGCTCGGCCGTCAAGGTCACCTTACCATCAAAAATCACATCGTCGTCAATGGTAATTTTCCCTGCAGATGGTTTTTGCAAGAGGTTAATCACCCGTACAAGGGTTGATTTCCCTGCTCCAGAATATCCAACGATTCCGTAGATATCTCCTTCTTGGATGTGAATGGTCACATCCTTGACCGCTGTGATGGTTCTCTTCTTTTGGTGAAAAGTCACATCAATCTGATCTAACTTGATAATATCTCTACTCATAGCTTCTAATCAACTCCTCTACTAATTCAATATGGGTGTAGTAATCGGCGATTCGCACGTTTTCATCTCCACCATGGTCTCGGCTATTGGCATTTCCTAGACCGAAGGCCACCATTGGCACCTCTAGGGCATCAAAGACCGTATGCATAGGCCCTGTCCCCGCTGTTGTCGGCAAGACTGAAACGCCCTGTGGATAGAATTTCTTGGCCAACTCGATCACATTAAGAATGGCTGGTGCGCTCATATCGCTTCGATAACTCATCTCTCCCAAGGTATAGTATAATTCTACCTTATCAAAGCCATTTTTGTCTAGCTGTTTCCGAATTTTTTCCAGCACATCATGCGGTTCTAGGCCAGGAACCAAACGAACTTCTAGCTTAGCGCTGGCTTCTGCTGGTAAAATCGTTTTGACTCCTTGTCCTTGATAACCTGACTGAATCCCTTCGATATTAAGAGCTGGCTCGAAAAAGAAACGTTTTAGGAAGGCTGCGCGGTCCTCTTGTAAGAGAGGTAATTCCAAACCATAAATCTGGCTGATTTCCCCTGGATTGCGTTGAGCGTAGGTGTCCACCAAGGCCAATTCTCGTTCATTTGGTTCTTGAACTTCTTCGTACAAACCTTCAACCAAGATACGGCCATCTGCGGCACGAAGTGACTGTAGGGCTTGAAGGAGGTACCAAGGAGCTGATTCCACAACTCCTCCATAACTAGAGTGGATATCCACATCCGCACTTTTTACCTTGGCATCAAAGGTCACAATTCCTTTATTTCCACCAGAAATTTCTAACTGCTCCAAGGCATTCTTGGTCCCTTGTTCCCAAACTAACAAATCTGCGCCACGGAGTTTATCAGCGTGCTTTTCCAGATACTTATCTAGGTCTGTCGAAGCGGATTCCTCCGCTCCCTCCATGATAAAACTGATATTGACAGGCAGGTCATCGTGATGCTGCATGTATTTTCTCAAAGCACTCAAACGAGCTGTGATATGCCCCTTGTCGTCATCAACCCCACGCCCATATATGAAGCCATTGCGCACCGAAAGCGTAAAGGGATCCTCTGTCCAGACCTGATCC
The DNA here is from genome assembly GCA_905221215.1 of bacterium. Lineage (GTDB taxonomy): Bacteria > Bacillota > Bacilli > Lactobacillales > Streptococcaceae > Streptococcus. The sequence continues at coordinate 4,090 of CAJNCI010000004.1, forward strand.
CCGTCCGCTGGCACAGTGTCATAGTGGTTATAGAAAATCAAGGTTTTGGCATCTGGACGCGAACTCTTGAAATGCGCCATGACAAAAGGCGCCGTGTAAGTCTCATCAATCTCCACTTCAGCCCCAACACGCTTGAAAATCTCACCCAGATAGTTTGCGACTTCTTTAAGTCCCACCTGTTGGGCAAAGACCGATTTCTTAGAAATCAAGGTACGCAAAACCTCGAAATAATGCTGGGCTACATGATCTTTTTCAAATTTTTCAATCTGTTCTTGTTCACTAGGAAAAACCATATTCTCTCTACCTTTCTATGAACTACTCTTCCTGACAATCCATGCTCTATACAAAAGCAAGAGGTGGAATTCTCTCTCCCACCTCCCTGTTTCTTATTACCAAACTGGTTGATCCAAACCGTCTGATGTTTCTTCGATAACTTTTTTCACGTCATCTGTGTGGTAAGCTGCGATCACTTTCTTGATAGCATCAGCCTTAGGTGATGTTTCCCAATCTTTTTTCGCAACGATAATGTTGTACCATTGTTTTGAATTTTCATCAGCTTGTTCTTTGAAAAGTGCTTTCTTGTAGTCCAATTTTGCTTCTGTAACGAAGGTATTGTTTACAACGGCAGCGTCAACTGATGACAATGAACGAGCTGTTTGGCTAGCGTCCAATTCAGTGATTTTCAAGTTCTTTGGATTTTCTTTGATGTTAGCAACTGTTGCAAGAGCAGTTCCTGAAACGTCCAATTTAATCAAGCCAGCTGATTGAAGCAAGTAAAGCGCACGGCTTTCGTTTGTAGCATCGTTCGGTACAGCGATTTCTCCGTTTGCTGGGATGTCTTCTACTTTAGTGTACTTGTTGTCACTTCCATTCAAACCTGAGTAAAGGCGAATTGGAGAGATGTAAGTATCTGCAATCGCTACAAGGTCTTTCCCGTTTTCTTTGTTCCAGTTGTTCAAGAAGTTATAGTGTTGGAAAGCGTTCAAATCTACTTCGCCATCAGCAGTTGCCTTGTTTGGTTGTGAGTAGTCTGTGAACTCTGTAAATTCCAAAGTGATTCCGTCTTTTTTAACCAATTCTTGGATTTTATCCCAACGTTTTTCTTCAGAACCGCTACGGTTAACAGTTGCGATTTTGATAGTTGTTGCATTGTCTGCTTTCTTTTCTGAGTTTCCGCAAGCTGCAAGAGCCAAACCTGCGACTGTAGCAAGGGCTGCTACACCAAGCCATTTTTTGATTTTCATGATTCTTTCTCCTTAAAAATAATACCGTACTAGTATCTCACAATTTGTTTGATTTCACAAATTGTTATTAGATAGTCAGATATATAGTTTAAAACTATACCCCTAAAAACTGAGAAATCATCCACCTTATTCAGAATGGATGATTTCAAGAAATTATTTAATATCAGCTTCTGCTGGTAGGTAAGTGTCTCCAAAGAATTGTTTAGACAACTTTTCAAGAGTTCCGTCTTTGTAGAGTTCTTTAATGCGTTTGTCTACAAATGATTTCAACTCATCTTGACCTTGAGCAAGAAGTGGGTAAACGTACGGTTGTTGGTCGCTTGGAAGTTCAATGACTTTCAAGTTATCCAAACCTTGGTTCTTGATCACTGTTTCAACACCGATTTTATCAAAAATCTTGTAGTCAAATTGGCCATCGCTCAAACGTACCATGATTTGTTGGAAGTCTGCCTTAGTATAGTTAAGGATAGTTGGGTTGTCCGGGTGTTCAGCGTTGTATGCTTCTAACTGCTTAGCTGATGTAGTAGCTTGAACGACTTCCGTCGATTTTCCACCGATATCAGCGAGAGACTTGATGCTAGAGTCGTCTTTCTTCACTACAAGGACATTAGGGTTTTGGGCAATTGGTGCGGCATAAAGGTATTTCTCCGCACGTTCTTTAGTGTAGCTAAGATTGTTGACAGCCATATTGTAACGGTCAGCGTCAAGACCAGCAAAGACACCTGACCATTCTGTCTTTTCAAACTTGACATCATATTTGTCAGAATCTTTAAAGATAGCGCGAACGACTTCAATCTCGTAACCAGTCAATTCGCCATTTTCTTCATAGATAAATGGCTTTGGCGAGCCATTAGTTGCAACGATGATTTCTTTCTTGCTAGCTGCTTCTCCTTCTTTCTTAGCACCACCTGAGCAAGCTGCTAACACACCTGCAGCAATAAGCCCTAGAGCAGCAAGAGATGAGTATTTAACGATTTTTTTCATGTCATTTCCTCCAAAATAGAATACCTTATAATCTTAACAGAAAAAGAGCATTTACGCCATTATATGATATCTATCTCTGTGATAGGTTTTCTTTATGGCTGATTTAAAAGACCAAACGCAAGACGGCAATCAAGACCACTCCAAAGAGAACTGTTCCGACTAGATTACGGTAGCGAAAGGCTACCCAAGCGGTTGGAAAGACTGCCAAGAAGTCCAGCCATTTGATTTGAGGAAGACTGCCAACCTTGCCTGTCACTACACTTGAAAGAATCAAGGCAAAGATAATAGAAACGGGCAAGAACTTCAAAAAACGTTCAACAATCGCAGGCAAGCCCTTATACTTAACCAAGATGAAGGGAATCATACGGGGAATCCAAGTCACAAGACCAGAGAAAATAACTGCTAATAAAAGATACTTACTGACCATCTAAAACCACCCCCATTGTACAACCAAGTAGCGTCGCAAACAGAACAGCTAGTGACTGAGACACCACTGTCAAGAGTAAAAAGAAGGACACCGCAACAACTGCTAGGATAATGAGCAGATTGCGGACAGGAATCCGTCTTTGCATAATCTGGAATTGCGAAGCAAAAATCCCGATGAACATCCCAACCAGGGCAAAATCCAAGCCAAAGATTTCTGGATTTGGCAGCAGGCCACCTAGAGCCGTTCCGACAACTGTTCCCACAAACCAAGCCACATAGCTGTTGAGATTGTTTCCGTGCATCCACATCGGATTGACCTTGTCTGTATGGGCTAACTCGCCCATCAAAACACCATAAGTCTCATCCGTCAAGATACTAGACATACCGATATTGTGCCAGAGACTGGTATGACGGAAATAAGTCGATGCATGCAAACTCAACAAAAAGAGACGCAAATTAATCAAAAAGACCGTCATAGCAATAGCTGCCACAGGCGCTTGAACCGCAATCAGGGCTAACATGGCAAACTGGGCACTCCCAGCATAAACAAAGAGGCTCATCAAGCCCATCTCAACAGGTGTCACATAGGGCGCACCAATAATCCCACAGGCCAGTCCGATACTGATATAACCAAGGGCCGTTGGCATGGCTGCCTGCGCCCCCTCCCAAAATCCTTTTTCTTTCATCTTTCTCCTCGTATTGTCTTAATAAGTAGGCTGAATCAGTTCCAGCCACAGCATGGACTATTATAACACATTCAGGAAAGAGAAAAAAGTCTGCTGATTTTGACCATCATAAAAAGACTGGCAATTCAGTCTCAAACATATATTATATAAATTCTCCGCTAAACACTTTCACGGATATTCAGGAGCATGAAAAAGGCGACTAGAAGAAATAGCAATAAAACAAAGCTAGTAGCAATAGTTACTAAAACTAAGATCATTTTTATGAAAAGGATACCTAAAAATGCGATTACAAACAAATATAAGAGTATTCAGCAAGGAAATAAACTAGATGGGTAGAATACCTAGGAACACTCTTCCTAAAATATTACTAAGCAAATGAAATTACAGCAACGGTAAAATTTGACCAATACCATTGTAGACTATATGCAGTCCAATAGGCCAATAAATTGACTTTGTCATTCTAAATAAGACTGCAAATATAAGACCTCCACCCATATAGAAGACAAAGTCTGTCAAGACCCAACCGTGATTACTAATGTGCGAGACCCCAAATAAAACAGCGGAACCAAGTACATCTAGCCCCCATTTCTTTCCTTTTTCCAGAGCAGTCATCACTAATCCACGATAAATCATGTCTTCAAAAATGGGACCTGCAATCACAGGATAAAAAAAATACATCAAAAATGCCGTAGCTCCTGTAAAAGTAGGAGCAGCATGTTGATAAGAAATTTCATTTCGAGTAGGTGGGAAAAGAAAAAAGGTGACGAAATTCCAAACAACAAAAGCAAGCAGAGCTAGGAAGGAATAGAAAAGATAGGATCCTTTAAACTTTCTACTGTTGATTTTCTGCCATTTTCCTGACTTAACCATAGCAAAAAAAGCAATAAAAACGACAAGAAAATGCAACATCATATCCGACAGATAATAGCCAAAGTCAGATAGACCAAGAGCAAAGTCGCTAGATAAAACCAGACCACTGAACTTCTGGTCAGCAATAACTAGTAGAGCAGCTATAATAAAGTAGTAGCGTGAGATTATCTTTTTCATCCTATTTTCTCCTATATTACGAAATAAAGAAAGCCCTAACCCAAACAAAGGCAAGGGCTTTAAATATCAATGACGACGATTAACAGTGGAAGAATCATGGTTAAAATATTTCTTCCAGAAATTAGTGATTGACCAAGGTGCTCCTAAGCCTACTCCAATTCCACCGCCTGGGTTAACCACAGTGTTGCCTCCTCTAACATCTTGCAACTCATCTTCTGTCAATTCCATCGTTTCTGCAAATTGTAAATTTAACATCTTTTATACTCCTTCAATTGTTTTCTTCTTGTAAACCACTTCTGCGACCTAGGATTTGCTTCAAATGTTTTACAAGGTCAGTATAACATGGAAATTGGCTTATTTTAGAAAATCGCATATTTGATATTTTTTCTTATAGAAATTTCACATTTGCGATTTTAGTAGATTTGATTATTTCACTGGTATAATAAAGTTACTACTAACAAGGAGGGATATAATGATGAAGAAAAGAAAAATCCAACTGATACTCCTGCTTATTTCGGAGTGGGTTATCGTCTTCCCGTTTCTAATTAATCGATAAGTTCTTTGTATTGCTGAAAACGCAATTCGAAGAGGGCTAGCAATTGTGGATTTTCTAATACTTGCAGAGATTGGATAAAGTGTTCAATCTCTTTTTGATTGCTTCCTTTGGTTTGAAGAAAGACACTCATCTTCTTTAAAAACTGCCACGATACTTTTTCAAAAACATCGTATGGACGAAGCATGCTCTCCAACTCGGCCTCAAAGATTGGAATATAAGAAAATAGCTTACGCTCCATGAGTTCTGATATAATATTCAGAAATCCACTTTTCATATACAGTCTATTATGTACTAACTCTTTAAATTCCTTTGATTTTTCAAGTAACGAGGTTGATAAAAATATCAAATCTTGGTTGCTCAAGAAGGGCATGGTATTGCAAAAGAGATAGAGTTCAAACCAGGTCCAAGACTCAATAGCATAGAGGTAGGTGGTCAAAAATTCGCTATCCTCCTCTGCTAGCGGATAGCTTTTATCTAAGGAATGGATGGCATCTTTGATTACAATAGCATTCAAACGACGATAGGTCTCTGCCATCTGTTCTTGCTTGACCTCCTCTAATAGTTGCTCTAAACCAGCTATATCTTGGTGGGCAAAGCGATCCACAACCTTTCTACCAATTTGCATATGTAGGGATTCTTGATAATTGTTGAGCTTATGACCAAACTCATCAAAATTCATATTGATCCCTTGGATGGCTAGGATCAACTTATCCGCAGATAGCATAGACTGCCCTAGCTCAAACTTTGACAACTGAGAGGCTGTTAGTCCAGCACAAGCCACATCTGACTGCTTGAGCTTTCTAGCCAAGCGCAATTCCTTGTAAAATTCCCCCAATTCCATTCTCTCAATCATCTTGCCACCTCCTAGATTTTGCATATTATATCATTATTTTTATAGTTTTGTCAAAATATTCTGACACCTTAGTAAGTGAAAAAGCCAGCCTTAAGCTGACTCCTTATTCTAAGGTATCAAAAGCGAGGCTTGGTTTGGCATTGAGGTCCAAGCTTGCAAAGTTTTCTTTGTTCCACTCGCTAACGCTGGCATAGGCAATCATACCTGCATTATCTCCGCAAAGACGCAGAGGTGGGATGATAACCTTGACATCTGTGATTTCGGCTACTAGGCGTTCTCTGAGGCCTTTATTGGCTGCCACGCCACCTGCCACAACTAGGGTTTTAACAGGATATTTCTCCAAAGCCTTCTTAGTTTTAGCCATAAGAATGTCCAGAACTGCCGCTTGGAAGGACGCACACAAATCCTCTGTTGACAAGCTCTCTCCCTTTTGCTCGGCATTGTGGTGAAGATTGATAAAGGCAGATTTCAAACCTGAGAAGGAAAACTCCAGATTATCTTCCTTAATCATGGCACGAGGAAAATCATAAATATCCTGTCCCTGATGAGCTAGCTCATCAATCTCGCGACCTGCTGGATAGGTCAATCCCATTACACGACCGACCTTATCATAGGCCTCACCAACCGCATCATCCCGCGTTTCTCCAACAATCTTGTAATCCCCAGCCTCGGAAACATAGACCAACTCTGTGTGCCCACCGCTGACCAAGAGGGCTAGCAGGGGAAACTCCAAAGGCTCCACGCTCTGAGCTGCCATGAGGTGGCCAGCCATATGGTTAACAGGGATAAGTGGAAGTCCATGTGCCCAAGCAAAGGCCTTGGCAGCTGACAAACCAACTAGTAAGGCTCCGACCAAGCCTGGTCCATAGGTAACCGCAACAGCTGTCACGTCCTCTTCGGTAATCCCTGCTTCTGCTAGTGCCTCCTCGATACAGGCTGTAATGACCTCGACATGGTGACGACTGGCTACTTCTGGCACTACGCCCCCAAAACGTTTGTGACTTTCAATTTGACTAGCAATGACATTGGACAAGAGTTCATCGTCGTTTTTCAAGACGGCTACACTGGTCTCATCACAGGATGTCTCAAATGCTAAAATATATCTATCCTTCATCTATTTCTCTCTTCATGATGATGGCGTCCTCGACTGGGTCATGGTAGTAGGCCTTTCGCTCAGCGATAACCGCCATCTTTTCTTTCTTGTAAAATGCTTGCGCTCGTTGATTTGACTTTCTGACTTCGAGGAAAATCTCCTTATCTGTCGGCAATTGAGCAAACAAGGCTGACGCAATTCCCTGACCCTGATAAGTTTGTTTGACAGCGATTTGCAAGACTTCTGCCTCAAATAGATTCTCCTGAACAGCTAAAAATCCAATCACTTCTGTCCCATCATAAGCTAGAGCATACCAGGTCTGGTCTTGGGACAGGTCTGCTTGGATTTGTTCCAGCGTCCAAGGACTAACTGGGTAAACAGCTGCCATGACAGCGTAGATGGCTTGAGCCAAGTCAGGTTGCTGTTGGATTCGTTTGATTTCTATCATAGGCGTTTAATGTAAGACTCACCAGACTCCGTATGGTTCTTAAGCCAGTTTTCCTCAGCCTCAACACGTTTGAGGTAGTTCGGCACAAAATCATGCAAGGATTCTGCTTCCTTATCCCAAGCCCAAAGAGCTAGATTAGCTGCATTTGGCAAGGTTTCTTTGTAATCAGTCCTTGGCAAGTGTTCTTGAATCTGCTCCACAAAGGGGCCAACTTCTCCGACAAAGGTTACCTGACTAGCACCCTTGATTAGCTCGATGACTCGCTCAAAGGGCAAATGCGCTTCTGGCATAACAGGTTTGGCATTTTCATAAAATCCCGCATAAACATTGTTGCGACGCGCATCCATCAAAGGAACGAACAGGCCTTCTTGCTGGTATGGCACCAGAGCTAAGAGACTCGACATACCAACCAACTCGATGTTCAGAGTGTGAGCTAAGGTTTTGGCAGTTGCTACCGCAATTCGCAAACCTGTGTAGCTACCTGGCCCTTCTGCCACCACGATTCGGTCCAAATCCTTGGGCGTCCAGTCCAAACTTGCCATCAAAAAATCGATGGCAGGCATGAGGGTAATACTGTGATTTTTCTTAATATTAATCGTCGTCTCGGCAAGAACCTGCTTGTCCTCTAAAATAGCGAGAGAAAGAGCCTTACTCGACGTATCAAAAGCTAATACTTTCATAACACATTCCTATCTTTTTGTCTGCTTACTATTATACTACAAAAGCTGGCACATGGGAATTTTCTTTATCCCCAAACAAAAAGCCTATACTTAAACAAAAAATAATTCGCAAATAAATTTCAAAAAAATCTTCACTTTTCCTTTTCTTTTCCGAATATAAAAGTGAACAAGAAAGTTGAAAGGATCTCCGTAAGAAATTTGGTAAGTCATGCTAGATAAAAAACACATTTTTAGAAAGATGAATTTTATCTTCTTCATCTCTTACAGTTTGCTAAGCATTCTCAATGATTTAAACATTACTACTATCCCTTTACCATTCGATTTATCTATTTGTATTGTTTTATTTTTATGTTTCAACTCTATTTTTGAACAGAAGAATCATTAACATAAAACTAATAAGCTCTGAAAATTCCATTGTCATGTCATTTTAGAAAAATGCAAAACTGCCTCATCTTGATAGATGGGGTGGAATTTTCGTGTCGTAAATCTACTATCTCTATATCCCCAAACAAAAATGCCCTAGCATCAGCAGGGCATCTAAGCATTTAATCCAAAGAAAAATACAAACCAAACGACATAGGTTACAAGGAGGAGAAAAAGCGAATAGAGAGTCACAAAGGTAATCTTCCACAAGAACTTGGTTTGTCGTCGTTCCAGTTTGGCAAATAGAAGATTCCCTCCATAAACACAAGCAATAAAAACGATAAAAGCTACCACGCGAACTCCGATAGCAAAAGCAAATAAGTCATACATAGGGAACCTCCTTGACTTAAAAACTATATGGAATTATGACAAACAATAAATTTCACTTCCGTTATCAATATAACACATTTTCTTTGTTTTTGCAAGCGCTTACTAAAGAAATCGTCCCCTCACTTTCTCGTTTCCGTCTTTTACTAATTTTTCATTTTGTGGTATAATTGAAATAATTGTAACGAATCAAGGTCAATCTAGACACAAAATGGAATGAAATCAAGCAAATCTATGCTAAAAGTTTGGAATAAGCTGACCTGTAAATAGAAAGGAACTATATGATTTACAAAGTTTTTTATCAAGAAACAAAAGAACGTAGCCCACGTCGTGAAACTACACGCGCACTTTACCTAGATATCGATGCCAGCTCAGAACTTGAGGGCCGCATCGCTGCTCGTCAACTTGTCGAAGAAAATCGCCCAGAGTACAACATCGAGTATATCGAACTCTTGTCTGACAAATTGCTAGATTACGAAAAAGAAACTGGCGCCTTCGAAATCACGGAGTTCTAATATGGCCTATACTCTTAAACCTGAAGAAGTCGGCGTTTTTGCCATCGGTGGTCTGGGAGAAATCGGGAAAAACACATATGGGATTGAATACCAAGATGAGATTATTATCGTCGATGCTGGGATTAAATTCCCAGAAGATGACTTACTTGGTATCGACTATGTCATTCCTGATTACTCTTACATTGTGGACAATATCGACCGCGTCAAGGCTGTTTTGATTACACACGGACACGAGGACCACATCGGTGGGATTCCATTCCTGCTCAAGCAAGCAAATGTCCCTATCTATGCTGGACCACTTGCCTTGGCTTTGATCCGTGGAAAACTCGAAGAACATGGCCTCTTACGCAACGCTAAACTTTACGAAATCAACCATAACACAGAGTTGACCTTTAAAAATCTCAAGGCAACTTTCTTTAGAACTACTCACTCTATTCCAGAGCCTTTGGGGATTGTCATTCATACTCCTCAAGGGAAAATTGTCTGTACGGGTGACTTCAAGTTTGACTTAACACCAGTTGGTGAACCAGCAGATTTGCACCGTATGGCTGCGCTTGGTGAAGAAGGTGTACTCTGTCTCCTGTCTGACTCGACAAATGCAGAAATTCCAACCTTTACCAACTCTGAAAAAGTCGTTGGTCAGTCCATCATGAAGATTATCCAAGGCATTGAAGGACGTATCATCTTTGCATCCTTTGCCTCAAATATCTTCCGTCTCCAGCAAGCGACAGAAGCCGCTGTTAAGACTGGACGCAAGATTGCGGTCTTTGGTCGCTCTATGGAAAAAGCCATTGTCAATGGAATCGAGCTTGGCTACATCAAAGCTCCTAAGGGAACCTTTATCGAGCCAAATGAAATCAAAGATTACCCTGCAGGCGAGGTTCTGATCCTCTGTACAGGTAGTCAGGGCGAGCCGATGGCAGCCCTCTCTCGTATCGCCAACGGAACCCACCGTCAGGTACAACTCCAACCAGGTGATACGGTTATCTTCTCTTCTAGCCCAATCCCTGGAAACACCACTAGCGTCAACAAGCTGATTAACATCATTTCTGAAGCTGGTGTCGAAGTTATCCACGGTAAAGTGAACAATATCCATACATCTGGACACGGTGGTCAGCAAGAGCAAAAACTTATGCTCCGCTTGATTAAGCCAAAATACTTCATGCCTGTCCACGGTGAATACCGCATGCAGAAAGTCCATGCTGGACTAGCGGTGGATACTGGTGTCGAGAAGGACAATATCTTTATCATGAGCAATGGTGATGTGCTTGCCCTTACTGCTGACTCAGCTCGTATCGCAGGCCATTTCAATGCCCAAGACATCTATGTCGATGGAAATCGTATCGGTGAAATCGGTGCTGCTGTCCTCAAAGACCGTCGTGATTTATCTGAAGACGGTGTCGTTCTAGCAGTCGCAACTGTTGACTTCAAGTCGCAGATGATTCTGTCTGGTCCAGATATCCTCAGCCGAGGCTTTGTCTACATGAGAGAGTCTGGTGATTTGATTCGCCAAAGCCAACGCATCCTCTTCAATGCCATTCGTATCGCACTGAAAAACAAGGACGCCAGCGTGCAATCTGTCAATGGTGCTATTGTCAACGCCATTCGTCCCTTCCTTTATGAAAATACAGAACGTGAACCGATTATCATCCCGATGATCCTCACACCAGATGAAGAATAAATCATAAAACAGCCCCGTCCTCGGAGCTGTTTTTCTCTATGCTTTCTTTTCTTGATTTTTAGAAATACTACGATTTTTACCTTCCAGATACACCATCAAAATAGAAATATCTGCTGGGTTTACTCCCGAAATACGGCTGGCTTGTCCGATGGTTTCTGGATTGATCAGTTTGAACTTCTGACGGGCTTCGGTTGCGATAGAATCAATATCATCCCAATCAATATTGGCTGGAATACGTTTTTCTTCCATGCGTTTCATCTTAGCAACCTGATCCATGGCTTTGGAAATATAGCCTTCGTACTTGATTTCTGTTTCAATCAATTCAATAATCTTGTCATCCAAGTCCTCTGCAGCTGGTCCGATGAAGGCCACCACATCTTGGTAAGAAACTTCTGGACGACGAAGGAATTCCTTGGCTGTCACTGCATCTGTCAACGGCTTGAAGCCCATCTCCTCAACCTTGGCATTGGTTTCCTTGACTGGCTTGAGTTTGATACTGTCTAGGCGCTTCATCTCATTGTCAAATTGATTTTTCTTGATTTCAAAGCGAGCCCAGCGTTCATCATCCACTAGTCCAATCTCGCGTCCCATCTCTGTCAAACGCATATCCGCATTGTCATGACGGAGGATGAGACGGTACTCAGCACGACTGGTCAAGAGACGATAGGGTTCAATAGTTCCCTTGGTCACCAAGTCATCAATCATCACCCCGATATAACCGTCACTGCGCTTCAAAATCAATTCAGGCTTGCCTTGGATTTTCAGAGCCGCATTGATACCCGCGATAATCCCTTGGCCAGCAGCTTCTTCGTAACCTGACGTTCCATTTGTCTGGCCAGCAGTAAAAAGTCCTGAGATTTTCTTAGTTTCCAGAGTTGCACGCAACTGGTGAGGCAAGACCATGTCGTATTCAATGGCATAACCTGTTCGCATCATTTCAGCATTTTCCAAACCTTTGATAGAATGAACCAAGTCACGTTGGACGTCCTCAGGCAGACTGGTTGATAGACCTTGAACATAGACTTCCTCTGTATTACGCCCTTCTGGCTCAAGGAAGAGTTGATGGCGTTCCTTGTCCGCAAAGCGCACAATCTTGTCCTCAATCGACGGACAGTAACGAGGTCCCACTCCCTTGACCACACCTGTAAACATAGGCGCACGGTGAAGGTTGTTTTGGATAATCTCATGACTGGTTCCATTAGTATAGGTCAACCAACATGGCACCTGATCCTTGACATAGTCCTCATCACGCGAAGTGTATGAGAAGTGATTTGGCGCTTCGTCCCCTGGCTGAATCTCTGTCACATCGTAGTTGATAGAAGAAGCCTTAACACGTGGAGGTGTCCCTGTCTTGAAACGACCAATTTCGAGGCCTAATTCCTTAAGGTTATCAGCAAGGTTAATCGAAGCTAGGCTATGGTTAGGACCTGACGAATACTTGAGGTCTCCGATGATGATTTCCCCACGGAGTGCAGTTCCTGTCGTCACGATAACTGCCTTGGCGGCATATTCTTGATGGGTCGCTGTACGAACACCGACAACCTTGCCATCTTCCACCAAAATCTCATCAATCATGGTTTGACGAAGGGTGAGATTCTCTTGATTTTCAACTGTCTTGCGCATTTCCTTAGAGTAAAGTTCCTTGTCAGCCTGCGCACGAAGAGCACGCACCGCTGGCCCCTTCCCTGTGTTGAGCATCTTCATCTGGATGTAAGTCTTGTCAATGGTTTTGGCCATTTCACCACCGAGGGCATCGACTTCACGCACGACAATCCCTTTGGCAGAACCACCGATAGAGGGATTACAAGGCATGAAAGCCAGCATTTCAATGTTGATGGTCGCAAGCAAGACCTTGCAGCCCATACGGCTGGCTGCTAGGGATGCTTCTACCCCAGCGTGTCCCGCACCGATTACAATAATATCGTATTCTTCAGTAAAATGATAAGTCATATTTCTCTCCTATTCCTCAAGATGAATGTGTCTTAGTTGGCCGTCCCAAGTTGGTAGGGCTGTTTTCAAAAAGGCTGGAACTAGCTGGATATTCTGGAGCTGATCCAAATCAATCCACTCACAGGGCTGCGATTTTTCATCTTCCTGCATGGTCAATGGGGCTTCCTCAAGTAAGTCCACCAAATAATGAAACTCGATATTGTGATAGGAAACACCGTCTTGTTCAAAACGATTTTCAACCACGAAAGCTAGTTGCCCAGCTTGAGCTCGGACACCTAATTCTTCCCTCACTTCACGGACTACCGCGTCTTCCGTGCTTTCATTGACTTGAATCGCACCGCCAATAGTGTAATACTTGCCCTTGTCTTTGGTAACTAGGAGCTTGCGATTTTGGAGAATCAAGGCTGTCGCCCGAACACCAAAAACCGTATTTCCCACTTTTGTCCGAAAGTCTTGTTGAGTCATTCTTGTCCTTTCCCTTAAACGACACAAAAACAGTCAAAACTCCAAAGAAGTGCAGGACAAAAAAGCCTGCAACATCCATGAGCTTTGACCATCATTTCTATTGCTCTTATTATTGTAGCAAATTGAAAAAATTTGTCAATCTAAATGTACTGACAAACTTGTCCATCTCGATAAGCATTGTCAATCAAACCGCCACCTAGACACTCTTCGCCGTCGTAAAAGACAACTGCCTGTCCTGGTGTGATAGCGCGTTGCGGTTCCGCAAAGATGACCTCTGCCTTGTCTCCTTTGACATGGACGGTCACCTTAGAATCAGGCTGACGGTAGCGGAATTTAGCCGTACATTCCAGCGTAAATTCCTCTGGCATGTCACGAGTAAAGTGGACCTGACTGGCCTCTAGGCTTGTTGACATGAGCGAGTCATGGTAGAAACCTTGGCCGACATAGAGGATATTCTTGCTTAGGTCTTTTCCGACAACGAACCAAGGGGCATTGTCACCGCCGTGTTGCCCACCGATACCGAGTCCGCCACGCTGACCAATCGTATAGTACATAAGGCCTGCATGCTCGCCCATATCACGTCCATCCACAGTCATCATGCGACCAGGCTGAGCTGGCAGATAGTTGCTGAGGAAGTTTTTAAAGTTCTTTTCTCCGATAAAGCAAATCCCTGTCGAGTCTTTCTTCTTGGCAGTCGCAAGTCCTGCTTCTTCTGCTAGTCTGCGAACTTCAGGCTTTTCCAAATGTCCCAATGGGAACATGGTTTTTTGAAGTTGTTCTTGCGACAGTTGGCTGAGGAAATAGGTCTGATCCTTGCCATTGTCCACGCCACGAAGCATGTGAACAGTGCCATCCTCATCACGCGCTACACGGGCATAGTGCCCAGTCGCTACATAGTCTGCCCCCAAGGTCATGGCATAGTCCAAAAAGGCCTTGAACTTGATTTCCTTGTTACACATAACGTCTGGATTTGGCGTGCGCCCTGCACGGTATTCCGCTAGGAAATACTCAAAAACGCGGTCCCAGTACTCTTTTTCAAAATTGACAGAGTAGTAGGGAATGCCGATCTGGTCTGCTACCGCAGCCACATCCTTGTAGTCTTCGGTCGCCGTACAGACGCCGTTTTCATCTGTGTCATCCCAGTTCTTCATGAAGATACCGATCACATCGTAGCCCTGCTCCTTGAGAAGAAGAGCCGTCACCGACGAATCAACACCACCACTCATCCCCACGACAACACGTGTTTTAGAGTTATCACTCATGGTAAGTCTCCCATCTATTCGTTTATTCACGATTGAAGGTCGTGTGTGCTTCACGATTGAAGGTCGCTTGAGCAGTATTCATTATAACATGCTTGGTTAGAGAAGACAAGAAAGAGGCTGATAAATCATCTCAGCCTCTCTTTCTTACTTTGCAAACGAATCAATTTTTCCCTTTAAGTTCTTTCTTAGCAACTGCAATCTGGTATTTCACTTGGTCAAACCCTGTACCTCCCAAGGAATTTCGTCTTTGAACAGCAGTTTTAGGTTGCAAGTAGACATAAATATCCTCGGCAATGAGGGAATGATAGGTTTGTAATTCCTCCAAAGTCCAATCTTGAATATTTTTAGCAGACTTAATAGAGTCTAGCACTAATCTTCCCACAACCTCATGAGCTTCTCTAAATGGCAAGCCTTTCCCTGCCAAATAATCTGCTAACTCAGTTGCATTTGAAAAGTCCTTCTCTGTAGACTCTTGCATTTTTTCCTTGTTTACCTGCAAGCTAGATAACATACCTGCCAATACATCGAGGGAATTTAAAATCGTTTCGACCGTGTCAAACATCCCTTCCTTATCCTCTTGCAAATCCTTATTATAAGCTAAAGGCAAGGACTTCATGACTGTCAATAGCCCAAATAGATTCCCATAAACTCTGCCAGTCTTTCCTCGAATCAACTCAGCCATATCTGGATTTTTCTTTTGGGGCATAATAGAGGAACCTGTTGTAAATGTATCTGACAAGGTAATGAATTGATACTCAAAACTACACCAATTGATCATTTCTTCACAAAAACGGCTCATATGCATCATGAGTATGCTGGCATTTGATAGAAATTCTAAAATAAAATCGCGGTCGCTAACAGCATCCAAAGAATTTGTATAAGGTTGCTTAAACTCCAGCAAATTGCTAGACAATTGGCGATCAATGGGGAAAGTCGTTCCTGCCAAAGCTGCCGCACCTAAAGGGCATAGGTCTGTATGCTGCTGGTTAAATTCAAAACGTTCACTGTCTCTTTGAAACATATTGTAGTAAGCCATCAGGTGATGGGCAAAACTAATAGGCTGGGCATGTTGCAGATGGGTATAGCCCGGCATGATCGTCGCCACATGATTTTCCGCCAAGTCTAATAAAACACCCTTGAGATGAGCCAGTTTATCTAGGACATGGCCTAGTTGTTCCTTGAGATACAAGTGCATATCTGTCGCAACTTGGTCATTTCGAGAACGAGCCGTATGTAGCTTCCCTGCAAGGGGACCAATTTTTTCTGTCAGTAACACTTCCATATTCATATGAATATCTTCGTTTGCGATATCAAAATCAAGTTGACCTGCCTCTAGCTCTTTTAAAAGCTCTTTCAAGCCTGCTTGAATCTTTTCTGACTCCTCCAAACTCAAAATGCCCGTCTGGCCCAACATCTGAACGTGGGCTAAGGAACCAATCACATCAAATTTAGCTAATTTCTGGTCAAAAGATATACTCGCACCAAAGCGCTCTACCCAGTCTTCGACAGTACCTTCAAAGCGACCACCCCATAATTTTGTATTCTTAGCCATATCACATCCACCTCTCTAGTCAATCGTCCTATTTGGCGCTTTTTTGAACCTCAGAATGAACCTTGGTTGGAAGTCCCCACAATTTAATAAAGCCAACAGCCGCATCTTGGTCAAAGGTATCTGCACTAGTATAAGTCGCCAAATTTTCATCGTAAAGTGAATTTGGTGATTTCCGAGCCACGACCTGTGCGCTTCCCTTATACAGTTTAATTTTTGCAGTCCCATTGACAACTTTTTGGGTCTCTTTAATATAAGCAATCAAGGCTTGTGTAGCCGGACTAAACCATAAAGCATTATAAATGAGATTTGATAATTCATTTTCTATGATTGGTTTAAAATGAGCCACTTCTCTCACAAGCGTCAAATCCTCAATTTCCTTATGAGCTGTCAGCAGGGTCACTGCCCCTGGGCACTCATAGATTTCTCTTGATTTAATCCCCACCAAGCGATTTTCCACGTGGTCAATCCGTCCGACCCCATGTTTCCCAGCTATTTCATTGAGTTTTTGAATCAAATCTGCCAATTTTAGCCCTTCTCCATTAAGGGAAACTGGAACACCTTCACTAAACTCAATCTCAATGTATTCTGGCGTATCTGGAGCTTCCTCTGGAGAAGATGTGATACCAAAGGCTTCTTCTGGAGCCTGATTCCATGGATTTTCCAAAATACCACACTCATTGGCACGTCCCCAAAGATTTTGGTCGACAGAGTAGGGATTGTCAAGGTCAGCAGGAACAGGTACCCCATTTTCCTTGGCATAATGAATTTCTTCCTCCCGAGACCATTTCCATTCACGAACTGGCGCAATCACTTTTAAATTGGGATCCAAGGCTGCAATGGATACTTCAAAACGTACTTGGTCATTCCCCTTACCTGTACAACCATGAGCAATTGTAGTCGCTCCTGTCTGATGCGCGATTTCAACCAATTTTTTAGAAATCAGAGGACGGCTCAAGGCAGATACCAAGGGGTACTTTTGTTCATAGTAGGCATGTGACTGGAGAGCCACTAGCACATAATCTGTAGCAAATTCGTCCTTAACATCAATGACA
Source organism: bacterium (assembly GCA_905221215.1). Classification (GTDB taxonomy): domain Bacteria; phylum Bacillota; class Bacilli; order Lactobacillales; family Streptococcaceae; genus Streptococcus. The sequence goes on from CAJNCI010000004.1 coordinate 21,334, forward strand.
TAAGATTCGACTGCCCCAACCTTGAGAGCCTTATCATGGATGAAATCCAAGTCTTTCCCTTCACCCACATCCATACAAACTGCAATAACATCATAGTCTTTCTTTAGCCAAGTAATCGCAACTGATGTGTCCAAACCGCCAGAATAGGCCAAAATTACTTTTTCTTTACTCATGTTCTTTTCCTTCTTTCTATTTTTCAATGGACGCTTTAAATGCATCCTCAATGAGTTTGTCTAATTCCCCAGAATCCTTCAACTTTTGAATGGTTTTATCGACTGCCTCTTTCAATTCCTTGCTATCTTTTTTCATAGCGACCGCGTAGGAATCATCTTGCTCTTTTTCAAAATTGAGTTCTGCGATTGCTAAATCAGGATTATTTTCCACAAATCCCTTGGCAACTGGTTCTTCAAAGATAACGGCATCCACTTGTCCTGATTTTAAATCTGTGATTAAATTCCCATTTTTAGGCAGAGATACAAGGGAAGAATTTTGTAGCAAATCTTTCGCCATCGTCTCTTGAATCGAACCTTTCTGCGCTCCAACCTTTTTCTGCGCCAAGTCGTTTACAGACTGATAAGTGGCCAAGTCAGATTTTTTGACAATGAGCTTATTTTCTGAAGTATAGTAGGGAATTGAAAAGTCAAACACCTTGCTCCGTTCATCTGTCTTAGAAACACCTGATATGGCAAGGTCGGCTTTTCCTGATTGAATACTAGCCAGTACATTGTCAAAACTCATGGGTGATAGTTCCAATTCGACACCTAGTTCTGTTGCAATAGCCTTGGCTAATTCAATATCTGAACCCACAATCTGATTTTTCCCATCAACTACTTTTTGGTATTCAAATGGAGCAAAATCTGGATTGAGGGCTACAACCAATTTTCCTTTGGACTTGATGGCTTCAATTCCAGCCGATTGATTGTTACTACAAGCAAATAGTAGGGGGAGCATCACTAAACCAAACATCGTCATCAACACCTTCTTCATCTTATTCATAACAAAATCTCCTTTATGTTTATTCCTTTTGGTTGTATAAATAATACACTTATCCTCATCGTTTGTCAAGCCTAAATTGAAAATTTTTTCAGTTTGAAACAAAAAAACCTAGAAATACTACATAAAAATGTCATTCCTAGGCGTATTTATGCTATTTCTTTCTGGGGAACATGAGTATTCAGTCAGTCAAATGAAACCGAACGAACTCATTGCCCCTTGCCTAATTCAATGATACGATGACATTGTTGGGCTACATAAGCATCATGGGTCACAATAATGACTGTTTTCCCCTCTCGATTCATCTCTAAGAGAAACTTCAAGACCAAATCTCTATTTTCAGAGTCCAGCGAACCTGTCGGTTCATCGGCTAAAATCAGCTGGCTGGGTTTTAAGATGGCTCTAGCAACTGCAATTCGTTGTTGTTCACCACCAGACAACTCGGAGACCTTTTGATGCAAAGTAGCTGGCAAACCTACTCTCTCTAAAATCTCTTCCACCTTTTTGAGCTTGTCTTTCTTGGACAATTTCACATATTTCAGCGCCAGCATGAGATTGTACTCGACCGTTTCATCATCAATCAGGGCAAAATTTTGAAACAGATAAGAGATATGTTCACGGATTATTGTTTGTGACTTGGCAGAATTAACCGCTAGGTTTGTCTGGCCAAAAATCTCATACCGTCCGCTATATTCACCATCTATTAAACCTAATAAATTTAACAAGGTCGACTTACCACTACCACTCTTGCCAACAATGGCTACCAAATCCCCCTGATCAATCCTGAGAGACAAGTGATCCAAAATCACTTTTCCCCCAATGGTTTTGGTAATATTTTCCAACTCAATCATAAGATGCCCCCTTTCAATAACTCTACTAGACTTCTTTTCTCCATCCTAGAAGCCAAGACTAGCACAAATAGTATATCCAGACATGTAAAGCCTGCAAACAGCAGGAGTGGCAAGAGCGCATGGGCAAAGAAAATCAAGACTAGAAGAGGGAGACTATAGCCCAGTAAGAGCAGAACGAGGAGAGGACGGTAGCGATCGACCAGTTTCCACCCCATAAACTTCTTGGTAATGATATCCCTGCGCTTCAACAAGAAAGTGGTAACGAGTAAAAAGTAGGAGACAATCATACTGAGAAGAGCAAATAAGGCAAAAAGAACGTTAAAATTACGAACAGAATCCCGATAGGTATCGACCATCTCCTCTTGAATTGCTTGAATCGATGAAAATTTTAAATAGCTACCATCAGATAAGTTATCAACTAACTCCGTAATCACTTTTTGATTTTGTTCTGTATTTTCAACTTTCATCGGGTTGTTTAAACCTGTCGTTGACAAGCGAGTCTTTTCTTCCCACATCATGTCTTGATCATTTACCAGACTAATGATTGGATTGTGGAGATTTTCCTTTCGCTCATTATTATAAGGGAAGAAAGACCAATCTCCTTCATAGTAGGCAATTTCTACATCCATATCTTCTATTGTTTGCTTTTGCTGATCTTCATACCTCATAGAAAGATAGGCTATGGATTTTCCCAAGAACTGATTCTTGCCTTCTTGTCCTTTATCACTGGCTGGCATCAAAATAACTTTTTTAGTGCTGGTATCTGGTAACTTGAATCCCTTACTCTCTAAAAATTGACGGTTTGTATAGTAAACATCTACCTTATCAGGCAGTTGGTACTGCTGTACCTGTTCAGCTTTGATGACTGGTTTGATAGGAAGACTCGCACTTCGCACATAGTTTACTTGTGTTTGTGCTAGCAAATCTTGATAAAATTGGTAGAAATAATCTGTAGATTTCCCTGACCCTGCTAGCTCTTCTTGCCACAGGTTATCATTGAGTTTGAAGGTTTCTAAGGTCAGGTAATTACCTTGGCTTACCCACTGTTGCTGATAAGCAAGTTCTTTGTTTTCTTGTTCTAAACTTCTGCCCACCCCAATCAATAAGGCCGTCAGTAAAATAGTTGTCCCTATTTTCATCACATAATTGAAGATAAGACCAAGTTTGACAGATGAAAAACCTTTCAACATGGAACTGACTGTCATTTTCTGAATCATCAGGTAGGTCAGCCAACTGATGAACAAATACAACTGTAAAAGTAGAACTTGGGATAAGAGTAAACTTGGAAACAGAAGTTTTGGCCTGTAATCCAACACTAAAAATAGTCCCAAGTCAATGATAAGACTTCCACCCAAGAGAAGATAAAAATTAGTCTTTACAAAACCAGCTAAAATTGCCCTGCTTTGAAAACCAAGTAACTTTTGAACCCCCACTCGTTTCATCTCCATCATCGGCTGATAAACTGTCATTAAAATCACAAGCAAGATTGCCAAGATAAAGATAATGATAGATAGTAACAAATCTTGATTTAGCACTCCAACCTGACTTCGGTAAGTGGGTTCTAATAAAATCGTCTTATCTATCTGGAAAAAATCACTCCACTTTTGTAGAATGGTATCACGATCTATCTCTTTGCTAGAGGTAATCATGTAGCGTCCATTTACAGTATGGGATTTATCCTCAATATAGGATTGGAAGGTCTGGAGTCGAATGTGTTTCACCTTTAAAAAGGTGGGAATTGTTCCTAGATTATTGAGAAGATCCTGGTTGCTGTAGACTCCCTTCTCATTCTTTGAAAAATCAAGAGAAGTCAGACCGAACTCCTGATAGGGGAAGGTTTCCTTATCAAAAACACCAGCCTTGACGGCCTCATCGCCATTATCTACTTTGATAATAGAGACCTTGTCTTGACTTGCAACCTCTTCAAAAAACTGGAGAATAGTTTCTGTCGGTTTAGTGACATCTTTCAAGTACAAGTCAAATGAATAAGTTGTCTTGCCCATCTCCTGAATCCGCACTATTTCTCGTGTAACATTTACATTCAGGACAAAAAACGTAGTACACAGCAAGAGCAGGAGTGTACAAAGATGACTGATTTTTTTCATAGAGATACCTCCCGTGAAGAGACGAAACTGGGAAAAACTAACTTTCCAATAAAACCACACAGTGATTCTCTCAGTTTAATTGTGTTCAAGGCTGAAAACACTGTGTGGTTTTTGAATGTTTAGAGGTTAGTTTTTTGAGCAATTGTCTATCAGAATGTCCTTTTATCTGTCAATAATCCTAGAAAATCTTGACTCTTTAAGTCTGAGAAATGTTTGGTAGAAAGACTTCCTTTTTGAAGTCCATCATCTCTAACCTGTAAATAATAGCTATGTTGGCTTGTTTTAATTGTCAAAAAATCGCCAAATATAAAAACTCTTTTCCAGTTGCGAATCTCAAATTCTTTCATCTCTGATTTTGGAATGCGGATAAGTCCTTGTCGCAAATCACGATGGTGCTCACTTGTGAAAGTCATCCCATTCCCAAGATTTCTTATCAGTAGTTCATCTGGAGTCACCATCACTAGCGCTATTTTAGTTAAGAAAATTTCAACTGTTGGTGGTAAAATCGCCAAATTAAACCAGGGATGTAGGTAGCGATAGGCTAAGAAATAATGAGGCTCCTCACCCAATCCTAGTTGTTTATATAATGTCTTAACCTCACTGTCTAATCTCGCTTCAAAAGACACATCCGAATGCTCTTCTTCCTTCTTCTGATTAAAATAACGCATCCAGACTAGAAAACCTATAAAGACTATAATAAATATTCCTGATAAGAGATATTTTACATTGTAGTTCATCACTTAACCTCCTGATTCACGACTCCGCCTAAAGCAGAGTCCTATTTATTTTGAAAATAGTTCCATAACAACTTTAAATAAGACGGGTGTCATCAAAATGAGGATGATTCCTATCACAAATATCATGACTACTCGAAAAAGTTCCTTATTTTTAAACATTTTTCCACCCCTTTTCTAGCGACATCATAGTACTCGTTAACCCCGTCTTAAAATTACACCAAGCTTATTTTAGTTTTCTTTTCTACTTTTTATATTACTATGATACACTATTTTTAATAGGATTTTATTATTTGTTAACTTTTTTCACGAAAAGGAGAAAATCATGCGTTATGATTTCGGGAAAGTATATTGAAAAAACTATAATAAAGTTAGCCAGCTACCATTACTAAAAGTTAGATGTCTTAACTAATTTACCGTTTTTCAATTCAAGAACAATATCAGATAATACTTCAATATCCTCTTTATTGTGAGATGTGACCAACATAGTAATATGATTCTTTCGAGCATAATTCTTAATTATTTTTCTTAGTTCTTCTACACCTTCATAGTCCATACTATTAAATGGTTCATCTAGGAGTAAAATCTTAGGATTTTCCATCAATGCTTGGGCAATCCCTAATCTTTGTAACATGCCTAATGAATAATTTTTTACTTTTACATCTTTATCCTGATATAAATCTACCTTATTCAATACTTCCTCAATCTCTTTCTTAGTAATTTTATTTTTGATTGCAGCTAATTGCTCTAAATTCTCTAATGCAGTTAGACTAGGCAAAAATCCCGGATGTTCAATAAGTAACCCTACATCAAGTGGCATAGAACCATTTTCCCCAACAATTACACTCCCAACTGTAATCTTACCAGTAGTAGGTTTCATTAATCCTGAAAGCATTTTAAATAATACACTTTTCCCGCATCCATTGGTTCCTACAATTCCATATATTTTACCTGATTCAAAAACATAACTAACATCATCTATAACATACTTTTTCCCAAATATTTTTGAAAGATGATCTACTTTTATACAATTCATACGTTTCAACTCCTTACTCATTTTGATACTGCTTACTTCCTTTAGGTAATGCAATATCTTTATTTTCGAATATTTTAAAATTTAATAGAAGCAACATTGCATCAACAAATACCAATATCCCACATCTACCAATGAAATTTATGCCGTAACCATACACTGAACCAGAAATGGAAAACAATGAAAATGCTCTCAGATGTTCTCCTAAAAAGCCCAATGTTGAACCCGCCATTATAATCAAAATGCCCGTATAGATAACAAATACTAACGATTGTGATATTCTAAACTGTGTTAAAAGTGCATGGAGCAGGGAAAAGAAATATAGCAATAATCCTTGTAAAATTATTATCTTTACTATCTCATAAATTACTATATTCGTTTCAAAATTTCCAAATAAATACGTTTCTGAAAATTTTTTTGTGGCTGTTGAAATGCCAATGCCAAAGTTAGAATCTCCTATTCCTACTATAGTGGAAAATATACAAATACTAACCACATAATAAATCACACTTTTCAAAATTTTAAAATGCTTATTTCTATAAAAATCCTTTCTACTTGAATACCTACTTAGTACAAAAAATATATTTTGTTCAACTGGGCTTTGTAGCATCATTATGAAAGCTAATAAAAACGGAAATGTGAAATATCCAGTATAGGAATCATTAAACATGATAAGAATCAGCTCACCAAAATGAAAATTCCCAAATTTATATTTTAATACTATCAGCTGACTAAAATTTGCTAATATAGCAAAAGCAACTAATAAATATACAAAACCTATATAAAAATCTTCTTTATTTTTTAATTCTTTAAATTTCTTCATCAGTTTCTATATCCCTTTTAAATTTTTTATACGATATCCAATATGATGTTACTACTATAAGGATTAAGTATACAAAAACAAATATTACGCTTATTCCTTTTACTCTTGAAACATCAAAAATTGCCATTGGTTCAATTTTAGTAAGACCTAAAAACATCGCAAACAATGATCCTATTGTCGTTAAAATAAATGGGGATAACCATGCAACAAATTTGCTCTTAATAAAATATGACATCGCCAATCCAACACTACTATATGCAACGCCAACAAAGGAACAATGTAAAATGATTATTACTACATAAAATAACGGGGATGTCTTCACTGCTGATTCATAAATAGAAACTTTTGTTATTGCATAATAAGCATCCATATTTATACTTCTATTAAAAAATAAAATTGACATTATCAAGAATAACAACATTCCAAAAATAAATGTTGTAAATGATATGAATCCATTGATTATAAAAATAGAATTAAAATACTGTTTATATCCCATCCTTGATACAATATATTTCATTGTTCCACTTTTTCTATTTTCGATATGCTGTGACGCAAAAGGAATTGTTGCAATAAGAGGTGCCAAAACTACTAACAACGACCTATCACCATTATAACCTTGTAAAAATGCCACAATATAATCATGATTAAAAAAATACTCCATTCCCTCTTCAATAAATGCACTTACAGAAAATATCATAGAAGTTAAAATGATTAATATTGCTAAAAAGAATTGCTTATTTTTCATCCCTTTTAAAAACATACTGACCTTGTAATCCATACTTCTCTCCTATAAAACAAATGGGATGAACGAACATGCTCATCCCCAAATATACAAACCTATATTCTAGCTCTTAATACTCATCAGGACTCCATGAACCGCTGGTTTGAACTTTAACATATGTTGCGAACCCTGTCCATCCACCCAATCTAAGATTAGATCCTTCTGCATCTGATGGACTATTATAATTCAAATAAATCCTATCTCCACTGCCTGCAGAATATGTATGTGTCATTTGAGCGTCACCTCTAAAAATAGCACAGTGCATTGTATAACCACCACCGATTGATGTATTATTATTTACTCCTCTTGATTGATTTGTTTTATATAATGAGTCAGTCACTGTACGACCTCCGAATCTCGGCATAATCATATCGTAGTCCGAAATTTCTCTAGCAGAGACAGCCATTGCACCAATCATTAACGTAGCACATATACTTGCAAATAACTTTGTTTTAGTATCTAGTTTTTTCATTATTACAATCCAATCCTTTCGCTCCACTTACGACACAATACAAAATGAAAAACATGTTGTATTGTGTTGTTTTCTTTAATTTGGGATATGATATACTTTCTGTGAAACCAAATATGATAAACTAAAAATCAAAATTATAATGAATTCAAATTTATAGAATGACTACCTTAAAATGAAATTAACATTCACAGAAAATCTTATGTAATCACTAAATAATCCATTGGACTCACCTTCCTTTCATTTTTACAACTAGCGCATTATATCGGCCATTTCCATGGGAAAACCGTAGCAATGCTGAATAAGAAAGCAAGAATAACTAAAAAGCGAAAAACTTTTTTATTCATACTTTTTCCCTCCTCCCTGTATTTTGTATCTACAGTATACCTCTTCTTTACTCTATTTTAAAATTAGTTAACTTTTTTCACACAATATTTTAGTTTTCTTTTTTACTATTCCTGTTACTATGATACAATATTTTTAATTGGATTTTATTATTTGTTAACTTTTTTCACAAAAAGGAGAAAATTATGCGTTATGATTTTGGAAAGATCTATAAAGAAATACGTGAGTCAAAAGGCTTGACTCAAGAAGAGGTCTGTGGAAATGTTCTCTCAAGAACTAGCCTATCAAAGATTGAAAGTGGCAAGGCAACTCCAAAATATGAAAATATGGAATTTCTTCTCCGTCAAATCAATATGAGTTTTGAAGAGTTTGACTACATCTGCCATCTCTATCAACCGAGCCAACGAACAGAAATCATGCAAACTTATCTCAATATGACTTCTATAATTGGTAGTAGTAGTCTAGTTCATTTTTTTGAAACATGCCAAGACTATCTCAAAACCCACTACGACCTGCCTATAGAAGAAATCAGGGATATGCTGGAAATTGTCATTCATATCCGTCGACATGGTACAGAGCAACTGTCAGACCAAGTAAAACAGACTATCAAAAAACTTTGGGAAAAAATTGAAAAACAAGATACATGGTATGAAAATGATCTAAAAATCCTCAATACCATCCTTTTCAGCTTTCCTATTGAACACCTCCATCTCATCACTGAAAAAATATTGCAACGCTTGGAAGTCTATAAAAACTATCAACATCTATATGAACTGCGAGTAGCAATCCTACTCAACCTTTCCACCATTTACTTATACAATCAAGACAAAAACATGTGCCAACAAATCTGCTATACTTTACTAGAGGACGCTAAGAACAAGAAAAGCTACGATAGACTTGCTGTCTGCTATGTCCGTATCGGGATTTGTACGGATGACGCTAGACTTATTCAAAAAGGTTTCTCACTTCTGGAGATCACCGAGGAAACCTCCATGCTGTCTCATCTCAAAAAAGAAGTGGAGACCTATTATCAACCGAAAGAAATATAAAAAAGTCGAGGGATTTCCTCGACCTTTTCATATTATTCTGTTCGTTATTTCTTAATACCAGCCGTTGTTAAGCCAGAAGTTTTTCGCAGCTGACCATGAACCGTAACGTCCTGCAACGTAGGCATCTGCTACACGTTCTTGGTTTTCAGCTGAGTAGTCACCATTCAAGTATGAATCTGTCAATTGGTAACGTCCGATGTAACGTCCGTTTGTAGCTGTGTAGCTACCGCCTGATTCTTTTTGAGCGATCCATTCTTTGGCTTCTGCTTCAGATCCGCTTACAGTTGTAGCAACTGTTTCTTCGGCTACTGGGGCGCTTACTGCTGGAGTTTCTTCCTCTACCTCTGTAGTTTCTGCCACTGTAGCTGAAACAGCTTCATCTTGGGCAGCTGGTGCTTCATAAGTCGTTGAAGCTGGTGCTACTGGCGCTGCTGGACCGTCGATAACCAACTCTTGACCAACATAAATCATATGGATGTTGTCAATGTGGTTGTTTTCTGCCAATTTCTCAACTGTTGTGTTGTGAGTTTCAGCGATTTCTGAAAGTGTATCACCTTCTTTAACAGTGTAAGTTGATGATTCTTGAGCAGATACAAATGATGGAGCAAATACTGCAAACAAGGCAGCTACTCCTGCAAGAGTTGTTTTAATCTTTTTAGTTGTTGATTTCATATTCGAAAATTCTCCTTCTTTCTATAGTACTATCATACCCTTTAAATATTACTGTTTCTTGACACTTTTATGTAGAAATATTACAAAATTATTTTTTATTTCCCTAAATAAGCTATTTTTGTCATAAAAGATACTATTTTTATGCTATTTGTAGTGTAAAAAGGTTTTCATCCACAATTAAAGCCAAGACCTTCATTCTTTGATATAATAGAGATAAGAATTTTTATAAGGGGAAACTGATGAAATCACTTCGTTTTCAATCTGTCTTTGATATCATCGGACCAGTTATGATTGGCCCATCTAGTAGCCATACCGCTGGTGCTGTTCGTATTGGGAAGATTGTCTCTTCCATTTTTGATGATACTCCGACAGAAGTCGAATTCCAACTATTTAACTCATTTGCCAAGACTTATCGTGGTCACGGGACAGACCTAGCCCTTGTTGCTGGTATTTTAGGCATGGATACAGATGATCCTGAAATTCCAAATAGTCTGGAAATTGCCCACAAGCGTGGTATCAAGATTGTCTGGACTATTCAGAAAGACAGCAATGCTCCGCATCCTAATACCACTAAAATTACCGTCAAAAATGCCCACAAGACTATCAGCGTGACTGGTATTTCTATCGGTGGAGGAAATATTCAGGTCACCGAACTCAATGGCTTTGCCGTCTCTCTCAATATGAATACACCGACTATCATTATCGTTCATCAAGATATTCCAGGTATGATTGCACTCGTAACAGAGGCACTTTCACGCTATGGTATCAATATCGCCCAGATGAATGTCACTCGTGAAAAAGCTGGTGAAAAAGCCATTATGATTATCGAAGTCGACAGTCGCAACTGTGATGAGGCCATCGAAGAAATTCGAAAAATCCCTCATCTCCACAATGTCAATTTCTTTAAATAGGAGGAAGCATGTTTTATTCTATCAAAGAATTGGTCGAACAGGCAGAACTGGACTTTCAAGGAAATGTCGCAGAACTCATGATTACAACAGAGTTTGAATTGACCGGTCGAGAACGTGAAGAAGTCCTCCTTCTCATGGAACGCAATCTAGAAGTCATGAAAGCCTCTGTCCAACTCGGCCTCAATGAAAATAAATCTCGTAGTGGCCTGACAGGTGGAGATGCTGCCAAGCTGGACCACTACATCAAAAACGGAAAAACTCTGTCAGATTATACGATTCTCTCGGCTGCCCGAAATGCCATTGCAGTCAATGAACACAATGCCAAAATGGGCTTGGTCTGTGCCACTCCAACCGCAGGAAGTGCTGGCTGTTTGCCCTCAGTTCTCACTGCTGCTATTGAAAAATTAGACCTCAGCCACGAGCAACAGCTGGATTTCCTCTTTGCTGCTGGTGCCTTTGGACTAGTCATCGCAAACAATGCCTCTATCTCAGGTGCTGAGGGTGGCTGTCAGGCCGAGGTTGGTTCGGCCTCTGCTATGAGTGCCGCCGCCTTGACTCTAGCTGCTGGTGGGACACCTTATCAGGCCAGCCAGGCCATTGCCTTTGTCATTAAAAATATGCTAGGCCTCATCTGTGACCCTGTGGCCGGCTTGGTCGAAGTTCCTTGTGTCAAACGCAATGCCATGGGATCCAGCTTTGCCTTTATCGCAGCAGACATGGCCTTGGCAGGTATCGAATCTAAAATCCCTGTGGATGAAGTTATCGATGCCATGTACCAAGTGGGAGCAAGCATGCCAACTGCCTTTCGTGAAACAGCTGAAGGTGGCCTCGCTGCTACACCAACTGGTCGTCGCCTCCAAAAAGAAATTTTCGGAGAATAAGCTTATCAAATAGGAGAAATCATGACCTCTATCTCAGCTATCTTTTTCGATCTGGATGGAACCCTCGTTGACAGTTCTATCGGGATTCACAACGCCTTTACCCATACCTTTAAAGAGCTAGGGGTGCCTAGCCCTGATGCCAAAACGATTCGTGGTTTTATGGGACCGCCTCTCGAAAGTAGTTTTGCGACCTGCCTGCCCAAAGAACAAATATCTGAAGCTGTGCAGATATACCGTTCTTACTATAAGGAAAAAGGCATCCATGAAGCTCAGCTCTTCCCTCAGATTGTAGAATTACTCGAGGAGTTATCTAGCAAATATCCTCTCTACATCACCACTACAAAGAATACTCCAACCGCTCAGGATATGACTAAAAATTTGGGAATCCATCATTTCTTTGAGGGCATTTATGGTTCCAGCCCTGAGGCACCCCATAAGGCCGATGTCATTCGCCAAGCCTTGCAGGCACATCAATTAATCCCAGAACAAGCCATCATCATCGGTGATACCAAGTTTGATATGCAGGGGGCTCAAGAAACAGGCATTCAGAAATTGGCTGTCACTTGGGGATTTGGAGAGCAAGCAGATTTGCTCAACTATCAACCTGATTATATCGCCCACAAACCCCTACAAGTTTTAGAGTATTTTCAATAACATAGACTGGGCAACAACTCACTTTCATACTCAATGAAAACGAAGTAAGTCTCTACATAACAAAACGCATATTACCAAGACTTTTAAAGTCCTGATAATATGCGTTTTTCTGATTTTAAAGATTTTTTATTCAACGTGAGTAGTTTGATTAGCAAAGGCGATAATGGCTTGCTTCAACTCATCTCCACTGAGAGTGCGGAACTCTTCAATTTTTTGATCAATGGCTTCTAGAGGCATGACATTGACCTTACCAACGAAAATCTTATCCATAACCTGATTATCAACCAGTTCGGTTGACACCAAGAGTTCCTCATAGAGTTTTTCACCTGGACGGATCCCAACTTCAACAATTGGAATTTCACTTTCGGTGTGGCCACTTAGAAGGACCATTTTCTTGGCTAAATCATAAATCTTGACTGGTTTACCCATATCAAGGATAAAGACTTCTCCATCTTTAGCATAAGCACCAGCATGGATAACCAAACGGCTAGCTTCTGGGATGGTCATAAAGTAACGGGTCATGCGGAAGTCTGTTACCGTTACAGGCCCGCCTTCAGCAATCTGACGTTCAAAAACTGGAATAACACTACCACGGCTACCAAGAACATTCCCAAAACGAACCGCACAGTAGGTTGATTGGCTACGTTGGTTAAAGCCAGTGACAATCAACTCAGCCACGCGCTTGGTTGCTCCCATAACATTAGGTGGATTGACCGCCTTATCCGTCGAAATCATAACCATCTTAGGCACCTTGGCTTCATCAACAGCCCTAGCCACATTGTATGTTCCACGGATATTGTTTTTGAAGGCTTCTTTTGGATTGCGTTCCATCATCGGAACGTGCTTGTGGGCAGCCGCATGGTAAACAATAGCTGGTTTATACTGCTCAAAAACTTGCAACAAACGGTCATAGTCTTGAATATCGGCAATCACTGGTACATAATCAATCCCTTGGAACTTGCGAATCAATTCATGATAAACAAGGTAGATTGAGTTTTCCCCGTGACCGAGCAAGACGATACGTTCAGGATTGAAGCGGCTAACTTGGCGACATATTTCAGAACCGATTGAACCACCAGCCCCTGTAACCAAGATTGTTTTTCCAGTAAGTTCTGCTCCCAGACGCGATTCGTCAAGACGAATTTCCTGACGGCCCAAAAGGTCTGTGATATCAATCTTCTGGAAGCCTCCACCTGCTTGGTGAAGTCCCTGAACAACTGTTTCAACCTTAGGCATCTTGTAACATTTGACACCCAGCTTATTACACATTTGCAGGATGCGCTCATATTCTGACGGATCAAGCGACGGAATCGCAACGATAACACGCTCGATTTGATGGCGTTTAGCCAATTCAGGCAGATTATCATAAGAGCCCAAAACAGGGATACCACCGAGTTTTTGACCCTTTTTCTTTTCATCATTATCCAAAATACCAACAAGTTCCAAATCACTGGTTGGGTGTTGGTAGCTGTTCATAAAGAGGGCTCCACCATCGCCAGCACCAATCAAGAAGGTACGACGATGTTCCCCATCACCACTGCCTTTTTTGCGTTTAGAGTAGATTAACTGCCAAGTAATCCGTGGCAATAAAATCAAGAACGTACTCAACAAGATAAAGAGAATGATGAAACGGATTGAAAAGAGTGGCAAGAAGGCATAGCAGATTCCATAAGACAAAACACTGCTAGCAGTCACGCCAAAAAAGATTTTCATAAAGTCCGTAATCTTGCTGTAACGGCTGATACTAGCGTTCAACCCCCAAAATCCAATCATCAATTGATAGAACAGGAAGGCCAAACTCGTATAGATAATGTAGTCAACAGGTGCTGGATTAATCAATCCGTAGAATAAAATATAAGATACAATGATGGAAACCACCATACTGAAAATATCAAATATTCCCCAGAAGACTTGTTTTTGTTGTTTATTTAAAATTTCCACCAGATCAATGACATAATCTGTGAGTTTTTTATTCATAGAAATTTACTCCTCCTTAAAAGAGCCGGATGGTTATACTCAATGAAAATCAAAGAGCAAACTAGGAAACTAGCCGCAGGTTGCTCAAAACACTGTTTTGAGGTTGTAGATGAAACTGACGAAGTCAGTCACATATATACGGCAAGGCGACGTTGACGCGGTTTGAAGAGATTTTCGAAGAGCATTATATTGTTATTATAACACTTTTTCTCTAGTTTACAATTTGCTACAATCTTTTACTTGCTTTTTCGTAACAGCTTCATAAAAATGAACTGTCTGACAAATCCTGGGCAAAGTGCAACAACCATCTGAATCGCAACACTCTTGGCATATTCCATGTAAGAAATTTGCCCTCTCTTCAGCATTCGTTGACGAGCCTGACGATAAAGTTTGAGGTAGCGCAGTCCCCCACGACGCTCAAACATCCCTGCTCCGACACGAACCTTACACAAGATTTGATCCAGGTTTCCAGTCTTAGCTCCTGCAGCAATCATATTGAGCCAGAGGAGGTCATCCTCCATATAAAGCCCATCCTCATAGTTGCCTGCCTTGAGAACCATATCTTTCTTGAACATGACAGTCATGTGGTTAAAGGCACTTCTCATTCTTTGATAAGCTACAATATCTGCATGTTGAGTCGGAACACGACGATAAGAAACAATCTCATCAGGATTGTCAATAAATTCTGCAATATGTCCACCTAATAGGTCCAGATTGTCCTTCTCCATTAGCTGAACCTGTTTCTCAAAACGGTCTGGAACAGCTATATCATCCGTATCCATACGGGCAATAATATCATACTGACACTGCAAAACACCCTGTCGAAGAGCCAGACCCAAACCTTGATTCTGCTCAAGAGGGCAGCGTTTCACTGGAATATTAGACTCAGCTTCAAGCTGGTCTAATACCTGATAGAGCTCAGGGGTCAAAGGCCCATCCTCAACCAGAACCAATTCGCTCGGTTTCAGGGTCTGATTTTGAACACTCTCAATAGCATCCTTTAAAAATGTCGGATTTTCCTTGATATATACCGACATCAATACGCTGATTTTTTGCTTTTCAGACACAGTTTTTCTCCAATGTATAGATTTCCTTCCACTATTTTATCATAATTTTCAAGACTTTCCCATTTTTATCTTGAAAGCCAGAAACCTTACTTGACATTATAGTGAAAAAGCCTTAAAATAAGCTGTTATTAAAATCAGTTAGAAGAGGTATTATATGAAAAAGCAATCACTTTTTTTTGTTCCAGGTATTATCCTGATTGGTGTTTCCTTGCGGACTCCTTTTACTGTTTTACCCATTATTTTGGGAGATATTTCGCAAGGTCTGGGAGTAGAAGTCAGTTCACTTGGTGTTTTGACCAGTCTTCCCCTCCTCATGTTTACCCTCTTCTCGTTATTTTCTACCCGATTTGCTCAGAAAATCGGCTTGGAGCATCTCTTCACCTACAGTCTCTTCTTCTTGACTATCGGTTCTCTGATTCGACTAATCAATCTGCCTCTCCTCTATCTAGGAACCTTGATGGTTGGGGCAAGTATCGCAGTCATCAATGTTCTGCTTCCTAGTCTTATCCAAGCTAATCAGCCAAAGAAAATTGGTTTTCTGACCACCTTATATGTAACGTCTATGGGGATTGCGACGGCTCTGGCTTCCTATCTAGCCGTGCCTATTACACAAGCCAGTTCTTGGAAAGGACTGATCATCCTCCTCACCCTGCTATGTCTAGCAACTTTTTTGGTCTGGCTCCCAAATCACCGCTATAATCACAGACTGGCTCCACAAACCAAACAAAAAAGCAAAGCAAAGGTCATGCGTAATAAACAGGTCTGGGCAGTTATTGTCTTTGCAGGTTTTCAATCCTTACTCTTTTACACTGCTATGACTTGGCTACCGACCATGGCTATCCACGCAGGCCTATCCAGTCACGAAGCTGGCTTGCTGACCTCTATCTTCTCTCTGATTAGCATTCCTTTTTCAATGACCATCCCAAGCCTGACAACCAGCTTATCAACTCGTAACCGTCAGCTCATGCTCACTCTGGTCTCACTAGCTGGTGTGGTCGGCATTTCCATGCTCTTCTTCCCGATCAATAGTTTCATTTACTGGCTTGCCATCCATCTCCTCATCGGAACCGCAACCAGTGCCCTCTTCCCTTATCTCATGGTCAACTTTTCACTCAAGACAAGCGCTCCTGAAAAGACAGCCCAATTGTCTGGCCTATCTCAAACAGGAGGCTATATTCTGGCAGCCTTTGGACCGACTCTCTTTGGTTACAGTTTTGACCTGTTCCACTCTTGGGTACCAGCTGTAGCTGCCCTCTTGCTCGTCGATATCCTGATGACTGTGGCCCTCTTTACAGTGGATAGGGCTGATAAAATCCTCTAAACTTCTAGTTTTTCCTAGAAGTTTTTTATATATAAAAATTTTACACATTTCTCTTGACAGGGCTTTCTTTTAGTTGTACAATGTATGTGTAGAAAAATTATATATAAAAATCTTACACATTAGAAAAGGAGGTTTCCCATGTACTTTCCAACATCCTCTGCCTTGATTGAATTTCTCATCTTGGCCGTACTGGAAAAAGGGGATTCTTATGGTTATGAGATTAGCCAAACCATTAAGCTCATCGCTAATATCAAAGAATCCACACTCTATCCCATTCTCAAAAAATTGGAGGGCAATAGCTTTCTGACAACCTATTCTAGAGAGTTCCAAGGTCGCATGCGCAAATACTACTCCTTGACAAACGGTGGTATAGAACAGCTCTTGACCCTAAAAGATGAATGGACACTCTATACAGACACCATCAATGGCATCATAGAAGGGAGTATCCGCCATGACAAGAACTGAATACCTGACTCAGCTAGAACTCTATCTCAAAAAACTGCCTCAGGCTGACCAAATTGAAGCCATGGACTATTTCAGAGAACTCTTTGACGATGCTGGAGTCGAAGGAGAAGAAGAACTCATCGCTAGTTTGGGAACTCCTAAGGAAGCAGCCCACGAAGTTCTCTCCAATCTCCTCGATAAAAAAATCAATGAGGCACCCGCTCAAAAAAATAACCGACAAATTTTGCATATCGCCTTGTTAGCCCTCCTTGCAGCACCCATCGGTATTCCTCTGGGAATCGCCATCCTCGTGTCCCTGTTCGCAATCTTTGTGGCAGCCTTGACTGTCATCTTGGCTTTCTTTGCGGTTTCCATACTTGGTATCATCGGCGGATTCCTATTTTTAGTTGAAAGTTTCACTGTCTTAGCCCAAGCCAAATCAGCCTTTATCTTGATTTTTGGTGCTGGTTTACTGGCTATCGGTGCTTCTTCGCTAGTTTTACTAGGTATTTCCTATGTAGCTCGTTTCTTCGGCCTACTCATTGTTCGCTTGGTGCAATTGGTTCTCAAAAAAGGAAAGAGAGGTGACCAGCATGCGTAAATTGACAAAAGGATTTCTCATTTTTGGTGTGGTGACTACCATTATCGGCTTTATCCTGCTCTTTGTAGGGATCCAATCTGACGGGATTAAGAGTCTGCTTGCCATGTCCAAGGAGCCTGTCTATGATAGTCGGATGGAAGAGCTGACCTTTGGCAAGGAAGTCGAAAACCTAGATATTACGCTCCACCAACACGCGCTCACCATCACAGACTCTTTCGATGATCAAATCCACATTTCTTACCATCCATCTATTTCTGCTAACCATGATCTTATCACAAATCAGAACGATAAAACGCTGAGCCTCACTGATAAGAAACTGTCTGAAACTCCATTTCTATCTTCTGGAATTGGCGGGATTCTCCATATCGCAAGCAGCTACTCTCGTCGTTTTGAAGAAGTTATTCTCCAATTGCCAAAAGGGAGAACTCTAAAAGGAATCAACGTGTCAGCCAATCGTGGACAAACCAGTATCACTAATGCTAGTCTTGAAAATGCGACCCTCAATACCAATAATGCCTATCTCCTCCGAATTGAAGGAAGTCGTATCAAAAACAGTAAACTCACAACCCCTAATATCATTAATATCTTTGATACAGACCTTACAGATAGTCAGCTAGAGTCAACAGAACATCACTTCCACGCTGAAAATATCCAAGTCCATGGTAGGGTTGAACTGACTGCCAAATATTATCTCAGAATCATCCTAGACCAGAAAGAGAGCCAACGAATTAACTGGGACATCTCAAGCAACTATGGTTCTATCCACCAATTCACAAGAGAAAAGCCTGAATCAAGAGGTACGGAATTAAGCAACCCTTACAAAACTGAAAAAACCGATGTCAAGGATCAACTCATTGCTAGAGCTGATAATAATATTGAGCTAATATCCATACCAAACAGACGTTGACAAAAGCGCTTACATCTGTTACTATGGAAGCATATTTATCTAACTAAAAAGGAGGTTCTACCATGAAACAAGAATGGTTTGAAAGTAATGATTTTGTAAAAACAACAAGCAAGAACAAGCCTGATGAACAAGCCCAAGATGTTGTAGGCAAGGCTAAAGAAACGATAGCCGATCTCGATACACCGATTGAAAAAAATACTCAAGTAGAGGAGGAAGTCTCTCAAGTTGCAGTCGAACTGGAAAGCCAGCAAGAAGAGAAAATTGAAGCTCCTGAAGACAGTGAAGCGAGAACAGAAATAGAAGAAAAGAAAGCATTAGATTCTACTGAAGAAGAGCCAGATATTTCTAAAGAAACAGAAAAAGTCACTATAGCTGAAGAAAGCCAAGAAGCCCTTCCGCAGCAAAAAGCAACCACGAAAGAGCCACTTCTTCTCAGTAAATCCTTAGAAAGTCCTTATATCCCCGACCAAGCTCCAAAATCTACGGATAGATGGAAAGAGCAAGTGCTTGATTTTTGGTCTTGGCTAGTGGAAGCGATCAAATCTCCTACAAGCAAGCTTGAAACAAGTAGCACACACAGTTACACAGCCTTTCTCTTGCTCATTCTATTTTCTGCATCTTCCTTTTTCTTTAGTATCTATCACATCAAACAAACCTACTATGGACATATAGCAACTATCAACAGCCACTTCCCTGAGCAGCTAGCTCCTTTAACTCTCTTTTCTATCATCTCTATCCTAGTAGCGACAACACTCTTCTTCTTTTCATTCCTCTTGGGTAGTTTCGTCGTGAGACGATTTATCTACCAAGAAAAGGACTGGACGCTAGAAAAGGTTCTCCAACAATATAGTCAACTCTTGGCAATTCCAATCTTCCTCACTGCCATTGCTAGTTTCTTTGCCTTCTTTGATAGCCTACGATTTACAGCTCTCTTGTGTGTGATTAGCATTGGAATCATTCTGCTTGCTAGCCTCCATATCATTACAAGGCCAAGTCAAACAAGTGAAGCCGACTCCTTCTATCAATTATTCTTGTCTGTCCTTGTGAACGGAGTCATTATCCTCCTCTTCTTTGTAGCTGAAGTAGCACTGATTGGGGATTATCTCCGTATCTTAGCCTTTCTTTAAACTTTAATCCTGTCTTTCATGGCAGGATTTTTTCTATGTCAAAAAAGCAAGTCGATTGACCTGCTTCTGATTTACTCTTCTTGTGCTAATGCTTTAAAATCTTTGTCTAAGATGGGTTGCACTTCTAATTGATTGGCATCTAGTTGGTGGTAAAAAGATGGGGGTAGTACCTCGAGGAATGTTGCATAGTCCAAGCGAGCAATGGCTTCATAATCTTCTGGTTTAGAACCATCTCCTGTGATTTGAACCAAGTCAATCTCCCACTGCACTTCCTTATCCACCAATTGCTCAATATAAGCTGCAGGTACAAATGGTTCTCTCGGTAACACTGTCTTGACTCCTTGAGCCAGATGGTAAACACCGTGAACTTGTCCTTCTTCATCCTGATAGAAGGAAACTCTTGCAAAGTAAGCATCTGTCTCTTGAACTGCACGTACACGCGCTTCAAACTGAGCCAAGCCATCTTCCTCTAAAAAGTTTTTCAAGTCTTCATGACTAAAGAAAACAGGATTAAAAATTCCTTGGCAAATTGTAAAACGAGCCGCAGTGTCTGCAATATGAGTTTGAATACTTGCTTGGAAATAAGCTTCAAAGTCAAAACCATCTAGCCCCTCAATCTCAGTTCCTGTATAAGCAAGCAGGGCATCTAAAAATGCTTTGATAATCTGCCAGTCTGTCTTTGTAAGTAGGTCAGGAAGATCGACACGATAAGCCTTTTGACCATCAGCATAACTGACTTTAAAGAGAAATTGCGACTGCCCCACTATCGCACACTCGATATACTCAAGACGGTTAAGAGGCTGACGGAGATAGACTGCATCATAGCTATGTGACTCCAAGCCATCTACCAAGTCCAAGATAGACTTGGCAGTCAAAATTTCCTGTTCTCCTAAAATGCTCTGTTTATTTGGAATAAAAAATGTTTTCGCCATAACTGAACTCCTTTTGAAATCGTTTACACATAGTATACCTTATTTTTCTGAAAGATACAAAAACAAACTTTATACTCTTCGAAAATCAAATTCAAACCGCGTCAGCTTCGCCTTGCCGTACTCAAGTACAGCCTGCGGCTAGTTTCCTAGTTTGCTCTTTGATTTTCATTGAGTATTAGATTTGTGAGTAAAAAGCATAGAAAAACAGCCCCTGAGGACTGTTTGATCTTATACTGTACCTGCTTGATCCAAGCTTTCACCGATAGTGGCTAAGCGCTCGATAACTTCAGCTTGTGTCAATTCATTTTCTGAAACATAGCGGTTACGTGGGTGAACACGGCATTCGTGTGAGCAGCCACGAAGGTACTTGTCTTCATTTTCTTCTGATGTCAAGATACGACGGTTACAGAATGGATTTCCACAGTTTACATAACGTTCACATGGTGTTCCATCAAACCAGTCTTTCCCTACGATGGTTGGGTTAACATGGTTGACATCAACTGCGATACGCTCGTCAAAGACGTACATTTTCCCATCCCAAAGTTCACCTTGGACTTCTGGGTCTTTACCGTAAGTTGCGATTCCTCCGTGCAATTGGCCAACATCTTTGTAGCCTTCACGAACCATCCAACCTGAGAATTTCTCACAGCGAACTCCACCTGTACAGTAAACTACGACACGCTTATCCATGAATTTTTCCTTGTTGTCACGAACCCATTGTGGCAACTCACGGAAGTTGCGGATGTCTGGACGGATAGCCCCACGAAAATGTCCTAGATCGTACTCATAATCGTTACGTGTGTCAAGGACCACTGTATCTTCGTCAAGAAGGGCTTCTTTGAACTCTTTTGGAGACAAGTAGGCACCTGTTGTTTCAAGTGGGTTGATGTCGTTGTCAAAGTCGTTATCTTCCAAACCAAGGTGAACAATCTCTTTCTTGTAACGAACAAACATCTTCTTGAAGGCTTGTTCATTTTCTTCGTCAATCTTGAACCAGAGGTCTTCCATGCCTGGGAGGCTGTGAACGTAGTCCATGTATTTTTGAGTTGTTTCATAGTCACCTGAAACTGTTCCGTTAATTCCCTCGTCAGCGACTAGGATACGGCCCTTAAGGCCGATTGATTTACAGAAAGCCAAGTGGTCTGCAGCAAATTGCTCTGCATTTTCAATTGGAGTATAAAGGTAGTAAAGTAAGACACGAATATCTTTTGCCATAAGATTTGTTCTCTTTTCTATTCTTAAATTTTCAGAATTTTTCATCTAACTATACTAGTATACCTGCTTGAGAAAACGAATGCAATTTATTTGACTGGAAATTGTAGAAAGGAATTTATCCCTGTATTTCATTAGTAACCATAGCGAATCGCCTATAATTCTCTTAATTTCTTTATCTGCTCGGCTTGACTTTTTGACAAAGTCAGCTTGTTATCAATCAACACACGTGAGATATCAACGTTCATTTGGCTTAATATAAATGGAACAGAGTTCCCATCGTCCTTTAATCGTCTTTTATAACTCACTAACTGATTTTTCAAAGGAACAAGTTGAGTCGTATCCTTGATATCTTCCAATAGATGATCAATGATCGTCATGGCTTCACAACGTCTTTCGCTTCCTCCAGCAAACCATTTTAATGGTGTCATACTCATTTACCTCCTGAAATATTTGAAAAGCTATCATTCCTAGCTCTCATGCTAATATTTTACCCAAATACCCTATGTAAAAAAGTCAGCAAAAATGGTAATGTTGCGAAAATATTATTGATCACATGCACCGCATAGGAAGGATAAATGCTCTTGGTATAGCGGGTCAAACTAGCAAAGATGATGCCAGATGTTGCAAAGACGAAGATATCTAACAAACTAGGCAGGCTTGAAAAATGAGGAAGAGCAAATAAAATTGACGGAAGAAGCAAATCAAGGCCAAATCTCGAATGCTTAAAAAAGGCGTGTTGCAGTAATCCTCTATAGATTAGCTCTTCCATAAGTGGAGTCAGAAAGAACAAAGTTATATAGATACCTAGCTCAGCAAAGTTGGTCCCACTATAACCGATCAATACAGCCCAACCTTCAGCAGTTGACTGAACATGTTTAGCTGTCTGAACGTTAAAAGAGATCTGGAGCACTACCACTAATACTGTCAAAATCGAATACCAAAGCCATTTTTTTCTTGGAATGCGAAAGAGATAACCATGGCCTGTCTTAACCAGAATCCAAATCATGACTCCGCTAAATAGCAAACTCAAGATATTTTGAATCCAGACGAAATTGCCGATCTGGGAAGAAAATTGCCAATAATTTTGGACAATAAGCGTCAGCTTAGCAAGTCCAAATACGAAAAACAGGTAAGAGAAGACTGCACTTATTTTGAGTAGAAGCTGATACTTTTTCATTTGAACTCTCCTTTGTAAACTCGGAATATCTCTAATATAAGCCATATTTGCCTAAATCCTTACTCCAAATCCTAAATAGTGCTTGAGATTTCCTGAATAGTTAAATAGGGATAAAAAAAAGAATGGATATATATGTTTTCATTCCAAAAAATCACTGCCTCCCCCAGATAAGCCTGAGGAAAACAGTGATTCAGTTTTTAGGAATTAGGAATGAATACACGAAATCAATTTAACTGATTATTTTTTGTTTTTCAAGAATTCGTCGTATTGTTTTTGCATTTCGTTCAATACTTTATCGTAGGCACCTTCAGATTTCAATTTTTCCATCAATTCTGGAATAGCTTTGTCTGGGTCTACAGTACCAGTGTTGATAGCTGTATCGAATTGTTGCATTGTATTAGAGATTGCTGAGATTTCAGATTTCACACTGTCAGTGTTAAAGATGAATCCAAGCGCTGGAGATTCTTTAGCTTCAGCCAATTGTTTCTTAGAATCTTCGATTTGTTGGTCTGTAACGTTTTCGTTGATGTAAAGGATCCAGTTGTTACCAGTGTTCCATCCACCCATGTGAGTGTTTCCTTTGTAGCCATCAAGAACGCGAACACGGTTTTCTTTACCTTCAATTTTTTCCCAGTTCTTGCCTTCTGGACCATAAACTAGACCGTTCAAGAGTTCTGGGTTAGTGTTCAAGAGGTTCAACACTTCCATTGATTTTTCTTTGTTCTTAGAGTTGTTTGAGATAACAAAGTTAGCAACTTGTGTTGTTTGGTTTTTCTTGATGAAGTTAGTGATTGGTTTGATTTGGATATCTTTGTTGGCAACACGTGAAAGCAAGCTGTTACCGTAGTCAGCTGGTCCTACTGTTTCTTCACGAACGAACCAAGTATCTTGTTGAAGGTCAAATGAAGTATCGCTTGTTGCTACGTCTTTTGGAATGTATCCAGCTTCATAGAATTTATGAAGAGTCTTCAAGTGTTCTTTGAAACGAGGTACTTCGTAACGGTTTACGATCTTAGTAGTGTCTCCTTCAAGGTCGATAACGAATGGAAGTCCGTTTGGAACTGGGTAGTCAAAGTTATCAGATGGGATAAAGTTCTTAGTAACCGCAAATGGCACTACATCTGGAGCTTTTTCTTTGATTTGTTTCAAGACTGGTTCAAGTGTTTCGTATGAAGTTACACCTGAAATATCGATACCGTATTTAGCAAGAAGTGTTCCGTTGAAGGCGAAGTTTTGAGATGATGCAACGTTGGCTGCAACTGGAACTGCGTAAATTTTACCGTTAATGCTGTTACCTTTGATGTAAGCTGGGTCAAGTGCCTTGTAAAGATCTTTACCTTCTTTTTTGTACAATTCTGTCAAGTCAGCGTAAGCACCTTTTTGAGCGTTTACAACATAGTTATCTGCAAAGGCGATATCATAGTTTTCACCAGATGATGTGATAACTGACATTTTCTTACCATAGTCACCCCATCCAAGGTATTGGATATCCAATTTAGCACCAACTTTTTCACCGATGATTTTGTTAGCATTTTCTAGCAATTCATCCAAATTATCCGGTTTGTCACCGATTTGGTACATTTTGATAACAGTCTTATCACCTGAAGCTGAGTCAGCAGCTTTTTTGTTACCTGAAAGGTTTCCACAAGCAGCAAGACCAGCAGCCAAAGCGACTATACTAGCAGATGCAAAAGCATATTTTTTCCAGTTTTTCATGATAAAAACTCCTTTTTTTATTTTTAAACTTATAAACAATGTAATGATTTTAACTTCACGCAAGGGAAGTTTGAAAACGAGAAATTTTTTTCTCAACAAGCACTATTCTTTCACACCACCGATAGTCAAACCTTTTACAAAGTAGCGTTGGAAGAATGGATATAAAATCGCGATTGGAAGGGTTGCGACCACAACCATGGCCATACGACCTGTTTCCTTTGGTAGAGCAACGCCCAGTTGACCAGAGAGACCGACCGCTTTGGCGATGTAATCCATATTTTGTTGGATTTGCATCA
The DNA here is from genome assembly GCA_905221215.1 of bacterium. Classification (GTDB taxonomy): domain Bacteria; phylum Bacillota; class Bacilli; order Lactobacillales; family Streptococcaceae; genus Streptococcus. The sequence goes on from CAJNCI010000004.1 coordinate 46,415, forward strand.
GCAAATATTGCAATGGATACAAGTTGTCACTCTTAATGTAAAGAAGGGCGTTGAACCAGTCATTCCAGAAACCAAGAGCTGTCAAGAGCGTGATGGTTGCGATACCTGGTAGTGACAATGGCAAACAGATTTGGAAGAAAATCCGAGCTTCACTGGCACCATCGATACGAGCGGATTCAAGAATGGCTTCTGGAATGGTCTTCTTGAAGAAGGAACGCATCAAGACAATATTGAATGGTGAGAGAAGCATTGGAACAATCAAGGCCCAAACAGTGTCACCAAGCTGAAGCACACGAGTGACCATGATATAACCTGGTACCAACCCAGCGTTGAACAACATACTGAGAAGTACGAAGATGGTAAAGAATCTGCGATACTTAAAGGTTGTCCGTGAAATAGCGTAGGCATAGGTTGTTGTGATAAAGACATTTGTCAATGTCCCAACTACGGTTACAAAGACTGAAATGAAGAGGGCTTGTAGGATTTTATCCTTAAACTGAGCCAAAAATTCAAAACCGTCAAATCCAAATTGTGATGGGAAGAAGCTATATCCATTTTGAAGAATACTCTTTTCATCTGTCACCGAAATAACGATAACGAAGATAAAGGGTAGGATACAAGAGAGGGCGATCAAACCAGAAATGGTACTGAAGAAGATATCCGCTTTCTTACTGAAGGAGTGAATGCCGACATTGTCAATTTTTTCTTTTTTAATTTTCTTTTCTGCCATATTCTCCCCCTTTCTAGAACAAGGCTGAGTTTGGATCAACTCGTCTTGCAAGTAAGTTTGATAGGATAACCAAAAGCAAACCGACTACTGATTGGTAGAGACCTGCTGCTGATGCCATTCCGATATCCGCTGTCTGAGTCAAACCGTTATAAACATATACGTCCAAAACGTTGGTTACGTTGTAAAGCTGACCAGCATTGTGGGGGATTTGGTAGAAAAGACCAAAGTCTGCACGGAAGATATTTCCGACTGCAAGGATGGTCAATACGGTTACCAATGGTGTCAACTGCGGAATGGTTACATTGCGAATTCGTTGCCATTTGCTGGCCCCGTCCACTGTTGCTGCTTCGTAGTAGGTTGGATCAATTCCCATGATTGTCGCATAGTACATGACACTGCTATATCCAAAGCCTTTCCAGATACCTAGGAAAAGTAGGAGATATGGCCAGATACCCAAGTCAGCGTAGAAATTGATTTCTTTGAGACCAAGAGTTTCCAGTAAATGGTTGAACACCCCTTTATCAATGTTTAGGAAGGCATCTGTAAAGAAACTGATGATAACCCAAGACAAGAAGTAAGGGAACAACATAGAAGTTTGGAAGATCTTAACCATTCTCTTAGAACGGAGTTCACTGAGGATGATGGCAATTCCTACAGATACAATCAAGCCAATAAAGATAAAGCCTAGATTGTAGAGGACAGTATTTCGTGTGATAATAAAGGCGTCTTTTGAACTAAACAAGAATCTGAAGTTATCTAGTCCGACCCATCTACTATTCATGATACTATCTATGAAACCATTACTGGTCATGTGGTAGTCTTTGAAGGCAACCACGTTCCCAAATACTGGAATGTAGAAGAATAGAATCAACCAGAGTGCCCCTGGTAAAACCATCAAGAGAAAGATCCAGTTGTCTCTCAAGGTTTTTGAAAACTTATTCATAATTTCCTCCCTTTTTTATTTTGATATCCATCTAAAAATTCCTTTTTAGACTTTTGATAACGATTACATTATTAGTATACTCCTATTTGCAGGTTAGGTTAAACTACTAATTATAGAAAAAACTCCACAAATTATTTTATGTGGAGTACTTTTTTAAGAAAGGGATGTTTCACGGGAAACACTCTGAACAAGGGACACTGTTCTTGTTTTTAAGTTGTATAAATGGTTGAAGCTGTCGCAATGGTATGCCACTGGTTAGCTGTTGTAGCTGCGAAATCCTTGTCTGCGTAGAAGTCAGTAAATGGCAAGATGTCTACTTCTAGTTCTTCGATGCGGTCAATTTGACCAGCCAGATAAGCCTCGATGCGACTTTCTGCTCGCTTAATGCGTTGCAAGAGTCCGCCCATACGGATGTCAACTGTATCCAAGCCAAAGACCTTGTTTTCTTTCAGCCATTGGTGGCTAAAGAGGGCATGGAAGTGTTCAATCTCGTTTCTGAGTTCTGGTAATTCTTGTCTGGCGATTTCTTGCAAACTTTCTTTATCACCTTCTTGGTAAGCCTGACGAATACGTCGTCCCACATCCACTTTACTACTTAAAATCTGGTTCAACTGAGCCTGAGTTTCAAAGAGGTAAGCATACTTTCCTGCTTTTTCTTTAATCTCAGCAAGCGTCTCAGCTGCCTGAGCGAAGTGCGGTTTGTCCTGTTCAGGTGTAATGTGTCTGTCAAGAATCGGACAAAGAACATCCTGATAAAAGACATAGCGGTTAGGATTGATGCCACTAAGATTGCCTGGTAGGTCTGGCAAGAGGTTGGCAAGGTCAATCTGCATAAAGTCCTCAACCGATAGACCTGTATTGGTCTTGAAGCGAGCAGACAAACGGTCTAGGTTATTGCGGTAGCTGAGTTCTGCCCAGATTTGCAAACTTGGTAGGACAGAGAATTGGGCTGTTTCCCCACCATTATCCCCCCAACCTGTCACGATAACTTCTTTGATGTCATTGGCACGACAGGCCTTGTTCGCTTCAAGAGCGATAAGACGGCTGAAATGGTTGTTGGGGGTGAACCCAATCCACTTCCAAGCACCACCTGCAAAGGCAAGGTCATGACTAATCTTGTGATGGTTGCGGAAGTTGCGATTGTATTTTTCCTCGCTATCCTGATAATAGTCCCAGTAAACCAAAGTCACACGGTCTTTGAGGCGGTCTAGGTAGACTCGCGTTTCCTCTGGAATTTCCACATCACGGTCGTACTGGCCATCCGCTGACATGAGTTTGAAGAACATATCACTCCACATCTGGCAGTGGAAACCGTACTTGTCTGCAATATCCAGTACGCGCTCCAAGTGTTGGCACATGAGGAGACTACGATCTACCACACCATTCAAAATCAAGTAGCGTCCCAAACCAACCAAGTGGGCTTCGTCCATCCCGATATTGACCTTGCGAGTTTGCAGTTTAGACAAAGTAGCAAACATGCCATCAATCAAGTCATAAACTTTTTCTTCACCAATGAGGAGAATGTCCTCTACATCACGGAGCTCCTGCACTTCTTTGACACCCCATTTGACAAAGGCAGACAAGTGAGCCAAGGTCTGAATGCAGGGCACAAAGGTCATATCAAACTGCTGGGCATAGGCTTCAATTTCCTGCAATTCCTCAGCTGAATAGGCGCCACGGAAATAGCCAAAATAAGGTTGCCCCTCAATCTGGTAGGTGTCTTCCATGTAGAGCTCAAATGTTGAGTATCCCATGAGCGCCAAGACCTCAATCATCTGCTTGGCAGAGGCTACATTCAAAACTGCATTGCGCGAACAGTCTGCCATGTAGGCTAAATCTTCATAAGCCGCCTGTTCTTCAATTGCTACTTTGGCATCTTCTGACAGAGCTGTTACCAACAAGGACAAGGCGCGGTAGAGTTGGTGAGGTTTGCGATAGGTCAGTTGATAGTGTCCACTTTCACCCTTAATCGAGATAGAGGCTCGGTCAGACTGGGCGACTGCCACTTCCACATCGGGTAAAGAGATATGCTTTGTCAGCAAGTCAATTGCCTGCGTTTGTTTGGAACTAAGTCCTGTAAAAATTACCATTGATTTTCCTCCTGTAGCCAATTGACAAGGGCACCGTAGAGATTGGCATCTGCGTGATAGGTGCAGGCTTGAATAACAGGTGCGACCGTGTATTCTTCGTAGGTATCGACAAAGTCATCGACAGCCTTCTTGACACCTTGGATAAAGTCTGGATTTTGGCTGATAGAGCCTCCCAGACTGATAACATCTGGATCGATGAGATACTGAATATTGAGCAAGCCTTGCGCCAGATTGCGGTTCATGCGCTCAATAGCTTCTTGACAAAGAACATTGCCAGCTGCAGCCTCTTGGTAAATCTTGCGACCGTCCCAGTCAGTCTGACCAGATTTTTCAATCACGTAGCGTACCATATTCCCAGTTGACGCTAGTTGCGACCAATTGTTGAGCTTTTCAGCAGGGGCAAGGGTTGTCATGTAGCCAAATTCTCCACCCAGGCCGTGGCGTCCTCGGTGAAGTCTACCGTTAATAATCATGGCTCCGCCAATCCCTGTCCCAATCACGACACAGGCTGCATTTTCAAGCTCTGGATGAGCTAGCAATTCACTGAGCCCAACGCAGTTGGCATCATTTTCAAGATGGACAGGTAGCTGATAAGAGCTAAGCGCCTCATACCAAGAAAAGCCGTGGATATAAGGGACAGCACTGAATCCATCAATCACACCAGTTTCTTGATTGACTGCACCTGGAACGCTCATAGCAATCCCGCTATAATCCTGTTCTGACAAGCGCTGGTCTAGCCAAGCTAGTAAATCCTCCAAACTTTCTGGCGTTGGGATGCTTGTCTTATCTAATATTTTCCCATCAGGAGTCAGACTAGCAAACTTAATACCAGTCCCTCCGATATCAACCGTTGCAATGGTCATTGTTTTTACCATAAAAAAGGGCGAATCAGCAGTTAGTTCTTACTTTTTCGCCCCTCCTTTCTATCTCTTATTATTAGTTATCAAGCACGTTCAAATCTTAGATTTCTTCTTTTTTGATGAATTCTGTACGAATCTCTTGTGGTGAAATGAGGCCTCTATGAACTGGATATGGTCGTTCAAGTAGGTCAAGGAAGAGATGTTGACTTTCCGGTACACGTACATTTTCATTACACATATTGTAGTAACGAAGAACATAGCCTTCTTCATTTTCAGCTACCTTAAAGGCTGTCGGACAGATTTGCGGTATGCTGAGAACAGAATGACTCAAGAGGCTACCAGTCGCAGCCACGCTTCCTTCTTGTCTAGCAATCTGAAGGCTGGTAAATAGTGTCTGCAAAGCTTTAGCCCGACGATAGGCTGAAAAGCGTTCTTGGGCTTGGTGGCATTCAATCGCAAATTCGACTTCAAACTCACGCAAGCATTGTGCTTCTGGTGTTGGGAAGTAGCCCCAGTCACCCAACTCACCTGATGCACGCAAAATAGTCACGGCAATGGTGTCGTCTCCAAGAATTTCGTATTCATTCAATCCCTTGTTAGATACAGTCACACCTTTTTCATCGTCATACAGACTGACAAAGGCTTGTTGGTGTTGAGGATTTTCAGGATTTTCCCATGAAGCTGCTGGTTTGTTTGGTCGTGTCACCACTTCATAGATGCTTTCAGAATCATTGCTTGGACGTGTGTTATGAGTCTTGACTAAGAGACGGATACGGTGGTCTTTAGCAGTGTTAGTAAAGCGAGTCTTAAAGCGGATTTGTGGATTGTCAACAAAGACAGTCAACTCAGTTTCAAGAGGAATGCTTGTCAATTCTTCTGACCGTCCAGCCTCACGCTTCATAAACTCGATGATGCCTTTTTGCTCTTCTTCTAGCTTTTCATCAGCACTGACAGGCACTGTCAATTCATGTTTGAGCAAAATTTTAGCATAGCGAGCTGTGTTTTCCAAGACCTCGTAGCCCTTAAGCTCTGCATAGATGGGCTCTGTTCCTTTTGGTTGGAAATAGATATACTCGTTTCCGATGTCCCCACGGTCTTCAAAGCGGATAAAGTCTTCGTAAGCTTCGTGAGTTGTCTTGTCATAAACTGTGATGTTATCATCCACACTGACAGTTACAAATGGTGTATCAATCACTCCGTTTTGGTAAATACCGTCACGGTGTTCTTGCTTTCCTTCAAGCAATTGGAAGGTAGCCCAAGAAAGCGGTGCTAGGTGAACTGGGATGGTCACGCGCACTTGACGAGCAATACGAGCTTGGCGGAACTTGTCTTTTGGTAAATCATACTCAAAATTAGCCCCAAGGTCTTCGATTTTAGCCTCTACAGGACGACCATCCAAGTCCTCGACACGGTAACTTGGCAAGGTCAAAGCTGCCATCTTCTTATAGCCTTCTGTTGGGTGCAATTCCTTGAAATCACAAGTCGCCACATCAATCACTGTGCTGACAGTATCGACCTTATCATGCAAGCCTGTGTTAATAACCGTAAAGAGATAATCACTTTGAGCCTTAGCTGTAGCAATTTTGCCCTTCCACTCGTTAAGAAGATTGCCCTTAACAAAGTTTCCGACTTGGTTGACCTTGGCAAAACGGGTTTCCATCTCACGGTGAACTTCGTCCACGCTACAGCCACAGATGCTATCATGGGGTGCATTCTGCAAAAGTGTTTTCCAAGCATAGGTCAACTGGTCCTTGTGGTTGTGGCCCCCAGTGATAATAGTCAAGGGTTCTACAACTTGCTCTAGGAGGTTGCTATTTTCTTGGAAGGCTTGTTTGAGATAAATACGAGATGAAGAAGTGTTGGCAAGTGTGTACCAGCCGTCTGTTTCCTGACTGGTCAACTCACCTGTAACCGTTGATAACTGCTCTGGTAGGGCACTTTCCACGGCTTGAACATATTCATCAAAGGAACTATGAACAAAGGTTACATCTGGGAAGAGTTCATTTGCTACACGAATGGCTTCGCTCAGATTTTTCTGTACAGGTTGGTGGTCACAGCCGTTCATCATCAACCATTGGTTGGTCGAAGCGTAGTCACGCACATCTGCCAGTTTTTGTTTCCAGAAGGTCAAGGCCTCGTCTTTATCAACTGGAATTTCATTCCCATTACTATACCAGTTGGCAAAGAGAATCCCGAGGACACGACTTCCGTCCGCACCCTGCCAGTACATTTCTGAAAACTGAGAAGTAAATTGCTCATCTTCAAGGACTTGGTTGTCAAATCCAATCGGTTTTACACCACGGCCAAAGGCTGCCACGTGAATGCCTGATTTCTGCAGGATTTGAGGAGCTTGTCCCATATTTCCAAAGGTATCTGGGAAGTAACCAATCTGGGTTGATTTGCCCCATTTAGCAGCTTCTTGCTGACCGATAAGAGTATTGCGGACATTGGCTTCACTTGAAATCAAGTAGTCATCCTGCAAGATGTAAAAAGGACCAATTTTAAGTTTGCCTTCGTCGATGTATCGTTGGACTTTGTCGCGATTCTCAGGGCGAATCTCCAAGTAGTCATCAAGGACAATGGTTTGACCATCCAAGTGGAAGCTCTTGAACTCAGGGTCATTTTCAAAGAGATCAAAGAGATTGTCAAATAATTCCACCAACTGCATACGGTGGCTTTCAAAAGGCAAGTACCACTCACGGTCCCAGTGACTGTGTGAGATAATATGTACGACAACATTTTCCATGAAGTAAAACCTCATTCTAAATTTAAATTTTTATTGTTAACATTTTTGGATGTAAGATTTGCTCAATCAAATTCAACAAATCACCAACAGTTTAACTCTAAATATGTTATTTATCAAGAATTTAACTACGATTTGAGATGAAATTTGAAAGAAGTAAATATTCAGTTACTTTGTCTTAGTAAACTGACTAAAAACAAGTAAAATCCTAGATTAACGAATATCCAAGTAATCCAAGACCAACTCGCAGAACATCATGTTGGCCCAAGAGAACCATTCACGTGAGTAAAGAGTTGGGTCATCCACGTGGAAGCTTTCATGCATGACACCTGTCCCACCATCGCAAGCAACCAGCTGATCCAGCAAGAATTTCTTCTCTGCCTTATCTCTTGTTGTCAAGCCTTGGATAGAAAGGGCAATGGGCCAGATATAACGATAGAAGGTATGGGAACTTCCGAGTCCACTAGCATATTCTCCTTGGTAGAAATATGGATTTTCCGGGCTCAAAATAGTGCGACGAGTTGCTTGATACACTTCATCGTCAATGTCGCAGTAACCCAGATAAGGTGCAGCCAACAAACTTGGTACATTTGGGTCATCCATGATGCTGGCATTTCCTAGACCATCCACTTCAAAGGCATAAATCTTTTCCCCCTTGCTGTTGGTTGTGTAGGCGTAGTTTTCGATGCCTTCTTGAATCTCAGACTGGAGACGCTTAGCATCAGCAATAATACTCTCGCTATCAGCTAGGTCTAGTTCTGCAAAGATTTCTTGCACGTAACCCAAGACTACTACAGCAAACATATTTGACGGAATCAAGTAGCTATACTGGCAGCAGTCATCACTCGGGCGAAAGGCGGACCAAGTCATACCTGTCACTGCAAAATCAGGTCCAAAGCCATCATTTACCAAGGTATCTTCCTTGCGGTCTGTATCTCGGACAAAACGATAAGGAGAGTTCTTGTGGTCTTGTTCTACCGTCCACAGATGGAGAATCTCCTTGGTCGCTACGACAAAAGTCTCATCAAACTGACTAGTCTCGCCAGTCTCTTTCCAGAGGAGATAAGCCAGCTGCAAAGGATAGCAAAGCGAGTCCACCTCATACTTGCGTTCCCAAATCCAGCCATTGAGGTCTGTATGATCGGTCTCGTGGTGACCCTTCCAGTTTTCCTCTATGTTGAAGGAATTGGCATAAGGATCCTTGAGTACCAAGGTCATCTGACGTTTGACCAAACCTGCAATGGTCTGACGCAGGAGAGCGTCTCTCTTAGCCACATGAAGGTAGGGTCTGAGTTGAGCTGTTGAATCCCGAAGCCACATAGCAGGAATATCCCCAGTCAAGACAAAAGTAGAACCATCTTCTAGGATTTCAACCGTATTGTCCAAGGTATCTGTGTAGCAACGCTCGAAGACATCCACCCACTCTGGATGGTCCTTGGCCCGCTCTGCTACTTCATCTAGCCACTCTCTAACAATTTCTTTCGAATAAATCATCGTGCAATTTCCTCTTTCAAACAAGTTTCATTTTCAGTATATAGCTTTTGGAACAGAAAATACATACACAAATGATAGTCATTTTTCTACAAAATAGTTATCTTTGAAACTCCTTTTCTAAAGGCCCTCTTTTTCTGATATAATGTAGAAAAACAGCTAAAGGAAAGACTATGAAACCACTACTTGAAACCATCGATACCCGCTTTGGAACTGCCAGCAAGCATGCCTTTTCCCGAGGAAATACCCTGCCTTATACAGGCCTTCCTTTTGGGATGAATTACTTTGTGCCCCAGACCAGTGACCAGGAGGGCTCTTGGTTTTTCGATCCGCATCTGCCTATCTTTCAGGGGATTCGACTAACCCACCAACCCAGTCCTTGGATTGGGGACTACTCTTGGCTCCTCCTGACACCTGTCACAGGCCAACTGGGTGGAGACAGCCTCTTCCACCGCCAATCTTCCTATGATATGGATAAGGCTATTTTCCAGCCTCATTATCTGAAGATTTTCTCCCTGCGCTATCAGATTGAAAGCCAGCTTACTCCGACTTGCTACGGTGCTTCTATTCGTTTGGAGCAAAAGCAAGGCAAAGCCCTCTCCCTCTATCTTCACGCAGCAGATGAGCTGACAGTGGAGCAGGTAGATAAGCGGACTCTAGCCCTAAGACAAGAAGGTAAAACTGAGACAAATAAAAATCCGCTAATAATGTTCACTGCCCTGCAAATGAACACGGATATTCTTGCTGTCAACCAAGAAAGAGGAGACTGGCGAATTGACCTGACAGATAGTCATGCTGAAATCCAGCTAGCAACTTCTTTCATCTCCCCTTCTCAAGCTCTAGTCAATCTACCTCAAGAAGATTTTGATAGCTGTAAAGCAAGTGCCCAAGCGGACTGGGAAAATCTCCTCCATCGTTTTGACGTTATCGAGAAGGGAGAGGCTGACCGAACCTTCTTTGATCACTGCCTTTACAGACTCTTCCTATTCCCGCAGACTTTTTATGAGGTTGATGAATCAGGGCAAGCTATCCACATGGATCTAGCTACTGGTACTGTCAAGCCCGGTGTCCTCTTTAGCAACAATGGTTTCTGGGATACCTTCCGCACCACCTTCCCCCTCTTTGCCCTTATCATACCGGAATACTACCACCGCTTCTTAGAAGGATTTCTCAATAACTACCGCGATACTGGTTACCTTCCAAAGTGGCTGGCCCCAGATGAACGTGGCATGATGCCTGGTACACTTTTAGACGGTATTATAGCAGATAGCGCCTGCAAAGATATGGCCCCCGATTTGGAAGAAGAACTCCTCCAAGCCATGCTTGAAACAGCCACCAAGTCCGACCCTCTCGGCATCAATGGTCGCCACGGACTAGCCCAATACCAAGAGCTGGGCTACCTCTCTACCGACAACCACGAAAGTGTCAGTCATACCCTAGACTATGCCTATAGTGACTTTTGTATCGCCAGCTGTGCCAAAAAACTTGGTCAGAATGACATCGCGGAAACTTATAGAACTGCTTCACAAAATTACCGCCATCTATTTGACGCTGAGACAGGTTACATGCGAGCGCGAGACAAGCAAGGGAACTTCCGTCCTGACTTCTCTCCTTATAGTTGGGGACGTGATTATGCCGAATGTTCTGCCATTCAAGCGACTTTAGGCGTTTTACATGACATCCCAGACTTAATCCAACTTATGGGTGGAAAAGAAGCCTTCAGCAAGTATCTTTTGAAAGTCTGTCAAGAGGCTCCCCTCTTTGAGACAACAGGCTATGGTTACGAGATTCACGAAATGAGCGAAATGGCTACCGCTCCTTTTGGACAAGTCGCCATTTCCAATCAGCCTAGTTTCCACATTCCTTATCTCTTCCGCTACAGCGATTACCCTGACTACACTGCCCTTCTTATCAAGACGCTCCGTCAGAAAGCCTTTCACCCAAGCTGGCAAGCCTATCCTGGTGATGAAGACAATGGTAGTCTCTCGGCCTGGTACATCTGGTCGGCTCTAGGTTTTTATCCAACCTGTCCAGGAAAACCAAGCTATGACCTCGGAATCCCTCTCTTTGATCACCTCCGTATCTACCTAACTAAAGAAAATAAATGGCTGAATATCTATGCTAAGCAAAACCACAGCCACTTCAACTTTGTCAAAGAGTGCCGACTGGATAAGGTGCCAGTATCTAGCATTCAACACCGAGACCTCTTGAAAGCTGAGCAACTGACCTTCACCCTCAGCTGGTTACCAAGTCAGCCGTCCACTTCCTGAAATACAAAAATCTCCTAGCAGACTTTCCTGCTAGGAGATTTTCTTATGAGAGGTACTTGCTTAAGCTTTGAAAATCGGATTTATTATTCGATCTTCACCAAACAATCTACCAATTAAGCTTCTTCGTCTTCTTTACGACGACGGCCTGCAAGACCAAGACCAAGTACTGCACTTGCGGCAGCTGCTACCATAGCTACAGTAGAATCTGCTGTACCTGTATTTGGCAATTCTTTAGCTGCTTTACGCGCATTTGCTGCTTCTTGGCTAGCATTAGCTGCTGCTTGAGTTGTAGCTGGAGCTACAGCTGGTGTTTGAGCAGCTTGGTCGTTAGCTGGAGTTGCATGATCAGTTGCTGGAGCAACTTTCGCCATGAAGTCTTCGATACGTTTAACCATTGCATCCACTTCTGCTTGAGTTGCGTCTGCATTAGCAAATACTTTCTTAGCGTCTGCTAATAAGTCATTCGCTTCTTTTGCAGTTTCTGCATCAAGCTTAGCAGATTCTTTAATGATCAATTCATCTAATTGATGGATAGCACCTTCTAACTTAGCTTTATCCACTTTTGCATCAGTGTTATTAGCTGCGTTATTGCCAGAAGTTCCATTGCTGTTACCATTACCAGTGCCATTGTTATTACCTCCAGCATTGTATGGTACATATTGTTTGAATGCGTCATCTCTTGGAATTGCTAATACTTGACCTTCTTTTGTAACGATTGTTACATTTCCAGCTTTATCAATGTTAACAGCTAGATCTGTTTTACCATCTTTCGTAACTTTCATATTACCATCTTTGTCGATTGTAATTTTCACTTTAGAATCTTTAGATGTGTAAATTGTATTACCTTGCTCGTCTGTTTCTTTCAAGAACTCATCAAGATTGAATTCATCTTTAGAATTAATAGCACCTAGCATCATGAATTGGAATTTCGCTTTTTCTTCTGGAGTAATATTAGCAAGGTCTGCTACCTCTACTTTACTCAAGTCGATATCAAGATTATCTCCACCGTGTTTAGATTTAGACACAGCTTCTTTATCTTTCACTAGTTGTTCTTTAGAAATTGTTGCTGTAGAACCGTCTGGCATTGTTACTGTTGCGTTTCCTTTATCGTCTACTACTACAGTTGCGCCTGGGTTAACTGCTTCAATTGCTTTCTTAACAGCTTCTTTTTCAGCGCCTGTTAAGTTTTCTTTATCTCCAACTAATGTACGGATAGCTGGTGTTTTCACTTTAGCATTTGTTGCTTCATCAGCTAATTTTTTAGCAGGGATTACTAAGTCTGAAGCTTGGATGTTAAGAACTGTTCCATCACCTTTCGTTACTGTTGCGTTTCCTTTATCGTCTACTACTACAGTTGAACCTGGGTTGACTGCTTCTACAGCTTTCTTAACTTTTGCTTTTTCTTCATCTGTTAAGTTAGCTGGATTTTCCACTACAGTCTTAGCTGCTGGTGTATTTGCATCGTTACCACCATTTGGTTTCTTAGCATCGTCTTCGACTTTAACTAAGTCTGTTGATGGGATAACTGAAACATTACCATCTTTGACTACTGTTGCATTTCCTTTGTCATCTACTACAACTTCAGCGCCTGGATTTGCTGCTTTAACTTTGTCTTCGATTGCTTTCTTCTCAGCGTCAGTTAAGGCATTTGGATTTGCTACTTTTGTCTTAGAAGCCGGTGTAACCGCGTTGTCTTTAGCTTTTCCATCATTCACATCTTTTTCAGATTTTGTTAAATCTGATGCTGGGATAACGGCTGTCTTACCGTTTAGAAGTGTTACTGTCGCATTTCCTTTGTCGTCTACTGCTACAGTTGCACCTGGGTTGACTGCTGCTACTTTAGCTGCAATCGCATCTTTCTCATCTTGTGTTAATGAATCTGGATTTGCTACTTTTGTCTTAGAAGCTGGTTTAACAATGTCATTTCCTGCTTTTGGTGCTTTTTCTGCATCTGCATTCTTCGTTAAGTCTGCCGCTGGGATGACCGCTGTCTTACCTTCTGGTGTTGTGACTGTTGCGTTTCCTTTGTCGTCTACCACTACAGTTGAACGTTCTGGATTTACTGCCGCTACTTTATCCGCGATTGCTTGTTTCTCTTCTTGAGTTAGAGCATCTGGGTTTGCTACTACAGTCTTATCGGCTGGTGTAACGATGTCGTTTCCTGCCTTCGGCTCTTTAGTTTGTGCTTTTGTCTTAGTTAAGTCTGATGCTGGGATTACAACTGGTTTACCATCTTTAGGTGTTACTGTTGCATTTCCTTTATCATCTACTACAACTTTAGCTTCTGGATTTAAGGCTGCAAGCTTGTCAGTGATTGCTTGTTTCTCATCATCAGTAAGTTTAGCTGGATCTTTCACTAAAGTCTTATCGGCTGGTTTAACTACGTTGTTACCTGCATTTGGTTTAGCTGCATCTTCCGCTGTTTTCACTAAATCAGCTGCTGGAATGATTGCTGTCTTACCTTCTGGTGTTGTGACTGTTGCGTTTCCTTCGTCGTCCACTACAACATCAGCACCTGGGTTGACTGCTTTCACTTTATCAGCGATTTCTTTCTTAGATTTTTCTAAGTTAGTTGGATCTAAGACTGTCTTATCTGCTGGTGTGTTTATATCGTTTCCTGCATTTGGTTTAGCTGCATCTGCTTCTGTCTTCGTTAAGTCTGCCGCTGGAATTACCGCTACTTTTCCATTTTCTAATGTTACTGTTGCATTTCCTTTGTCGTCTACTACTACAGTTTTAGCTTCTGGATTTACTGCTTTAACTTTGTCTTCGATTGCTTTCTTCTCTTCTGGAGTCAGAGCATTTGGATCTTTTACTACAGTCTTATCTGCTGGTTTAACTACATCATTTCCTGCATTTGGCTTAGTTGCGTCTTCTTTTGATTTAGTTAAGTCTCCTGCTGGAATTACTGCTGTCTTACCATCTTTAGTAACTGTTGCATTTCCTTTGTCGTCTACTGCTACAGTTGCTCCTGGATTTACTGCTGCTACTTTAGCCGCAATTGCTTTCTTTTCATCATCAGTTAATGAGTCTGGATTTGCTACTGCAGTCTTGTCAGCTGGTGTGTTCACATTGTTTCCTGCTTCTGGTTCAGCCGCTTCTGCTTCTGTTTTCACTAAATCGGCTGCTGGAATTGTTGCAGTAGTTCCATCTTTTAGAGTTACTGTTGCATTTCCATCTTTGTCGAATACAACTTTTTCAGCATTTGGATTTACCGCTTTGATTGCATCTGTAACCTTAGCTTTATCCGCATCTGTTAACGCATCTGGATCTTTCACAACTACTTTGTCAGCTGGTGTGTTCACTTTATTTCCTGCATTTGGTTTAGCTGCATCTGCTTCTGTTTTCACTAAGTCAGTTGCTGGAATTGTTGCTGATTTACCACCTTTCAATGTAACTGTTGCATTTCCTTTGTCATCTACAAATACTGCTTTAGCATCTGGGTTAACTGCTTTCACTTTAGCTTCGATTGCTTTCTTCTCTTCTGGAGATAGAGCTTCTGGATTTGCTACTACAGTCTTATCTGCTGGTTTGTTAATGTTGTTTCCAGCTTTTTCGTTAGCAGCATCTGCTTCTGTTTTCACTAGATCGTCTTTCGGAATGACTACAGTCTTACCGTCTTTAGTTGTTACTGTTGCATTTCCTTTATCATCTACGAATACAGTTGTTCCAACTGCTGGTGGGTTAACTTCTTTAACTTTAGCTGTGATTGCATCTTTCTCTTCTTTAGTTAGAGCATCTGGATTTTTCACTAAAGTTTTGTCCGCTGGTTTCTTAACTGCATCTTGTTTAGCTGGATCTAGTAAATCTGCTTTCGGTTTAACTAAATCTGCTGCTGGAATTGTTGCAATGTTACCTTCTTTAGTCTTAACTGTAGCATTTCCTTTATCGTCAAATACTACTTCAGCACCTGGATTTACTTCTTTGATTTTCTTCTCAACTTTTTCAAGCTCTTTAGCAGTTAATTTAGCTGGATCTTTCACTAATACTTTATCTGCTGGAGTGTTTACTTTGTTACCAGCATTTGCTGTATTCTTATCAGCTTCAGTCTTCACTAAATCATTTACTGGAATTGTAGCTGTTTGTCCGTCTGGAGTTGTAACTGTTGCGTTTCCTTTTTCGTCCACGTATACAGATGCTCCTGGGTTAACTGCTGCAACTCTGTCTTTGATAGCTTTGATATCTTCAGGAGTTAAGTTGTCTTTATCTGTAACTAACTCTCTGTCAGCTGGTTTGTTGATGACATTACCTGCTTTTGGATCAGTTAACACTTCATCTGCAGTTTTCACTAAATCATCCGCTGGAATGACTGCTGTTTTTCCTTCTGGAGTTGTGACTGTTGCGTTTCCTTTATCATCTACGAATACAGTTGAACCTGGGTTAACTTCTTGAACCTTAGCTTTAATTGCTTCTTTTTCAGGCTCTGTTAAAGCATCTTTATTAGCAACTACTGTTTCATCGATTGGTTTCTTAATCGCATCTTGTTTAGCGGCATTTTCCAAGTCTTCTTTAGCATTTGATTTCACTAAATCTGAAGCTGGGATTGTTGCTGTAGTCTTAGTTCCGTCTGGATTTGTTACAGTTACTGTCGCATTTCCTTTGTCGTCTACTACTACTGTCGCACCTGGATTTACTGATTCTACAGCTTTTTGAATAGCATCTTTAACATCGTTTGGTAATGTTGCTTTTGGATCATTCAATACTGCTGGATCTACAAGTGCTTTTTCAGCTGGAGTATTTACTTTGTTTCCTGCTGATGGAGTTCCTTTAGCTGCTGGATCTTTCAATAAGTCTTCAACTGGGATTGTTGCTGTCTTACCGTCTGGTGTTGTGACTGTTGCGTTTCCTTTATCATCTACGAATACAGTTGAACCTGGATTTACTGATTCTACAGCTTTTTGAATTTTAGCTTTAACTTCGTCTTTCTTATCTCCAGTTAAATCTGCTGGTGTTGCTGAAACTTTATCTGCTGGTTTGTTGATGTTGTTTCCTGCATTTACACCTTCAGCTTCTTCTGCAGTTTTCACTAGGTCAGATGCTGGAATTACTTCAGTTTTACCGTCTGGTGTTGTGACTGTTGCATTTCCTTTTTCATCTACAACTACTGTTGTATTTTCTGGATTTACTTTTGCTACAGCTGCTTTGATTGCATCTTTTTCAGCTTGAGTTAATTTAGCTGGGTTCTTAACTAGTGTTTTGTCTGCTGGTTTCTTAACTGCATCTTGTTTAGCAGGATCAGTTAAATCATCTGCAGTTTTCGCTAAGTCTGATGCTGGAATTGTTGCTACAGCTCCGTCTTTTGTTGTTACTGTTGCGTTTCCTTTTTCATCAAATACTACTTTAGCATCTGGATTTACAGCTTTAATCTTATCAGTAATTTTAGCTTTTTCTTCGTCTGTTAATTTAGCTGGATCGTTTACAACTACTTTATCTGCTGGAGTGTTTACTTTGTTTCCTGCATTTGGAGTTTCTTTAGCTGCTGGATCTTTTACTAAGTCTTCAACTGGGATTGTTGCTGTTTTACCATCTGGAGTAGATACTGTTGCATTTCCTTTGTCGTCAACGAATACTTTAGCTTCTGGGTTTACTGCTTCTACTTTAGCTTTGATTGCTTTGATGTCTTCAGGAGTTAAGGCATCTTTGTTTGCAGATACTTTATCAGCTGGTTTGTTTACGTTGTTTCCTGCTTTAGCATCTTTAGCTTCTTCTGGAGATTTCACTAAGTCAGTTACTGGAATTGTTGCTGTTTGTCCGTCTGGTGTAACTACAGTTGCGTTTCCTTTTTCGTCTACTACTACTGTTGCACCTGGGTTTACTGCTTGAACTTTAGCTTTGATTGCTTCGATATTTTCAGGTGTTAAAGCATCTTTATCAGCAACTACTTTGTCTGCTGGTTTGTTGATGTTGTTTCCTGCTTTAGCAGTTTCTTTGTCAGCTTCTTTCTTCACTAAGTCAGCTTTTGGAATTACTACAGTTTTACCACCTGGTGTTGTTACTGTTGCGTTTCCTTTATCATCAACTACTACAGTTGAACCTGGGTTAACTGCTGCTACAGCTGCCTTAATAGCATCTTTAGCGGCACTTAAATCTGCATTTGGATCATCTACTAAAGCTGGATCCACTACAACTTTATCTGCTGGTTTGTTTACAGCATCTTGTTTCGTTGGGTCAGCTAAGTCAGCTTTAGGTTTTACTAAATCGCTCGCTGGGATTGTTGCAGTTTTCGGTTGTTCACCTGGTGCTGCTGGTGTTGTTACTGTTGCATTTCCTTTTTCGTCAAATACTACGTCAGCACCTGGGTTTACAGCTTTGATCTTAGCTTCGATTGCTTTTTTCTCTTCTGGTGTTAATGAAGCTGGGTTTTCTACCACTACTCTATCCGCTGGAGTGTTTACTTGGTTTCCACCAGTTACATTATCTTTGTCGGTTGGAGTTTTCACTAATTCGCTTACTGGAATTGTTGCTGTTTTGCCTTCTGGCGTTGTTACAGTCGCATTTCCTTTTTCATCAACTACTACTGTTGCACCTGGATTTACTGCTTCAACTGCTGCTTTGATTTTAGCGATTTCTTCTGGTGTTTTAACTGCATCTTTGTCTGCTACTTGTACTCTGTCCGCTGGGTTGTTGATGTTATTACCAGCTTTTGGATTAGTTTTTTCGTCAGCACCTTTAACTAAATCATCAGCATCGATTACTGCAGTTTTTCCTCCTGGTGTTGTTACTGTTGCATTTCCTTTTTCGTCAACTGTTACAACTGCACCTGGATTTACTGCTTTAACTTTGTCTTCGATTGCTCTTTTCTCATCTGGTGTTAAAGCATTTTTATTTGCTACAACAGTTTGTGAGTTTGGTTTGTTGATGTCATCTCCACCGTTTGCTTTCTTAGCATCTTCTGGTGTCTTGAATAAGTCACCTGCTGGAATTGTTGCAATTGTTCCGTCTGGGCGAACTACTGTTGCATTTCCTTCATCATCATATTTAACTTTAGCTTCTGATCCATTTAATTTTTGAAGTTTTTCAGTTGCTTTTGCTTGATCAGCTGGGTTTGTTGCATCACCAACTACTTTATCAGCTGGTTTACGAATTCCTGTATTAGCTGAATCAGGATTTGCTGCACCTTCTAATGTACGTACTAATTCTGCTGCTGGGAATCCTGCTGTGTGTCCATCTGGAGTTGAAACAGTTACTGTTCCGTTATCATCCATTGTTACTACTGAGTTAGGGTTAACATCACGAACAGCTTGTTTGATTTTTTCTTTTTCAGCATCTGTTAAGGCCGCAGGATTTTTAACGATAACTTTATCCACTGGACGGTTAATGTTGTTACCACCACCTGGGTTATCTAAGTCAGCCGCAGATTTCGTTAAATCAGCTTGTTTTAATGTTTCTGGAGCTTTTTCTGGGTATGTTACTACCGCACTTCCATCTGGTTTAACTTCTACAGTTGCACCTGGGTTTACAGCTTCGATAGCTTTTTTAAGTTTATCTTGTTCATCACCATCTAGATTTGTTGGATTTTTAGCAACTAATTTGTTAGCTGGTACACGTGCAGAGTTGATTGCTTTAATTGCTTGTGCAGCGGCATCTTTAACTTTATCAACGTCAGCATTTTTCTTAGCACCAGTGATTGCCGCATCTGTTGCTGCTTTAATATCATCTACTTCTTTTTTAAGTTTTTCTTTAGCTGCATCAGATAATGTGTTGTCATTTTGAAGAGCTTGTTTTTTAGCTTCTGCTTCATCTGCTACAGCTTCTTTAGCAGTTGTTTTTTTGTTAGCCGGTGGGTTTACAGCCGCTACTTTACCAACACCGTCGTTCTTAGCTGCATCTACTTCAGCTTGAGCTGTTTTAGCTGCTTCTGGAGTTGCTTCTTTATCAGGTTGAGCGGTAATCGCATCTGTTGCTTTTTTGGCTAATCCTTTAGCTTCTTCTTTAGCTGCATCTTTTTCTTCTTTTGTTAAGTCTGTACGATCGTCGATTTGTTTTTCTTTTTTAGCTAATTCATCAGCTACTGCTTTTAGAGCATTTTCTTTCGCGATTGGGTTTACAGTCTTAACGTCTGCTACACCTTTATTTTTAGCTGTATCTACTGCATCTTGAGCTGTTTTAGCTTCTGCTGCTGTTGGTTTATTATCAGGTTGTTTAGTAATTTCAGCTAACTGTGCATCTGCTAATTTCTTAGCTTCTTCTTTAGCAGCAGCTTTTTCTTTGTCTGATAAGTCTTTACGTCCCTCAAGTTCTGCATTCTTAGCTTTTAACTCATCAGCGATTGCTTGTTTAGCTTTTTCTTTCGCTACTGGGTTTACTTTTGCTACAGCATCAGTACCTTCAGTTTTAGAGGCAGTAACAGCGTCGTTATTTGTGGCTTCATCAATTTTATCTAATGCCGCTTGTTTTCCTTCGTTTACTTTAGCGATAGCCGCATCTCTTTCAGCTGGTGATAAGTTGCCATTACCATTAATAGCTGCGATTTGCTCGTTTGCTTTGTTAGTAACTTCATCGATAGCTGGTTGCTTGTCTAATTTTGCAACTTTATCTACAGGAATCGTATCTTTAGAACCATCTTTATAAGTTACTACTAAGTTATCTCCATCTTGTTTTACAGTATCTACTGCTTTCTTAACGTTTTCTGGAGTAACTGCTTCTTCTTTATTGATGTTCTTATCTTTATTTTTCTTAGAGTATTCTAACTGAAGATTTTCTTTAACAGCTGCTAAATCATCAGGAGTCAATGTTGCACTATTACTTACAACAATTTTGTTAGCGTCATCTAATTCTTTAATGTCATATTTAGCTGTTTGAGCTTTTAAGACGATTCTAAAACCACCTGGGTCTGTTGCGTATGAACTACCTATAGCACGATTAGAAATATCCTTACCATCTGTATCTGTTGCTGTTGCATAACGAGTTACAATAGGATATTCGCCATTTTCATCTGTTGGGAATGAAGATGCTGTTAATCCTGGCGTTGTCTTAGATAAGTTACCAGTGATGTGAATAGTTGCAGGGTTATTTTCTGTTGCTTCCGTATCTTTAGAAATTTTTCCTACTGTCATAGTAAATTGATTATCTAAAACATTAGGATCATCTTGTCCAGGCTTCTGAGGTAGTTCTTTATTTCCACCCTGTCTAATAGACGCTTCCACTACCCTACCATTATCATCTGTATATTTAATAGGAATATCGAAATCTTCATTTGCATATACATATACATCTTTCTTACCATCTACAGAGTAAGGAATTTTCACTTCTGGAGCATCATTTTTACGTACAATTACTTTATAAGTGTATTCTGCTGATTCTTTACCTTGGCTATCTACAGCTTTGTAAATAACAGTGTGTTCTCCTGCTTCTGAAGTATCAATTCCAGTAACATTCGTATTCCCGTCAACTGATACTACACGAACGTGACCTTTATCACCAAGTGTTGCAGCTTTATCATCTTCATGGTCTGTTACTTTCACAAGAGCTAATAAATCAGCTTTAGTAATCGTTGTTTCTGTAGGAACTGTTTTTTCATTTTGGTTTTCTACTACTGGTGCGACTACTGGTGCTTCGTTCGTAACAGGATAAGATGTTTTTCCTAAGTATGTTCCTTTTGTTGCTCCACCATTGTGAGGAATAACTTTTAAATCTACCCCTTCTTTAACAGGTTCTGTTAATGTTAAAGTAACTGTGTCATAGAAAGGACCTTTTACAGTCTCTTTAACCGTTGCTTTACTTGCATTTCCACCAGCCATCACTAAACTTCCGTCGTCTTCACGTTTAACATCAAGCTGAACTTCTTTATTAGTTTCTTTATTTGTATAGAAGAAGTATGTGAATCCTGCATCATGCGGTACAGTAAACGTTACTTCTTTAGCTCCTGCTACAACGCTCTTACCGTCTTTCGCTGCCGCTGATGGTAAAATTGCTGAAGGTCCGATAGATACATCTTGAGCTTTCGCTTTACTTTCTATTCCATCTACTGTTTGAATAATTTCCACTGGATTTTTAGGTTTATTAGCATAGAATGTTCTAGCTGCTTGGCTTGCTCCTAATAAAGCTTCATTACTGTTTAAACCTTCCGTTAAAGGAATTTCCCATTTCCCTTCAGCGTTTACTGTTGCTGTTTTTTCTAATAATACTTCTGTTTTTTCTGGGTTTCTTACAGTAACTTTAACAGTTGCTCCAACTACACCAGTTCCTGATAATTTTTCATCTGTTGATAGAACTGTTCCTCTAGCTCGTGAATCTGTGTCTACCGTTGGTGCAGGTCCACTTTTAACCAATAGACCTTTTGAAACAGTGTCTTTAGAACCATCTTTATATGTTACAACGAAGTTTTTACCTTCTTCAACAATTGTATCAACTACTGAGTAAGTATCCGCTACGTCTTTACCTTTTGAGCTTTCAAGACGAGCATCTGTACTTGTTGTTGAATATATTACTTTAAGACTATTTTTTACTGATTCAAGTTCTGTTGCTGTTAATTGGTTTGGATTAGTAACTAGTACTTTGTCTGCGTTTGTTAAGTTCTTAGGTTGGTATTTGTATGTTTGAGATTTTAGGACAATTTTGAAATAACCATCTGAGTTCACACCACTACCTGGAGCTGACATTGTAGAACCATCTTTGGCTGTTACACGAAGATAACGATCCCCCATAGCAAAGCTTTGATCCTCAGTCTTCGTATAGTTTTTATTACTCATGATAAAATCATTCGGTTGACCTGTCATCGCTACTGTTAATGGTGTATCAGTATCTGTAGTAATTTTTTTGAAGTAATAACCATAGTCATCTGTTAATGTTGTACTATCAACTTCTCTGAATTTTTGACTTGAACCTTTTGTTGTCTCAACATAACTTACTTTATTCGTAGCTGATTTGATTTTAAATTCAACATTTGCTTCTTCTTTATTATAAACATAGATTTCTTTTGTAGTATCATTTGAAAATTCTACAGAATAAGTAATATCACCCACTGTTTTTTCAAATTCAGCATGTCCAGAAGTCGCATCTGTTCTAAAAGCATTATCTTTATCTAATGCTTTCCCATTACGTGAATCGTTAGATCCTGTGTTTTCAATAGAGTTAGTACCAGCTTTAGGTTCTGTGTTTTCTGCTTTTTTACCTACAGTTGGTTGTCCGTTAGTAGTATCTACTTCTGGAGTTTCTTTTGGTTTGTTTTTTAACCCTGAACTAACAAACGTCACTAGTTTCTGATAAGCCTTTGTCAATTCATCTTGAGTAGTTGCAGAAGCGAGCGTAGACTCAGCAGAAGCCAATTCACTATTCAAAAGAGCAAGGCTAGCCTCTGTTTTATTAGCATACTTGCCTGCAGAAAGTTTTGATTTAACTTCTGAAATGTAGTTTTCAAGTTGCTTTTTGTCCAAAGCTGGAGTTGTTACTTCTGGTGCAGCTGGTTGTGTTGACTCTTCTGCAATTGGTTGTGCTGCTGGAGTGCTTTCTGCTGGTTTAGCAGTAGGTTCTCCTACACCTGGTTGTGCTGCTAGAGTGCTTTCTGGTGCAGTTGATGGGGTCTCAGGCGCTGGTTGTGTTTGGTTGTCTTTTACCACTTGTGGTGCCTGAATTTCTTCCGCTTGGACTGACACAGCTCCATTTCCCAAGAACATGAAAAGAGCAGCAACGGCTACACTAGCCGCACCAAAGCTATACTTGCGGATTGAATAGCGTGTTACCTTTTCACGATGTAGACGCTCAACGCGACTCATTGATGATTTGTTGTCCATTAATTTAGGATCTCCTTTTTGAAATATATTTTGGATTTTCACGCGAAACTAGCCGTTTCTTAAGCAACGGCTAATTATTATAGTTAGTGTGAATCCTTACATTGACTATTCTACTTTATTTTTGATATATATGCAACTAATTTAATTTAAAATTTTCGCAAAAAAAAAAGCGTTTTGGGAATGTAGGTAATTTTCAGAAAATTCCATTTCGCATTTTTTCACATTTTTATAAATAAATAGTTCAAAGGTTATTATATGTTAACGATTTGCCGTTTATCTTCCATTCGGAAAGTTAGCGCATACATTTATTGGCAAAGGTAAAATATATCAGTTTGAAACATGAAATCATCTATTCCAACTTTAAAAAAAGAAATCATTCGTAAAAATAAAATACTTAAAAAAATCAAAGACTAAACCAGAAAGCTACTCATGGACAGGTCACAATTGGCTAGACTACGTAACTACAGCCAAAAGACGATGACCTGACCTTGGCGAGCCACCTAAAGAGTACAAACACAAAACATGCTATCTTATACGATAACATGTCATTTTTTACTATTTACAACAAGGCCTCAAACTCAGCAACAGTCATACCCAACTGCTCACTTGCAAATTCGGAAGTTAAAACATGTTGGCGTACTAAATCTAGAAAGGTAAAGATTTTCCCACGCTCTAGACCTTGTTCAACACCCTCTGCTCGTCCTCGCTCCAGTCCCTGTTCAATGCCCTCTGCACGGCCACGTTCAAGACCACGCTCTAAGCCTTTCTCCTCAGCTTGTTCCAAGGCATAGTCCTGTGCTAACAAGGCTTGTTCTTCGCGCCTGCGTTGTTCACTAAACATTTTCCTGTCCTCCTCGGACCAGCTCTTGTAGTCTAGCAGTTGGTCTGCCTGGCTGATGGCTCGCTCGGGTTCTTGAGTAAAGGGCTTGTTCCCAAAAAACTCTAACCACGGTTTACGAATGCTATCTTTGCTGGTTTCTCTGTATTTGTTAAGTTCTTATTTGTGATGCTCTTTCAATAGTTCTTCAAACTCAGAGACCGTCATGCCTAATTGCTGACTTGCAACTTCTGAAGTCAGAAGACCTTGACGGACCATATCTAGGAAGGCAAAGACTCTTCCTTCGACTTTCCCACGCTCTAGACCTTGTTCAACACCCTCTGCTCGTCCTCGTTCCAGTCCCTGTTCAACACCCTCTGCACGGCCACGTTCAAGACCACGTTCTAATCCTCTTTCTTCAGCTTGTTCCAAGGCATAGTCCTGTGCTAACAAGGCTTGTTCTTCGCGCCTGCGTTGTTCACTAAACATTTTTATGTCCTCCTCGGACCAGCTCTTGTAGTCTAGCAGTTGGTCTGCCTGGCTGATGGCTCGCTCGGGTTCTTGAGTAAAGGGCTTGTTCCCAAAAAACTCTAACCACGGTTTACGAATGCTATCTTTGCTGGTTTCTCTGTATTTTTTAAGTTCCAAGAACGCCATCTTGACTAGATGATGTTCCTGTCCATTGTTTGTGATAGTTAAGACCTCACCTGTCGTATCCTCTCTCATGCTAAAACTATGAAAAGCCAAATCATCTTGGAAATAATTACTATCGACAATTGCGATAGCATATACTGGTGCGATATATTTGTAACTCTGATGAGTATCACCTTCACGTTGGCGAATTTTTTCAAGATTCTGATTGACCTGACTGCACAAGTAAGCCCACAGGCGATTGATGAAAAAATTCTGATGATGAACTTGAATCTCAATAATTACTTGCGTGCCATTGTCCAACTCCGCCAAAACATCAATACTAGTATAGAAATCCTGAGCCGAGTACGGCAGGGAAGGCAAGACGTGAATATTACTTCCCTCCAAAATCGTTACATTTTTGGCTGGTAAGTCCAGCATATCGCGGATAAATTGACAAGTGATTTCTGGATTGCTAAAGATTTTTTTAGCAACTAAATCGTTGGTCGGGCTGATGCCCGGATGTCTTAAAGTCATCCATTTCCTCCTTCTATTATACCATATTTTTAAATCTAATTTTGTTAGATTCTCTGGCTCTATCTATTTATTCGGAAAGGAAATGAATTATGAAGATATTTTATCTCGTTTCAACTAAAATATGAGCTTGATCAATCAGTTGTCCATCAACAGTCAGATTCAGATAAAAATCCAAGGTCTTATCGACAGCAAAATACAGGGTTGGTATGGTCAGGTCTTTTTTGCTTTCCCCAGCTTGAAATTGAAGGAATTGAATCTCATCCTGATAGGCGACGCCATGAACACCTGTCCCCGGTTGAATCGAAATCTTAGCCTCCAAAGGAGTACTACTTTCGCTACGTTCAACCTTAAAATGAAGAGTCTCTCCCTTTGCCACAGCTAGACTTTTCTCTGAAAATGCCAGTCCCTGAACAACTTCTTTGTTTGCTAAGCTAGGAGTTTTATAGAGGGAAATCTTGGTCAATACAGGCATAGATTGTGCCTCTGTAATCATCACGCGCACCTTTTTCGCCTCTACTAGCGAACCTCGCAAGAGGCGCTTATGACCAACTGTGAATCCCGTTCCAAATTCCTGCCAGACGCCATCCACCTCTACTTGCACCTGAAAAGCAGCGATTCGTTGCCCCAGTTTCAAATCTTCTCTTAACTCAAGCACATCGAAAGTTTTAGGTACCCCTAAGTCGAGTTCTAACTGGATTGGCAAGTCTGCATCGCTTGCCCAAGAACTGGTCTCAAGGCCATCTGTCAGATGATGACAAGCAAAGTCTGCGGAAAAAGCTGGACCAGATACCTTGGCTCCCAGAGCCAAATCTTCTTTATAGAGCTCATTGCGATAGGTCGCAAATTCATAAAGTCGTTCAATATCCTTTGCATCAAATAGCCCATCTTGATTCGGCGGAATATTGAGCAAGAGTGGAGTTCCCCGACCCACCGAGTGAAAGTAGATTTCGACCAACTCCTCAAGTGACTTAGGATCCTGATCTTCATGGTAAAACCAACCCGGCCGGATGGAAACATCTGCCTCACCGATTGAAAAAATCGTACCTGAGGAATCTCCGTGCTGAAGATAATCCAACTCTGCTTCTGTTCCCAGTTTATCAGGATTCACCTTTTGCCATAGAGGATTACCTGCATACCCTCGTTCATTGCCAATCCAGCGAATGCTGGTGCCTTCTGTTGAAAAGATCAAGCAATCGCCCTGCAGGTCACGAATGGTTTCAAACCATTTTTCAAATTCATAATTGACCTTTTGAGCGCCCTCTCCTCTGGCACCATCCATCCAGACCTCAGCAAATTTCCCTGCATTGCCATAGGCAGGATTTGATAAAATCTCCTTCAGCTGAGCCAGATAATAGGCATTATAGTCAGCTTCTCGCTCCACATGATAGAGAGGACTGTGGGCATCCCAAGGCGATAGGTAGACCCCCATGTCCATATCAAACTCTGTGGCAGCTTGGGACACTTCAAGGAGCAAGTCCCCCTCTCCATTCTTCCAAGGACTGGCCTTGACCGAATAATCTGTGCAAGCCGTCGGATAAAGGACAAAACCGTCATGGTGCTTGACCACCAAAATCAACTTTTTAAAGCCCGTTTCCTTGAGCACGCGAACCCACTCACGCGCATCTAACCTTGTCGGATTAAAGCGTTCAGGTTCCTCCTGACCTGTCCCCCATTCCTGGTCATAAAAGGTATTAGGCCCAAAATGGATAAAGGCTGCTAGTTCATCCTCTAAATAAGCTAGCTGGGCCTGACTAGGCAAGGGCCCATGCGGTTTTATTTCTCTTACCATACTACTTCCTATCTACATTTTTCTTTACTTTTTTGGCATGCACTTGCAATTCTGTTAACACTATGGGACTGGTCAAGCCTTCAAATCGAAGACGAAGGGCGTAAGTCTCCACCTTATCAAATTCAAAACGAAGGTCTTTTTCCTTGTCACTTGAAACTTTTCGGATAGCTGATACAGGGCGCCAATTCTCCTCTTGTTTGAGCAGAGAATCCTTGTCCAAATGGTTAGGAGTCCGAGGCAAGGCAGGCTCATTCCCTACATAATAATCGATATAGGTCGGCTCCACCGCCACATAATCTTGATTTTCAACATAATACAAGGTCACATTATCCACAAATCGCGGTTTTAAAATCCCTGCATCTCCAAACAGAATACCCACGCTGGCTTGCTCTGACTTGGCAATCCAAGTATTGGCTGTCGATTTCTTCCTTGCAATGACCTTATCATTGAGGTAAGATACTGGATGATTAGGCTCTGAGTGAGAAGCAAAGACCAGAGGCAGGTTGGACCCTGTCCACTGATTGGAAATAACTTCCCCATCTACACTAGCATCTGTCACATGAATGGTGACTTTTGCTAGCAACTCACAGCCCGCTACCTGCCCTGTGATCACACATTCTCCTACCTGAGCATAGACTTGAGGATTGAGTTCATCCCAAGTCACCTTGGCCGTATCTCGTCTGCCATCTGATAAGACTAGCTTGACTCGGTCTGGTAAGTGTGGAGCTTCCTTGACAAGCGTCCAAACCCTTTCAGGCTCAATAGCGTAAATCCCTTGAACACAAACCTGAGCCGAAGCCTTTAAATCCAAACCCTCTAGCTGGCCAGATACCGTAAATTCATGAAATTTTTCCAAATCTTCTTTAGGAATTTCCTCCCAGACAACCTTGACTCGTTTTGCACCGCCTGACTCATAGTCCACCAAGACCGAGGACGGAAACTGTGGATAAGTCCCCTTAGCTGTATACAAGCGAAGTGGTCGTACAGACACTGCCTGCCCTAATGAGGTATTTTCTGCGACCTGCAAGTGCATTTGATAGGTCTTCCCTTGATAAATGGCGCGGATAGCCAAATCACCTGCAGACAAGCAATGAAGCACCCCCTGCTTGATAATGGCATGAGCACTGCCACTCGTCTCCCAAATCACTTCACTATTCCCCACCTTGTTCACAGGGTTATCCACAGTTTGTGGATAAAGTCCAATAGCTGGGGAATCTCCTTCTTGCAAACCTGCCCTCTTGTCCACTCGAATCTCAAACAAGCGCTTATTTTTCACTGGCTGGCAAGCCAAATCCTCTCCCACTAAGAGATCAAAACTTGCTGGCTCTAGCCCTCTAGCACTAGCCTTTACTCTTACTTGACCTGCCTGCTCCAAGCTCTGAACTAAAAGGACACCCCTGCCATGAAAGGCTTTCCGCTTAAACCGACCATTTTTCTGAACCTGGTAACGTTCACGGCTGGCCTGTCTGCCATTATCCACACCCACAATGCGAGCAGGGCCCTCAATTTTAAAATGAATCTGATTGGAGGCAGTCGGCACCCAATTTCCATCCTTGTCCAATACATCAAAATAGAGATAGAGGAGGTCTTGTCCATCTGGCTCCAGTTGTATTTTCTCGGCATGTAGCCCGATTTGGGCTGGCTTACCTGCAGTCACCACCCTATCTTCTGCCACAATCTGACCTTGGCGGTCATAGGCTACAGCAGACAATTCTCCTGGTTTATAAGGCAAACGCCATTCGAGATAGAGTTGGTCAGAACTTGCTCCCTCTTGGTATTTTCTACCGTCGGAAGTCCATTTTCCCTGAAAAGTCTTTCTGCCTTGGGATTTTCCATTGAGAAATAACTCTACAGAACCAGCATTTGAATACACTCGAACAGGGATATCCCTATACTTATCCACAACTTGTTGATAACTCTGGTGGATTTCCCAATTCCAATGGGGCAGGATATGAACCATAGGCTTTTGATCACCATTCAACCACTGACTTTGATAGAGATAATAATCATTTTTAGGAATCCCTGCCGTGTCCACAATCCCAAAATAGGAACTCTTGACAGGCGTGTCATTTTGATTGTGCCAAGGAGTCGGCTCACCGATATAGTCCACTCCTGTCCAGATAAACTGACCTGCATAGTCTAGCCGATTTCTATCTGCTATCCAAGCAGCCGTCGCCGTCTTCCCCCAAGGAACCCGATCATTGCCATAGTCTGACTGTTCAAAATTCCGCACGCGAAGATTATTCCCAACCCATTCCTTATCTGGGCGAAAATAGCTGTCACGCGTCCGTGTAGCCGATGAGGTTTCAGACCCATAAAGTCGCCACTTGGGATGTCTTTTGCGAATCGCGTCAATATTATCTTCCGAGTAATTCAAGCCCACCACATCCAGCAAATCAGCAATCTTTTCATGACCTCCAGAACCATCTCCAAAGCGGAATTGATCCATTCCCATGGTCACAAAACGGCTATCATCAACCTCCTTGACCTTTCCTAGCAAGCGTTTGATCGTCTTCAATGAATGAGCATCGCCATTTGCTTCGCTGACTTCATTTCCCAAGGACCACATAAAAATCGCTGGATTGTTCTTGCCACGCTGGACCATGGTTCTCAAATCGTAATCTGACCAGAAATCGCCTGCTTTCGCTTCTGGATGAGTCGCTTCTTCCTCAAAAAAGCGACCATAGTCATATTCTTTCTTGCCTCCATACCAGGTATCAAAGGCTTCTTCTTGGATGAGTAGGCCCATTTTGGCAGCCAGATCCAGCAAAATGCTACTGGCTGGATTATGGGTGATTCGAATAGCATTGACCCCCATTTCCTTCATCTGGCGCAAGCGTCTCTCAGCAGCTGACCTGTTTTCCACAGCTCCCAGAGCTCCGTAGTCATGATGGAGACAAACCCCATGAATCTTCAACCAGCGACTATTTAGAAAGAAGCCCTTATCCGCTTGCCAATCCATATGGCGGTAACCAAAGCTCTCCTCTTCTTCATCAACCAAAATGCCATTTTTATAAAGACGAGTCTTCAATTGGTAAAGGTGAGGATGGTCAATATCCCAAAGCAAGGGTTGAAAAATTGATATTGCTTGTTGGAAAGAATATTTGTCTCCAGCTTCAATCACTACAGAGTCTGTCGCCTGCCAGTCTGACAGTTGCTGCCCATCATACCAGATACTCTGTTCTAAATATACCGAAACGGACTGAGGTCCGTCATTTGAAACCTTGCTTTCAAGCTGGGTATCCACCCAAGATTGCCTTTGTTCTTTAAGCTTGGGACTTGCTATCTTAAT
This sequence comes from bacterium, assembly GCA_905221215.1. Lineage (GTDB taxonomy): Bacteria > Bacillota > Bacilli > Lactobacillales > Streptococcaceae > Streptococcus. The sequence goes on from CAJNCI010000004.1 coordinate 76,339, forward strand.
CCCATACAAATCTAGATGAACTGCATCTGTAATCAACAATTTTACTTCTCGGTAAATACCGCTACCCGAGTACCAACGACTGCTAGGTTGCTGATTTTCCACAAAAACCGCAAGCTGGTTGGCCGTCCTATCGTTTCTTAGATAAGGCGTGATGTCATAAGAAAAAGGTGTATAGCCATTGGGATAATAGCCCAGCACTTGCCCGTTGATATAGACTTGGGCATTCATGTAAACCCCATCAAAGAGCAAACGCACCGAAACAAGACTAGCATCTTCTTCTAAGTAGAACTGCGTCCGATACCAAGCCTGACCCCCATTTAGCTGGCCACCCTCATTTTGCGCTGGCGAGTAATGGTCAAAATCATTGTAAATACTCCAGTCATGTGGCACTTGAATCGCCTGCCAATTTTCCCTCTGAAAATCCGATGCCAAGGCCTCTTCTTTCCCCACCTCCTGGCTAAAAAACCAGTGATTTCGTAAGACTTCTTCTCTTCTCATACAATCATTCCTCTTTAAACGAATCGATTTACTTGACTATAGCACAAAACAAAAGCGCTTTCAAGATTTCCTCCATCACTCCCTAAATACTCAGAAAAGATTCTATAATTTGTGGAGGAAGATTCAGTCCCCAAACCTACAAAAGCAATGCAAAAAGAGCCTGTTGCCAAGCTCTTTGTACTCAATGAAAATCAAAGAGCAAACTAGGAAACTAGCCGCAGGTTGCTCAAAACACCGTTTTGAGGTAGTAGATAAGACTGACGAAGTCAGTTACATATATCTACGGCAAGGCGACGCTGACGTGGTTTGAATTTGATTTTCGAAGAGTATTAGTCTATTATTTCTTCTCAGCACGGAGAGCTGACAAGATTTGTGTACGGATATCATCCACACCATTTGGAGTATTTGGTAAAAAGATAGTTTGATTTCCTTTAGAGGCAAAGGTATTCAAAGTATCCAAATACTGGTTGGTCAAGAGGATGGACATGATTTGTTCTTCTGTCATGCCAACATTGGCTTCCTTGAGTTCGGTGATAGACTCTGCCAATCCATCCACAATCGCCTTACGTTGTTGGGCAATCCCCACACCATGGAGGCGGTCTTTTTCTGCTTCGGCTTCAGCTGCAGTGACGATTTTAATCTTGTCAGCTTCCGCCAATTCTTGCGCTGCGACCCGCTTACGTTGCGCCGCATTGATTTCATTCATGGATTGCTTAACTTCTGCATCAGGTTCGACCTTGGTAATCAAGGTTTTCACAATAATGTAGCCGTAAGTTGTCATTTCTTCCGCAACTTGGTGCTGAACCTCAAGGGCAATCTCGTCTTTTTTCTCAAACAATTCATCCAAGGTTAATTTTGGAACAGAAGAACGAAGGGCGTCTTCGATATAAGATTTAATCTGAGATTCTGGACGCATAAGTTTATAGTAGGCATCTGTCACGCTCTGCTCATTGACACGGTACTGAGTCGCCACATTCATCATAACGAACACATTATCCTTGGTCTTAGTCTCAACCACAATATCGCTTTGTAGCAAACGCAACTGAATTCGCGCTGCAATCGAGTCAATCCCAAAAGGCAAGCGAATATGAATACCGCTATTGGCAACCTTTTGGTATTTCCCAAAGCGTTCAATAATCGCCACCGACTGCTGACGAACCACATAAACTGTACTCAGTGTGACTATCACCAATAGGAGCACACAAACCACTACAAAAATCATCAAAAATGTTGCCATTATTGCGACCTCCATCATTATTTTTCCTGTATTATAGCACATTTAAAGAAGGCTGTGCAGTTTTTACTGCGATTTTTCCTGAAATGTCAATAATTAGAGGTGAATTGTCACATTGTCGTCTAATACCTAACTAAAACAACTCTTTATAAAATGCAATCGTTTCTTCTAAAGTTGGCATAAATGGATTTCCTGGTGCGCAGGCATCTATCAAGGCATTCTTAGAAAGGTATTCAAAGTCAAAGTCTTTTTCTTCAATACCAAGCTCAGTCAGTTTCTTAGGAATACCTACTGTTTCAGACAGTTTCTCAATTTCAGCAATTGCATAATCAGCACACTCTTCATCTGATTTACCTTCCACATGAAGTCCCAAGGCCTTGGCAACATTGCGGAAAGCTTTCGGAACACGTTTAGCATTTTCACGTTCGATAACTGGTAGCAACATGGCGCAGCAAACACCGTGTGGCAAATTATATACTGCGCCAAGTTGGTGAGCCATTGAGTGAACATAACCAAGACCTGCATTATTAAAGCTCATACCACCAAGGAAGATGGCATTGACCATGCCTTCACGCGCTTCAATGTCATGTCCGTTTGCCACTGCACGAGGAAGGTATTCCTTGATAAGCTCAATTGCTCCAATAGATAGCTTCTTGGTCACATCATAAGCACCAGGTGTCACCAAAGCTTCAACTGCGTGAGTCAGAGCATCCATACCTGTCGCTGCAGTCAATCCTTTAGGCTTAGAGAGCATCAATTCAGGGTCATTGACAGAAATCAAGGCAAGGCTATTCTTATCAACCATTACCATCTTGACCTTGCGTTCTTCGTCCGTAATCACATAGTTAATAGTGATTTCTGCAGAAGTTCCTGCTGTTGTATTGATAGCCACAACTGGCAAGCCTTTTTTAGCAGACTTATGAAGCCCCTCATAATCCTGTGGTTTGCCACCATTTGTAGCTATGATAGAGATACAACTAGCTGCATCCTGTGGAGAGCCCCCACCAAGACTGATGATAAAATCACATCCATGCTCTTCCAAAGCAGCAACCCCATCTATGACATTCTTACAAGTAGGGTTTGGCTCTACATCGCTAAAGATGACATATTCGATTCCTTCTGTATCTAGCGGTTTTAAAACCTTAGGCAAAATGTCACTGCCTTCGATGTACTTATCTGTCACCAAAAGTGCCTTTTTATAGCCAAGTTCCTTGATATAAGGACCTACTTCATTTACAACACCTTTACCAATAAGGTTGACTGCCGGAACGTAAAATGTCGCCATATAATTTTCCTCCTGCGCCTCCGCGCTATTTACTTAACATCATTATATTACTTTTTGTATTCGTTTTCAATTATTTGTGAAATGTTTAACAAATATTTTTTTAAAGGATAGGAGGGACGTAAGTTCACCTCCTATATACACAATTTTTATTTATGTAGCGGTCCCAACAACTGACATGCACGATAGTCTGCTGACTCTAAATCTTCTGTCCCGAATAGAGACCAATTTTTAGGTCTAAAGATATCTTCCTCAGGTACATTATGCATATTGACAGGAATTCTCAACATAGAAGCCAAGGTAATCAGGTCTGCTCCAATGTGTCCATAGGTTATCGCTCCATGATTGGCTCCCCAATTATTCATGACGTCATAGACAGACTTGAAAGCACCTTTTCCGGTCAAACGTGGAGCAAACCAAGTAGTTGGCCATCCTGGATCTGTACGATTATCTAAAGTATGGTGAACATCTTCAGGAAGTTCAAGTGTATAACCTTCTGCAATTTGTAGCACTGGACCAACACCTTTTAGAAGATTGAGACGTACCATTGTTACTGGCATATCACCCTTCGTCAAGAAACGAGTTGAGAATCCTCCTCCACGGAAGTATTCGCGGTTTGCTGGTGGAAAGTCTGTGTTTTCAAGCATAGCCTGTACTTCACTTTCATCCAACTCCCAGAATGGTTTAATAACAGGTTTGCCATCTCGAGTAGCTTGACCTGTACCATCCAATGTACAAGAGCCAGAGTTGATTAGATGTAAGAATCCATCTGCAGCACGCCCCTCTAAAGTATGTCCTGTTACACGTTTAACAGCCTCGGGACTCCAATAAGTACGCACATCAGCAAAGATTTGTGGAGTATTTGTTAATAGATAATTAAAGAGCATAGACACACCATTTAGTGAATCATTCTCTGTCGCAAATACGAATGGTTTTCGAATACCATTCCAGTCAAACTGAGTATTGAGGAAAGTTTCCATAAAGTCCCCATTTGGGAAATGGTCTGTCCACTGGCGTTGGCCTTGGAATCCAGCTACTAAAGCATGGTGACCAACTGCTTCTTCCTCAAAACCAAGCTCTGCTAAACGAGGATTCCCCTGCATAAGATCTCGACCAATCATGAACATTTTTACCACAAATTCCCATTGTTTTTCTTTCTCTTCTTTAGAAAGAATCAAATCTTCACGATTTCGGTCAACGCCTTCTTTGATATGTTCTTTTACCCAAACCATAGCACGTTCGAACTCTTCTGGGTCATAAATACCACGGTCAATACGGCGCGTGAACTCCGTCATATCTACCGATTCATTTCTCATTCCTAGGTATTCTTGGAAGAAATCTGGATTTACAATAGAACCACCAATTCCCATTGAAACACTACCCATTGATAGGTAAGCTGTGTCTCTCATCAAGCCAGTTGCAAGAACTGCGCGCGCATAACGTAAAAGTTTTTCTCTGACATCTTCTGGAATATCTGTATCATTAGCTTCCTGAACATCTCTACCATAAATACCAAACGCTGGAATCCCTTTTTGAGCATGGGACGCTAGTACAGCTGCAAGATAGACAGCTCCTGGACGTTCTGTTCCATTAAATCCCCAAATAGCATGAGGAATATCTGGAGACATATCCATAGTTTCACTACCATAACACCAGCATGGTGTAACTGTAATTGTTGCGCAAACATTTGACTTTTTAAACAACTCATGTGAAGCTGCAGCCTCTGGTACACGGCCAATAGTAGATGGAGAAATCACGCATTCCACAGGTTCTCCATCTGGATATTTCAATGTGCTTGAAATAAGATCTGCCACACTTTTAGCCATGTTCATTGTTTGCACTTCAAGTGATTCGCGTACACCTTGACGACGACCATCAATAGTCGGACGAATACCAATACGTGGATGTTGGATCATAATATTTTCCTCTTATTTTTCTGTTTCTTTTATACTACCATCGCCATTATATTTACGGTAGCCTGGATAATAATTTTTAAAATTACTTATAAGTATAAACCTCTACCTCTGCCAAACTTAAAGGAATTCCTGCGTTTCTCAAAGAAATTCTAACCTTTTTTCCCTTCAGTCCTTTTAAGTCTATGGATAGATTATTGCTTTCTAAACTGTCAATATGTTGTGTAAAAACTTCATGATCATTTGAATCATATATAATAATATCAAAATTTGATAATCTCTGAATTTCAGCATCTGTTCTATTATAAATAATTAACTTTTCTAATTCTTCGGTTTGTGCTAAATCTATCTCCCACCATGAAGGAGAATCTCCTTTGGTATGAGTCACTGAATGATGACCATAATCTCCGTTTTTATTTCCATCAACTGCTAGACGAGAAAAACCATTGTAATCCGTTGAACTTTGTCTAGTTTCTTTTGTTAATGCAATATTAGAAAGTTTCTTCGGTGTTCTCTTTGAACCATAGACTTCAACTTCCGCTAAACTTAACGGAATAGCTGCTGATTTTAATTCTATTTTGACTAGCTTAGCCCCTACAGAAGGTACTTTTAAAGATAACAAACCATCAACTACTTTATCAAAATGTCTTCTAAAAACTTCTTCTCCTGATGAAGATAGAAAAATAACATCAAAATTAGATAAACGCTGAGGTTCGGCATCTGTTCTATTATAAATATCAACTTTAGAAACCGTAAACTCTTCTCCCAGATCGACCTGCCACCAAGCATTAGAATCTGCCTTAGTATGAGTCACCGAATGATGTCCGTAATCTCCATCTTTATTTCCATCAACTGCTAAAGCAGCTACACCCTCATAATTGGTTGAACTTTGAGTAGCTACCTTATTTGTAGAGACTACTTTATCTTCTGTTATTTTATCTATATCCTCTTCAGATTGCTTACCATCTGATTCTCTAAAAACCTCTACTTCTGCTAAACTCAAAGGCACACCACTCGTTAGTAATTTAACTTTAATATACCTTGCTCCTTTTTCTTTGAAATCTAGACTAACAGATTCACCCGACAAACTATTAACATGTTTCTTAGCAACTTCGGTTCTATTATCATCATATAGAATCACATCAAAATTAGATAGTCGTTGAGTCTCAGCATCTGTGCGATTATAAATTTTAACAAGCCCAACTTTATCCATTTTTTTCAAATCGACTTCCCACCAAGAGGGATTATCTGCCTTAGTGTGTGTTACCGAACCAGAGTTAAAATTACCATTCCTGTTACCATCCACAGCCCTATTAGAGTCTCCATTGTAATCTACAGAACTTTGTGTTGTCGATTTTGCATATGCTATATTCAAATTACCATCATTAAATTTCTCTGGTGTTGGGAAAGAAACTGGTCCCGTTCCCTCAGTATCTATAGACATCTCTACCATTCCATTATGATTAACCGCGATGGTATAAACATGGGTATTCTCATCCCAATTTTCTGTATAAGTATAATGATTTTTATCGCCACTTATATTTATCTGAGGTTTATGACCAGTATGCCCTTTTAATGTAAGTATTGTTGTCCTAAAGTCATTATCTACAGGATTGATGGAATAATTTTTGCTTATCCAGTTCGCTAACTCTAGTTCTTCTTTCTTCCAACTTTTTGATGCATCAAAATTTCCTGATAATGCCCACATAGCTGTCTTATCTGTCCTGTAATTATTCAATAAAATATGTAAATTATTTGGACTTTCTTTAACAACAGCGTAAGTATGTGGCGTCAAATCTAACGATAACGACTTTGTATTATTAGTATACATAGGCAACAGTACTTGCTGATTTTTATTAATGTTAGCATTACTATTATAAATATACCAAGAATTACCTACACGCTGAGCATACCCATCTCCTTCATAATGTTTTGGATAAAGCGAGTTTAAATAGTTGACTTTACTAGACAATTCCTCACTATTTTTAGTCAAAATTTTTGCATTAGGGAATATAGATGAAATCTTTTCCCTATCAATTTTCTCATGTATTACAGGAAGAATATGATATCTCCCATTATTATATAAAGGCATTGTTTCATCATTCGAATAAAGTCCTTGATAAAATCCGTTTAATGAACTAATCCTACCTTCTCCATTCCAAAATACAGCTTTTGTTCTATTTATAACTTCTTCCTTACTTGGAGCTGGATTTTGTATAGCATGTCTAAAGAAAGGAATAATACCTTTAGTAAATGCTGGAGTTGGTACATCATTTGTCATAAATGTATACGCGGCACATTCGAAATTATAAACTGTGCCTCCCCCAGTATATACATTCATCATTTCCATAGCAATCATTGATTCTGGTTCCGATGCATAGGATCTCATATCCCTAGCTCTTCCAGTTTCAAATGTGTTTGTATAATGTTTTTCCCACCATTTCCATGTATCTGTTGATGAGCCCCAGTTATCACATAAGCCACTCAACCAAAATCCACTAACGATAGAATCTGTACCCGCATCATCTCTTATTGGCGTATTTTTAGTTGCCAACACCAAATTTTTATGATATTTTTGACTCGCTTCAAAGAATGTCGAATCATTCATAATAGTTTCCCAGAACCATTTTTCATGATCGTGCCAGATAAAATGCGCTCCATATTTAGCACAAACTTCCAAATATTTCGCACTATGCGGAGCTAACTGATTATTGTAAATCCAATAATTCTCAATATTTAAAACACCTTTTAATACACTATACTTTTGGAATTGTTCATCTAACCACTCTGGAGGAACTGTATTACGCTCTCCAGCTGACATAATAACCAAGAAAACTGGAATGTTTAGACTTTGAGCTTCCTCCAACATCTTGACATACCATTCTCTCAATTCTTTTGTATCTCGTGGAATACAACTTGTTGGTTTACAGACTTTTGCAGGATGAAGTTCAATCGCTGCATATGGTTTTACATCTTCAGGAATCGCTTCCCATGCTCCCTTCAATGTGTTCCCCCACCATAATCCGTTACCATTATCATTGCCATACAACGGAGAAAGCAACAATGGTGATTCATTGTTAATCGTCGTTCGCATTTGAACACGATTATCAGCCTTAACTCCTGCTAACAATCCAAAACATAACATCCCAATACATACAAACAGTATTGTGATTAATTTTCTTTTTATTTTTTCTTTATTCATGACTTATACCTAAAAATTTAACTCAATAATTTTTTCTGAATTAAATACTAATTCAATGTTTTGTACATCAGTATTTTTGCCATATATTCTTACTCTTACTTTTTGATCTTTATTTCCTCCTTCCAACTTTAGGAATGTTATATCCCCATTTTTCCAAGCAAACGATACCTTATATCCTCCTCTTACTCTGAAACCTTTCACTTCTCCTTCTGACCAAGCAGAAGGTAAAGCTGGAATTAGTGATAACCAATTATGATGGCTCTGTACTAATAATTCACAAATTCCACTCACCAAACCTAAATTACCATCAATTTGAAATGGTGGATGGTCAAGAAATAAATTGCCAAGAGTCGCATTATTTAACAAACCATTAATCTGGTTATAAGCAGGTTCTCCTTGATATAGTCTCGCAAAAAAATGAATCAGCCATGCAGCGCTCCAACCCGTTTGTGTACTAGCATGCAAACCACTTACTAACCAATTATTAATCGCTTGCTCCCTATCCTGTGAAGATAAAAAGTTAGCGTTTGATAATCTCCTATTGATAGTAATTTTAGCTGCTTCTGCTAATTCCGGAGTTTTATGAATATCAATCTCATTATAAGGATAAAGCCCAAATAGAGGTGAAATGTGTCTATGCCCAGGCTCTACTTCTTCATAATCTTCTAACCATTCTTGGATTTGCCCATTACTACCTATTTTTGTTTTAGGTAGTTTCTTTTTTAACTCCTTCACACGACTAATAAAATCCGAATTGTCTCCTAATTGTTTTGCAATTCCAATGCATGAGTCACAAAAATATCTTAGAATTTGATTATCAATTGTAGATGATAGGCAAGCATTCCCTTCCGTACCATTTTTTAAACGATATTTATTTTCCGGTGAAACACTTGGACCTGTCATCAAGTAGCCGTCCACCTCAAATAAATAATCTTCAAAGAAAAGAAATGCTTCTTTTATCATTTCAAAATGTTCCGTAAGAATACGCTCATCTTGAAAATATAAATAGTGTTCCCAAATATGAGTACATAACCACGGAATAGTTAATACCCAAATTGCAGCGCCCATAGCATGAGATTGGGGAGCCGTATCGCCAAAACCATCCGTATTATGATGTGCTGTAAAACCTCTAGCTCCATACATTTTCGTAGCGGTTAGTCTTCCCGGTTCTCTCATTCTTTCGAGCATATCAAATAATGGATATTCTACTTCTGGTAGATCACATGGCCCTACCATCCAATAATTCATTTGAGTATTAATATTAATTGTATATTTAGAACCCCAAATTGGATTTAATTCATCACACCATATTCCTTGAAGATTGGCAGGTAAACCATTCGGCTGACTAGACGATATTAACAGATATCTTCCATAATGAAATAACAAATTAGTCAAGTAGTTACTATACTTTTTAGTGTTTTCAAGAAGTAGATTCGTTGGAATGCTCAGACAATCTTTACTATAGTGTAGTTTAAAATCAACTCTATTAAATTGCTCCTGATATTTTTTTACATGTTCATCTTTTTCTGTAAAGTAATCAATACTACTAAATTCTCCTTGAAGAGAAGAAATATCTATGTCTTCCCAATAATCCGTCATTGATTTGAGATAAAGAAATACCTCTGTAGCATTCCGAATAACTATTGTCTCTCCCAATACACTTACTTCACCATCTGTAACCTTAGAATGACATACTACTTTAAACTGAACACCTTTTCTACCTCCAGCAGAGGCCGACATTAAAATTGTACTTGAATCCAGTTTAGATACTTCATCATTAAACCGTTTATTTCTACCCAAATTAATGTTTAAATTTAATGTGTTTTGAACTGATGACACTATACGGCAACATAAAATATTCTTATTAAAACTCGTAAAATATTCTCTTTTTATTTGTAAATTACAACTATTAGGCTCAAACACAGCATTAGAAATAGCTGTATCTAAATCTAGCTCTCTTTCATACAATGAAAGAGCAGAAGGCTGAATACCTATATGCTCAATGTAAAGTTCCCCAAGTAATTCATAGTGGCTTTGATCTCTTGGAGTAGCAAACATTGTTAATTTTATCAATTCTTCAGCTTTCTGAATTTCTCCATCTAACAGATATTCCCGAATTTTTTTAAGATGCAATAGTGAGTCTGGATTATTTCTATCTGACTTTCCTCTATACCAAATAGTCTCATCATTTAGTTGAATACATTCTTTTGTAGCTGAACCATAAATCATACCACCTAAATGACCGTTCCCAATCGGCAAGGCTTCATTCCAATTTGAGGCAGCTTTCTTATACCATAATTTCACTCTTTACCTCTCTTCCAAAATGGAGGTGATATCCCAAATACCACCTCCACACTTTCTACTACTTCAAAATTCCTAAAACAACTAGGATAACTCCAATAGCCATAACACTAAAGATTAGTACAACTGGATTCTTTCCTTTTCTAATTAATTTACACATTAATAAAGTCAAAGCCATAGGGATAAATCCTGGAATTAATTTTGTAATCATTTCTTGAACAGAAATAACAAGTTCCCCCTGCTTAAATTCTAATCCAAAATTAATACCAACCATTGATGGAATCAAACCACCTACTAGTACTAGCCCTAATGCTGTTGCCATACTCGTAACGCGATTCAATGTCCCTTTTGTATTATTTTCTTGGATAAGACTAGAACCCTTAGTATAGCCATATTTCAAACCGAAATATTTAACAGGAATATTAATAACATTAAACAATATTAAGGCAATAAAGATACCTAAAGCACCGCCGTCTTTAGAATAAGACGCACCAATACTAAAACAGATAGGAACTAGTGTCAGCCAGAACAAACTATCTCCTAGACCAGCCAATGGCCCCATCAAGCCAACTTTAATACCAGTAATTGAATCTGCACCTTCATTTCCTTCTTGTTCTTCCATAGCGGAAGTAACTCCAAGAATAAATGGTGCCGCTGTTTGATGAGTATTGAAAAACTCAAGGTGACGTTTCATAGCAGGAGAAGCTGAATCTTTATCTGGATATAGTTTTTTCAATACTGGAAGAATTGTATATAGAAAACCAAGGTTCTGCATTCTCTCATAGTTCCATGAAGAACCATACATAAAACTTCGTTTGAAAACTTTTTTAAGTTCAACTTTAGTTACTTTATTATTCATCATAGATCAAGATCCTCCTCAACATCACTATTTGAAGTTGTTTCTTGTGGTTTACTTCCAATCATATCGTAGAAGTATGCTACCGCAATACCAACTAGTGAGATCCCAATGGTTGACATTCCTCCATACACAGAACAAATGAAGCCAATCAACAAGAATACCCACATATTTTTCTTGAGCATCATATTTAAAAGCATACCAAAACCAATTGAAGGTAGTAAAGCACCTGCAGAGTTAAGACCCTGCATAACGATTGGTGGAACCTTAGCAAACAAGTCTGCCACATATTCCCCTCCAAGCATAATAGCTAGAAAAATTGGCACAATTTTAAACAACGTGATTAAAACCAAACTTGAATAATGATAAAAACCAATCTTTGAGTAATCTCCGTTTTTAGCATCATTATCAGCTTTTTTCACAAAATAAACATCTAAAGTTTTTGCAAGAACATCCAACTGTTGGGTAGCAACTGCAATTGGAACCGCTATAGCGATACCAGCAGTTTCTCCTTGCCCAGATAAAATACCAAATGCAGTACCAATAATCGCACCTGAAATAGTATCTGGTGGAGTGTAGCCTCCAATACCTGTTACACCAAGCCAAGTTAATTCAAGAGCTGAACCAATAAGAACACCTTGGGTGAAATCTCCTAAGACTAAGCCAACCATTGCACTTGTAACTAACGGACGGTGAATCATAAATAACGGTCCATTATAGTCAATAGTGGCAATAATCCCAACTAATGTCACCAGTAATGCTTGTGTGAATAGCATATACTGTACCTCCTTAAATTATTTTTATAAAAATTTTTCCAACATTGTAACTTTATCATTGGGAACCATTTGAATTTCAACTCTCGTTCCCTTATCAACTATTTTCTTAAAATAATATTTGTCTTCTTCACCTAGAGCTACACCTCCAGTTACCTTTTCATTTTCCTCCGTTTTACTCATCTGTCCTACATTGAGGTACTCCAATTTTAAATTTCCTTCAATAGAGTCATACACATCTTTTGGATTGGTATATATCAGCATTGTTCTCTTTTTTATTGGCACAGAGTTTAAAATTTCCACAAACCGTTTTACACTAAAGAAAACAATTTTTAAACCTACCGGTGCAGAAATCTTTAAAATAGATTGTCGTGTTTTATCTTCTGAGATGCGATCATTAACAATGATAACTTGCTCAATATCATACTTTTTTAGCCACGTAGTGACAACTTGACCATGTACCAGACGGTCATCAATACGAACAAACTCTATAGACATAAATCCTCTTCCTCCTCTACGTTAAGTTGTTGTTTAACATTAAACAAACTATTTTGAGCATTGTGAATAATTTCTTCTAAGTTGATTTTTGAATCATAACTTGATATTAATTCCACTAGGAGTGGAATATTAAAACCTGTTACAATATCAACTGAATCCAAATTTAAAAACTGTGACAAAGCCACATTATTAGGACTTCCTCCAATCAAGTCAGTCAAAACGATAACCTCTTGATTTGAGTCTAACAGTTCATCCACTTGATTTTTAAAATAATGCTCAAACTCTACGATATTCTCTCCAGGCATCAAACCTAATGTTCTAACTCTATCATTTGTTGTCTCACCAACAAACATTTCTGCTGTCATGAGAGCTCCGCTAGCAAAATCACCATGACTGGCAACTAAAATTCCTCTATTAAACATTTTCTCTTTCAACAACTACTCCTTTCTTAAGGATAATATTAGCATAAAGTGAAGTTTCTCCTGTAGCAACAATAGCATAAGCTTTCTTACTACGTTCATAAAAGTCTTCTCTTCTAAGATAAGTAATCGTTTTAAGATCTGTACCATGACCTTCAATCATCTGTCTATAGGTACCCCATATCTTAGGAATATCATCCCCCGAAACAACGTTCATAAACTGAATTGAACTATCAACGTAACTATCTAATGGCATTAAATACAGAATAGAATCTAATAATTCGGGAATATTTACACCATCACAACGAATTAACTTATTCGCACATGAGGCAGAAGGATAGTTCGCGTCAGCTAATACTATTTCATCTCCATGTCCCATTTCCATTAAAGTCTTCAATAAATCTGGAGAAATATTCTTCGGTATATGTTTTAACATTAATATCCTCCCTATTTTCTCTGACCGTATGTTTTAAATTTTTCTGCCATTAAATCCATCTCCTCATCAGGAAGAACTACTGGCTCTCCAAAATTCTTAGCTAAACAATAAATTTTTGCACAATACTCAACTTCTTCAACAATATTAAATGCATTCAATAAATTTTGTGCACCTGCTAAAATTCCATGATTCGCTAGTAAAACTGCTCTACGACCTTCCATTGCTTTAGCTGCATTCACAGCTAATTCTTTCGTACCATATGTTGCATACTCAGCTACCCGAACATCTTTCCCTGCCACTGCAATCATATAATGACTCGCCGGAAGTGGTTCTCTGAGACAAGCTAATACTGTTGCATAAGTTGTATGAGCATGGATAATTGCATCGATATCATCACGAGTTTGATATTGAATCAAATGCATATACCACTCGCTAGATGGCAAGCGTTCTCCCTCTACAACATTTCCATTAATGTCCATCACTACAATATCGGATTCTTTGATTTCAAAGAAATCAATACCCGACGGAGTAATTGCCATCAATTGTTTTTCACGATCGAAAACACTGAGATTTCCACCTGTTCCTTTCGTCAAATCTGTTTCTACTAGCTTCTTACCATATTTAATTAATTCTTGTTTTACATCTGACATTCTTGTCCTCCTTATATCAAAACACTAAAGATTTTTCAATTCACCAATTATCCCCCCTTCTTGTACAAAACTTAAGAAGGGGGAGGGAGGCAAATTTACAAACTCTCAATCTTTTTAATTCTTTTGGGAGTAATAACTCTCTAATTGTAGGAACTCCTCAATAACATGGTGAGCTTCTTCCATCCCTTTTAATTGTCCCATAGCTATGAGCTGCACAACAATATTCCCCACAGCTGTAGCTTCAGTTGAACCTGTAAGAACCTCTTTACCAGTTCTATCAGCAATCATTTGATTAAAGTAACTGGCTCTAGCACCCCCTCCAATCACATATATCCTCTTATAAACCTTATGAGTTAGTTTCTCTAGTAGCTCTATCGTTTTCTTATACGTTTCAGCTAGGCTTTCATAAACGATTTTAAATAGTTGTCCATCTGTCCACTCTCTAGTTTCATGATGATAAGCTAGATATTCTGTCAAAGTCTTGTACATATCAGATTCGGTTGCAAATTCAGGTGATTCAGTATCAATCAGAGGAAGATCTTCTTTTTCTTTCTCTATCATTGTTTTTATATCACCAAAAGAATATGCTTTCCCTCTTCGTTCAAATGAACGTCTTAGTTCCTCTATGATCCACAACCCTGTACAATTCTTCAAAAAAGTAATCACTCCATCTTTGCCTACCTCATTTGTAAATCCATAGCTGAAGGATTCAGTATTAAGAATCGGTGAAGTAAGCTCCACTCCAACTAAAGACCAAGTACCTGATGAAATAAATAAACTACCTTCTGTCTTAGGTACTGAGACAATCGCACTGGCTGTATCATGGCTACAAACATTCACAACAGGAATATCTCCTAAACCATACTTCTCTTTTATCCTTCCAAGGACATTTCCCTCTGAAACAATTTCAGGAAGTAAAGATGAATCCAATTCAAATAGTTTTAAGATATTCTGATTCCATTTTTGACTCCTAGGATCAAATAATTGAGTTGTTGAAGCAATGCTTTTTTCTGTAGCAAATTTACCTGTTAAGAGATAATTAAACAAATCTGGCATTAAAAGAATCTTATCAGTTTTATAAAATGAATTAGGAAATTCTTGCCGTACCTTAAAGAGTTGAAATAAGGTATTTATCTCCATAATCTGATTTCCTGTTTCTGAATATAGTTTTTCTAATTCAGTAATTTCAGATATTTCCTTTAATACTCCTTTTGTTCTTTCATCACGATAGTGAACAGGTTGTGATAACAGCTTACCTTCATTATCAATCAGTCCAAAATCAACACCCCATGTATCAATACCGACAGATAAAATCTTGTAACTAGTATTAGCCAATCGGATACTTTCAAGAATTTTAGCTAGTAGAAAGTCAACATCCCAAGATAAATGCCCTTTTACTCTAATAGGTAGATTAGAAAAGCGATTTATTTCTTCCATTACTAGTTTATTTTCAGAAAGGTAACCAACGATTGCTCTTCCAGAAGTCGCACCTAAATCTATTGCTAAAACCGCTTCCATTTCTCTTCTCTCTTCGTCCTTAATTAAGTTTATTATAATCCCCATATTTTATTTTTTCAATATGTGAACGCTTACTTGAATAAAATTCATATATTTACTCCATAAACATAAAAATAATTCACATTCCTCCAATTTGTGCTATAATATAGTTGAGATGATAAATTAGGAGGAGCTTATGATAAAAGATGAACGTGTGCTTGAATTAATTGAAATTATCAAAAAGAAAAAAAGAATTGCCGTAAAAGAGCTGGCAGAAATCACTTTCTCCAGCACAAGTACCTTACGTCGTGATTTAATTTTCTTAGAAAATCAAGGTCTTATCAAAAGAAAGCACGGATACGTGACCCTATCCTCTATGAACACAATTGAACTTTCTCATCAAATACGTGAAGGAGAAAGTACTAGGCAAAAAAGACTAATCGCTAGTCTCGCTAAAGACTTTATTCGGTCAGGTATGTGTATCTATCTAGATTCTAGTACTACTACCTACGAACTTTGTCCCTATCTTGCTGAACTAGATAATCTGATTATTTTTACAAATGGTTTACATACTGCACAAACCTTATCTGAAACCGTTAAAGATAGCTCCAAAATCTTTATCACATCTGGCGAGGTCAAACATCAATCCTGTTCCGTAGTCAACTATGACAAGGAAAATTCTTTATTAGATCATTTTAATATTGATTTAGCATTTTGTTCAGCAAGAGGTATTGATGACCAATATGTTTATGAAGCTTCTCTCAGCCAAGCTATTTCAAAAAAGAATATTATTGATAAAGCCCATGAAACCATCTTACTGATTGATAGTTCTAAATTTTACAAGACTGGATTTTTTAAAATCAATCCCCTCTCTAAATACACAACCTTTATCTCTGACACCGTGCCAGACCAAAAATTATTAGACGCAGTCGAATTATTTGATGGAGAATGGGTTTCTGATACTCAATGAAAATCAAACAGGAAGCTAGTCTCAGCTTGCTCAAAGTACAGCTTTAAAAACTGACGAAGTCAGTCACATATATACGGAAAGACGAAGCTGACATGGTTTGAAGAGATTTTCGAAGAGTATTCGTTCTGTCTGCTGACTTATCTACAAATACTCACCACATGACATTATTTTCTCAGCAATCCCAAAAACAGAGGCTGGACAAATACCCAATTTCAGGAGAAAAGGGAGTAAATCTTCCCACAATAAAACGCATAATATCAAGGGTTCTGCACACCTGATATTATGCGTTTTTCTGACTTTAAATACTTTTTCGCTTAGACCTTTCAGATACCTAATGAATTTCAAAAATATGAGGTGAAACTGCATTTCAAGTTAGCAATCGCTTTTTTCATTACATTAACTTCTATAGAATCTACATCCATAGTTAGAGAATGACTTGCCTTAACTTTTCTCTCATGCTATACTATTTATTGAAATTAATGAATAGGAGATATTTCATGAAAACAGCAAAAACTACTGTTACAATCCTTTCTGCACTTGCTTCTGTCGTCTTATTGGCTAGTTGTGCAACAAAGTCTACAGAAACACAGACAAGCAATAACAGCTCATCTGATAATCAAATTACAATGACATATGACCAACTACGGTCAAGAGAAAATACTATGTCAACTCTTTGGTATCAAAAATCAGCTGAAACTAAAGCTTTATATATACAAGGTTATAACGTTGCAACAAATCACCTAAAGGAATTGCTCAAAACAGAATCAGACAAACCTTACTCTATCGTTTTAGACTTGGATGAAACTGTCCTAGATAATAGCCCTTATCAAGTACAAAATGTCAAAGATGGTACAGCATTCACACCTGAAAATTGGGATGTTTGGGTTCAAAAAGCTTCAGCAAAAGCTGTCCCAGGTGCCAAGGATTTTCTTCAGTTTGCTGATCAAAACGGTGTCCAAATCTACTATATTTCTGACCGTTCAGCTAATCAAGTAGATGCTACCATTAAAAATCTTGAAAGTGAAGGAATTCCTGTTCAAGGACGTGATCATCTCATGTTCTTAGAAAGCGGTGTAAAATCCAAAGAGGGTCGTCGCCAAAAAGTTCAAGAAAAAACAAATCTTATCTTATTATTTGGTGATAACCTTGTAGACTTTGCAGATTTTTCTAAGACTTCTGAATCTGACCGTGATAAACAACTTGAAGAATTGCAAAAAGAATTCGGTGAAAAATTCATCATCTTCCCAAATCCAATGTACGGATCATGGGAGTCAGCTGTATACGCTGGTAATAAACTAGATGCTAAAGGTCAAGTAGAAGAACGCCAAAAAGCTTTGCAAGGTTTTGATAAATAAAACAAATAAGCTGATTCTATATAAACTAAGGCTAACTTACAATCTTCAAAAAGTGGATAGGAAGGAATTCTGATAATCAGAAAACTTTCCTATCCACTTTTATGATTGATATAACATCAAGATTTTATACATCTGATACTATACGTTTTCTGACTTTAAAGACTTTTTGCCTATCCCCGATATTTCAAGAATTAAGTGATGTTGATAATCTAAATTTGTTGTGATCTACTATTTTTGTCATCGGTTACCGATTACGTTCCTTACGGTTCGTGAGAGGAGGTGAAACTAATGAGCCTTATCATAGAGCTCGCTCTTACTATTATAGCGGATGTTATAGCTGGAATTATCTTGTATTTCGTCTGCAGATGGCTAGATAGTAAGGAGTAGACCGAGTGACTAGCCTATCAACACCCGTTAAATCGCTAAGATACGTCAAAAAATCCCTTAACTATGGCAGTAGTTAGGGGCTTTGGTGTTCTAATGAACCTTATCAACTAACTACATTTTAGCATATAAAGCTCGATATTTCAAGAGTTTTATTTATGTTTTTAAAGTGCCTTAGGTATCTGAAAGATATTTGATTTTACATCAATGCATTTGAAAATACTATACAAATTTCTTTACATTTTCCATAAGTGTGGTATAATGGACTCAATAAGATAACTTGTGAAGGATAAACGCTGGGTCCCAGAATGGGGTAAACTGAAAAGTTGAGCATTCCTATGTGCCTGGGGTTATCTTTTTATTTTGATTTTTTAAGGCTCTCTACAAAGTTTAGAGGGTCTTTTTCTATTTCTGTAATGATAAAGTCAACAAATTGCTGTGAATAGGTATAGTGCTCAGACTTACCTATTTTATGGCAATATGCAAATTTCTCGTCAGTTTTTATTGAATAGAAATCAATGATTAAGGTTAGAACATATTGATTGAAACCAGATTTATAATTTAATTTGATATTCTTCTTGTTTAATCGATCATTCACAACTGAGATGATATTCCCGTATGAATATTTGTGAGTCTCTGATGGATCTTTTAAATCTTTTACTATTGCTACTTGAGAGGGAGATTGATTTGCAATTGAGACAACGAAGTCAGCTTCAGACTTTTTCTTTGTGATGTATAGGTTTTGTTTTACACCGATTGCAAATTTATCTGAATTATACTCAGAAACAAGAACATCTATAGCATTTGCTTGCTGAATAAACTTTTCTGCAATTTCCGCTGGGTATTTTAGTCTGATTTGTTCATTTGTCAAAGGCTCATAACTTGCTGATATAGTTAGGAAATTTTGTGCAATGGTCTCAGTGATGTCTCTACCATGAAATCTCTGAAGTTCATTGACGTAGTTAAGTACACACGCTTGAAATAGTGGAGCGTACTTTAGTTCGTAATCCTCTGTAATATAATGTGTGCTGATATTTCTAAGCTCAATAATACGCTCCAGATTTAGTCGAATTCGTGTACTATCATCGGAGTAAATTTTCTTGATAACATTTTCAAGGCTGAGAGTTCTATCTGGATTATCCTTAAAATAGATTGATAGATTTCTATTTAGCATTTCAGACTTCAACATCAACTCCCAAGCATTACATATGAAAAAACTGAATCCTTCAATACGATATTTGATTGTAGGCTTGTTGTAAATTTCCAGCCCCATAATAAAGGCCTCAACACTTTTATCAACAAGTCGTTGACTTAAATTTTTCATATTTTTCTTCCCTCCAATCTAACTATTAAGCAATCTTTTTAATAAAAACAGTTGCTTTTTATTTTTTTCTTATTCATTTGTCAAATTTGCCGTTTTTTACAGTTTAGTTTATAAAGTCGGATTTCTATTCCTCCATAATTTTCTTTTATAAAACATCAAGCCCTTAACTGACATCTGATTACCAAACAGGTAACTTACGAAAAATACGCAGACATATCAGAATTACAAGAGAATTTCTAATATCACTATATCGCTTCTTTTATTAAAGACTAACTTTTTTGTTAAAATGTTTATACTCAACAAAAATCAAAGAGCAAATTAGAAAACTAGGATTATATATTCCTGTAGAATATACCAAAACACCCCTTAACTATCGCACTAGTTAGGGGCTTTGGTGTTCTAATGAACCTTATCCGATAAAATCATTCTAGCATACAGGTCCAGATATTTCAAGAGTTTTATTTATTGTTTAAAGTTCTGGAAAGGTCTATACTGAAGTTATACTAAATGAAAATCAAAGAGCAAACTAGGAAACTAGCCGCAGGTTGCTCAAAGCACTGCTTTAAGGCTGTAGATAGAACTGACGAAGTCAGTAACCATACGCACGGCAAGGCGACGCTGACGTAATTTGAAGAGATTTTTGAAGAGTATTACCATCTAGTATCCAAAAACCGACTAGCTCTCATGAACTAGTCGGTTTCTCATCAATGCGCCAACATTTCTTGGGCGATTTCTTGTCCAGATAGGTTATCTGGGTAGTAGGTTGGCCAGTTATCCATTTCTTCAAAGAGAGCTTCTTGGCTTGTACCTCCAAAGAAGATATGGAAATGTTCTGCCTTAACTGGGGCGATATTATGGTCACTAAACTGAACATACTTAAACTGTCCAGCGTCCGCATCTGTCGCTTCAAATAGGAAGCGCACGCCACGATTGCCTTTCTTATAAGTCAAGATTTTCTTGCCGACATACTTGTAGGTATATTTCTTGCTTTGTCCACCTTGAACAAATTCCATAGTGTTATCAGTAATGTTAATCTTAGTCACATCTGTCTGGTAGCCTTTTGTATAGTAGGCCTTGTACTCAGCCTGGGTCATCTTACCAGTCAACTTAGCCTTGTAGTCAAAGACTTGGTCAAACGTACCATCTTCAAGGAAAGGATAAACTGACTGCCAGTTACCTGCATAGTCACTCAAGGTGCGGTCCTTGACATCTGCATCTTCAAAGTAACCATTTTGAACTGTCTTGGTATCCTCTGCTTTTTCAGGCTCGATAGCTGGACCTTCTTGGTCTGTTGTTTGTTTCAAAGCCTTGAGGTTTTTCTCCATGATAGAGATATAATTTTCTCCAGCCTTGGTGTCCTCTTCTGTCAAACTTTCTAAAGGATTAAGGACATCAGTTTTGACACCTGCTTCTTTTGAAAGTGTGTTAGCAAGAGCTTGTGAGGCATTTTCTTCAAAGTAGATATAGGCAATTTTATTTTTCTTGACGTACTCTGTCAATTCTGCCAAACGAGCAGCTGATGGCTCTGCATCTGGAGAGAGACCTGAAATTGCGACTTGTTTGAGTCCATAGTCCAAAGCAAGGTAGTTAAAGGCTGCGTGTTGAGTCACAAAGCTCTTTTGTTTGGCTTGAGACAAGCCTTCTGCATAAGCCTTATCCAAGGCTTGCAATTTTTCGATATAGGCAGCTGCATTCTTCTCAAAGGTCTCTTTTTTATCAGGATAATCTGCTGATAAGCTGTCACGGATGTGCTCCACAAGTTTGATGGCACGGACTGGTGATAGCCAAACATGGGGGTCAAACTCATGGTGATGGCCTTCTTCTCCATGGTCATGGTCTCCCTCTTCTTCCTCGCCACCTGGCAAGAGCAACATATCGCCAGTCGCCTTGATGGTTTTCACCTTTTTCTTATCCAAAGTATCTAGCAATTTAGGGACCCATGTTTCCATGTTTTCATTTTCATAAACGAAAGTATCTGCGTCTTGGATTTTGGCAACTGCCTTGGCAGACGGTTCATATTCATGGGGTTCTGTACCAGCACCGATGAGGAGTTCTACATTAGCAGTATCTCCTGCGACTTGCTTGGTAAATTCATAGACAGGGTAAAAAGTTGTCACGATATTTAATTTGCCATTAGCCTGTTTTTGATTGGAACAAGCCACTAAAAACAAGGCACATAGACTGGCTAGCAATAAGCTAATTTTTTTCATGTTGATCTCCTATTTGATAAAACGTCTTACTAAACTAATTAGCAAGAAAACAGTTACAAAAATAATGGTAATACTTGCACTTGCAGGTGTTTCTGCATAGTAGGAAATGTAAAGTCCTGCCACCATTCCCAAAAATCCAATAGCACTGGCAAGCAGCATAACCGATTTAAAGTTTTTCCCCAGACGCAGGGCAATACTAGCTGGCAAGACCATAATGGTCGATACCAGAAGAGCTCCTGCTGCAGGAATCATAAGGGCAATGGCCACCCCTGTCACCATGTTAAAAAGAATAGACATGGTACGAACGGGCAAGCCATCCACAAAGGCCGTATCCTCATCAAAGGTCAAGATATACATTGGACGAAGGAAGAGGAAGGTCAAAATCAAAACAACCGCCGCAATGACAAAGAGGGAAATGACCTGCTCTTCGCTGATAGTCACAATCGAACCAAAAAGGTACTGGTCCAAACTCATAGAACTCGAGCTTTTACCCTTACTCATGACAATCAGAGAAACAGCCAAACCTGTTGACATAAGGATAGCTGTCCCGATTTCCATAAAGCTCTTGTAAACCGTACGGAGATACTCCAGAAAGACTGCCGCAATCAAGACAATGGCAATAGTGGAAATAGTCGGCGAAATTCCCAAAACCAGACCAAAGGCTACACCCGAAAGCGAGACGTGGCTGAGGGTATCACTCATCAAACTCTGACGGCGCAAGATTAGGAAGGTTCCTAATACTGGCGAGAAAAGACTCATGGCAATAACCGCCAGAAAGGCGCGTTGCATAAAGTCATAAGATAATAAACTAAGCATGGCCCACCTCCTGATCATTCTCATGAACATTAAAACAACGCCAGGGCGAGTCTTGGTTACGGACTAGATGAATATTGCGGTCCGCATAGTCCTTAACTTCTTCAGGGTCATGGGTAATCATTAAAACAGCCTTGCCATGATGATGGGCGCTATGGTGCATGAGTTCGTAAAATTCATTTTTACTTCCTGCATCCATCCCCGTTGTCGGCTCATCTAGAATAAACACATCAGGGTCAGAAGCAAACATGCGCGCAATCACCGCTCGCTGCTTTTGTCCTCCAGATAGAGACCCCAAGCGTTTGTCTCGGTGTTCCCACATACCAACTGAGTCCAAACTAGCCTTGATATGCTCCTCATCATGAGCATTCAAACGACGGAACCAACCCTTTCGTGGATAGCGACCCGACTTGACAAATTCATAAACCGTACTTGGAAAACCTGCATTAAAACTGGCAATCTGTTGAGGAAGGTAGGCTATTCTCAATTTCTTGCCTTGTGTATTTGTCTTTGAAATGGTTACCTTACCAATGCGTGGTTGGAGGATTCCAAGACTGGCCTTGATGAGTGTCGTCTTAGCCGCTCCATTTTCCCCTGTCAAGGTAACAAATTCCCCACTATCAACACTATAATTGATATGTTCAAGAACAGGCTCCTTATCATAATAGAAGGATAAATCCTCTACCGTAATATATCTCATTATTTGATTTCTCCTACTAAAGCAGTCAAAAACCGCTGAATCACTTTTTGTTCATTTGGAGTAAACTGAGTCGCCACTTGTTCATAGGTTAAAAGTGTATGCTCATGGTGATGATGGTGCTCCTGAGCGATTGGGCGCGCCAAGTCGGTCAATTGATAAAAAATCACACGCGCATCCTTAGGATCTTTAGATGTTTCCAACATCCCTTCCTTGACCAAAGACTTAATAGCCTTGGTAACTGCTGCCTGACTGACATTGAGGCGACGAGCCAATTCTGAATTTGTTAAAGATTCCTCTGACAAAAGCATGAGGATATGCTCCTGAGTATTGGTCAGAGCCACCTCACTAGTGCAATGACCTATTAGGATTTCATGTTGGTTTTCCGCCTGCAAAATCACCTCATTCAAAAAGGCATCGATATCCTTTGCTAGCTGTCTCATATCTGACTCCTTTCCTTTTGGACTTCTCTTTTTTAAGAGAAAAATACTATTCTTTGAAACTTCATTTACCAGTTAATTATATCACAAGCAAAAAAAGAGTCAAGAAAAAACGTGAAAATAGGCTTCATTCTTGAACTCTTCCATACTATTATCTATTGAAATTCTTTGACATCTCCATCATAAGTCGCCCAATCTTTGCTGAAAAAGCGCTCATTCAGATGGTAAGTCGGAGCTGGTGTGGGATTGGATAGGAAAGGATCAACTGCCTTGTCAAAAGCCAACCAACCCAACCAACCAAGGTGAATGGTGTCCTTCATAAAGAAAGGCTCCCCGCCATCCTTAGAAAAATCTGCTATATTGGTAAAGCCTTGACTTTCTAACTGGTAGCGAATCTTCTGCACCGTTTGTTGGTACATCTCCTCTCGTAGACCAGCGTAGTCCATCCATTTTTTATTAACAGGTGGAATGATAAAAATCGGGTTTACCTTAGATTTAGAAAACTGTGTTAAAACCAACTGCAAGTCATTATACTCTGGCGACTTGAGATAGGTAAAGCTTTTCTGAGAATCCTTTAATTTCTTCAAATCCTTCTTGATCTGCGTATTATAGAAATAATTTTCCATTCCCAGATTATTATTAGAAGTATTTTTTTCTGCATCTGCTTTAACAACATCTTCTATAGCTTGATAAGAAAACTGTTCTGGCAAGGTCTTTAAATACTTAACTACATGCTTATCGTAGTTGACATAGCCTCTAACTGAAAACTGTCCAAAAAAGGAAGCTTGGCGTTCATTAAACCGAGCCAATAATTCAATCATTTCATTATCTGCCGTCGACAATTCTTCTTTACTTGCCAACTTCTGAACCAGGTCCTTCATAGCTACGTTTGGGAACTGCTGCAGTAAGCGAGTCGCTGCATATTGACTAGCCTGGTCTCCTGATTGATGTTCCAGAAAACTGGTCAACTGGTCTCCATTAAAATACTGCTGAAAGGCTGCTGGCTCATAGCCATTTTTACTGAACCACTGAGGTGAGATAACATACACAACTTGTTTATTCTCTAGCTGTGGCAACATCTGTTGCATTCCAAAATACTGGTTAAGCGATGCAGCTCCCCTCTGTCCTAAAAGATAAGGACGGTAGGAGCGATTGTATTTCTCAGC
Organism: bacterium; assembly: GCA_905221215.1. GTDB lineage: Bacteria > Bacillota > Bacilli > Lactobacillales > Streptococcaceae > Streptococcus. Next base: position 101,257 of record CAJNCI010000004.1, read on the forward strand.
TAATACCGCAGGATGAGCACCGTCAAAACGAAGCCATTCACTAGAGCCAAAGAAGGGAACAAAACGCATATTTGGATCAGATAGGGCTCTGACCTTTTGACTTCGCTCCTTAAAACTATCGATAGTAGTAGCCACCGCTGAACGCTTTTCAGCTCCTAGATTATGACGCATCTCGGTAGGATAAAAGAAAATGAGCAGAAAAACCAACAAACCAGCTATCAAGACCGGTCCGAAGATCATCCATAAGCGTTTAAGCATTTTGTAACTCCACAATACCAGCTATGATTTTATTAGCCGTATTCCAGTCGTCGCGACCAAACTCTGTTACAGGGACTCGAATGTCAAAACGATTTTCAATCTCCACAATCAATTCAACCGTTCCCATACTATCCAAGACACCTGCATCAAAAAGATCTTCATCCATCATGTCAGAAACATCTTCCATAAACAACTCATCAATAATTTCGATAACTTCTGATTTGATATCCATATTTTATTTCCTTTATTTTTTAAACCATAAATCATTCAAAAATCCAGAAAAGATTAAGAATGACAGCATGACGACATGGAAGGTGATAACCATGCCAAGCAACTGAATCCAGCGATTCTCAGGTAGAGCAGCTTTCCCTGCTTTTTTCCGTTCCTTATTGAGCGTTTTTTTCTTGCGAACCCAGGCATCATTGATAACCAAACCCAGTCCATGAAAGAGTCCATAGGCGATATAGTACCAGGTCACACCGTGCCAAAATCCCATAATCAGCATATTTACAATGTAGGCCACACTTGAGGTTACATTGCGATTCTTAAAGACCTTCTTTCTAGTCAACACCATGACCATTCGCATAAAGACAAAGTCACGGAACCAGAAAGAGAGACTCATGTGCCAGCGATTCCAAAATTCCTTTAAATCCCTTGATAAAAAGGGCTTATTAAAGTTGATAGGGCTACGAATTCCCATCAAATTTGAAATGGCTAAGGCAAACATAGAATAACCTGCAAAGTCAAAGAAGAGCTCCAGACCAAAAGTATACATAACTGCCAAGGCATAGTGGTTAAAGAAGCCACCTGACTGCAGGGCTAGATTCTTCAAAGGAGGCAACAAGGTCTCTCCTAAAACATGAGCTAGGATAAACTTGTACAAAAATCCCCACATGATATAGCGAACGGATTCATCCAGCATATCCATCAACTCATCTCGTTCAGGAATGGTCTGATAATTTTCATTAAAACGCTTAAAGCGATCGATTGGACCACTCGAGAAAGTCGGCATGAAGAGAAGGAAACGGAGGAATTCCCAGAGGGTAAAATCCTTAATCACTCCATCTCTCAGCTCGATGATAATCCCAACCGAACGAAAGGTCAGGTAAGAAATTCCCAAGAATCCAAGCAAAGACTGCGTTCCATTGATAGCTGGCTGCACCTTGACAAAGATAATCGGAAGGAGGGATAGAAAGCTAACTAGATAGAAGACCCACTTGCCATCCTTGCTTTTTCGATAATGCTTATAGAAGAGTACGAGCAATATTTCCCAGCAAAGGTAAATACCTAATGCAACCAATTGATTGGTCTTCCCACCTACCAACATGGTGACGATAAAGAAGAGGCTTACCAACACTTCATACCAGGCAAAGCGTTTCTTGAAAAAGAGGCCGATAAAGATAGGTAAGGTTGCAGCAATCACATAGACAAAATACTGAGGATTGCCGTATGGCTCTAAATGAGGAAGCTGTTGAAAGAACTCCATCATCTCTTATTCACCTCGTTAATCAATCCTTTGATGTCAATTTTTCCATTTGGAGTCAGTGGCAAACTGTCTCGGTAAAGGAATTTAGACGGCATCATATAGGACATCATGATATCTGTTAAATCTTCCTTGATAGCCTTGGTAATATCGATATCACGCTCAAACTGCTCACGAACACCATCTTTTAAGATGACATAGGCCAATAGATTTTGTACCTTGTGGTCCTTGTTATAACGTGGTACTGCGACAGCAGACTCGATATAACGAGACTTATTAAGATTTTGAGAGACATCTTCTAACTCAATACGGTAACCGTTGAACTTAATCTGGAAGTCCATGCGTCCACCGTAAAGAAGCAATCTCTCATCTGTCATTGTTCCCACATCTCCTGTGTGATAGGCTGGCAGTCCTTCAAATTCAAAGAAGGCTTCCGCTGTTTTTTCAGGATTATTCATATATCCTTTTGAAACAGCTGGCCCAGAAACAATGATTTCTCCCTGTTCGCCATTTGGCAGTTTCTTGCCTTCCTCGTCAATGATAAAGGTTGGAGAATCAGCCTTGGTATAGCCGATTGGTAGGCGTTTGAGAGTCGCTAACATCTCGTCTGTCACAGCAACTGCTGATAGGGCCACTGTCGCTTCTGTTGGGCCGTAGGCATTGATAATACGGGCATTTGGGAAACGCTCACGTAGTTTTTGTGCCGTTTTGACCGTCAATTCTTCGCCATCAAAGTAGAAATGCGTGATTTCAGGCATTTTCTCACTGTTGAAGTCTTCAGACAACATGGCCATATCTGCAAAAGACGGTGTTGAAGTCCAGATAGCGATTGGTAATGAAAAGATGGTCGCAAAGAGTTGCTTAAAGTCCTGTGTAATGGCAGATGGAAGAGCGAAAAGTGTACCACCAAGTGCCAAGGTCGGTGCCCAGTACATGACAGACAAGTCAAAAGAATAAGGCGGCTGAGCCAGCATTTGCGGACGACTTGGTGTCGCAAATTCCTTGTCCGTAATCATCCAGTTGGTAAAGCTAAGGAGGTTATCATGGGAAATCTGCACTCCCTTTGGCTTACCAGTCGTACCAGAAGTAAAGATAATGTAGTAATTATCATCTCCCCTGACTGGATGCGTGATTTCATAGCTGGTCCCTTTATCAAAGGTTTCTTGAACCTGAGCTAGATTCATTATCGGTGTAGAAACCTGCTCCAATGGAAAGTCTGAAATGGCAATAATCAAGCTTGGCTCTGCCACTTCTAAAATAGCCGAAACACGCTCCAAGGCTGAATGGCTGTCAATTGGAATGTAGGCATGACCTGACTTAGTCAAGGCTACAAAAGTTGCCAACATTTCATATTCTTGGCCACCAAAAACGACCACAGGAGACTTCTCTGGCAAGTCTAGTTGGTCAATGGATGCAGCCAAACTATCCGAATCAGCCTTTAAATCTCCATAAGTGTGTTCCTGCCCCAAAACATTATAGACAGGATAGCTAGGCTGGGTCTGAGCAAAATGCTCAATGGTTTCAATCATATCTGCTATTGGTTTATTTGACACAATAGGGATTCTCCTTCAAGTTAAAATTCATTATAGATAAAGCTTCCTTGACCCTGACCAAGATAGCTAAAGAAGTAAAGCAGCCCTAGAAAGATAAGAAAATACAAGGCTGTCCGACCAAGAAAGAGGTACAATTCTTTTCTCTGTTTCATCAAGAAAAACCATTCATTTCTGTAATTTTTCACTAAAATAAGAGTAATTCTTACTAGCTTATTTTTCTACCATTGTACCACTTTATATAGTATTTTTTCAATTGTTTACCGTACATTTTCACTACATTTAAGCTAATTTTAAAGATTATGCGGTTTTTCTATGAATATTTCAAATAGAGTGTCCCTGGGCAAAAACTCAATTTTAGAAGAAAATGAAGTAAATCTTTCCATAATAAAACGCACAATATCAAGTTTCAACACCTGATACTATGCGCTTTTCTAATTTTTCAAGACTTTTTAACCAGTCTCTCATTTAAAATAATCTCGTCTGATATAAATTAAAATAGCTTCTATCATCAGACAAATTGCTGATAGCCAAAAACTGATGCTAATACCAACATTCTCAGTAATATAGCTCATTAGCAAAACAAATACTGAAAATGCTAATGTCGAAATCACTTCAAGAACGGAATAGACATTAACCAAGTTACTTTCCTCTACTGTTTCCTGAAGAAATACACTTTCAGGAACTTCTTTTAGTTGCGATAACATACCAACTAAAGCTGAAAATACTAAAAACATCTGTGCGTTTGGAAAATATAAAATAGTCAGCGTCACTATTGCCATGGCTACAAGAGAAAAAAGAATACTTTCCCATTTAGCAGCAAGAAACTTTTCAGATAGTCTAAAAGCAATGAAGCCACTAATTATAATCCCGATAGAGTATGCTGTATTAGAATATCCCCAGTAACTTTCCGTTTTATTTAATAACTCAGTTACAAAAACAAGTATAATAGACGAAACCCAAATCGTATTTGAGAAAATTTCAAATAAATTTGCTGATACAAAAAGTCTTAATCTAGGATCTCTAGCAACTAACTTCCAACCTTTGAGTAAAATTTCAAGATTAGTTTCTGACTCTAACACCTCCACTTCAGCCTTCGGAAGCAATAACATCAGAAAGCTAGAAATGATATACAAGATTAAAATGATAAACGTGGTAGGTAAGAGACCAATTATTGCAAACAAGAGTCCACCTAATCCCCACCCTACCAATTGAACAGCTTCACTACTCATTGACAAGGCTGAGTTAGCCTTGCCCAAATCGGTCGCATAGCGTGGCACAATAGCATAGGAAACAGGTGCTGCAAAACCATCTAATATGGAAATTGCAACAACAAATAGATAGGTCCCCAAAGGCGCTACTGATTGCATTAGTATAAACATTCCTACCAGTATCGCCAATAATATAGTCTTTCCAAATTGGGATAAAGATAAAACCCTATTTAGCGCTAGTCTTTTAGTAACTAAAGGAACTAAAAGACTAGCAACAAAAGAGGATATCCCTATTAAAATAGGAACTAGTGATGTGGCAATTACTGATTTTGAAATAATGTATATGTTCGCAATGATTGTTACTCTAAAGAAAATATCTGCTAAATTTGCAAACAATTGAGAGACTAACAACTTGATAAATGAATTAGACATGTAAGGCTCCCATAACATAAAAATATTTAACTGATAAATGGTAGAGTAGACTTTGTTTGATAACTATTTGACACAAGATTAGGTGGTCAGAAATTGAATTTTTAACATTCCAACTTAGCCATAGTTTTTAGTTTTCACATCTTTAAATCAGCTAAAACAATACATAATATAGCATATATATTATATCTAGCAAGATGCCGAACAAGTCTATTTATTTTATTCTATATTTTCCCAAATCAATTACTTGATTATAAACCGTTTCTGAATCAATATGATGAGCAACTTCAATCAAAATGATAGGCAACTGCAAAAGTAACTGGCGCACTTGATATGCATTGTCCTTGTCTAAGGATGATGTAACCTCATCCGCCAACACAATGTCTTTTTGTCGAAGCAGACAGCGAACTAATTCAAGTCGTAAACGTTGTCCACCTGAAATGTTTTCTCCATTATCTACCAGTTGATAATCCAAGATATTGGTGATTTCATTCGTTAAACCAACTTGTTCTAGGCAACAGAGTAATTCTTTATCTGAAATCTCCTGTCCTAGTGTTAAATTTTCTCGGATTGTCCCATGTCTGAAAAATGGATTCTGAGAGATATAAGCGACATTCCCTTGATAATGAGTAAATTCTCGACCTGATTTATCACGTACAATAATTCTACCACTATTCGGACTTATCTTTCCTGCTACCAACTGTAGGAGAGTTGACTTTCCGGTACCACTGGCTCCCTTTATTAAAACTTTACTTGGCTTAGTTAATCTAAGTGACAAATCATAAAAGAGCACTTGCTCTCCAACCTGTTTTGAAACGCCCTCCAAAACTAGCTCAGCTAAAGATTCGACTGTCGGATATGATGTTTCTAAACAAGATTCTTCCAATAATGAAAATATTTTTTCTTTCACTGTTTGCGATCGCTGTATATCAGATATGCTATACATAATTCTTTGAATAGGTCCGCTAAGATTCATTGTAGCTATATACATAGAGACCAAACTAGCTGTTGTTAGCTCTATACCACTCTTTTGTAATAAAAGACCAAGTGCGAGAGGTAGTACCTGACTAAGGAATTCTAAAGGACCATTGAAAAAATAAACGACATTGCTAGTCCATTCATTTTTCCAACGAGCATTCTCGTAACACTCGTTGTTTTTTCTCATCTTAGCAAAGTTTTCTTTACTAGCACCATAAAAATATATCGTATCTGCTCCCTTAAAAAAATCTCCTACAGATAGATGAAAAGCTTTTTGCATTTCCGAAAAATTTGCACCACTTTTCATTAAACGATTATTCATTACCCATTGAGGCAATGGTCGAAGAAAAGAGAACACGATAAAAACAAGACCAAGCCAAAAATTTTGCACCAAAATAAAAACAATCGTTGTACAAAGTATAAAAACTCTTCCAACTATCATATCCAGAGGTAAAAAGAAGCGGTTATAGAGCAGTTCCATATCTTGTGTAACAATTGAAACTTTTTCATCATATACAACATTTTCTTTCAAAAATAGTTTCTTAATAAGCTGATCTTTTAACCGAATTTGCAGATGACGCTGCAGATTATTACTGACAAAATTTGCTAGCAACATCGTGCTATAAAAAAACAGGTGTAAACACAGGCCATATAAAACAAAGTATGAAATTGTACCAATTGTAAGTTGCTCTTCACGAATATTCAATAGCTTATCCAATAACAATGGCTTTATTAGAGCCATTCCGCTATTCAAAAGCACTCCTATTAAAAAATAGATAAAAATATTAGTTTTAATGTATTTTAGAAATTTCATAAATAAGCCTATCTAAAAGAAAGCGAATAGATATAAAAGCCTCAGTCTAAAATTTATAAATAAATTAACTCCAACTGAGACTATACAATAATTTAATTAACCTATATATGATGCTGTTTATTAAGAATAATTATTGTTACTATTGAAGAATAATTCTCCTGTTTCACTTTTCTTTCTTAAAATATATGGAGATAGAACTTGCATATTAAATACCTCAAAATTCATAATTATGGTGACAACTTCGAAAAATCCTATCACTCAAATACAATGAACTGATAAAACAACCGTAATTGAAATTTCTAAAGACAATTCTACCAAAATATTATTTCGAGATACTTCCTTTCCCATATCTGCACACTACACTTTATCTGCTAAAATTTTTTCTAAGTGCCTTTCATAATTCTTTGCCAAATGGTTACTTCCCGCTAATTTCATTGCTCCAACACACTTCCTCATTTCAATAATTGCTTTACAATCCATCTCTTTTTTGTATCGATACAGATGTTGTGCATACTGAAACACCAACCGTTCATAAATTTCTATCTCGGTGAAAAAGCATTGATTCAGTTGCTTTTCAAAATATAAAGCATCAAGAAATTTTCCTCTTTCAATACATGTGATATATCCGTTTAATAGCATAGATGAAATCAATCGTCTATTATTAGGAATTTCTTTATAAAAATCAGAACGTCTAGACATCTCTCTAGCCAAAAGCATGAAGACATCGTGTTTTAGGACATCTAACGTATTTGAAAAAATCAATAATTCATAGTGTCCCCAATATTCAACACTAAAGAGATAATCAGTTAGATAAGATAAATCATCACTAGAATAATAAGCTTCTCCCGATAAATCTTGTAAACGAATTTTTAATAAAATAATGTTAAGCTTATAAAATTTCCCCTGTTTAGAATCTGACTCCATCTGAGAATAAAGTAATTTTTTCAACCCATCAACATCGTGATTTGATACAAAATGCCTAATCTTTGATAAGAGTTCGTTCAGTTCATCACGATGAAAATCATGAACAGCATACATAAATTCATCAATAGGCATGTTAATTTCATCCAAAATAGCCATAAATTTTGAAATGGTTAAATCAGTCTCTCCCTTTTCAAAACGTGAGAGCTGTGATGTTGATATACCAGCTTTTTCGACATCTTTCAAGCGAAAACCTCTAGATTCTCGAAACTTTTTAAAAATTTCTCCAAATTTTTTCATAATATCTCTCCAACAAGCATATATGGGAACAGTTTTTGATTTTTAATATTTTAACACAAAATAGAGGAAAGTAAAAGTGAGGTATTTCACATGAAAAAGCAAAAACTATTGCCTTTATTATTCCTAATTTTAGGAGGAATTATGATTATCGTTGTTGGCTATCTCTAAGAAGTTATACTCAATGAAAAGAACCCGAGATTTTCATCTCAAGCTCTATCAAAATAATTGTTTTCTAAATTAGAAAAGTGAGAATACAAGCACTGCCAAGGCTGCACCGATAACAGGTCCCACAACTGGAATCCAAGCATAAGACCAGTCTCCGTCTCCCTTGTTTGGAATTGGAAGAAGGCTGTGCATGATACGAGGGCCAAGATCACGCGCAGGGTTCAAGGCATAGCCTGTTGTCCCACCAAGTGATAGACCGATACCGACAATCAAAGTCCCCACTGCAAAGGTTCCGATACCTGCCTGAAAATCATAAAGCCCCAAAGCAAAGATTGTCAACACCAAAACAAAGGTTCCTAGGATTTCACTAATCAAGTTTGATACAGTATCTTTGATAGCTGGACCAGTGCTGAAGGTTGCCAGGATATTGCCTGCATTTTCTTCTGCCTCATAATGCGGCTTGAATTGCAACCAAACCAAAATCTGACCGAGCATAGCACCTGCGAACTGAGCTAGGATGTAAGGGAAAACGGAAGCCCAAGGCAAACCACCTTTTAAGGCTACACCAATCGTCACAGCTGGATTTAAATGAGCCGGACTGAGCTTGCCAGATACAAAGACTGCAACCGCAACTGCAATCCCCCAACCCATAGTAATCACAATCCAACCTGAACTGTTGCTCTTAGTTTTTGGAAGAACCACACCTGCAACAACACCATTTCCTAGAAGAATCAGGATTAAAGTCCCCAAAAATTCTCCAAATAATTCATTCATCATCTTTCTGTCTCCATTAAAAAGAAGGGGCGGGCGACAAGGAATGCTGCCCTCCACCTCTTTTCCTTTTTCTTAATTTTTTAATTCTGCTAAATCATTGTTAGCAAGAGCTGCTTCGACATCAGCACGGTAAGAGGCTTTTTCTTCTTCAGTCCAGTCATAGAATCGTCCCATTTCATCCAAAACTGGCTCAACGATGCTATCTAAACTATCACGCATAAAGAGCATGTGGTTGGTACGACGAAGGAGGAAGTCAACTGGGCTAAGAGCCAACTCGTTACGCATTGCATAGTGAAGAGACAAAGTGTCTGCCAAGCTGAGTCCTGGCGCTTGTTCCAAGCTGTGAGCAAGGGCAAAAACTTTCGGTGCATTTGAGCCGTAAAGATTTGCTAGATAATGAGCTTCCTTACTATCCAAACCACGTGAAACTCCAAGTTGCGCAAAGGCTTCGATTTCTGAGTCCACATTTGCTGGGTTCAATTCTCCACCTGAAACAGGGTAAGTCTTAGAGTTGATGAGTTTAAAGCTACGGTCAAATTCTGCTTTGAGGATGTCAACCACGCGCTCCATAGCTCCTTCAGCCATCTTACGGTAGTCTGTGATTTTACCACCAGCAAGGGTCAAAAGACCATTATCATCACGATCCAAGCTCGAACCACGAGAAACTGCAGATGGATCCAAATGTTTCTCAGATGTGCTACTTTCAAGCTTGCTAACAGCAGACTCAACATCTTCACGCGTTTTTTCTTTAGAGAGATAAGATTCAACAGTCGCAATCAAGTTGTTAAAGCTTTCATCACTGATGGTTCCGTTATTTCCGCCATTGTAGTCAGAAGCGCTATTACCTGCAATCAATGGACGAAGACCTGCCCAGCTACTTTCGATATCATCAATGGTGATATTTGCTTCTGGGAAGCGGTTATTGACAATGCCAAGCAGATAATCTACATCTTCCTGAGTCACTTTTGGATGTTCTAAATCACCTGTGTAGTCTGTATCAGTTGTACCAAAGTAAGTCTTGTTTTCACGTGGGAGCACAAAGACCATACGACCGTCACCCAAACCTGTGTCAAAGTAAACTGGCTGTGAAACCTTGATTTTGCTTGAATCCACTACCAAGTGAACTCCCTTAGTTGGACGCATTTGTGAGAATTGTGTTCCCTTATTAGACAAATTACGCACCTTGTCGCTCCAAGGACCTGTTGTGTTGATCACCAAACGCGCCTTGATTTCAAAGACTTGGTCTGTCAACAAATCACGAGCTACGACACCAGTAATCTTGCCGCTTTCGTCAAAGAGGAAGCCTTCTGCCTTAACATGGTTGGCAATGAGGGCACCATCTTGGTTGGCACGTTTGATATTTTCAATCACGAGACGCGCATCGTTGTTACGGAAGTCAAGGTAAACCCCACCTCCTACCAAGCCTTCTTTCTTCAAGTTTGGCTGGCGTTCCAAGACTTCTTCCTTGCTCAAGACCTTATTAGCAGCTGGTGTGTTGTTAACACCTGCCAAAAGGTCATACAAATCCATGGCTACTTTGAGACGGAAGAGGCTAAAGGTCGCTCCATCTTCATCGTAAACTGGCAAGAGCATTGGGTCTGGTTTTGGAATGTGTGGAGCGATTTGTTGAACCACTGCACGTTCAGAAACTGTATCTGACACCACTTCTACGTCGAATTGTTTGAGGTAACGCAGACCTCCGTGAACCAATTTTGTTGAACGGCTCGATGTTCCTTCTGCGAAGTCCTGCATTTCAATCAAACCAGTCTCAAGACCACTAGCTGCCGCCTGCAAGGCTACACCAGCCCCTGTAATTCCCCCACCGATAATCAAGAGGTCTAGGGTGCGTTCTTGCATTTTTTTAATTGATAATTCACGTGTTTTCTTTGAAAATTCCATATTTACACACTTTCTAACTGAGTCGCTTTATTCTTCCAGTATTAGTCGTCAATTTCCGCAAAGACTTGAGTTGCTTTCACAGCTTTCTTCCAGCCCTTGTAGAGTTGTTCCTTGCGAGATTCGTTCATGGATGGCTCAAAGAGTTCTCCTGTCTCGTTCAAGAATTTCAACTCATCCAAGTCCTTCCAGTAGCCTACTGACAAACCTGCTAGGAAGGCTGCTCCTAGAGCAGTTGTTTCCAAGTTTTTGGCGCGTGCGATGTCGATTCCCAAGATGTCAGCTTGGAACTGCATGAGGAAGTTATTCATAGCTGCACCACCATCTACTTTCAAGACTTGGATAGCTGTCTGAGCATCCACTTGCATCGTATCGATGATATCACGGACTTGATAAGCGATAGATTGCAAGGTTGCCTTGATAAAGTCTTCTTTGCTTGTTCCACGAGTCAATCCAAAGACAGAACCGCGAGCGTTTTGGTTCCAGTATGGAGCACCTAGACCTGTAAAGGCTGGTACGACATAAACTTCATCGTTGTTGTGCGAATCACGGGCATATTTTTCAGACTCTGGTGAATTTTCAACCATGCGAAGTCCGTCACGAAGCCACTGAATAGCACTTCCTGCGATAAAGATAGACCCTTCCAAGGCATAGTAAACCTTGCCGTTGATTCCGTAACCAATGGTTGTCAAGAGGTTATTTTCAGACAACTGCATCTCTTCCCCAGTATTCATGATGATGAAAGAACCTGTTCCATAAGTATTCTTGACCATACCTGGTTCAAAAGCTAACTGTCCAAAGAGGGCTGCTTGTTGGTCCCCAGCCATACCTGAGATTGGAACTTCTCCACCATAGAAGTGGAATGGAGCTGTCTTACCGTAGATTTCAGAGTTAGAACGAACTTCTGGAAGCATAGCCTTAGGAATGTTGAGGATTTCCAAAATCTCATCATCCCATTTGAGTTCTTTAATGTTATAAAGCATGGTACGAGCTGCATTTGAGTAATCCGTCACGTGAGCCGCACCGTCAGTCAATTTCCAAACCAACCAAGTATCGATGGTACCAAAGAGCAATTCTCCCTTTTCAGCTCTCTCTTGCGCACCCTCTACATGGTCCAAAATCCAACGAACTTTAGTAGCAGAGAAGTAAGCATCGATGATCAAACCAGTCTTTTCATGGAATTTTTCCACATAACCTTGGCTTTTTAGTTGCTCAGCCAGAGGAGCTGTCTGGCGTGATTGCCAAACAATCGCGTTGTAGATAGGAAGCCCTGTTTTCTTATCCCATACGACCGTTGTTTCACGCTGGTTGGTAATCCCGATTGCTTCGATTTGATTTGGCTTGACACCACTTTCGATGAAAGCCCCAGCAATAACTGACTGAACAGAATTCCAAATTTCATTGGCATTGTGCTCAACCCAACCTGCTTGAGGGAAAATCTGAGTAAACTCTTTTTGGCTCGAGCTGACTTTTTCTCCTTTTTTGTTAAAAATAATGGCACGAGAACTTGTAGTCCCCTGGTCAATGGCCATGATGTATTTTTCTTGTGACATGTGCTGTCCTCCTGATAAAGATCTTGAGGATGTATCCTCTTTACACTAACTAGTATACAAAATAAAACGCTTTCTTGTTTATCAACTTTTTTTAATTTTTAAAAAAATGTGAGGAGATTGTGCGAATTTCACAAAAAGACCTGGAACAACCAAGCCTTTTAACTAAATAATAACTGGCGAATCGCTGCCAAATCCTCCATATCCAAGTCGTTTTTTAAATAATAGACTGGTGTCTGTCCCTTCTTATGAATCGGGTTATTGGTAACCAGCAAATCATAATGCCGGGTACGATCATAGGCTTCAATGGTAATGAAACGATTGTATTCCAAATACCGTTTCAAAATGGCTGCCATCCTTGAAAAGACAAGAAAACCAGATGTCAAATCCAGACCAATCCGCATATGCTGACCACCATTTTCAGCCATATATTCGATTAACTGGAGCCATTCCCAGAGAATTTTCTTATCCAAATCCGTCCCCTGCTGAAAGGCAAGTAAAGCATGAAAAATCTCCGCCGCCGTCTCCTTAAAATCATGTTCCATCAGCAAATAGGGATGGCGATTCTCTGTCTGGTATCTGTACTGATCTTGCAAGATATAGCCCTTGTATAGGTAGACTTGAGCACAAAGCTGGCTGAGTTCATAGGTGACATGGTCCTCTGTATAACCACCTAGCAGCTCCTCTTTCTTCATTTCTTGAATCAATTGCGTCAGCAAATCTGCCAACTGCCCTCCAAAACCAAGAATATACTCCATAGTATGAAGAGGAAGAATGCGATGAGATAGAAGAAAAGAAAAGAATATCATCATCTCACCATCCTCAGTTCCTAGAGGAAGGTGTTGTCCAGCGAAAAAGGACGGAGCCTTTCGATGCAAACGAAGGTAGAAAATATTGTCAAAATACCCTCGCATTTTTTCTTCTATGACTTGAAACTGACAGGCATTGACCCGGAGACGTTGTTGACTGATGTGAGCCCAGAGAACCAGGTCCAATTTCTGCCCCGAAGACAAACTCGCACCGCAGATTTCTTCTAAAGTGGCAATCTCCTGTTTTCTCTCTGGCTTCTGCATGTGGCCTTCCCATTCCTGACTCGACCAAACCTTGCGGAAAAGACAGAAATAGAAATAGCGAATCTGATGCTCTGGACCTCGCCACCGTCCATTTTGGATGGATAAGTCAAATTCTGACAAAATCTGATTTAAACTAGCCAAGTGGCGACCAAGCGTAGCCTCACTAATCATCAATTCTTGAGCCAGCTGATGAGCTAAAAACTGTTGGTGGTAGAGAAGATAGACCAAAATCTGGTATTTAACAGCATTCTCCAAAAACAAGCTCCGAATGTCTCTTCCCTTGGTAGCTGCACCAATCGATAGACGCAGACTTTCATCTTCCAAGTGGATTGTCAGCTCTAAGCCACTGTCCAAAGCCTTGTCATTGAGTAGGGTGACATATTTAGTTAGGGTTGCTTTTGAAAATCCTGTTTCCTCCATTACAGCCTTGACGGTCGTCTGAGACTCTTGTAATAGAAAGGAAAGGATTGAAAATTGGCCAGATTCAGCCTTTTCCATCAAGTCTCCTAAATACATTTGTTACCCCTTTCATTTTCTACCTTAAGCATAGCATAAATCTTAGAAATGCTAAAATAATCTGTTTCTCTTTTTATTTTCATGCTGATTTCCTGGTCCATTATCCTAAAAATCAACAAACACACGGCTCCCCCTTTGGGCATTTTTATGCTAAAATAGTAGCTATGGATAAAATTATTAAAACAATATCAGAAAGCGGCGCCTTTCGTGCTTTTGTCCTTGACAGCACAGAAACCGTCCGCACTGCTCAAGAAAAACACCAAACCCAAGCTAGCTCAACTGTGGCGCTTGGTCGAACTCTTATCGCTAGCCAGATTCTCGCAGCCAATGAAAAAGGAAATACCAAACTAACAGTTAAGGTGCTGGGTTCTAGCTCTCTAGGGGCTATTATCACCGTCGCTGATACCAAGGGGAATGTCAAAGGTTACGTCCAAAATCCTGGTGTTGACATCAAAAAGACTGCAACTGGTGAAGTCCTTGTCGGACCTTTTGTCGGCAATGGTCAATTCCTCGTTATCACAGACTACGGTACTGGAAATCCTTACAACTCTATGACTCCCCTCATCTCTGGGGAAATCGGTGAAGATCTTGCCTTTTACCTGACTGAAAGCCAACAAACTCCTTCAGCAGTCGGTCTCAATGTCCTTTTGGACGAGGAAGACAAGGTCAAGGTTGCAGGTGGTTTCCTAGTCCAAGTCTTGCCAGGAGCTAAGGAAGAGGAGATTGCTCGCTTTGAAAAACGCATCCAAGCAATGCCAGCTATCTCAACCCTTCTGGAAAGCGACGACCATATCGAAGCCCTCCTCAAGGCAATCTACGGTGACGAAGCCTACAAGCGTCTTTCTGAAGAAGAAATCCGTTTCCAATGTGACTGTAGCCATGATCGCTTTATGAACGCTCTTGCTAGCCTTCCAAGTTCAGACCTACAGGAAATGAAAGAGGAAGACCACGGGGCAGAAATCACTTGTCAATTCTGCCAAACAACTTATAACTTTGATGAAAACGACCTGGAGGAACTCATTCGTGACAAATCTTAATACACCTTTTATGATTGGCAATGTTGAGATTCCCAATCGTACCGTTTTAGCACCTATGGCCGGTGTGACCAACTCAGCCTTTCGTACCATTGCAAAAGAGCTCGGAGCTGGACTCGTTGTCATGGAAATGGTCTCTGACAAGGGAATCCAATACAACAACGAAAAAACCCTGCACATGCTTCATATCGATGAAGGCGAAAACCCTGTTTCTATCCAACTCTTTGGTAGTGATGAAGACAGCCTCGCACGCGCAGCAGAATTCATCCAAGAAAACACTAAGACCGATATCGTTGATATCAACATGGGATGCCCAGTCAACAAAATCGTGAAGAATGAAGCTGGCGCTATGTGGCTCAAAGACCCAGACAAGATCTACTCTATCATCAACAAGGTTCAATCTGTCCTTGATATCCCCCTTACTGTCAAAATGCGTACAGGCTGGGCTGACCCATCTCTCGCAGTAGAAAATGCCCTCGCTGCTGAAGCTGCAGGTGTTTCTGCCCTCGCCATGCATGGCCGTACCCGTGAACAAATGTACACAGGTCACGCAGACCTTGAGACCCTTCACAAGGTCGCCCAAGCTTTGACAAAAATTCCATTCATCGCCAACGGTGACATCCGTACAGTTCAAGAAGCCAAACAGCGTATCGAAGAAGTCGGTGCTGACGCAGTCATGATTGGTCGCGCTGCCATGGGGAATCCTTACCTCTTCAACCAAATCAACCACTACTTTGAAACAGGAGAGATCCTACCTGATTTGACCTTTGAGGATAAGATGAAAATCGCTTACGAACACTTAAAACGCTTGATTAACCTCAAAGGGGAAAATGTCGCAGTTCGTGAATTCCGTGGCCTCGCTCCTCACTACCTCCGTGGAACATCTGGCGCTGCCAAACTCCGTGGAGCCATTTCACAAGCTAGCACCCTAGCAGAGATTGAAGCCCTTCTGCAGTTGGATAAGGCTTAAAATGGTTCATACTGCTCTACTGATTATCGATATGCAAAAAGCATTTGATAGACCTATTTGGGGAGAACGAAACAACCCTCAAGCTGAACACCAAGCATTGAGGGTACTAACACACTTTCGTAAACACGCTCTTCCAGTCTTACACATTCAACATATATCTGATAATCCCCAGTCACAATTTCATAACAAACAAAATCAGGAGTTTAAAAGTGGATTTGAACCAGTTGCTTCCGAACCTGTCTTTCAAAAAACGGTTAATAGCGCCTTTATTGGGACAAATCTTGAAACATATTTACGAAAAAATCAGATTGGTCATTTAGTCCTTGTTGGTTTGACGTTGCCTCATTGTATATCTACTACGACACGAATGGCGGCAAATCTTGGTTTCGAAGTCACTTTACTAGCAGATGCTACTGCCAGTTTTACCCTATCTAACAAAAACGGTCAAGCCATCTCTCCTGAGACTATCCATGAGATTAATCTCCTTTCTCTACAAGATGAGTTTGCTCAAATTCTTACTACAGAAGAATTTTTAACCCAAGTATAAGTATAAAAGAATCCGTCGACTCTTATTGAGCTGACGGATTTTCTTTGATTGAAAAAATTCAAATACTGAGTGTTATTATTGACTCAAAGCAACACTGGAAACCTTGCCATCCGCTCCTGTTGTAATTTGGATGACTTTTCCTCCACCGATTTTGGCATTATACTTGCCATCATCAAGAGTATAAGAATAGCCTCTGATAGAGTAGTTTTCTTTCTTTCCATCAGCAGATTCTACTGTGAATTGACCACCTGATGAAACTGTAATGGTTTCGCCATTGGCACCCTTCCAGTTGCCCGCTGCAGCTGAGAAATCACCGTCTACCATAGTTAAAACACCCTTGTAGCGTTTATTTTGCTCTGCTTGCTTATCTTGAAGTTTGCGGTCAGTTGTAGAATCATAGCTTGATTGATTAGACACCTCTTGACCTTGTCTTTGCTCTGGTGCAGGTGCCACTTGTGATGGTGTCGCAGTTGCTGAAGACTGGTCAGTAGACGCCTTGGCCTTTTCAGATAAAGCTGAACTTGAAGACTTCTGAGTCTTGCTTTCTTTGCTAGAAAAAGCTGCTTTAGAGCTTGATGATTGGCTTGTCTTAGCAGAACTGCTTGCTTGAGTCGTTTCCTTTTTATTTCCACAAGCTCCCAGTAGCAAGGTAGAAGCCAATACAGTTGCTGCCATCAATTTGATATAGGTTTTCTTTTTCATTTTTCTACTCCTTTGTAATATTTTTGGAATGTTAAGAAATCTTTTTGTAATAAAACAGAAAAACAGAAGATTTTCCTATTAAAAATTTGAATTTTTTGTAATCGCTTGTATTTCGTCGAATAAATGAATATAATAACATTAAAATAGAATATAGGAGGTACACTCTTATGCCAAATGAGTATTACAAGTATCTTCCTGGGTTGATTTTGGGATCTATTTGCTCTTATGAAACAGCCACTTACTATGCGCGAACTGCATTTGATGTCTTCTATCTGACTACAAGCTTTATGATTGTTTATATCGCTTTGTTATTTTTACATGAGAACTATCTCAAGTATCGATAC
This sequence comes from bacterium, assembly GCA_905221215.1. Taxonomy (GTDB): domain Bacteria; phylum Bacillota; class Bacilli; order Lactobacillales; family Streptococcaceae; genus Streptococcus. Next base: position 118,772 of record CAJNCI010000004.1, read on the forward strand.
AAAGATTTCTTTACTCACCTGTTGAGTAATCCTAAGAAAGATAGCCACCCATAAAAGCAGTCACAACACAAAACCATCTCATGATGGTACATAAAGAGGTCGGGAACTTTTCCCGACCTCGTTATTTATTTCAATCGATAGGTTTTTCTTGGTTTCTTTTTAGGCACTCGTTTGAGTCCAACTTCTTCTACATATTCGCCGTATTTTACGAGAAAGTTATTGCTGACGATGGGACGACCTGGGTTGATAAGATTGATCAGTTCAGTCCCTTCGTAGACAGTGAACTCCTCCTCCAGCAGATAAAGGAAGGTCGGATTCCAGTCAAGTCGACCTTGGATTCGTTTGATGGATTCTTGGATAATGGCATAATGGTCAAAAGCGAAGGCTTGTTCCTCCAGCTCGCCCCCCTCTAGGAAACATTTTCCCGTCTGAAAATCGACATCTACGAAAACGACATCCTTAGCATCGTCTCCTGCCTGAACCAGTTCTAATGCACGATTAGGCAGATACACCAAATGGGCAATGGTCACTGTCCAGCCTCGGGGGTCACGACCGGGGGTCGATACGGTCATCAATTGCTCAATTTTTTCCAAAGGAAGATCGAGATTGACTTCTTCACTTACTTCTCGCTGACAGGCATGTGCAGCATCTTCTCCCTTATCCATAAAGCCTCCAACCAAGGCCAAACAGTTTTGATAAGGGTGAGCCTTGCGACGGATTAGCAAGAGCTTGATCTTTCCTTCAACAAAGCAGTAAGCTACCATATCCACTGTCACACTTGGCTTTTCATATTGTGGGAGTTCCTGCTTATAGTACCAGTCTAAAAACTCCTCCTGACTGGCATGGATTTCATAATATTCTTTTTCCGTCATCCCTTCTAGAATCTTTATGTCTGCCATCTTATGCCTCCTTTCGAACTGCCTTGGTCCATTGGTACCAACCCACTAGACTATTGAGTGTGTAAACCCAGTACATCCCTTGGATATGGATATTTTCACCCCACCAGAGGTAGATACTAAAGAGATTGGTGGCAATCCAGAAAATCCATTGCTCACGGTAGAGACGTGTCATCAAGAGCTGACCAACACCATTGGTCGCATCAGTAACACTATCACGGAAAGGGCGAGCGCTATTGATACTTTGATAAGCCAAGCCCATACCAATCCAGATAATGGCAGTCAAGGCTAAGTACTTGAGCCAGTCAAGAACAGATAATTTCTTAGCTTCAAAGTGGGATTCTTCTGGTTTTCCTTGGTCGTTGATACGATTGGACAACCAAGCATAGAGGCCAATAGGCTGCATGACAAAGAAGTAAACGGTCGTCAAAACTTCCCCATAAAAAGTCTCATTCATGGCCAAAATCAAATAGATTGCTGAGTTAATAGCCCCAAAGAGATAATTACTTGCACGCCCTTCTGCTACCAAGATAACACAGACAATTCCAGTCCAAGATGCAAACAAGCTCAGCCAGTCATGGCTTTCCGTATTTTGAGTGAATTCCAAGATCAAGGGCACACTTGACAAGGCGATGAGATATAACCACTGGAAAAGGCTACGATCAACAAAGAGATCTTTCCATAGCAAGCGCATGATTCCTGCAAAACCAATCTTGCGAGCTTCGGCATGGACATTTTTAAAATTTTCGATAAATTGTATGATTTTTTTAGTTACTGTTTTCATAATTTTCTCCTAATCTGCTTGGTAAATGGCATCAATAGCCACTTTTGCAGTTTCGTAATTTCCAAGATAATCACTAGATAGATAAACTAGTGGAATGGTGGTTAAATATCGCTCTCTCATCTGATCCAAATGCTGGGAAAAACTGTGACGAATATGGTCTTCTGCCATGGTCATATCTCTAAATCCGTCATTAACATAGGATCCGACAGGTTGCACAAAGAGAATCAAGTCCCATTTTTCCTTGGCCAAGATCGAGACAAAGAGATTGTCAAAGGTTTCTCCTGATAAGTCCCCTTGGTCCTCAGTCTCCATGTAATAATCATAGTAGCCCTTAGTTACCAAGGAGTTGGTATCGGCTATCACTAGGCCCCGATTGGCATTGCTATCGATTAACGTTGAGGTCTGATCATACTGGCCCAACAGGAGATAGTAGTAATCCTTTGGAGTCAATTCATCGTCGCGGACATTGTTTTTGATCTGGTACTCACGTGCGTATTCCAGACTGACGGGCGCATCGTAATACCTAGCCAAATCCTTGGCCAGAGTGGTCTTCCCATTGCTAGCACTTCCCATAATCAACACTTTCTTTGTAAACTGACGACGGAAGGGTTGAGCGATATATTTCCAATATTTGCTTGGATTTTCTCGAATCATAGTAGCTGAGATACCAAACTTTCTTTCTTGCAAGACAGTGCCAAATCCACGTTTAGATAATTCTTGCTGATAGTCTGCTTCTCCTACAAAAAAGATCAGCTCTTGCTGGGTTTCATCATAGGAAATCTCCGCTAACATCTGGTCCAACCACTCCTGCCAGCCTATAGGATAACGGGGAAGGTTAGTCTCATCCAGCTTGCAGACAGAGGTTAACTCATCATCTCGAAAAGCCTCTCGAATATAGCGAAATCGTTTTTGCAATGTTAAGCCTACCTGCTCCCCTCGGTCTCCCTCGTAGCCTGAAACGACTACCCAGACCTGATCACATTGACGCTTCGCTCGCTGGATCAGATCGATATGCCCTTGATGAAGAGGGGCAAAGGTTCCAAATACCACTGCTGTTTTCTTTTTCATAAACGCATTACCTTTTTATAATTTTTGATATTTTTGTTATCTATGTTTTTATTATAAACTATATTTTTGTTTTGTAAATAGTTTTTTATTGTTTTTTATAAAAAAGTAGCAAAAAAGAGAATCAAGATTGCTCCTGATTCTCCATTTTTATGCAATATCAAATTTCAATTGGCCTGCTTTAACACCAATCTTAAGTGTGCTACCTGCCACTAAATCTCCCTTAAGAAGAAGTTCTGCCAACTTGTCCTCCACTTCTGTTTGCAGAGTTCTGCGAAGTGGACGAGCTCCCATCTCTGGATCATATCCTTGATTTGCCAACAATTTCAGTGCTGAAGTTTGTAATTTCAAGTCAATACCTTTTTCAGCCAAACTTGCCACTAAAGGTTTAACCATAATCTTCACCACTTCCTGCATATGGTCGCTAGAAAGGCTATGGAAGACCACCTTTTCATCAATACGGTTGATAAACTCAGGTCTATAAGCCTTTTTCAACTCTTCAAACATGCGTTTTTCCATATTTTCCTGGTCAAAACGAATATCCTTAGCCCCAAAACCAACTGTCTTGTCATCACGAAGGGCTGTCGCACCTAGGTTCGATGTCATAATGATAATGGTATTTGAAAAATCGACCTTGCGTCCCTTGCTATCTGTCAAGACACCGTCATCCAAGACCTGCAAGAGAACATTAAAGATGTCTGGATGGGCTTTTTCTACCTCGTCAAAGAGAAGAACAGAGTATGGTTTGTTGCGAACCTTCTCGGTCAACTCCCCACCTTCTTCATAACCCACATAGCCTGGAGGAGCTCCGTTGAGACGGCTAGCTGCGAATTTCTCCATATACTCACTCATATCAAAGCGGATAAGAGCTGATTCGTCGTCAAAAAGAACTTCTGCCAAAGCCTTGGCCAATTCGGTCTTCCCGACACCTGTGGGTCCTAGGAACATAAAGGAACCAATCGGACGCTTGTGACTGCGAATTCCTGACTGGTTGCGGCGAATCGCACGGCTAATGCTTGAAACAGCTTGATCTTGACCGATGACACGTTTGTGTAGTTCCGCTTCCAGATTTAGATATTTTTTAGCATCCGTTTGAGTCAGTTTTTGGACTGGAATACCTGACAAGCGACTCAAAGTGGTCAAAATATCAGACTCTGTCACCAAGTCTTTGTAGACAGGTACTTCCTCTTCTTTTGCGATTAGCTGGGCTGCCTGTTTCCACTTACCATCCATCAAGGCCTTGTCAGCTGAACTCAAGCCAGAATCGTCTGCTTTTACATGCTTAGCCTTATTTTGTACTGTTGCTGCTGCCTCATCCAAGAGATCGATAGCAGAGTCTGGCAAATGGCGACTAGTCAAGTAACGATGAGCCATCTTGACAGCTGTTTCAATCGCTTCATCTGTGATTTGCACACGGTGATGCTTCTCATAAGTCGCCTTCAAACCTTGCAAAATGATCATGCTGTCTGCAACACTTGGCTCTTCAATCATCACTTTGGCGAAACGACGAGAAAGTGCCGCATCTTTTTCGATATGTTTTTGATATTCTTCCTGAGTAGTCGCACCAACAGTTCTCAAAGTTCCACGCGCCAAGGCTGGTTTCAAGATATTGGCCGCATCCAAAGTCGAGTCAATTCCGCTCCCAGAACCCATGATAGTGTGGAGTTCATCAATAAAGAGGATGACTTGACCATCTTCTTCAATATCCTTGATGATATTGTTCATGCGTTCTTCAAAGTCACCACGGAAACGTGTCCCTGCAACAACATTCATCAAATCCAGCTCTAACACGCGCATCTTAGCCATTTCCGCAGGTACATCACCACTAGCAATACGCTGAGCGAGCCCAAGCGCCAAGGCTGTTTTCCCGACACCAGCATCCCCAACCAAGACAGGGTTGTTCTTAGTCTTCCGGCTCAAGATTTGAATCATACGGGAGATTTCCTTGTCCCGACCGATGACTGGTTCTAACTTGCCAGAGCGCGCTTGCTCTGTCAAATCATGCGTATAGTCCTCGAGACCACCGCTCGGAGTCTGGGGCATTCCCATCATATTAGCCATAGAATTTTGCTTGTCAGCTACTGTACGATGGCGTTGGCGTAGAGCCTTGAGGTCTTCACGAGTCCAACCTGCACGTTCTTCTAGATTTCGACGAAGGGCAGCAATCTTGACCTGATCTTTCTTGTCTTCATAAGAAAAACCAGCCCTCTCCAAGATACGAGTTGCCAAGGCATTGCCATCATGCAAAATCGCATAGAGGACGTGCTCTGTCCCTAGCACCTTAGCATGGACCACTGACGCTACATACTCTGCTTCATCAAAGAGGACCTGCAGACGATGAGAAAACGGCAACTCCGTAAAGGTTTCATCCTGGCTATAGTCCGTTTCAGTCAGTTCCAAAGCCACCTCTTCTAAACGATCCATCTCATATGGATAATCATTTAAAGTCGCCCCTGCCACACTATAACTATGATTGGACATGGCAATCAACAAGTGCCAAGACTCTAGATAACGAGCTCCAAAATGGCCAGCAACCATGTAGGCACTTTCGATACATTCATTCAATGCTTTTGAATAGTTCATCTTACTTCCCTTTTCTATCTACCTCTTGTATGACCTGTCGTAGCATATTAGCACGAAGGACTGGAGCTTCTTCTCCTAGAACGCGATCCAAAGCTACTGATACTAGCAAATTCATCTCCTGCTTGGTCATCAATTCCTGCTCAACCAAAAGCTGCAGAATATCTTCATAAATTTCTTGACTAACTCGCTCACCAATTGAGTAAAGCAAATCGCGGAGCATTTCATGATGACTAGAAAACTCAATCCGTCCTATCCGAATGTAGCCTCCGCCACCACGCTTACTTTCAACCAAATAGCCTCTACTTTCCGTAAAGCGTGTCTTGATCACGTAGTTAATCTGACTAGGAACAACCTGGAAAGTATCTGCCAACTGACTCCGTTGTAACTCTACGATACCAGATTGATCTAAAATCGCCTTGATGTAGGCCTCAATATGATCCGATGTATTTTTAAATCTCATTACAAACCCACCTATCTCTTTAAACCTTGACTATCTTTGACTATTATACCGAAATTTTCTCATTTTTAAAAGAAAAAGGGCGCTGGTAAAGGATAATCTTCACCAACTCCCTATTTTTCTACTTATCTAAGCCTAATTCTGCTAATATTTGACGTTTATAGGCAATCTTTTGAACTTCCTTGTCCTCGTTTTCAGACCAATCTAGTTTAATTTCTGAAACAATCTGCCCAGGCCGATTTTTCAAGATATAAATGCGGTCGCTAAGATTGAGAGCCTCTTCGATACTATGCGTGATAATCAGGGTCGTCAGCTGCAACTGTTTGTGAATCTCAAGGTACCAAGCGTGGAGTTCCATCTTGGTCATCTCATCCAAGGCACTGAAGGCCTCATCCAAGAGAAAGAGCTTGTGACCGAAAAGGTAGGTCCTAAGCAAGGCTACACGCTGACGCATCCCGCCACTGAGTTCATGAGGATACTTGTCCCGTACAGCTGTCAACTGGAAGGTCGCAAGAATTTCATCCGCGCGGGCAATGGCTTCCTCCTTATTCACTTTTTGAATCAAGAGGGGCAGAATGATATTGCCAAGCACCGTCTTGTGCTCCAATAGCAGGTCCTTCTGTAACATATAACTCACGCGCCCCTTAGGATTTTCCTCGCCGTCAAGGACAATTCGCCCAGACTGGACTTCTAAAATCCCAGCGATTAGATTAAAGAGGGTGGTCTTTCCAACACCGCTTGGACCTAGGATAGAAACCACTTCTCCTGAAGTCACCTGCAGGTTGATATCCTCTAAAATCCTATCTTGTCCATAGGCATAACTAACGTGTTCTAGTCTAATTTCTGTCATTATTTCACAAATTCATTAGTGAAGCCTTTGTCTGTCAAGTCTTCTTTAAGGATACCATTTTCTTTATCCCATTTGTAGAAGGCATTCCAGCGAGCTGCGTCAAATTGACCCCATTTTTCCTTGTCGCTTGCGTATTCTTTTGATAAGTATTTTTGGGATTCGATGACAAAGTCACGTTTTTCCTTGAGTTCAGGCGCATTCTTAATGAGGATATCTGCCGCTTCCTCTGGATGCTCCATAGCATATTGGTAGCCTTTTTTGATGGCTTGGATAACTTTGCGAGCTTCTTCTTTGTTGTCTTTCAAATAGTCATTGTTTGCGATGATAACTGGTGAATAGTAGTCAAACTCCTTGACATAATCTTTCAAGTACATGAAGTTAGCATCTACGCCTTGAGATTTAGCAAGGATACCATCCCAACCGTAGTAGATCCAAGCAGTGTCAAAAACGCCATTGGCAATCGGTGTGATTGAGTTTGAGTCGTTGTTCGGTACTTTTTCAACCTTCTCAAAGTCTCCACCTTGTGATTCTACTAAGGTTTTCAACATAGCAAGTTCAGTTGGGTCATTCCAAGTACCATATTTCTTACCAACCAAGTCCTTTGGACTGCTTACATTGTCAGATTTACGAGAGATGATTCCTGATGTATTGTGCTCTACGATAGCGGCAACGGCAGTAATTCCTGCTCCTTTTTCCAATTTTTTAGCCATGTAGTCTTGGAAATACACTGCAAATGGTGCCTTGCCATTAATGACTAAGTCGGAAGAACTTTCTTCTGGTGGCAATTTCAAGTCAACATCCACTCCAGCTTCTTTGAAATAACCTTTTTCCTTGGCAACATAAAGCCCTGTATGGTTAGTATTTGGCGTCCAGTCTAGGATAAAGTCAATCTTCTTAAGTTCTGCTTCTTTATTGTCCTTAGAAGCAGTTCCTTGACCACAGGCCACAAGCACAACAGCTACAAGAGCTGTTACAAGCGTTAAAAACACTTTCCATGTTTTCTTCATTTTGATTTCCTCTTTTCTTTTTTGAAACCTTCTTATTCTACGAACGTTTCCATTTAATCACATATTTTTCACTAATATCGACCAATTTCATACCAAGAAGGCTGATAATCGATACCAAAATAATAATGGCAAACATGGTATCATACTGAAACAGTTTCTTGGACTGAATCATATAAACACCTAGTCCTTCAAAGCCTCCCAACCACTCAGATACCACTGTTGTGATAAAAGCGTAGGAGACACTGACCCTCAGACCTGCATAAAAGTAGGGCAGACTGACTGGAATTTTAAAATGCCACAGGATTTGCCAAGATTTGGCCCGCATCAGACTAAACAAGGTCAGCATATCCTTGTCACAATGCCTAAAACCGTCCAAAATGCTGACAATAATAGGAAAGGTTGTCGTCAAGATAATCAAGACAATCTTGGGCAAAATCCCATAACCTAGCCACAAGACCAGAATAGGAGCTATGGCAATGGTCGGAATGGTCTGAACGACCACCATCATAGGGTAAATCAGGTCATTGAGCCAAGTTAAACTGTCCATAAGCACAGCCATGAGACAGGCAATCAAGACTCCCAAAACCAGCCCCAGTAAAGCCACTCTCAAGGTGGCCCAGCTATGGTGCCAGAGAAATTCTCTGTCACGAACAAAGGCCTGGAGAATTTCAAAAGGTGTCGGCAGGATAAACTTGGGGAGAAGTTTAAGAAAACCTGCTAACTGCCAGATTGACAAGACTCCCAGAAAGCCTAATAGACTAATGTGTCGTCTCAGTATACTTTTCAAGTTTCTCATCAATACTTAAAATCTCTCCTACATTTATTTTGACATTGGCAAAAACATTATCTGCCTCCTGCCCTGCCACTTTCAGCGCTTCTTTTAGAATGCGCATGAGCTCATCAAACTCCCCTTCCAAGACCGTTTCAAATGGTGTCACCACCATGGTTACTTCTTGAGCTTGTAGATAAGCAATGACACGATCAATAACAGCTATCCGATCAATCCCCTGTGATAGGGGTAAAACTTGCAAGGCAATGCTTGCTTTCATAACAACCTCCTCTTCTCGTTTTCCTTTGACAAAAAGAAAAACCTTTACCATATATGGAAAAGGCGCAGAATCGACTAAGTATCGTTCCCTACGCTGGCATTACCCAGATCAGGTGCGGTCGAAGTTTAACACTTCCTCTCAGACTGTACACAGACTCCCATATATTATATGGACATATGATAGCGCAAAACAAAAAAAATGTCAAGGAAACTGCTTACAGAAAAGAGTAGGAAATTTTCCTACTCCCATTTTCTATACTCGTTCTCCATCACTATTTACTCTGTAGCCATCCACTGTCGTATTGACAGCTAAGGCGCCTGAAGAGTAAGAATAATACCACTTACCAGATACTTGATACCAACCTGTTTTCATTGCCCCTGAACTATCCAGATAATACCACAGACCATTTTCCTTTAACCATCCTGTCTGCATTTCACCAGATGATTTCAAATAATACCAGCTAGAACCATCTTTCAGCCATCCCGTTGATTTAGAACCATTTGATTTGAAATGATACCAACTACCATTTATTTTCTTCCAACCGACAGTCGATCCAGTATTTGAGCTATAATTAGAACTATTTCCTGATTGGTTCTGATAATTCTGTGAAGAAGCCACTCCTTCTAGCTGGATATAACGACGACTTCCGTTATAAGCCGTATAACTCAACCACTTGTATCCATCTTTTTCGAGAATTTGATCATAATGAACATTCTCCCCAGGATAATAGTAATCAATCACAGTCGCGCTAGCTAGAGGCTGATTTTTGATAGCAGACTTGGCCTTGAAATAATGTGTTCCTCCTGTTGAAACTGAGGTTTGACTATTCCCAACACTGCCACCAGCCAAATCTTTAAAATGAATAAATCCTGTCATCGTATTTGCTTTTATAATTCGTTTATTATAGGCTTCTGTATAACCATAGTTATATTCCTCAATCTCAATCTGATCTCCCATTACATTTGACACCCAGGCAACATGCCCATAAGTTCCTGCAGTAGACCAAGCAATAGATCCAATCGTTGGTGTATTATCTACACGATAGCCTTCACGACGAGCACGGTGCCCCCATTCATTCGCATTTCCATAAGCCCTTGGAATCTCAAAACCATTGACATTACTCAAACGAAAGGCTGCAAAAGAAGTACACTGACGAGAATACATGCGCCACTGATCAATCTCCTGGCTCCCATTTTTATAATGAATAGGATAATCATCTCCACGCGCAATCGACCCATTCCCTCCAGAATAGGCATAGACACTATCACCCGCTGCTAGCATCAATCCTACTACTAAAAAAGGAACAACCTTTTTAACTGATTTTCTAAAAGAAAACCTTGTCTCTGTTACTGTAAATGGTGAAATTTTCATTCTTCCTCCTTGAAAAATAATATAAATCGAAGATTGCCTTCACTTAAACTATTCGGAGAAAAAAGAAAAAGTGAGAAAATTTCTCACTTTAGTCAAGATAATGAATCAAATTCTTTTCAGTAAGAATATCTGAGTAAGTAAAGGACTCAACATAAACATTGGCTTGTTTATCTCCTTCAACGTTCCCAAATTCCACGATAAATAGGGACGGATACACTTCAATTAGCTTACCCAATCTATTTTTTTGGCGCTTACGACCATTCTCCAAAGTCATTTCTACGACTTGTCCCTCATGTGCCTTGATTTCTTCTTTGATTTTTTTCATCTTGGCTACATCTGTAAATGCATCTGACATCTTATGCCTCCCTCTTTGAGATACTTGAAAATTTATTGTATTCTTTTTGGAAAATTAATTCCACCGTTCCACGAGCTCCACTACGGTTTTTCTCAATGATAACTTCTACCTTATTATTCGGTATACCTTCCTCTTCTTCACCACCACGCTCATAGTAATCGTCACGATAAAGAAAGGCTACGATATCAGCATCCTGCTCGATAGATCCCGATTCACGAATATCAGACAAGACTGGCCTCTTGTCCTGACGTTGTTCTACACCACGAGACAACTGACTCAGAGCAATTACGGGAACCTTCAGTTCCTTTGCTAGGATTTTCAACTGACGTGAAATTTCTGAAACTTCTTGTTGGCGGTTTTCTCGACCAGTTCCCGTGATCAATTGAAGGTAGTCTATCAAAATCAAACCAAGATTTCCAGTTTCTTGAGCCAGTTTGCGTGAACGTGATCGAATCTCTGTAATCCGAATCCCTGGTGTATCATCGATATAGATACTCGCGTTGGCTAGATTCCCTTGGGCAATGGTATACTTTTGCCATTCCTCATCGGTCAACTGACCCGTACGGATAGAGTGAGATTCTACCAAACCTTCTGCCGCAAGCATACGATCCACTAGACTTTCCGCACCCATTTCGAGCGAAAAGATAGCAACCGTTTTGTCCAACTTAGTCCCAATATTCTGAGCAATATTTAAGGCAAAGGCTGTCTTACCAACCGCCGGACGAGCTGCTAGAATAATCAACTCCTCCTCATGCAAACCAGTCGTCATATGATCCAAATCACGGTAGCCCGTCGCAATACCTGTAATATCAGTCGTTTGTTGCGAGCGAGCTTCCAGATTTCCAAAGTTGACATTCAACACATCTCGAATATTCTTAAATCCACTTCGATTAGCATTTTCACTGACATCAATCAGCCCTTTTTCTGCCTGAGCAATGATTTCATCAGCTGGTTGTGAAGCCTCGTAAGCTTGATTGACAGACTCTGTCAACTTGGCGATTAACCGACGTAATATAGCCTTTTCAGCGACAATCTTAGCATAGTACTCCGCATTGGCAGAAGTTGGCACAGAATTGACAATCTCAACCAAGTAAGACAAGCCACCAATATTCTGCAAATCACCTTGATTATCAAGAATGGTACGAACCGTTGTTGCATCTATAGCATCGCCACGATCGGATAAGTCAACCATAGCCTGGAAAATCAAACGATGGGCATACTTAAAAAAGTCCCGAGACTCAATATATTCTCGCACAAAAACAAGCTTACTCTCGTCAATAAAGATAGACCCCAAAACGGATTGCTCAGCTAAGATATCTTGAGGTTGTACTCGTAACTCTTCTACTTCTGCCATCAGACTTCCCTTCCTTTTACAATCTTGTCAAGAAGGTGTAAATTTACCCTTCTTTCACACGAAGATTGATCACACTTGTGATATCTTGATAGATTTTCACTGGTACATCAATCAAACCAACTGCTCGAATCGGAGCTTGTACTTGAATATGACGTTTATCAATCTTAATTCCAAATTGCTTTTGCAATTCTTCTGCAATTTTCTTATTGGTAATGGAACCAAAAGTACGACCATCTGGACCAACTTTTTCAACAAATTCTACAACCGTTTCTTCTGCTTCTAGTTGGGCTTTAATTGCTTTTGCTTCTGCAATCATCTCAGCGTGAGCTTTTTCTTCAGATTTTTGTTTACCACGAAGCTCACCTACCGCTTGAGCAGTCGCTTCTTTGGCTAGATTCTTTTTGATAAGAAAGTTTTGTGCATACCCTGTTGGTACTTCCTTAATTTCGCCTTTTTTACCTTTTCCTTTAACATCTGCTAAAAAGATTACTTTCATTCTTCTTTCTCCTTTTCCTTTATTTCATTTAATACAATTTCTGTCAGTTTTTCACCTGCTTCTGACAAGGTTGAATCCTTAATTTGAGCTGCTGCCAAATTAAAGTGGCCTCCACCTCCCAGCTCTTCCATAATCCGTTGTACATTCAGCTTACTACGACTGCGAGCTGAGATAGAGATAAATCCTTGTGTATTTTTCGCAAGAACAAAACTCGCTTCAATACCTGACATAGCTAACATGGCATCTGCTGCCTTACTAATAACAACTGTATCATAGCATTTCGAATCCGTAGCCTCTGCTATCAATACATCTGAACCTAATTTACGCCCCTGTAAAATCAGTTCATTGACCTCACGGTATTCTTCAAAATCTGTCGCAGCGATTTCTTGGATAGCAATACTATCACTTCCTCTCGTTCTGAGATAGCTAGCAACATCAAATGTCCGACTAGTCACTCGTGAGGTGAAATTTTTAGTATCCAGCATCATACCAGCCATCAAAACACTGGCTTGCATACGACTCAAACGATTTTTCTTAGAATTTTGGAACTGAATCAATTCCGTTACCAGCTCACTAGCACTGCTTGCACCACTTTCGATATAAGTGATAACGGCATTATCAGGAAAATCCTGATCCCTTCTGTGGTGGTCAATAACAATGGTCTGTGTAAATAAATCATAAAATTCTTTCGATAAAGTTAAGGCAGTCTTTGAATGGTCTACTAGAATCAACAAAGAACGATTGGTCACTAATCCCATTGCCTCCTTAACCGACAACAACTTCGTAACTCCTTCTTTTTCTAAGAATGAAACAGCTCGTTCAATATCTGGCGACATTTGTTCTTCGTCATAAATAGCATAACTATTTTCAGTCACATTGCTAGCAAACAACTGCATACCTACAGCAGAGCCAAGAGCATCCATATCTAGATTTTTGTGACCAACTACAAAAACCTGATCCACACTTCGAATCTTATCTGAAATAGCTGTCATCATAGCACGCGTACGAGTCCGTGTACGTTTGATTGAGGCAGCAGACCCACCACCAAAATAAACTGGATTTTTAGTTTCGTCATTCTCCTTGACAACCACCTGGTCGCCACCACGCACTTCAGCCAAGTTCAAATTGAGCAATGCAACTTTACCTATCTCATCATGATTTCCATCACCATAAGAAAATCCCATACTCAAGGTCAAAGGCAGCTGTCTCTGTTTTGACTCTTCTCTGAAAGCATCGATAACAGAAAATTTATCATTCATCAAGCTCTCAAGTACCGTGTAGTCCGTAAATAGATAAAAGCGATCCATACTTACTCGACGGGAGAACATGGCATGTTTCCCAGCAAATTCTGAAACAAAATTAGCTACAAAACTATTGATATGACTGATATCAGACTCTGATGTTTCATCTTCTAGATCATCATAGTTGTCAACAGAAACAATTCCAATCACAGGCCGACTCGTTACTAGCTCAACAGTCGCTTCATATTCACCAGACACATCAAAGAAGTAAAGAACTCCAGATACCTTGTCCATATGAACCGAATAACGGGTCTCACCCAAGGTGGCATAAGAACCTGGATTTCCTACCGATGCCTTAATAATTGTTTGAATTAATGCCACATCAATCTCGCCCACTTCATTAGTCAAAATCAATTCAGCATAAGGATTAAACCATTCAACTTCACCTGACGACAAGTCTAATTTAATAACTCCAACAGGCATCTGTTCTAACAAGGTTGTCAAACTTTCTTCAGCTTGATGGTTTACATACTGGATTTGTTCTACTTCACTCCTTGAGTAGTAGTCTCTCTGATGGATGAACAATAAAATATATGAACCCAAAATAAGTAGCAAAAGAAATAGCGTTACCAGTGTATTCGTTACAAAAACAAGTTGCACAGATAGCACTCCGAACGCCACTATTCCTAATATTAAGGGGAAAATAGGACTTACATAAAATTTTTTCATTCCAAACCTCTTGGCACCCATTATACCATAATAACCACCAAAAAGCGACTTTTTAAAAGTGTAATCAGTAATTCTACAAACTATAAGAAAAAGGAGGTTTACAATTCAGTAAACCTACCTTTACACATATTGAAATTAGGATTCTTTAACTTCTAACAGACCAATTTCGCCATCTTCACGACGATAAATCACATTAGTTGTTTGATCTTCAACATCCACATAGATAAAGAAATCATGTCCCAACAAATCCATCTGTAGAATAGCTTCTTCCAAATCCATTGGTTTTAAATCAATTTGTTTTGAACGAACAACTCTAGACTGGACAACATTTGGATCTTCTACCAAAGCATCTGTAAATAATTGACTAGTTGCCACCTTATTTTTATTTTTACGCTCGATTTTTGTTTTATTTTTACGAATCTGACGTTCAATTTTATCGGTTACAAGGTCAATTGAACCATACATATCTTGAGACACATCTTCTGCACGAAGAGTAATAGAGCCCAGCGGAATCGTTACTTCCACTTTAGCAGTTTTTTCACGATACACCTTCAAGTTAACTCGAGCATCCAACTCTTGTTCAGCTTGAAAATACTTTTCGATCTTTTCGAGTTTAGAAACTACATAATCACGAATTGCTTCTGTTACTTCTAGGTTTTCACCACGGATACTATATTTAATCATATGAGTACCTTCTTTCTAAACATTTTTGTTTTTTCTGATTTCATTATAACGCTTTCATTTTATTTTTGCAAATTTTTTCCTCATCTTACAAGGGAAAATGTTTTTACATCCTCAGCACCTGCCTCTTCCAACAGTTTCTTCACACGATTTATAGTTGTTCCAGTAGTATAAATATCATCTATAAGTAGGATTTTCTTAGGAATGCTGACTCCACTTTTAATAAAGAAAGGAAGTTCTGTCGTCAAGCGTTCTGAGCGACTTTTAGAAGAACTAGCTCTCTCTTCTCTTTTCTCTAATAAATCCAAATACTTGAATCCTGCTGCATCTACCAAGCCCTCAACCTGATTAAATCCTCTGTCAGCATATCTCTCCTTACTTAATGGAATGACTACAAATTGATACTCTTTGTACTTTTTCAACTCCTCACTTAAAAATGAAGAAAAAACTTTTCTTAAAAGGAAGTCCCCATCAAACTTATATCGACTAAAAAAATCCTTCATAGCTTGATTATAAGTAAAAATCGCTTTATGACTTACCTCAACTCCTTCTTTACACCAAAATTGACAATCTTGACACTTTGTTGACAAACCTGTTTTCATACAGTTCGGACAGTTCTCTTCTCCAATCCTCTCAAAAGTAGAGTCACAGTCTGAGCAAAGATAAGAGTCATCATTCCTCAAAAGCAAGAGACTACTAAAAGTTAAAACAGTCTTCATAGTCTGCCCACATAACAAACACTTCATAAGCCTGCCTCCTTGTTCATCTGCTGAATTTCCTTAATTGCCTTCTTGATTGAAGCATTTAATCCATCATGAAAGAAAAGTAAATCCCCTGTCGGTCTATCCATACTTCGCCCAACTCGTCCACCAATCTGAATCAAACTAGACTTGGTAAACAAACGATGATTGGCCTCTACTACAAAAACATCCACACAAGGGAAGGTAACCCCACGTTCCAATATTGTCGTACTGATAAGTATTGTCAGTTCTCCATCTCGAAAAGCTTGTACTTGCTCTAATCGATCTTCTGTTATGGAAGACACAAAACCAATTTTCTCATTTGGAAATTGCTCCTGTAAGATTTCTTTTAGTTGCTCCCCTTTTTTAATTTCTGATGCAAAAATGAGTAACGGATAAGCTGTCTTTCTCTGTTTCTCAATATAAGTCTTTAACTTTGTTGACAAACGATTTTTATCCAGATAGCGATTAAAATCCGATAACCAAACTGGTTTAGGGATAATCAACGGATTCCCATGGAATCGTCTAGGTAAGCTCAGTCTTTTTAATTCTCCTAAACGGACTTTCCTATCTAACTCATCTGTCGAAGTCGCTGTTAAAAAGATTCTCAGCCCATTCTCCTTTACACTATTCTTGACAGCATGGTAAAGCGTTGGATTGTCAACATAAGGAAAGGCATCTACTTCATCCACTATCAGTAAATCAAATGCTTGATAAAACTTCAATAACTGATGGGTCGTCGCAACAACTAATGGGGTTCGGAAGTACGGTTCTGATTCTCCATGTAGAAGAGCTATCTCGCAAGCAAAATCATCTTGCAGGCGCTTGTACAGCTCCAAACAAACATCTATGCGAGGACTGGCCAAACAAACTGCACCACCCCTATTAATCACCTTAGCCACAACTTGATAAATCATTTCTGTCTTTCCAGCCCCTGTCACCGCATGAACTAAAGTTGGCTCGTGCTTGTCTACTGCTTGAATCAGTCCCTCTGACACCTTCTCTTGAAAAGGAGTTAATTGACCACGCCATTTAAGAACATCCTGTTTAGGAAAATCCTCCTGCGGAAAATAGTATAAAGCTTGATCACTCCTAACTCGCTTCATTAGCAAGCACTCTCGACAATAGTAAGCACCGATGGGCAAATACCATTCTTCCAGAATAGTACTATCACAACGTTGACAGAAAAGTGTCCCCTTCTCCTTTCTCATTGCTGGAAGTTTCTCCGCCAACTGACGCTCCTCTTCTGTTAATTCATTCTCCGTAAACAAACGACCGAGATAATTTGGATTTACTTTCATACTTCTTTATTCGTAAAAACCTAGCGCTTTAGATGATTTTTTAGTACAATTAAATCATGGAATTTAGAACAATTAAAGAGGACGGACAAGTCCAAGAAGAAATCAAAAAATCACGCTTTATCTGTCATGCCAAGCGTGTTTATAGCGAAGAAGAGGCTCGTGAATTCATCACCACCATCAAAAAAGAACACTACAAAGCGACGCATAACTGCTCTGCCTTCATTATTGGGGAACGTAGTGAAATCAAACGTACAAGTGATGATGGTGAGCCCAGTGGTACTGCTGGCGTTCCCATGCTTGGGGTACTAGAAAATCACAATCTCACCAATGTCTGTGTGATCGTGACACGTTACTTTGGTGGTATTAAATTAGGCGCTGGAGGACTGATTCGTGCTTACGCTGGCAGTGTTGCCTTAGCTGTCAAAGAAATTGGCATTGTTGAAATAAAGGAACAAGCTGGAATTTCTATTCAAATGTCCTACGCTCAGTATCAAGAGTACAGTAACTTCCTTAAAGAACATAATCTCATGGAATTGGATACAAACTTTACAGATCAAGTCGATACGATGATTTATGTTGATAAAGAAGAAAAAGAAACTATTAAAGCTGCACTTGTAGAGTTTTTTAATGGAAGGGTCACTTTAACTGATCAAGGTTTACGAGAAGTTGAAGTTCCTGTAAACTTAGTATAAATAATAGATAATACAGCATTTCACTGACATTCTCACCGCTACTTTAATTAGCAAAATAAAAAGATGCTTGCAAAGACCTACTAGAAAATGAAGCAATTCAAAAAGAAAACTGATTGCGTTCTCCTTTACACCTATTTACTAGAATTATCTTATCACAATCGGTTGAAAATTAATGGCTTAAACCTGTGATATAAAAAAATCCTATCACTTCGATAGGATTTCTATATTTTACAAATGGTATAGATAGCGTTATACTAGAGATATCTTATACAAAGAGGTATTCATATGACTATTTATAACAACATTACTGAACTAATCGGTCAAACTCCGATTGTTAAACTCAACAATATCGTGCCAGAAGGTGCTGCGGACGTCTATGTAAAGCTTGAAGCATTTAACCCTGGTTCATCGGTAAAAGACCGTATTGCCCTTAGCATGATTGAAAAAGCTGAACAAGACGGTATTCTGAAACCTGGTGCTACTATTGTCGAAGCAACAAGTGGAAATACTGGTATTGGACTCTCATGGGTAGGTGCTGCTAAAGGGTATAAAGTTGTCATTGTTATGCCTGAAACTATGAGTGTAGAACGCCGTAAGATTATCCAAGCCTATGGAGCTGAACTCGTCCTCACTCCTGGTAGCGAAGGAATGAAAGGTGCTATCGCCAAAGCACAAGAAATCGCTGCTGAACGCGATGGTTTCCTTCCTCTTCAATTTGACAATCCAGCAAATCCAGAAGTACACGAAAGAACAACAGGAGCTGAGATACTAGCTGCTTTCGGTAAAGATGGATTAGATGCCTTTGTTGCTGGAGTTGGTACCGGTGGAACAATTTCTGGTGTTTCTCATGCACTCAAAACAGCAAATTCAGGTATTAAAGTTTATGCAGTGGAAGCAGATGAATCTGCTATTCTATCTGGTGAAAAACCTGGTCCTCACAAAATTCAAGGTATCTCAGCTGGATTTATTCCTGATACACTGGATACAAAGGCTTATGATGGTATCGTTCGTGTAACATCAGACAACGCTCTCGCACTCGGCCGTGAAATTGGCGGAAAAGAAGGCTTCCTTGTAGGGATTTCTTCAGCTGCAGCTATCTACGGAGCCATCGAGGTTGCCAAAAAATTAGGTACAGGTAAGAAAGTCCTTGCTCTAGCACCAGATAACGGTGAACGTTATCTATCTACAGTACTCTATGAATTTGAAGTTTAGTCTCCTAAATACAATTGGCCCTTATTATAGGGCTTTTTGTTTTATACTCAATGAAAATCAAAGAGCAAACTAGGAAGCTAGCCGCAGGCTGCTCAAAACACTGTTTTGAGGTTGCAGATAGAACTGACGAAGTCAGTAACATATACCTACGGTAAGGCGACGCTGACGTGGTTTGAAGAGATTTTCGAAGAGTATTAACTATCTCTAATTGAGTGATGCTAGGTAAAAAACAATTTCAGGAGAAATCTAATCCCTATACAAAAAAGGAAGCAAATTTGCTTCCTTTCTATGATTAGTTATTCAAGGCTGCTGCCATTGTAGCTGCAACTTCAGCTTCAAAGTCGTTTGCAGCTTTCTCGATACCTTCACCAACTTCAAAGCGAGCGAACTCAACTACTGAAGCGTTAACTGATTCAAGGTATGCTTCAACTGTCTTGCTATCATCCATGATGTAAACTTGTGCAAGAAGTGTGTATGCTTGGTCAACTTTAGTGTTGTCAAGCATGAAGCGATCCATTTTACCTGGGATGATTTTGTCCCAGATTTTTTCTGGTTTGCCTTCTGCAGCCAACTCAGCTTTGATGTCAGCTTCAGCTTGAGCAATCACTTCATCAGTCAATTGTGCTTTTGATCCATACTTCAAGTGTGGAAGAGCTGGTTTGTTAACCATTGCACGGCTTTCGTTGTCTTGGTCGATAACGTGGTTCAATTGTGCCAACTCATCTTTAACGAATTGCTCATCCAATTCTTTGTAAGAAAGAACTGTTGGTTTCATCGCTGCGATGTGCATTGACAATTGTTTAGCAAGAGCTTCGTCTCCACCTTCAACAACTGAAATAACACCGATACGTCCACCGTTATGTTGGTAAGCTCCAAAGTGTTGTGCGTCTGTTTTTTCAATCAATGCAAAGCGACGGAATGAGATTTTTTCTCCGATAGTTGCTGTTGCAGATACGTATGCAGCTTCAAGAGTTTCACCTGAAGGCATTGTCAAAGCAAGAGCTTCTTCATTATTAGCAGGTTTTCCTTCAGCAATAACTTTAGCTGTAGTATTTACCAATTCAACGAATTGAGCGTTTTTCGCAACGAAGTCAGTTTCAGCGTTTACTTCAATAACTGCTGCAACATTACCGTTAACATAAACACCAGTCAAACCTTCTGCAGCAACACGGTCAGCTTTCTTAGCTGCCTTAGCCATACCTTTTTCACGAAGCAATTCAATCGCTTTTTCGATGTCACCGTCTGTTTCTACAAGCGCTTTTTTAGCGTCCATAACACCGGCACCAGATTTTTCACGCAACTCTTTTACAAGTTTAGCTGTAATTTCTGCCATTTTGATTCTCCTATATTTTTTAAAAATAGGAGAGCCGGGCTAAGCCCCGCCCTCCTAGGTAATTACTATTTATATAAATTAAGCGTTGTCGCCTTCTACAACTTCAACGATTTCTTCAATTGAATCTGCTTGAGTTTCTGAAGCTGCAAATTCTGCTTCAACCGCTGCTGCATCTTCACCTTGACGTCCTTCGATGATAGCGTCAGCCAATTTAGCTGTAATCAATTTAACAGCGCGGATAGCGTCATCGTTAGCTGGGATGATTACATCGATATCATCTGGATCAGTGTTTGTGTCAACCATCGCTACAACTGGGATTCCCAATTTTTTAGCTTCTTTAACAGCGATTTGCTCTTTATGTGGGTCAACTACGTACATCACATCTGGAATACGAGGCATATCTTCGATACCACCCAAGAATTTTTCAAGACGTGCACGTTGTTTGTTAAGAAGTGCAACTTCTTTCTTAGGAAGAACTTCGAAAGTTCCATCTTCTTCCATACGTTTGATTTCTTTCAAACGAGCGATACGTTTTTGGATTGTTCCCCAGTTTGTAAGAGTTCCACCCAACCAACGGTGGTTGATGAAGTATTGACCTGAACGTACTGCTTCTTCAGCAACTGCATCAGCTGCTTGTTTCTTAGTACCAACAAACAATACAACTGCATCGTTAGCTGCTGCATCACGCATGAAGTCGTATGCTTGGTCAGCGTATTTTACAGTTTGTTGCAAGTCGATAACGTGGATTCCGTTACGTTCAGTAAAGATGTACTTAGCCATCTTAGGGTTCCAGCGACGAGTTTGGTGACCAAAGTGTACACCAGCCTCAAGAAGTTGTTTCATTGAAATTACTGCCATGAGTATTTCTCCTTTTTGTTTTTTTCCTCTTCTTGACTTCAACTCGCAAAACGACCCAAGGGCAACTGTCTCACAATTCATCAAGAATGAGTATTATCGTTCACACGACAATTTTCATTTTACCATACTTTTCCAATATTTTCAAGCTGTTTTGATATAATTTTTAATAGGGATTGTCACGGTAAAACCTGAAAAAGAGGGCTCTATTCGAGTCCCTCTGTGAATTAATCTGCATAAATATATGTAACAAAACCTTCAGAAGTTGTTGTTGGATTGAACCATCCACGGTGATTCCCAATTGTACGATTACCTGCATAATTTGATTCTGATACTTGAATACTTGTTGATGATGAAACAGCTGTAACTACCGCTACGTGTCCATATCCACCATCGTTCCAACATGCAATCGCACCAACTTGAGGTGTTGAACCTGTACGGAATCCTGCAGCAGCTGCGCTTGTAGCCCACTGTGCTCCATTACCCCAATAGTCTCCAGCCCAAGGTGCTAATGTTTTAACTCCCCATGTACATTCTCCAATTGGATAACTTGAAGCATTTGTACTGTATGTTGGGCGAACTTTTGCACGGACAGGTGCTGCCACAGATTCAGATACTGCTTGCACTTGAGCTGTTAAGTTAGTGTTTGCTGAAGCAAGTACTGATTGTTGTTGGCTAGCTTGTTTTTCTTTATAAGCTGTCTCTGCCGCTGCTGCTGCTTTTGCTGCCGCTTCTGCTTCTGCTTTTTTCTCTAGCAAACTTGCTTTTTCATCTTCTGCTGTCGCTTTTTCAGCAGCAAGATTTAATTCTGCAGCCTTCAACTCAGCTTGTTTCGTTGTTAGGGCTTGTGCATCATCAGACAATTTCTGTTGATTTGCAATTACTGTATTAATTGCGTCATTGTTTGCCACTTGCTTTTCAGAAATTGCTTTTTTATCTGCTTTTTGTTGTTCCAACATTTTGTTGTTAGCAGATACGATTTCATTCATTGCTGCAACACGTGAAATAGCTTCTGTAATTGATTTTGAGTTTACAATTGTATTGATGTAGCTAGTTGCAGCTCCATTTGTTTGAGCACTACGAGCTTGTTTTTCCAAAGAATCATTGCGAGATACAATGTTTTTAGAAAGTTCTGTAATCTCACTCTCAAGTTTTTTGGATTCTGCTTGTAATCTATCATTTTCAGCTTGCAAGTTAGATTGCTCAGCTTGAATAGCTGATACTTGCTCCTGAATTTGGTCAACTTGTTTTTGGGCTTCTTGTTGTTGTGCTGTTAAGTTACTAATTTTATTATCTTGAGCAGCAATTTTGTCATCAGTCGTTTCTGCATGCGCAGTTGTTAAAACAGCTACTTGAGAAACCATTACTGTACTTAATAAAAGTGACGCTAAGATTTTTTTCTTCATATTACGTAGATACTCCTTCTTTTAAAGACAATACTAGTATACCAAAAAAAGGCCTAATGAATATTACGCCTTTGTTACATTTTTGTTTCTTTCTCATAGATAATATTTTTCAAAAATAAACTGAAAAATAAGCATCCACACAAGATTTAAAATCATGGATGGTACTAGGCTATAAACGATAAAAATCGGCAGACTATCTACAGTTAAACCTACCACTAATGCAAAGAGATAAGCTCCCATATCAAATAGAAAACTCATAACAACCATAGCCAAGATTCTTGTCCAACGATTCAACAAAATAACACTATTCAATTTATGAAGAAACGCTCCCAATAAGATAAATAAGAGAGTTGCAATCCCTATTAGATGGAAAAAGTAAACATCGTAAACCAAGCCTATCACAAAACAATAGACTAGGTAGAGATACTCTGATACTTCTATCGTCTCAAATAAGAGAAATAGAAAAAGAAAATGACTAGCCAAATGTACATGGGGGAAAAATGAGCCCAGAAGCTGGCTAATATGGGCGTCAATTAGAACCAAGAAAGGTAGCAATAAAAACACTCCAACCCGCTTTAACTGTCTCATTATGAATTCCCCACTAATTCTATCACATCCACATTATGAGTATCTGCACTCAACTTAACAGTTACTTCTCGTGTCAAATAATCCGTACTATGCGTTGTGGCAACCACTTCACCAACAGGAATATCCGCAACATTAAAGTTTCCTAATCCACCCGTTGTCACCTTATCGCCTGCACTAATATCGCTATTACTATTTAATTGACTAATTTTAAGAACTTCATTTTCCTTGTCGTAGCCAACAATAATTCCATAAATTGTAGTAGTGCCGTGTTGAATTTTAACAGAAATCTTATCAGCATTTTCCGTATTTGTCAGAAGGTTAACCGTAGTAGAGTTCTCCTCTACTTTTGAAACGCTCCCAATCAAACCACCATTTGCAATGGCTAACATATTCTCAGAAGCCCCTTTTGATTTACCTACATCTAAGGTCAATTCCTGTTTCCAAGATACCGGAGAACGCATAATAACATCTGTTGCTAAAGTCTTTGTGGCTTGCAATTTAGATTTCATATCAAGCAATTGGCGCAGTTGTTCATTTTCTGTCTTTAAACTTTCTGCCTCATTTGATTTAACTTCTAATTGGTAAATCTGTTTCTTCAAACTTTCATTTTCATTATATGTTCGTGTCAAATGAGCCAAATCTGATTTGACAGAATCAAACCACCGAAAAGGTTTTTGCACAACTCTATCAACCAATGAAATTCCATCTCCTAATTTTGTCACAATTGTACTTGAATAAGTCGTAGCTAAGAGAGCTGAGACAAGCAGAACAGTGACAAAAACAATAATGACATATTTTGATTTTTTAAAACGGTTCATATCCCTACCTTTATATCAAAAACTGTTACAGTAACTTTTTTATAAATTTCTGAAAGCTACTAAGATTTTAAGAAAAATAAGCAACAACCAAGTACGAGAATAACAAGAATGGTCAACGTATCCTTTCGCGTCCATCTCAATTGTCGGTATTGACTTCTACCTTTTCCACCCTGATAACCACGCGCTTCCATAGCGATAGCCAAGGAATCCGCACGTTTTAAACTTGTCGCAAAAAGAGGAATCAAAATAGGAATCATCGCCTTTACTTTTTGAACAATACTTCCTTCTCCAAAATCCACTCCACGCGCTTTCTGTGCATTCATAATCCGCGTCGTATCATCCATCAAGGTTGGGACAAAACGCAAACTCATGGACAGCATCAATCCAATTTCATGAACTGGAACTTTCACACGTTTTAAAGGCGCTAACAAAGCTTCAACAGCTGATGCCAAACTTAAGGGCATAGTCGTTAAGGTTAACAAAGTTGAAAAGAAAATAATCAATATAAAGCGACAAAAAATAATTCCAGCTTGTTGCAAAGCATAATCCGTGATTCTCACAAACGAAAACTCAAATAAAACATTCCCACTAGAAATGAAAAACAGTTGAAAAATAGTTGTGAAGGCAATCAAGAAAAACATAGACTTCAAGCCCTGAATAAAAAATGAAAGAGATACTCCTGACAAGGCAATAAATATCCCTGTCGCTATAAAAAGAATCAGATTCGTCAAAGGATTATTAGCCCAAAAAACGATCAAAATCAGTAGCATCATAGCCAGTAATTTGCTACGTGGATCCAATCGGTGAACAATCGAATCTCCTGGGATATAACGCCCCAAAATCATACTATCCATTTAGCGACTCCTTGAACTCCTCTATCTTGATCGGTAATCGTTTAAATGCCACGCCTCTATCAGCCAATCGTTTACAAAAAGCTGTAATCTTAGGTACTCCCAACTGAACTTCTTCCATAAAAACAACATCTTGAAAGACATCACTTGGTTTGCCACCCTTCACTAAACGTCCCTTTTCCATCACATAGACTTGATTCGCATATTCAGCAACATCATCCATCAAATGCGTTACTAAGACAATGGTCATCCCTGACTGATGGAGTTTTTTGAACAAATTCATCAACTCTTTTCTCCCCAGGGGATCTAGGCCTGCTGTGGGCTCATCTAAAACTAATATAGCTGGCTCCATGGCAAGTATGCCTGCAATGGCGACACGTCTCATTTGTCCACCTGATAGCTCAAACGGGCTACGATTAAAAAGTGATTCATCAATTCCAACTAGAAGCAGTTTTTCACGCGCAATCTGCTCCGCATCTTCTTCAGAAACTCCAAAATTTTGCGGTCCAAAAGCAACGTCTTTCAAAACCGTTTCTTCAAAAATCTGATTTTCAGCAAACTGAAATACCAAGCCAACCTGTTTTCTAATTCGACGAATATCTTTATTTTTAGAAGTCGAGGTGATTAAGGTATCAAAAACTCGTACACTTCCTTGACTTGGCACCAATAAACCATTTAAAAGTTGTAAAATAGTTGATTTACCGCTACCTGTGTGCCCAATTAAGGCCGTATAAGAACCATCTTCAATCGTTAAAGAAACATCCGACAAAGCTGTTGAAGCTAAGGGAGTCCCTTCTTGATATGTAAAACTCACATTTTCTAGAGCAATTCCCATAGCTTATCCTCTAGCTCACTTTCTGTCAAATAATTTCCAGGCAAATCATAGCCATTCTGGCTCAAAGAATTTTTTAATTGATTGGCAAAAGGATCGTCTAATCCAATTTGATCTAAATCATTTCGAGAGAAAAGCTCTCTTGGACTACTAGTTGATTCAATTGACCCTTTTTTCATGACCAATACACGATCACTCATGGCAACTTCTTCCAAATCATGTGTAATGGAAATGACCGTCATTTCATAGTCTTTTCGAATTCCTTTTACTGTCTCAATAAGTTCTCTACGACCCTCAGGATCCAACATACTCGTTGCTTCATCTAGGATTAAAATAGCTGGTCTTAGGGCTACAACACCTGCAATAGCCACACGTTGCTTTTGGCCACCCGATAGACGCGCCGGCTCTCTCTTTTTAAAGTCCAACATGCCAACCAAATCCAGAGCTTCTTCCACTCTCTTTTTCATTTCTTGACGAGAAAGTCCTTGATTTTCCAAACCAAAGGCAACATCATCTTCAACAGTCGCTCCAACAAATTGATTGTCCGGATTTTGAAAAACCATACCGATTTGACGCCGTATGCTCCAAACATTTTCCTCAGTCAGCCGTTGGCCATCGATTACAATCTCTCCAGATTCTGCTTCCAGTAAGCCATCAATTAATCGAACCGTCGTTGATTTACCACTACCATTATGCCCTACAATCGAAAGCCATTCTCCACGTTTCACGTGAAACGTAATATCCTTCACATCGTAGTATTTCTGATTTTCCTTATAGCGAAAGGAAAGATTTTTTACATCAATTATTGATTTCATTTCGAACCAAATGTCCCTTTAAATACATAGGCACTACCCTTGAAATAGTCATAGCCAGAGTAGATAGTGAAAAATAAGGCTACATAAAGTAGAACTTGACCAATCAAAGTCCAATGTAATAGCAAGAAAATAATGGCAAACATCTGACTAAAAGTTTTAATTTTTCCAGGCATTGCCGCTGCTAAAACTGTTCCGCCAGTTTCAACCAGTAAAAGCCTTAAACCTGTCACAGCCAACTCTCGACAGATAATCACTGCAACAATCCAAGCTGGAGCCATACCTAACTCAATCAGCATAATAAAAGCCGACATAACTAGTAGCTTATCCGCCATAGGATCTGCAAATTTACCAAAATTACTGACCACATTCCATTTACGAGCTAAATATCCATCTAAATAATCTGTAATACTGGCAATCGCAAAGATAATAGCTGCTACTATATGACTCTCTATCGAATTTCCTACTGTTAAAATAAAGATAAAAATAGGTATAAAAAGAATTCGACCTATTGTTAAGAGATTTGGAATTTGTTCTTTTTTCATTTGTTTTTCCTTAATTTTTAGTAAAGGTTACAGTGATTTGTCCAGTCTGAGCTGTTAACTTCGATAAATCAACAGTCTGATTATCTACTGTCAAAGTAACACCTTTTACAACACCTAACGTAATGGTTACAGGACTTTTAGTTGAAACGGTTGCTTCTGCACTTTTCTTCTCTGACGATAAGGTTACACCACCATCAAGTTCGCTTTCTGAAACGCTGACCCAACTTGTAACATCTGAAACTGCCAATTGCAATTTAACTGTTTCCTTACTTGTCTTATAAGCGATTTCTACATGATTTCCTTCACCTGATACCGTTATAGATGATTCTGCACTAGAAGAACTGCTAGATGAACTACTACTTGAAGAGTGGGGAACAGAGCTAGTTGAACTTATTGAACTTGTTGATTGAACCACACTGTAATTAGAAATAGAAGGACCATCTGGTTGAGTTTGAATATAGTTCCAAACATAATAGGTCACAAAAATTAAAATAGATAAGGCAAAAAGAATAAAATAAAATAAAGGTAAAAAGGATGTTTTTTTCTTATTTTTCTTACTTGAACGTCTGCGCCCTGTCAACTCGTCTTCATCAACATCTACTTCCTCATAAGTAATCATACTCCCAGAATCATAAGCATCCAAAACAATTTGGTCATCTAACTCAACAGCCCATGCATATTTTCTCAAGAAAGAGCGTGTGTAAAAAGGACTTGGAAGTTGATCGAAATCGTCTGCTTCCATTGCTTCCAACATATCTAACTGGATGTCTGTCTTTTTCTGCAATTCATCTAAACTCAATCCCTGATTGATTCTAGCTAATCGTAAAACCTCACCAATTGTTTTTTTCCTCATACTTGTCATCCCTTCTTTCTAGTGTCTATTATGATAGGTTACTACGATGGAAATATTGTAAAATCAACTATATCACCATCATCTATTAAATGATGTCCAGCATCAAGGACATCCTCTAAAGTAATTTCCTGTAAAATCTTTGGGAAATCAAAAATTGTCTCACCATGTTCAAAAGCATCATATTGCGTTGCAATAAATTCAAGAGAGTTCATGCTACTGAAAAATTCCCCAAACATCTCTCTTTTGATAATATCTAAATGATCCTCTGTAATATCCAAATCCTTTGTAAAATTACGAATGGCCTTCCTAAACTGATGAGATAAAGCAACTGGCTCTTTCGTATCCATTGTCAACATAACAAAATGAAAACGACTTGTTACTTCAATTTCAAGAGATAAGGAAGCATCTATTTTACCTGATTCATATAATTTTTGAAAACGATCCGAAGTCCAACCAAACATCATTGCAAACAATAATTTTAATAAAATATGATGTCGATAGCAATCCGCCTCAGCAACTTCTCGATTACCTCTAACTCCAATCGCTAGTTTGGGAGAAGATACTTCCATTCTCATACTATCTGTTGGCTTTACATCTTGTAAAAGCAACTTTTCTTTTGATACTTCCTGAACATTTAGATCTTCCAGTTCTTTTCTTTCAAAATAGTCCTGTACTTGCTCCACATCAAAATTACCAACTAAAAACAGAGACATATTTACAGGTTTGTAAAACCTTGTAAAATTTTCTTGCAAATTAGTTAGATTTATTTGGGAAATGGACTCCTCACTTCCAACTATATCCGTTGCTAAAGGTGTACCAGGATACAAATTCGCTAAGGTTGAAAAGAATAAACACGAATCTGGATCATCTTGATACATTTCTCGTTCTTGCTGGATAATATCCTGCTCTCTCAAAATGGAATCTTCAGTAAAGTGTGCTGATGTTACCAATTCATCAAGTAAATCTAAATTCTCTAAGAGATAGTCCGTCGATGAAAAAAGATAGTTTGTTTTTGTAAAGCTTGTAAAGGCATTGCTATCTGCACCTAGACTCGTAAAAGCTGACATCAAATCGCTAGAATCTTCTCTCTCAAATAATTTATGTTCAAGAAAATGAGCAATTCCCACAGGATATTGTTTTACATCTCCGTCAATTTCTGTGACAAGCGTATCTACCGAGCCAAACTGTACAGTTACACTCGCGTAAACCTCTTTAAATTCCTTTTTAGGTAGAAGAGCTACTGTCAATCCGTTTGCCAAACGAGTTCGATAAACCATTTCTTTTACAGCTGGATAGTATTTTTCTTCAAAAATAACCTTTGTCATTCTATTCCTTCCATAAAGTAAATTGCTTGTAGCTTCACATTATTAGCTGCTCTACAAATAGCATCTTTATCAATTTGTTCAAGCTTTTCAATCCAACTTTTAAAGTCTGCTGAAGATTTTCCAAGTAAGGCATTTTGATAAGCACGTTCAATCAATGAACTTTGATTATCTTGAGAAAGTAACAAAGACCGATGAATCATTTCCTTGGTCTGCTCTAACTCAAGATCTGTAAAATGACCTTTTTTTATATCAAACAGTTGATTATTCATCATTTTTCGAGCCTGGTTACGATTTTCTCGATTAATACCAGCATACATCCTCAAGAATCCACTAAATAAATCAAGCTGACTTGAAATAGTATAAGCTAACCCAGCATTTTCACGGACATTTGTAAAGAGCTTAGAATGAGCAAATCCACCAAGTAAACCATTCATTACAATCATGGGTAAATGTTGCTCATCACCATATTCAGCAGAACAATGATAGCCCAACTCTAAAATAGACTGTCCCACATTTTTCCTAACCATTCCTTCCTGAAGGATATTGGAATAAGGTTGACAATACTGAATCTTTACATTACCTTCTCGACCTTTAAAACCAAATGATTCTAATACATTTTGAATTTCAACCTCATTAAAATCACCCAGGAAAAAGAAATCTATTCGATCATTAGCCAAAAATTCTTGGAAACAAGAATAAGAACTTTGTGGAGTTTCAGCTAAAATACGATTTCGTAAATCACTGTATTCCAATTGGAGACGTTCATCATGAAAAAATAATTTATCTAATTCTTTATGTGCAAAATAAAAAGAATCATCCATATCAGCTGCTAAACTTGCTAGCAATTGCTTTTTCTCAATTTCAAATAAGGCTGGATCAAATCCATTATCAACTACCACGGGTGAAAAAAGAGTTTCTTTTACTAGTTCCAAAACCTGAGAAGTTAGCACATTTTTCTTACTTAAAAACTCATCACGAACATAAGTAAATGTCAATTCTACAATGTGACTTTGCCCTCTTCTGAAACAATTGGTTGACATATCTGTACCATATAGACTAGCCAAGTGTCTCCTCAAATTTTGAGAAGTAGGGTACAGCTGGTTAGCAGTCTCTAGCATACTCGCACTCAACATGCGACCTGCAATCGTATCAAGAGATAATGGAGCGGTAAAACGCACGGTGATTTTATTCGTTTTAAACTTCTTTGATTGGATAAAATGTGTTGAAATTCCATGCACTAACTCCATGATTTACCTCCTTATATACAGACTTCTATTATATCACGAAAACCTGAAATTTTCTTGTTCCCTGTAACACTTTTGAAATAAAAATCGCTTACATTTTTCCCTGTTTCTATCACCATTTTTAGGAAAATATGGTATAATACCAAAGATTGAGGTGAATTATGGAATACAAATTATTTGAAGAATTTATTACCCTCCAAGCGCTACTCAAAGAACTTGGAATTACACATAGCGGAGGAGCTATCAAATCCTTTCTCTCTGAACATTCTGTTTACTTTAATGGGGAATTAGAAAGTCGTCGTGGTAAAAAACTTCGTATTGGCGATAAAGTTGACATCCCTGACATGGACATTGACATCTTGTTGACACAACCTACTTCTGAGGAGCAAGAGGAATATCAAGCTGATAAAGTTGAAAAAGAACGGATCGCTAAACTTGTAAAGGAGATGAATAAGGGAGTTAAAAAAGACAAATCCAAACCTACTTCATTAGCCAAAAACAAACAAGCTCCGCGATTCCCTGGTAGATAATCATGTGGCTACAAAACCTATCTCTCAAGACTTTTCGTAACTACAAAGAGACGAAAATAGACTTTAATCCTAAATTGAATGTCTTTTTAGGACGCAATGCACAAGGAAAAACAAACATGCTAGAGGCTATCTATTTTTTAGCCTTAACGCGTAGTCATCGAACTCGAACAGATAAAAATCTCATTCATTTTGATGAGGAACAACTTCATCTTTCAGGTCTCGTTCAGAAAAAAACTGGATCCATCACCCTAGAAATCGAACTAACACAAAAAGGACGTGTAACCAAAGTTAATCATTTAAAACAGGCACGCCTTTCAGATTATGTAGGACACATGAATGTTGTTTTATTTGCTCCTGAAGATTTACAACTAATTAAAGGAGCACCTTCGGTTCGACGAAAATTCATTGATATGGAACTTGGACAAATCAAGCCAATCTATTTATCTGACTTAACCAATTATAACCACATCCTAAAGCAAAGAAACACTTACCTAAAATCAGCTCAAAAAATAGATGAAACCTTCCTTTCTGTGTTGGATGATCAGCTAATTGATTATGGATGTCGTGTAATGAATCACCGCTTAGATTTCATAAAAAAACTAGAATCATTTGGGCGTAAGAAACATTTTGAACTCTCTAATCAGATTGAAGAGTTGTCAATATCCTATCAATCTTCTGTCAAGTTAACTGACAAAGAAGATTTATCCGAATCTTTCAAAATTGCTTTAGAAAAAAGTAGATCCAGAGATTTATTTAAAAAGAATACTGGTGTCGGTCCTCATCGAGATGACATTTATTTTTATATAAATGGGATGGATGCTAGTTTTGGAAGTCAAGGTCAACATCGTAGTCTCGTCCTCTCGATAAAATTAGCAGAAATCGAATTAATGGAAAGCATAACTACAGAATCTCCAATATTACTGCTTGACGATGTTATGAGCGAACTTGACAACACTAGACAACTAAAATTATTAGAAACGATTTCTCAGTCAATCCAAACCTTTATTACAACAACAAGCTTAGATCATCTTCAAAATCTACCAGAAAATCTAAGTATTTTCGCTATTCAAGATGGTCAAGTTTCTGTAAATAAAAATTGACAACATTGTAAAAGAACTCCTGTTTTCGCAGGAGTTCTTTTTATTTCTTTTACATAGAATAATTTGGTGCCTCATTAGTAATTTGTACATCATGAGGATGGCTTTCTTTCAAACCAGCACCAGACATTTCAATAAATTGAGCATTATCGTGTAGTTCTTTAAGGTTAGCTGCACCACAGTAACCCATACCAGAGCGAATACCACCAATCATTTGGAAGACGATATCAGCTGCCGCTCCTTTATAAGCAACACGACCTTCAATTCCTTCTGGAACAAGTTTATTTGCTTCATTGACAGAACCTTGGAAGTAACGATCGCTTGAACCTTTCTTCATTGCTGCGATTGAACCCATACCACGGTATGTCTTGAATTTACGTCCTTGGAAGATTTCAGTTTCACCTGGTGCTTCGTCTGTTCCAGCAAACATTGATCCAAGCATAACTGCATTCCCACCAGCAGCAAGAGCTTTTACAATATCTCCAGAATACTTGATTCCACCGTCAGCAATGATCGTTTTTCCATATTCACGCGCAACAGCTGCAGCATCGTAGATAGCTGTTACTTGTGGAACACCAACACCAGCAATAACACGAGTAGTACAGATTGAACCTGGTCCAATCCCAACCTTGACAACATCTACACCTGCTTCGTAAAGGGCACGCGCTCCCTCAGCAGTAGCAATATTTCCAGCAATCAAAGTACGATCTGGGAAGTGAGCGCGAATCTCAGCAATTTTACGCAAGACACCTGCAGAATGACCATGTGCAGTATCAATAACAATCGCATCCGCTCCTGCTTCAAAAAGAGCCTCTGCACGTTCAAATGTATCTGAAGTAACACCTACTGCACCTGCAACTAGAAGACGACCAAACTCATCTTTAGCAGCATTTGGAAACTCAATAACTTTTTCAATATCTTTGATAGTAATCAAACCAGAAAGACGACCGTCTTCATCTACCAAAGGGAGTTTTTCAATACGGTGTTCTTGAAGAATACTCTCAGCTGTTGCAAGATCTGTACCCACAGGAGCAGTAACAAGATTTTCACTAGTCATATGGTTTGAGATTGGTTGGTTATAATCTGAAATAAAACGAAGATCTCGGTTTGTCAAAATACCAACCAATTTACGATTTTCAAGTGTTTCAACAACTGGAACACCACTGATGCGGTAACGTCCCATAAGCTCATCTGCTTCAGCAATTGTGTGTTCAGGCGTCAAGAAGAAGGGATCAATAATAACCCCATTTTCAGAACGTTTTACCTTGCGAACCTCGTCTGCTTGTTGAGCAATTGACATATTTTTATGGATAACTCCGAGACCACCTGCACGAGCAATAGCAATAGCCATTTGACTCTCTGTTACTGTGTCCATAGCAGCGGTAATAATTGGGATATTTAAAGTCAAATTATCTGCCAATTTAGTTGTTAAATCTGCATCGTTAGGCAACACATGACTTTCAGCTGGAATAAGCAATACATCATCAAAGGTAAAACCTTTTTTCAAAAATTTAGTGTCCCAATTAGACATTCGAAGTTTCCTCTTTTCGTTCTTTTTGAGCTTGACTCTTTTTATATTGTATCTATCATACCATTCTATAAAAATTTGTCAAATGTTACAGGGGTAAATAAAAAACTATCTTTTCTTTGAGATAGAAATGATAGTTTCTTGTAAAATAAACCTAGTTAAAGTAATGAAGTCCCATTGCTCCTTTAACATCAGATAGGGTTTGACCTGCAACTTCACGCGCTCTTTCACTACCTTTTTGAAGCATATTATAAACTTCTCCCATATCCTTAGAAAATTCGATACGGCGCTCACGAATAGGACCAAGTTCACGTTCTAATATTTCAAGTAGATAACGTTTGGTTTTCACATCACCAAGACCACCTCGTTGATAATGTTCTTTCATATCAGCAATTTCTTGAGCATCTTCTGGACGACCAAAAACATCTAGATAATGGAAAACCATATTTCCTTCAATTTTACCTGGATCCTCAACGCGGATATGATCTGGATCTGTATACATACTCATTACTTTTTTACGCAAAGTATCCGCATCATCAGCTAAATAAATACCATTATTAAGGGATTTAGACATTTTAGCATTTCCATCTAAACCAGGCAAACGACCTGCTCTTTCATTTTCTGGATAAATACCTTCCGGTTCTACCAAGACATCACATTTATATGCATTGTTAAAAGAACGAACAATCTCACGGGTTTGCTCAATCATTGGTTTCTGATCTGTCCCAACAGGAACATAATTAGCTTTGAAAGCAGTGATGTCAGCTGCTTGAGCGATTGGATAGACCAAAAATCCTGTTGGAATGCTTTCTCCAAATCCCTTTTGAGCAATCTCTGTCTTGACAGTTGGATTTCGCTCCAGACGTGCTAATGAAACCAGATTCATATAGTACATAGATAGTTCAGCCAGCTCTGGAATCTGGCTTTGAATAAAGATAGTCGATTTACTTGGGTCCAATCCAACTGCAAGGTAATCCAAAGCCACATTTCCAATAGACTCTACAATGGTTTGAGGATCTTTGGCGTGATCTGTCAAGGCTTGTTGGTCAGCCAAGAACACAAACATGTCATACTTATCCTCTTCCTGTAATAATACTCGATTTTTGAGACTTCCAACATAATGTCCAATATGCAATTTTCCTGTTGGACGGTCTCCTGTTAAAATAATGGGTTTAGTCATTTTATTCTCCTTCGATATAGTCCCTTCAATTATAGCATTTTTTTAATGAAATAACCGCAATTTATCAAAATAAATCAACCTTGCTATTTACTGATTTTTGTAAAGAGAGTTGTAAACATAATTTACACAAAATTGACAGATAAAAATTTGAATATTTCCGTATTTTCTAGTAGAATAAATATATTACACATATAGGAGAAAAACATTGCTTACAGTATCTGATGTTTCACTACGTTTTAGTGATCGTAAACTTTTTGATGATGTCAATATCAAATTTACAGAAGGAAATACTTATGGATTAATCGGTGCTAATGGTGCCGGAAAGTCAACCTTTTTAAAAATTTTAGCTGGAGATATCGAACCTACTACTGGTCACATCTCTCTTGGTCCAGATGAGCGTCTCTCTGTTCTCCGTCAAAATCACTTTGACTATGAAGATGAACGTGCCATTGATGTCGTTATCATGGGAAATGAAAAACTTTATAGCATCATGAAGGAAAAAGATGCTATCTACATGAAGGAAGATTTCTCAGATGAGGATGGAGTGCGTGCTGCCGAACTCGAAGGAGAGTTTGCCGAGCTTGGAGGCTGGGAAGCAGAAAGTGAAGCCTCTCAACTACTTCAAAACCTAAATATTCCAGAAGAATTGCACTATCAAAATATGAGTGAATTGGCCAATGGTGAGAAAGTAAAAGTTCTCCTTGCTAAAGCACTTTTTGGTAAACCAGATGTTCTTCTTTTGGACGAGCCTACTAACGGTTTGGACATCCAATCAATTACATGGTTAGAAGATTTCTTGATTGACTTTGATAATACAGTTATCGTAGTATCCCACGACCGTCACTTCTTAAACAAAGTATGTACTCACATGGCAGACCTTGACTTTGGAAAAATCAAACTCTATGTCGGAAACTATGACTTCTGGAAGGAATCTTCTGAACTCGCTGCTAAATTGCTAGCAGACCGTAATGCCAAAGCAGAAGAAAAAATTAAGCAATTGCAAGAATTCGTTGCTCGTTTCTCTGCCAATGCTTCTAAATCAAGACAAGCAACCTCACGTAAGAAAATGCTTGACAAGATTGAGCTAGAAGAGATTGTGCCATCTAGTCGTAAATATCCATTTATTAACTTTAAAGCAGAACGTGAGATCGGTAATGATCTCTTGACAGTAGAAAATCTAACTGTAAAGATTGATGGTGAAACTATTTTAGATAATATCAGCTTTATCTTGCGTCCAGGTGATAAGACAGCTCTTATTGGACAAAATGATATCCAAACGACTGCATTAATTCGTGCAATCATGGGGGATATTGACTATGAAGGAACTGTCAAGTGGGGAGTTACAACTAGTCAATCTTACCTGCCAAAAGATAACTCAGCTGATTTTGCAGGGGGAGAATCAATCCTTGACTGGTTGCGTCAATTCGCAAGTAAAGAAGAAGATGACAATACTTTCCTACGCGGTTTCCTTGGTCGTATGCTCTTCTCTGGAGATGAGGTTAACAAACCTGTCAACGTCTTGTCAGGGGGAGAAAAAGTTCGTGTCATGCTTTCAAAACTCATGCTCTTGAAATCAAATGTGCTTGTACTTGATGATCCAACCAATCACTTGGACTTGGAATCTATCTCAAGCTTGAATGACGGATTGAAAAACTTTAAAGAATCAATCATCTTTGCCAGTCATGACCACGAGTTTATTCAAACTTTGGCTAACCATATCATTGTCTTGTCTAAAAATGGCGTCATCGATCGTATCGATGAAACCTATGATGAATTCCTAGAAAATGCAGAAGTACAAGCAAAAGTTAAAGAACTTTGGAAAGACTAAATAAAACTTCAAAACTCAGTTGGGTTAACCGGCTGAGTTTTCTAACATTTTATGAGGTAACATGAAATTTTTTTTTAAAACATATTGGACCTATTTTGTTTCTTTCATCATTCCCATAATCATTATGATAGGAGTATATCTATCTCAAGGTATCTACTGGAATAGCGACAACTCTCCTCTATTAGGAGATGGCTTTCATCAATACGTTATTTTTGATGTAGCTCTAAGAAATATCCTACATGGAAATGGTAGTTTGTTTTACACCTTTACAAGTGGCCTCGGATTGAATTTCTATGCCCTATCTAGTTATTACTTGGGTAGTTTCCTTTCACCACTAGTTTACTTTTTTGATCTAACGAATATGCCAGATGCTGTCTATCTGACAACTCTCTTAAAATTTGGATTGATTGGTCTGTCAACCTTCTTTAGTTTAAATAAATTATTTAAAAATATCCCTCATACTTTAAAACTAGCCTTATCCACTTCCTATGCTCTGATGAGTTTCACTGTTAGTCAACTAGAGATAAAAACCTGGCTGGATGTTTTTATCTTGATTCCTTTCATTATAACTGGTTTACACCTACTTATAACTGAAAAGAAATCCTCATTATACTTTACAAGTCTGTCAATCTTATTTATCCAAAACTATTATTTTGGCTATATGACAGCATTGTTTCTTATTTTCTGGTATCTCTGTCAAATTTCTTGGGACTTTAAAACTCGAAAATCATCTGTTCTTGATTTCATAGTTATCTACTTTTTAGCTGGTATGGCTAGTTTGATTATGACTCTTCCCACTCTATTTGATTTACAGACACATGGAGAAAAATTGACTGAAATTACAAAGTTTCAAACTGAAAGTAGCTGGTATCTTGATCTCTTTGCTAAGCAATTCATTGGTTCCTTTGACACAACAAAGTATGGGGCTATCCCAATGATTTTTGTTGGACTGCTTCCCTTTATTTTAACTATTTTATTTTTTACGCTGAAATCTATTAAGTTTCACGTAAAACTTATCTATGCAGTCTTCTTTACATTTCTAATTGCAAGCTTTTATATTGAAGTGCTTGATTTATTTTGGCAAGGCATGCATACTCCAAACATGTTTTTACATCGCTATGCTTGGATTTTCTCTACCTTGTTAATTTATACAGCAGCGGAAGTCTTAAATCGTCTGAGAGAAATTAAATTCTGGAACTTTTTAGTTTCGCTTTTTCTTGTAGTAACAGGATTTTTAGCTACCATCTATCTAAAATCACATTATTCTTTTTTAACAGATTTGAATATTCTGCTTACTCTTGAATTTTTGGTTGTCTATTTGCTTTTACTCCTTGCAGTTATCAAAAAGTTTATCTCTGTAAATCTATTTGCCATTCTAATCTCTTTATTTATAATGGTTGAAATGAGTTTAAATGCTTCATCTCAAATAGACGGAATTGCTAAGGAATGGGGATTTGCTTCTCGAAGTGCATATAGTAGAGATATCCCAGCTATGGAATCTTTCTCAACATATATTGAGGATCCATTTACTCGTACTGAAAAACTACAAACTCAGACAGGAAATGACAGTATGAAATTTAACTACAATGGAATCTCTCAATTTTCATCTGTTCGAAATCGTTCAGCAAGCTCTACTTTAGATAAACTTGGCTTTAAATCCTCTGGGACCAACCTCAATCTCCGTTATGCCAATAATAGTATTTTGGCTGATAGTTTATTTGGGATCCAGTATAATATCTCAGACAGTCCTATTGATAAGTATGGTTTCCAAGATATCTATCAAAAAGATAATCTTACCCTATATGAAAATCAATACTCTCTTCCGATTGCATTTGCTAGTCAATCTGTTTACAATGATGTCAAGTTCACTGAACACACTCTAGATAATCAGGCCTCGTTTTTAAATCAACTTGCTGACGTCAATTTTGATTATTTTTCTCCAATCCCTTATGACAAAACAGAAAATACTAATGATTTGATTAGTGTCACAAGTTCTTCAAATGAGGATGCAGCAATCCAGTATCAAATTGAAGTGCCAGAAAACAGCCAAGTTTATCTTTCTTTCACAAACCTTCACTTTTCTAATGACAAACAAAAGAAGGTTGACATCCTTGTAAATGGAGAAAAGAAAACTTTTACAACTGATAATGTCTTCTCCTTCTTTAATCTAGGTTATACAAAAGAGACAAAAACTTTCAATATTCATGTTAGTTTCCCTGGAAATTCACAAGTATCATTTGAATCTCCTACCTTCTATCGTTTAGATACCCAAACTTTCACCGAGGCAATTCAAAAAATTAAAGAACAACCTGTCACCGTATCAACTTCTAAAAATAAGGTCTTTGCTACATATGATGTCAAACAAGATACATCCATTTTCTTCACCATTCCTTATGACGAAGGCTGGTCTGCCTACCAAGATGGTAAGAAAATAGAAATTAAACAAGCTCAAACTGGCTTTATGAAAGTTGATGTTCCTAAGGGAAAAGGAACTATTACACTTTCCTTTATTCCTAATGGGTTTGTTGTTGGAGCAATCTGTTCCTTTACTTCTCTTTTACTATTTGGAATCTATAATCACAAACGAAAGTCATCTAAGACATAAAAAAATCGACCAGTTGGTCGATTTTTTTAATCTTCTTCCATTTTTTTAGGTTGATAGGCTAGCATACCTAAACCTGTAAATAGGGCTAATATCACAGCAAGGAAAATGACTTGATGATGAATATTTCCTGTCATAGAAATTGTTTGTCGTAATCCAGAAACCGAATAACTCATTGGTAACCAAGGACTAATAGCTCTAAAGAAATCATTTGTCAAGGCAAGTGGATAGGTACCTGCACTTGATGCTAACTGTAATAATAGCAAAATAAGAGAGAAGAAAGCTCCTATACGGCTATTCCATGTTGTTAATGCAGTTACCATGGACATGAATACTAAACTTGTTAGGATAATGAGAATAAATGTTCTCATTTCATGATTAGCAGTTAAACCAATAAGATGAACTCCTCCATATACCAAAATCCCTGCTAAAACAGCTATAATACCATTTATTTCAGCTCGAGATTTCAACCAAGCCCAACGGCTCTCTGGATGACGTCCTGAAGGCAACTTCGCAAAAATCATATTCGTTGATATTGCTGCAACAAAAAGAGCAACTGATATCATATACGGAGCCATTGCGATTCCATTTACAGGAACTTGGTCATTGTCTGTTTTGGAAAGATTGAGTGGATTTGACAAAATCTCTGCATTTTTAGATTCCGTTGATGCTGATTTGAGTTGATCACTAGCATTACTTAGTCCTTGTCCTAAAGAAGCAACTCCTGTCTGTAAATCTTCCAATCCAGAAGTTAACTTTATTCCACCTTCTGCAAGTTTCCCAGCTCCATCTGCCAATTTATTAGCTCCATTCTCTAATTGAGAAGCACCTGAAAGTAACTGACTGGATTTATCTGCTAATTGCCCAGATCCGGATTGTAATTTATCAACTCCTGCCATTAATTCTTGACTCTTTTGATTCAATTGGTTAGAGCCAGTTGATAATTTTTCAATACCAGATACTAATTCTGGAGTTTTTTCAACTAATTGACCTACTCCTGCTGTCAAGCTAGAAGATTTTTGTGTCAAGGTGTTTGAGCCTGAAACTAGTTGATTCAAACTACCTGTCAAGGTGGAATTCTTTTCACTTAGTTGACTTGCGCCCTGAGAAACTTTATCAACACCTGCAGTATATGCATTTACACCTGATGTAATCGACTGACTGGCAGGAACTAATTTACTAGTCACTGCTCCTTGTATTTCTGTTAATCCACTTGACAATCTTGTCAAAGAAGTAGAAGCAAGCGGTAATACTTGATTAGCTTTATCTTTTAACGTTGAAAGATTTGAAGATTTATTTTGTAAGTTTTCTAATCCTCCCTGTAAACCTTGTACTAAAGCTATAATTGACTGAGCCGATTGAATACTATCAGTCGAATTTTGAGATACAGAAGCACTTATCTCAGCTTGTTGCTCACTTGTCAAGGATTGATAAGCTGCTGTCGATTGAATATTTGCTAATGTAGTTGCTTTTTCAGACTGAGCACTTGCTAACATTTGATTAGAAAGAGAAACTATACTTGATAAAACAGAAGATAATTGTTTTGTATCTCCAACATCAATATTTTGAATAGCTTGATTTAACTGATTTAGACCAGAAGATAATTGATTAATTTGATCTTTTTGCCCAGATGAAGCATCTAACTTACTAGAAAGTTGTTGAATCCCTTCACTTAATTGCTCCACACCCATTCGAAGTGTAGCTGATTGACTAGATAACTGATTCGCACCTGTTGCAAGATTTCCCACTCCATTTGTATAGGCACTAACACCAGATGAAAATTGATTAAGACCAGTATTGAGTTGTGAAACACCGCCAGTATAGGCCTCTACACCAGTATATAATTGATTGATTCCTCCTACTAATTCAGGACTTTTAGAAGCTAATTGACCTAATCCGGTATCTAATTGACTCACTGCACCAGTATATGTAAGCAATCCACTATTAAAAGTCCCTAAGCCAAGATGAAGTTGTTCAACACCAGAAACATAAGAGGATAATCCTTTAGTAAACTGCTCCGTTCCATTTGAAAATGTTAAACTTGAATCTGCTAAAGAGTGTAGATTAGTAGTTAATGTTTTACTTCCTGTCACTAATTGATTAGCTCCATCAGTTAATTTTTCACTACCAGAAGCCGCTTGACTCATACCATCCTTTAATTCGACCATCTTATCAAATAAAGCTTTAGTATAGGTCTCGGTTACATTGGTAGAAACATTCTGCTTCAATTGTGTCATCGCAGAATCGCTCATCTTGCTAGCAATAAAACTATGACCACTTGAAGTCTGATAATCGATTTGCATTTGCTCTGGATGATTCGTTAAAATAGAAGCTGCTTTTTCAGATAAATCACTTGGTAAAGTCACTACCATATAGTAATCGCCATCTTCCAATCCCTTCTTTCCTTCCTCTTCATCTACAAAATGAAAATCCAAGGTTTTATTTTCTTTTAAATTGGACACCATGTCTTCTCCTATTGCCATGGTATTACCATTATAGGACGCCTCTTTATCATGATTGACGACTGCCACAGGTAAGTCAGACAATTGCCCATATGGATCCCACATTGATGACAAAAATATGATATTGTACAGAGCTGGAATAAGAGAAATCCCTATCATGACAATAATAAAGGTTGGTTTTTTAAAAATTGCTTTCCATTCTTTAAACATAGCTTCTCCTTTTTTAAACATATTGTCTAAAATTTTGATATAATAGATTATACATTAAAAAATCTAAATTACAAGATAAAAAATCCATTTTTAGACAGATAGTCTAATTTGTTTACAAGGAGGAAATATGCAAGAAAGTAACAAACGCTTAAAAACAAAGCGAACTATTGAAAATGCTATGGTACAATTACTGATGGAACAGCCATTTGATCAAATTTCTACTGTCAAGTTAGCAGAAAAAGCCGGAATTAGTCGTTCCAGCTTCTATACTCACTATAAGGATAAGTATGATATGATTGAGCACTATCAAAGTAAGCTATTCCATACATTTGAATATATTTTTCAAAAACATGCTCATCACAAAAGAGACGCTATTTTAGAAGTCTTTGAATATCTAGAGTCAGAACCACTTCTGGCTGCCCTTCTTTCTGAAAATGGGACTAAAGAAATCCAAAATTTCTTACGAAATAAACTTCATATCATGCTCAGTACAGATTTACAAAAGCAATTTATGCAACTAAATCTCAATACCACTGAATTAGAATATAGTAGCATCTATCTAACTCATGCACTTTTTGGTGTCTGCCAAACTTGGATTGCACATGGAAAAAAAGAAAGTCCTCAAGAAATAACAGACTTCCTTATGAAAATGCTTGGTAATGCAAATTGATATAAAAAGAGGAACACAGTTGTGTTCCCTTTTATCTATACTCCGCCAGTAGGACTCGAACCTACGACATCATGATTAACAGTCATGCGCTACTACCAACTGAGCTATGGCGGATAAAATAGTCCGTACGGGATTCGAACCCGTGTTACCGCCGTGAAAAGGCGGTGTCTTAACCCCTTGACCAACGGACCTTCTATCTGTAGCAGATATAACCATTATATCAATTTCTTACTAATTGTCAATCACTTTTTAGATTTTTTCTCTAGAATATCTTTCAATTTTCTAATTTTTAACCTTGAAATAGGACAGCGATGGTCTTCATAGAAAACAACTTCTAGATTCTTTCGATCAATTTCTCTGATATTGCCTATATTTACCAAAAATGACTTATGAGGAGAATAAAATCGCTGAGTATGTTTGTCCTTTTCCTGAATATCTGTCATGGTACCGTAAAACTCTTTGGCAAAATTCTTACCAATAATACGTAATTTATGAGAGACTCCTGTTGTTTCAATATACAAAATATCATGGTAAGGAATTTTTAAATCATTTCCCTTATAATTGTAGTCAAAATAATCTACCACATCTTCATTTTCAAGTAACATACTCTTCGTGTAGAATATATTCTGCTCAATTCTCTTTTTAAATAACTCAT
Source organism: bacterium (assembly GCA_905221215.1). Classification (GTDB taxonomy): domain Bacteria; phylum Bacillota; class Bacilli; order Lactobacillales; family Streptococcaceae; genus Streptococcus. The sequence goes on from CAJNCI010000004.1 coordinate 161,859, forward strand.
CATTGATATCCTTATCAACAAAATCTAGGGCTGATACCTGGTATTTATAGGTTAGAGTCGCAAACTCTGATCGACTGGTGATAAAGACGATAATAGCATAAGGATTGTAATGACGAATGAGCTGAGCCACTTCAAATCCCTTTTTCTCAATTCCATGAATATCGATATCTAGGAAATAAAGCTGATTTACTTCATCGTTTTCAATGTATTCTTCAAATTCACGGACTTTTCCTGTTGTCTTGTATGATATTGGAATATTCGATTCTTTCGAAATTTCATCCAATATTCTCTCTAGTCTCACTTGATGTTCAATAACATCTTCTAAAATTAAAACTTTCATTCAAATTCCCTCTTAAATCTAATAATTTGTCTAAATGTACTGCCTTCCATCTCTGTTTCTAAAATAATATTGTTGTACTTATCTAGTAGTTCTTTTACATTATTTAATCCGACTCCACGATTTCTTCCCTTAGTAGAGAATCCTAATGAAAATAGATCTTCTGAAGGAGTCATCGTCATTTTACATGAATTCTGAATCACAATAACTGTTTCAGTTTCCATCTTAATAACTGCTACTTCCATCTGCTTTTTATAGCTATCAGCCGATCCTTCGACAGCATTGTTCAATAAAACGCTCATGATACGAACCAAATCCAATAGTTCAATTGGGAGCTTGGTAATCGTATCTTTTACTTCCAGTGTAAACTCTACACCATTATTTCGAGCATAGACAATGGACTGAGCAACCAAACTTCGTAAAGCTGAATCTTCTATGTTGTTCAAATCAAAGTAAGTGTACTTATCTGAACGCAGTTTATGATTGGCTTTGACCAAAACTTCATTGTAAACTCTGTCAATTTCCTGTAAATCACCACTGTCAATTGCCATCTGCATACTGACAAGCATCCCAGCATAGTCATGTCGAAAACCACGAATTTCATTATACAAACCAACAATTTCATCTGTGTAATTCTGTAAATGTTTCTGTTCAAATTTCTTCTGCTTCAAAGCAATCTCTTTCTCCATTTGTTCTTTATGAGAATTCATTGTAAAGAATGTCAAAAGTAGAGAGATAAAGACAATAGATGACAAAATACTTCCAAAACTATTCAAATGTTTAATCGTACTTACCATATCTGAAACAAAAGATACAATATGTAGCAATAGTAAAGCAAAAAATACTTTTTTCAAGAAAGGATAGAGGTAGTCCTTGTCAAAATAGTCTAGTTCCAAATGGAAATAATGAATGATTGTTACGATAACGACATAAGTCAACACTGTTACAACGAAAAAGAATGGGGCATGATATTGTGAAACAAAATTGTCTCCTGTTATAGAGGAGAAAGTTACGGACAGAAAGTTATGAGTGCTCTCATATAAAAGAGATAGTAGTAAACTTAGGAATAGTCCTCTACCCCTCTCATACTGTTTAATCCATCGAAAATAGGAATATAAGCCCAAAGGAAATGAAAATGTTGCAATCCCTAACCCATCTAAATTTAGAAGATATAAGGGAAAATCAAGTGCTATTGCTGTTAGTAATGTATAAGCACCAAAAACGTATAATTCTCTTCTATTTACTTGACCTTTACAAATTAAATGGTAACTGTAACTAATAATTAAAAAATAAACAATAACTGTCCCAAATCCAAGCAAATTCATTACTCTTTCTCCTTATTTCATTACTGTTTTATTTGGAAAATAAAATCACGGAGTAATCTTGACAGTCTACTTTCCCCACCTTGAATCTTTTGCAAGTCTTTTTCCTTCAAGGCTACAAACTGTTCCAATTTAACTGTGTTTTTCATAATAAAATCTCCTCAATGTTTTTTTCTTGTAAGCTAACTTACAAAAATCATTATACAAAATGGAATTTCATTTTAGATAAAATTCTCTCAACTGTCATTTTTTTCTCCCAAAGTGTACTTTTTTAAGAAAAAAGCCGGGAAAATTCCCAGCTTTACTACTATATTGATCCCAGCAGGATTCGAACCTGCGACCGTTCGCTTAGAAGGCGAATGCTCTATCCAGCTGAGCTATGAGACCTAACACAATCATTTTACCAAAAATTCAATTGAAAGTCAATTTTCTATTTGTGATAGGGTGAGCCCTGCTGAATCGTAAAAGCCCGATAGATTTGTTCAACAAGGACTAGTCTCATTAACTGATGGGGCAAGGTTAAACGGCCAAAACTGACAGAAAGATTGGCTCTCTTTTTTACATCCTGTGCTAACCCCAGACTCCCTCCAATAATAAAGGTAATAGTAGAAAATCCTTTTATAGAAGCCTCTTCTAATTGTTTACTAAATTCTTCTGATGAGAAAGTTTTCCCTTCGATAGCCAACACAATAACGAAATCACGGTCACCAACTTTTGATAAAATTCTCTGCCCTTCTATTTCTAAAATCTTTTGATTTTCTAACTCACTGGCCTTATCTGGTGTTTTTTCATCTGCTAGCTCAATCATTTCAAGCTTAGCAAATCGAGAAATTCGTTTTGAATACTCTGCAATACCATCTTTTAAATACTTTTCTTTCAGTTTTCCAACTGTTACAACTTTAATTTTCATGACTCTATTCTAACATATTCTCTATTTTTTCACATCTTATTCACAAAATAAAAGGTTAATTTTATCCTAGAAAACCACAGATTTTTGAAAGTTATCCACAATCTGTGTAAAACTTTTGTGTTTAAGTTATAATTAAGCTAGTCAGTTTATACTTTCAGTAATTCAAACATATGGAGGCAAATATGAAACATCTAAAAACATTTTATAAAAAATGGTTTCAATTATTAGTCGTTATCGTCATTAGCTTTTTTAGTGGAGCCTTGGGTAGTTTTTCAATAACTCAACTAACTCAAAAAAGTGGTGTCAATAGCTCTAACAACAATAGCACTATTACACAGACTGCCTATAAAAACGAAAATTCAACAACACAGGCTGTTAATAAAGTAAAAGATGCTGTTGTTTCTGTTATCACTTATTCGGCAAACAGACAAAATAGCGTATTTGGCAATGATGATACTGACACAGATTCTCAGCAAATCTCTAGTGAAGGATCTGGGGTTATTTATAAAAAGAATGACAAAGAAGCTTATATTGTAACCAATAATCACGTTATAAATGGTGCTAGTAAAGTAGATATTCGCTTGTCAGATGGAACTAAAGTACCTGGAGAAATCATCGGAGCAGATACTTTCTCTGATATTGCTGTCGTTAAAATCTCTTCAGAAAAAGTGACAACAGTAGCTGAGTTTGGTGATTCTAGTAAGTTAACCGTAGGAGAAACTGCTATTGCTATTGGTAGCCCATTGGGTTCTGAATATGCAAATACTGTCACTCAGGGTATCGTATCTAGTCTCAATCGAAATGTATCTTTAAAATCTGAAGATGGACAAGCCATTTCTACAAAAGCCATCCAAACTGATACTGCTATTAACCCAGGTAACTCTGGTGGCCCACTGATCAATATTCAAGGACAGGTTATCGGAATTACCTCAAGTAAAATTGCAACAAATGGAGGCACATCTGTAGAAGGTCTTGGTTTCGCAATTCCTGCAAATGATGCCATCAATATTATTGAACAGTTGGAAAAGAACGGAAAAGTGACGCGTCCAGCTTTGGGCATCCAAATGGTCAATCTCTCAAATATTAATACAAGTGATATTAGAAGACTTAATATTCCAAGCAGTGTAACATCTGGTGTAGTTGTTCGTTCTGTACAAAGTAATATGCCTGCCAATGGTCACCTTGAAAAATACGATGTTATTACCAAAGTAGATGACAAAGATATTGCTTCATCAACAGACTTACAAAGTGCTCTTTACAATCATTCTATCGGAGACACCATTAAGATAACTTACTATCGTAACGGTAAAGAAGAAACTACATCTATTAAACTTGACAAGAGTTCAGGTGATTTAGAATCTTAATTGACATCTATGTAAAGAAACCTTTACATAAGAGAAAAGATATGTTAGTGTAGAATCATGGAAAAATTTGAAATGATTTCTATCACAGATATACAAAAAAATCCCTATCAACCTCGAAAAGAATTTGATAAAGAAAAACTACATGAACTAGCACAGTCTATCAAAGAAAATGGGGTCATTCAACCGATTATTGTTCGTCAATCTCCTGTTATTGGTTATGAAATCCTTGCAGGAGAGAGACGCTATCGGGCTTCACTTTTAGCTGGTCTGACGTCTATCCCAGCTGTTATTAAACAACTTTCAGACCAAGAGATGATGGTCCAGTCCATCATTGAAAATTTACAGAGAGAAAATTTAAATCCAATAGAAGAAGCACGCGCCTATGAATCTCTCGTAGAGAAAGGATTTACCCATGCTGAAATTGCAGATAAAATGGGCAAGTCTCGTCCTTATATCAGCAACTCCATTCGTTTGCTTTCCTTACCAGAACCGATTCTATCAGAAGTAGAAACTGGCAAACTATCACAAGCCCATGCGCGTTCTCTAGTTGGGTTAAATAAGGAACAACAAGACTATTTCTTTCAACGAATTATAGAAGAAGACATTTCTGTAAGAAAATTAGAAGCTCTTCTGACAGAGAAAAAACAAAAGAAACAGCAAAAAACTGATCATTTCATACAAAATGAAGAAAAACAGTTAAAAAAACTACTCGGATTAGATGTAGAAATCAAACTGTCTAAAAAAGATAGTGGAAAAATCATTATTTCTTTTTCAAATCAAGAAGAATACAGTAGAATTATCAACAGCCTGAAATAAGGCTGTTCTTTTATTTTTTTATCTCACAAGGTTATCCACTATTTTTTCCAATAAAAAGCTTAATAAATCAATAGTTTCTGATTTTATCCCCAACCTGTGGATAAAACTTGATAACATTGTGTATTATTTTTCACAGCTTGTGGAAAATTCTTACTATCTATGGTAAAATAAGTCTAGAATTAAACTTTTAAACAAGTAGTAAAGGAGGAGAACGGATTGAAAGAAAAACAATTTTGGAATCGTATCTTAGAATTTGCGCAAGAAAGACTAACTCGATCCATGTATGATTTCTATGCTATTCAAGCTGAACTCATCAAGGTAGAAGAAAATGTTGCTACTATATTTTTACCACGATCTGAAATGGAAATGGTCTGGGAAAAACAACTAAAAGATATCATTGTAGTAGCTGGTTTTGAGATTTATGATGCTGAAATAACTCCCCACTATATTTTCACAAAACCTCAAGATACGACTATCTCACAAGTTGAAGAAGCTACAAATTCAACTTTATATGACTATGGTCCAAAGTTAGCATCTATTCCTTATTCGGAGACTGGATTAAAAGAGAAGTATACCTTTGATAATTTTATCCAAGGGGATGGAAATGTCTGGGCTGTATCAGCTGCTTTGGCTGTCTCTGAAGATTTGGCTCTGACCTATAACCCTCTTTTTATCTATGGAGGACCGGGACTTGGTAAGACTCACTTATTAAACGCTATTGGAAATGAAATTCTAAAAAATATTCCGAATGCGCGTGTTAAATATATCCCTGCTGAAAGTTTTATTAATGACTTTCTTGACCACCTAAGACTTGGAGAAATGGAAAAGTTTAAAAAGACCTACCGCAGTCTTGATCTTTTGTTAATCGATGATATCCAGTCACTCAGCGGAAAAAAAGTCGCAACTCAGGAAGAATTTTTCAATACCTTTAATGCCCTTCATGACAAGCAAAAACAGATTGTCCTAACGAGTGATCGTAGTCCAAAACATCTAGAAGGGCTCGAGGAGAGGCTTGTCACGCGCTTTAGTTGGGGATTGACACAAACTATCACACCCCCTGACTTTGAAACACGTATTGCCATTTTACAAAGTAAAACGGAACATTTAGGCTACAATTTCCAAAGTGATACTCTAGAATACCTAGCTGGGCAATTTGATTCAAATGTTCGAGACCTTGAGGGAGCAATCAATGACATCACTTTAATTGCCAGAGTAAAAAATATCAAGGATATCACTATTGATATTGCTGCAGAAGCTATTAGAGCTCGCAAACAAGATGTTAGCCAAATGCTCGTCATCCCAATTGACAAAATCCAAAATGAAGTTGGTAACTTTTATGGTGTTAGCGTCAAAGAAATGAAGGGAAGCAGACGCCTTCAAAATATTGTTTTGGCCCGTCAAGTAGCCATGTATTTATCTAGAGAACTAACAGACAATAGTCTTCCAAAAATTGGGAAGGAATTTGGTGGAAAAGATCATACAACAGTCATTCATGCCCATGCAAAAATTAAATCTTTGATTGATGAAGACGATAATTTACGTTTAGAAATTGAATCAATCAAAAAGAAAATAAAATAACTTGTGGATAACTTTCGCTTTTTTATCTTTTTTATCCACATTTTTTAAACAAGCCAAAAAACTTGATATGACTTACCTTAAGTCTGTTTTCCACAGATTTCACAGACTCTATTATTACTATTATCCTTCTAATACTAAAAATAAATAAAGGAGAATCCATGATTCATTTTTCAATTAATAAAAATTTATTTCTACAAGCATTGAATACTACTAAGAGAGCTATTAGTTCTAAAAATGCTATTCCTATTTTATCAACCGTAAAAATTGACGTAACCAATGAAGGTGTTACTTTAATTGGATCAAATGGTCAAATTTCAATTGAAAATTTTATTTCTCAAAAAAATGAAGATGCTGGTTTGTTAATTACTTCTTTAGGTTCGATTCTTCTTGAAGCTTCTTTCTTTATCAATGTAGTATCTAGTCTACCTGATGTGACTCTTGATTTTAAAGAAATTGAACAAAATCAAATTGTTTTAACCAGTGGAAAATCAGAAATTACCCTAAAAGGAAAAGATAGCGAGCAGTACCCACGAATCCAAGAAATTTCAGCAAGCACTCCTTTGGTTCTTGAAACAAAATTACTCAAGAAAATTATCAATGAAACAGCTTTTGCTGCAAGTACACAAGAAAGTCGTCCAATTTTGACAGGTGTTCATTTTGTATTGAGCAACCACAAAGAGTTAAAAACAGTTGCAACAGACTCTCATCGTCTAAGCCAGAAAAAATTGACTCTTGAAAAAAATAGTGATGATTTTGATGTCGTGATTCCTAGCCGTTCTTTACGCGAATTTTCAGCGGTATTTACAGATGATATTGAAACTGTAGAGATTTTCTTTGCTAACAATCAAATCCTCTTTAGAAGCGAAAATATTAGTTTCTACACACGTCTGTTAGAAGGAAACTATCCTGATACAGATCGTTTGATTCCAACAGATTTTAATACTACAATCACTTTTGATGTGGTAAACTTACGTCAGTCAATGGAACGTGCTCGTCTTTTATCAAGTGCGACTCAAAATGGTACTGTGAAGCTTGAAATTAAAGGTGGGGTTGTTAGCGCCCATGTTCATTCTCCAGAAGTTGGTAAAGTAAACGAAGAAATCGATACTGATCAGGTTACTGGTGAAGATTTGACCATTAGTTTCAACCCAACTTATTTGATTGATTCTCTTAAAGCTTTAAATAGCGAAAAGGTGACCATTAGCTTTATCTCAGCTGTTCGTCCATTTACTCTTGTGCCAGCAGACACTGATGAGGACTTCATGCAGCTCATTACACCAGTCCGTACAAATTAAGTGAAAGAGGTTGAGCTTAGCTCGCCTCTTTTATGATATAATCGAAAAAGAAAAGGAGAGTAGTATGTATCAAGTTGGAAATTTTGTTGAAATGAAAAAACCACACGCTTGTACCATCAAGTCAACAGGTAAAAAGGCCAATCGTTGGGAAATTACACGTGTAGGAGCAGATATCAAAATCAAATGTAGTAATTGTGACCATGTTGTCATGATGGGGCGCTATGATTTTGATCGAAAAATGAATAAAATTATTGACTAAGAACCCTTAGTTAGAGGGTTAGCAAGTTTTCCCTTTTTGTGTTATAATATTAGGGATTGAAATGAAAACGGAGAATGAAAAAATATGGCTTTAACAGCAGGTATCGTTGGTTTGCCAAATGTTGGTAAATCAACACTATTTAATGCAATTACAAAAGCAGGAGCAGAGGCAGCGAACTACCCATTTGCGACTATTGATCCAAATGTTGGAATGGTGGAAGTTCCAGATGAACGCCTACAAAAACTAACTGAAATGATCACTCCTAAAAAGACAGTGCCAACAACATTTGAATTTACAGATATTGCAGGGATTGTAAAAGGAGCTTCAAAAGGAGAAGGGCTAGGGAATAAATTCTTGGCTAATATTCGTGAAGTAGATGCGATTGTTCACGTAGTTCGTGCTTTTGATGATGAAAATGTCATGCGTGAGCAAGGACGTGAAGATGCCTTTGTGGATCCACTTGCAGATATTGATACGATTAACCTAGAGTTGATTCTTGCTGACTTAGAATCAGTGAACAAACGATATGCGCGTGTAGAAAAGATGGCACGTACGCAAAAAGATAAAGAATCAGTAGCAGAATTTAATGTTCTTCAAAAGATTAAACCAGTACTTGAAGATGGAAAATCAGCTCGTACCATCGAATTTACAGATGAAGAACAAAAGGTTGTCAAAGGTCTCTTCCTTTTGACGACTAAACCAGTTCTTTATGTAGCGAATGTAGATGAGGATGTAGTTTCAGATCCAGATTCTATCGACTATGTCAAACAAATTCGCGAATTTGCAGCGACAGAAAATGCTGAAGTAGTCGTTATTTCTGCGCGTGCTGAGGAAGAAATTTCTGAGTTAGACGAAGAAGACAAGCAAGAGTTTCTTGAAGCACTTGGTTTGACAGAATCAGGCGTTGATAAGTTGACTCGTGCAGCTTACCACTTACTTGGACTTGGAACTTACTTCACAGCTGGTGAAAAAGAAGTTCGCGCTTGGACCTTCAAACGTGGTATGAAGGCTCCTCAAGCAGCTGGTATTATCCACTCAGACTTTGAAAAAGGCTTTATTCGTGCAGTTACCATGTCATATGATGATTTGGTGAAATATGGATCTGAAAAGGCCGTAAAAGAAGCTGGACGCTTGCGTGAAGAAGGAAAAGAATATATCGTTCAAGACGGCGATATCATGGAATTCCGCTTTAATGTCTAAAAAATTTAATGAATAGTATCAATTAGGTTGGAAAAAAATTCCAACCCTTTTGGCTTTTGAAAGGAAAAATAAATGACTAAATTACTTGTAGGCTTGGGAAATCCAGGGGATAAATATTTTGAAACAAAACACAATGTTGGTTTTATGTTGATTGACCAACTAGCGAAGAAACAGAATCTAACTTTTACACACGATAAGATATTTCAAGCTGATCTAGCATCTTTTTTCCTCAATGGTGAAAAAATTTATCTTGTCAAACCAACGACATTTATGAATGAAAGTGGGAAAGCTGTTCATGCTTTATTGACTTACTATGGTTTGGATATTGAAGATTTACTCATTATTTACGACGATCTTGACATGGAAGTTGGGAAAATTCGTTTAAGAGCAAAAGGCTCAGCAGGTGGTCATAATGGTATCAAGTCTATTATTCAACATATTGGAACCCAGGCCTTTAATCGTGTTAAGATTGGAATTGGAAGACCTAAAAATGGAATGTCAGTTGTTAACCATGTTTTGAGTACCTTTGACAAAGATGATTATATTGGTATTTTACAGTCTATTGACAAGGTTGACGATGCTGTAAATCACTATTTACAAGAGAAAAACTTTGAAAAAACGATGCAGAGGTATAACGGATAAATGGTGACCTTATTAGATTTATTCTCAGAAAATGATCAGATCCAAAAATGGCATCAAAATTTAACAGATAAAAAAAGACAGTTAATCTTAGGTTTGTCAACTTCTACAAAAGCTTTAGCAATCGCTAGTAGTTTAAAGAAAGAAGATAAGATTGTTTTATTGACATCAACTTATGGAGAAGCAGAAGGGCTTATTAGTGATCTTATTTCTATCTTAGGTGAGGAATTTGTCTATCCATTTTTGGTAGATGATTCCCCTATGGTCGAGTTTTTGATGTCTTCACAAGAAAAAATCATCTCACGGGTTGAAGCCTTGCGTTTTTTGACTGATCCGTCTAGGAAAGGGATCTTAGTTTGTAATATTGCAGCAAGTCGATTGTTTTTACCCTCTCCGACTGCATTTAAAGATAGTATTGTAAAAATAACAGTTGGTGAAGAATATGACCAAAACGCACTCATCCATCAGTTAAAAGAAATCGGCTATCGAAAAGTTACACAAGTACAAACTCAAGGAGAATTTAGTCTTCGAGGAGATATTTTAGATATTTTTGAAATATCCCGGTTAGAACCTTGCCGAATTGAGTTTTTTGGTGATGAAGTAGATGGAATTCGTACTTTTGAAGTCGAAACACAATTATCGAAAGAAAATCAGACAGAATTCACCATCTTTCCAGCTAGCGACATACTTTTGAGAGAAAAGGATTATCAGCGAGGACAGTCAGCTTTAGAAAAACAAATTTCAAAAACTCTATCGCCGATTCTGAAATCCTACCTAGAAGAAATTCTTTCAAGTTTTCATCAAAAACAAATGCATTCAGATTCTAGGAAGTTTTTATCTTTGTGTTATGAAAAGATATGGACTGTATTTGATTATATTGAAAAAAATACGCCAATATTCTTTGATGATTACCAGAAATTGATGAATCAGTATGAAGTCTTTGAAAGAGAATTAGCGCAATACTTTACAGAAGAGTTACAGAATAGTAAAGCATTTTCTGATATGCAGTATTTTGCTGATACTGAGCAAATCTATAAAAAACAAAGCCCAGTAACCTTTTTTTCTAATCTGCAAAAGGGGTTAGGAAATCTCAAATTTGACCAAATTTATCAATTTAATCAATATCCCATGCAGGAATTTTTCAATCAATTTTCTTTTCTAAAAGAAGAAATTGAACGATATAAAAAAATGGATTACACCATTATCCTGCAATCTAGCAATTCAATGGGAAGTAAAACATTGGAGGATGTTTTAGAGGAATACCAGATTAAATTGGATTCTAGAGATAAGTCAAGTATATGTAAAGAATCTGTAAACTTAATCGAGGGCAATCTCAGACATGGTTTTCATTTTGTAGATGAAAAAATTCTGGTGATTACTGAACATGAGATTTTTCAAAAGAAATTAAAACGTCGTTTTCGAAGACAACATGTTTCAAATGCAGAGAGATTAAAAGATTACAATGAACTTGAAAAAGGGGACTACGTTGTTCACCATATTCATGGAATTGGTCAATATCTAGGAATTGAAACAATTGAAATCAAAGGGATTCACCGCGATTATGTCAGTGTTCAATATCAAAATGGTGATCAAATCTCTATCCCAGTAGAACAGATTCATCTACTATCTAAATATGTTTCAAGTGATGGTAAAGCGCCAAAACTTAATAAATTAAATGATGGTCATTTTAAAAAGGCCAAGCAAAAAGTTAAGAACCAGGTAGAGGATATAGCTGATGATTTAATCAAACTCTATTCTGAACGCAGTCAGTTGAAGGGCTTTGCTTTCTCAGCCGATGATGAAGAGCAAGATGCTTTTGATGATGCTTTCCCTTATGTTGAAACGGATGATCAACTTCGTAGTATTGAGGAAATCAAGAGAGATATGCAAGATTCTCAGCCAATGGATAGGCTATTGGTTGGGGATGTTGGTTTTGGAAAGACTGAAGTTGCAATGCGTGCAGCCTTTAAGGCTGTCAATGATCACAAACAGGTTGTCGTTCTAGTTCCTACGACAGTTTTAGCGCAACAGCACTACACGAATTTTAAGGAACGATTCCAAAATTTTGCTGTTAATATTGATGTGTTGAGTCGCTTTAGAAGTAAAAAAGAGCAGACTGAAACACTTGAAAAATTGAAAAACGGTCAAGTCGATATTTTAATTGGAACACATCGTGTTTTGTCAAAAGATGTTGTGTTTGCTGATTTGGGCTTGATGATTATTGATGAGGAACAGCGATTTGGTGTCAAGCATAAGGAAACCTTGAAAGAACTGAAAAAACAAGTAGATGTCCTGACCTTGACAGCAACGCCAATTCCTCGTACTCTTCATATGTCTATGCTGGGAATAAGAGATTTATCTGTTATTGAAACTCCTCCAACCAATCGCTATCCTGTTCAAACCTATGTTTTAGAAAAGAATGATAGTGTCATTCGTGATGCTGTCTTGCGTGAAATGGAGCGTGGAGGTCAAGTTTACTATCTTTACAATAAAGTTGACACAATTGATCAGAAGGTTTCAGAATTACAGGAGTTGATTCCAGAGGCTTCGATTGGTTATGTTCATGGTCGAATGAGTGAAATACAGTTGGAAAATACTCTACTAGACTTTATTGAAGGTCAGTATGATATTTTGGTGACAACTACCATTATTGAGACAGGGGTGGACATTCCAAATGCCAATACTTTATTTATTGAAAATGCAGACCATATGGGCTTGTCAACCTTGTATCAGTTAAGAGGAAGAGTCGGTCGTAGTAATCGGATTGCTTATGCTTATCTCATGTATCGTCCAGAAAAATCAATCAGTGAAGTCTCTGAGAAGAGATTAGAAGCAATCAAAGGATTTACAGAATTGGGCTCAGGATTTAAGATTGCGATGCGAGATCTTTCAATTCGTGGAGCAGGAAATCTCCTAGGAAAATCCCAGTCTGGTTTCATTGATTCTGTTGGTTTTGAATTGTATTCGCAGTTACTAGAGGAAGCTATTGCTAAACGAAACGGGAATGCTAACACAAGAACCAAAGGGAATGCCGAATTGATTTTACAAATTGATGCTTATCTTCCTGATACTTATATTTCTGATCAACGACATAAGATTGAAATTTACAAGAAAATTCGTCAAATTGACAACCGTGTCAATTATGAAGAGTTACAAGAAGAGTTGATGGATCGCTTTGGAGAATACCCAGATGTAGTAGCCTATCTTTTAGAGATTGGTTTGGTCAAGTCATATTTGGACAAGGTCTTTGTTCAACGTGTGGAAAGAAAAGAGAACAAGATTACAGTTCAATTTGAAAAAGTCACTCAGCGACTGTTCTTGGCTCAAGATTATTTTAAAGCTTTATCCGCAACGAACTTAAAAGCAGCCATAGCTGAGAATAAAGGATTGATGGAAGTCGTATTTGATGTCCGAAATAAGAAAGATTATGAAATTTTAGAAGGTCTGATAATTTTTGGAGAAAGTTTATTAGAGATAAAAGAGTCGAAGGAAGAAAATGCCATTTGATATTTTTCTTCTATAAAATAGATAAAAATGGTACAATAATAAGTTGAGGTAATAAGGATGAGATTAGACAAATATTTAAAAGTATCACGAATTATCAAGCGTCGTACAGTAGCAAAGGAAGTAGCAGATAAAGGCAGAATCAAGGTGAATGGGATTTTGGCCAAAAGTTCAACGGATTTGAAAGTTAATGACCAAGTTGAAATTCGCTTTGGCAATAAGTTGCTACTTGTAAAAGTACTAGAGATGAAAGATAGTACGAAAAAAGAAGATGCAGCAGGCATGTATGAAATTATCAGTGAAACACGGGTAGAAGAAAATGTCTAAGAATATTGTACAATTAAACAATTCTTTTATCCAAAATGAATATCAACGTCGTCGCTACCTGATGAAAGAACGACAAAAACGGAATCGTTTTATGGGGTGGGTATTGATTTTGATTATGTTGTTATTTATTTTGCCAACTTTTAATTTAGCGCAGAGCTATCAGCAATTACTCCAAAGACGTCAGCAATTAGCAGACTTGCAAACTCAGTATCAAACTTTGAGTGATGAAAAGGATAAGGAGACAGCATTTGCTACAAAGTTGAAAGACGAGGATTATGCTGCCAAATATACACGAGCGAAGTACTATTATTCTAAGTCTAGGGAAATAGTTTATACGATTCCTGACTTGCTTCAAAGGTGATAAGATGGAAAATTTATTAGACGTAATTGAGCAATTTTTGAGTTTATCTGATGAAAAGCTGGAAGAGCTAGCTGATAAAAATCAATTATTGCGTTTACAAGAAGAAAAGGAAAGGAAGAATGCGTAAATTCTTAATTATTTTGTTGCTACCGAGTTTTTTGGCCATTTCAAAAGTCGTTAGCACAGAAAAAGAAGTCGTCTATACTTCGAAAGAAATTTATTACCTTTCACAATCTGACTTTGGTATTTATTTTAGAGAAAAGCTAAATTCTCCTATGGTTTATGGAGAAGTTCCTGTATACGCCAATGAAGATTTAGTGGTAGAATCTGGAAAATTAACTCCAAAAACAAGTTTCCAAATAACCGAGTGGCGCTTAAATAAACAAGGAATTCCAGTATTTAAGTTATCCAACCATCAATTTATTGCTGCAGACAAACGATTTTTATATGACCAGTCAGAGGTAACTCCTACAATAAAAAAAGTATGGTTAGAATCAGGTTTTAAACTGTATAATAGTCCTTATGATTTAAAAGAAGTGAAATCGTCTTTATCAGCTTATTCTCAGGTATCAATCGATAAGACCATGTTTGTAGAAGGAAAAGAATTTCTACATATTGATCAGGCTGGATGGGTAGATAAGGAATCAACTTCTGAAGAAGATAATCGGATGAGTAAAGTCCAAGAAATGTTATCTGAAAAATATCAGAAAGATTTTTTCTCTATTTATGTTAAGCAACTGGCTACTGGAAAAGAAGCTGGTATCAATCAAGATGAAAAGATGTATGCGGCTAGTGTTTTAAAACTCCCTTATCTCTACTATACGCAAGAAAAAATAAATGAGGGTCTGTATCAGTTAGATACGACTGTAAAATACGTATCAGCAGTTAATGATTTTCCAGGTTCTTATAAACCAGAGGGAAGTGGGAGTCTTCCTAAAAAAGAGGATAATAAAGAATACTCTCTAAAGGATTTAATTTCGAAAGTATCAAAAGAATCGGATAATGTAGCTCATAATCTATTGGGATATTACCTTTCAAATCAATCTGATGCCACATTTAAATCCAAGATGTCTGCTATTATGGGAGATGATTGGGATCCAAAAGAAAAATTGATTTCTTCTAAGATGGCTGGGAAAGCTATGGAAGCTATTTATAATCAAAATGGATTTGTGCTAGAGTCTTTGACTAAAACAGATTTTGATAATGAGAGAATTGCCAAAGGTGTTTCTGTGAAGGTAGCTCATAAAATTGGGGATGCGGATGAATTTAAGCATGATACGGGTGTTGTCTATGCAGATTCTCCATTTGTGCTTTCTATTTTTACTAAGAATTCTGATTATGATACAATTTCTCAGATAGCCAAGGATGTTTATGAGGTTCTAAAATGAGGGAACAAGATTTTTTAAATCATTTTCTCAAGAAGGGATATTTCAAAAAGCATATTAAGGTGGTGCTAGCTCTTTCTGGTGGATTAGATTCTATGTTTCTATTTAAGGTATTGTCTACTTATCAAAAAGAGTTAGAAATTGAATTGATTTTGGCTCATGTGAATCATAAGCAGAGAGTAGAATCAGATTGGGAAGAAAAGGAATTAAGGAAGTTGGCTGCTGAAGCTGGACTTCCTATTTATGTTAGCAATTTTTCAGGAGAATTTTCAGAAGCGCGTGCACGAAATTTTCGTTATGATTTTTTTCAAGATGTCATGAAAAAGACAGGTGCGACAGCCTTAGTCACTGCCCACCATGCGGATGACCAGGTGGAAACGATTTTGATGCGTTTGATTCGAGGTACTCGCTTGCGCTATCTATCAGGAATTAAGGAGAAGCAAGTAGTCGGAGAGATAGAAATCATTCGTCCCTTCTTGCATTTTCATAAAAAAGACTTTCCACCAATTTTTCACTTTGAAGATACATCAAATAAGGAAAATTATTATTTTCGCAATCGTATTCGAAACTCTTATTTACCAGAATTAGAAAAAGAAAATCCTCGATTTAGAGATGTAATCTTAAGTATCGGAAATGAAATTTTAGATTATGACCTAGCTATAGCTGAATTATCAAAGAATATTGATGTGGAAAATTTACAACAGTTATTTTCTTATTCTGAGTCAACACAAAGAGTTTTACTCCAAACTTATTTGAATCGTTTTCCAGATTTGAATCTTACAAAAGCTCAGTTTGATGAAGTTCGACGAATTTTAAAAACTAAAAGCCAGTACCGTCATCCACTTAAAAATGGCTATGAATTGATAAAAGAGTACCAACAGTTTCAGATTTGTAAAATCAGTCCGCAGGCTGATGAAAAGGAAGATGAACTTGTGTTATACTATCAAAATCAGGTTACTTATCAAGGATACACATTTTCCTTTGGCCTTCCTTTAGAAGGTAAATCAATTCAACAAATACCTGTTTCACGCGAAACATCCATACACATTCGTCATCGAAAACCAGGAGATGTTTTGATTCAAAATGGGCATAGAAAAAAACTCAGACGTCTATTTATTGATTTGAAAATCCCTATGGAAAAGCGGAAATCTGCTCTGATTATTGAGCAATTTGATGAAATTGTCTCAATTTTGGGAATTGCGACCAGTAATTTGAGTAAAAACACGAAAAATGATATAATGAACACTGTACTTTATATAGAAAAAATAGATAGGTAAAAAAATGTTAGAAAACGATATTAAAAAAATCCTCGTTTCACACGATGAAATTACAGAAGCTGCTAAAAAATTAGGTGCTCAATTAACCAAAGACTATGCAGGAAAAAATCCAATTTTAGTTGGGATTTTAAAAGGATCTATTCCTTTTATGGCTGAATTAGTTAAACATATCGACACACATATTGAAATGGACTTCATGATGGTTTCTAGCTACCATGGTGGAACAGCAAGTAGCGGTGTGATCAATATTAAACAAGATGTGACTCAAGACATCAAAGGAAGAGATGTTTTATTTGTAGAGGATATCATCGATACAGGTCAAACTTTGAAGAATTTACGAGATATGTTTATTGAAAGAGAAGCTGCTTCTGTTAAAATTGCCACCTTGTTGGATAAACCAGAAGGACGTGTTGTAGAAATTGAGGCAGACTATACCTGCTTTACTATTCCAAATGAGTTTGTAGTAGGTTATGGGTTAGACTACAAAGAAAATTATCGTAATCTTCCTTATGTTGGAGTATTGAAAGAAGAAGTGTATTCAAATTAGAAAGAACAATTTTTAATGAAAAAACAAAATAATGGTTTAATTAAAAATCCTTTTCTATGGTTATTACTTATTTTTCTCCTAGTTACAGGTTACCAGTATTTTAGTACAGGTAGTGTTGCAGGGAAAAGTGAGCAGATTAATTATACAGAATTGGTAAAAGAAATTACCGATGACAATGTAAAAGAATTAACTTACCAACCAAATGGTAGTGTTATCGAAGTTTCGGGTGTCTATAAAAATCCTAAAACGAGTAAAGAAGAAACAGGTATCCAGTTCTTTTCTCCTTCTGCTACAAAAGTAGAGAAATTTTCAAGTATTATTCTTCCTTCAGATACTACCGTATCAGAATTGCAAAAACTTGCTTCTGACCATAAAGCGGAAGTAACTGTTAAGCATGAAAGTTCAAGTGGTATGTGGATTAATATTCTTGTATCCATTGTGCCATTCGGTATTCTATTCTTCTTCCTGTTCTCTATGATGGGAAATATGGGAGGAAATAATAGCCGTAACCCAATGAGTTTTGGACGTAGCAAGGCTAAAGCTGCAAATAAAGAAGATATTAAAGTAAGATTTTCAGATGTTGCTGGAGCTGAGGAAGAAAAACAAGAACTAGTTGAAGTTGTTGAATTCTTAAAAGATCCAAAACGATTTACAAAACTTGGAGCCCGTATTCCAGCAGGTGTTCTTTTGGAGGGACCTCCGGGAACAGGTAAAACTTTGCTTGCTAAGGCAGTAGCCGGAGAAGCAGGTGTTCCATTCTTTAGTATTTCAGGTTCTGACTTTGTAGAAATGTTTGTCGGAGTTGGAGCTAGTCGTGTTCGTTCTCTTTTTGAAGATGCTAAAAAAGCAGCACCAGCTATCATCTTTATCGATGAAATTGATGCTGTTGGACGTCAACGTGGAGTCGGTCTCGGCGGAGGTAATGATGAACGTGAGCAAACCTTGAACCAACTCTTGATTGAGATGGATGGTTTTGAAGGAAATGAAGGGATTATTGTCATCGCTGCGACAAACCGTTCCGATGTACTTGACCCTGCCCTCTTGCGTCCAGGACGTTTTGATAGAAAAGTATTGGTTGGCCGTCCTGATGTTAAGGGTCGCGAAGCAATCTTGAAAGTTCACGCTAAAAATAAACCTTTGGCAGACGATGTTGATTTGAAATTAGTGGCCCAACAAACCCCAGGTTTTGTTGGAGCAGATTTAGAGAATGTCTTGAATGAAGCTGCTCTAGTTGCTGCTCGTCGCAATAAATCGATAATTGATGCTTCAGATATTGATGAAGCAGAAGACAGAGTTATTGCTGGTCCTTCTAAGAAAGATAAGACAGTTTCACAAAAAGAACGTGAATTGGTTGCCTACCATGAGGCTGGACATACCATTGTTGGCCTAGTCTTATCGAATGCCCGTGTTGTTCATAAGGTTACAATTGTACCAAGAGGTCGTGCAGGTGGTTACATGATTGCACTTCCTAAGGAAGATCAAATGCTTCTATCTAAAGAAGATATGAAAGAGCAATTGGCTGGCTTAATGGGTGGACGTGTAGCTGAAGAAATTATCTTTAATGTCCAAACTACAGGAGCTTCAAACGATTTTGAACAAGCGACACAAATGGCGCGTGCAATGGTTACAGAGTACGGTATGAGTGAAAAACTTGGCCCAGTACAATATGAAGGAAATCATGCTATGTTTGGTGCACAAAGCCCTCAAAAATCAATTTCAGAACAAACAGCTTATGAAATTGACGAAGAGGTTCGTTCATTATTGAATGAGGCACGAAATAAAGCTGCTGAAATTATTCAGTCAAATCGTGAAACTCACAAGTTGATTGCAGAAGCACTATTGAAATACGAAACATTGGATAGTACACAAATTAAATCTCTTTATGAAACAGGAAAGATGCCTGAAACAGTAGAAGAGGAATCTCATGCACTATCTTATGATGAAGTAAAGTCAAAAATGAATGACGAAAAATAACCCAAAGAGAGGCCTTGCCTCTCTTTTTTGTGCAGTTGAGGCGGTAAAGGGTGCAGAATGGATGAAATCGGCCAAAAGTGTTTCTGAATCTGTTAGACTGTATCTAGAAAGGGGACAAGAATGCTTAAAAAATTGTATGAAGAAGTCCAGGGGATTGTATATAAGTGTAGAAATGAATATTACCTTCATTTATGGGAGTTATCGGATTGGGACCAAGAGGGAATGATCTGCTTACATGAATTAATCAGTAGAGAAGAAGGATTAGTTGAAGATATTCCACGCTTACGTAAATATTTCAAGACCAAGTTTCGAAATCGAATTCTAGACTATCTCCGTAAACAAGAAAGTCAGAAGCGTAGATATGATAAAGAACCTTATGAAGAAGTGGGTGAAATTAGTCATCGTATAGGAGAGGGAGGACTCTGGCTAGATGACTATTATCTCTTTCATGAAACATTGAAAAATTATAGAAGGAAACAAAGTAAAGAACAACAAGAAGAGTTAGAACGCGTCTTAAGAAATGAACGCTTCAGAGGACGTCAAAGAGTGTTAAGAGACTTGCGTATTGTGTTTAAAGAGTTTGATCTCCGTAGCCGGTAAGAAGCTATGCAAAAAAAATGAAAAAAATTAGAAAAAGATGTTGACAAAAAAGAAAAAGTCGGTATAATAGTAAGAGTTGAAAATACCAACTCTGGTC
>CAJNCI010000005.1 GCA_905221215.1 bacterium
ATGAGTTGTTTTGTCGCTTTTCATTATAGGTCATATGGGACTTTTTTTCTACACAAAAATAGGCTCCATAATATCTATAGGGGATTTACCCACTACAAATATTATAGAGCCGTTTTTACTTTATCTGGCTTTTTGATTACTTGTTAAAACTGGATTAAATTTTGACAGTTTATCAGTCATGATGAAAAGTTTAAAAGATTAGAATTGTCAAAACAATCTGTCTAGGCTTGATTTTATCCCTTATTTACTATAAAATGAGAAGGAAAAACGTCAAACTTTTATATTGCAAATAGGAGAAAACATGACAAAAACATTAAAACGTCCTGAGGTTTTATCACCTGCAGGGACTTTAGAGAAGCTAAAGGTAGCTGTTCAGTATGGGGCAGATGCTGTCTTTATCGGTGGTCAGGCCTATGGTCTTCGTAGCCGTGCCGGAAACTTTACCTTTGAACAGATGGAAGAAGGTGTCCAGTTTGCTGCCAAGTACGGTGCCAAGGTCTATGTGGCTGCCAACATGGTTATGCACGAAGGAAATGAAGCTGGTGCTGGTGAGTGGTTCCGTAAACTGCGTGATATCGGAATCGCGGCAGTTATCGTGTCTGATCCTGCATTGATTATGATTGCAGCGACAGAAGCACCAGGTCTTGAAATCCACCTCTCTACTCAAGCTAGTGCCACTAACTATGAAACTCTTGAGTTCTGGAAAGAACTGGGCTTGACTCGTGTCGTTTTGGCACGTGAGGTTTCTATGGAAGAATTAGCTGAAATCCGCAAACGTACAGATGTTGAGATTGAAGCCTTTGTACACGGAGCTATGTGTATTTCTTACTCTGGTCGTTGTACTCTTTCAAATCACATGAGTATGCGTGATGCTAACCGTGGTGGTTGCTCTCAGTCTTGTCGTTGGAAGTATGACCTTTACGATATGCCATTCGGGAAAGAACGTAAGAGCCTTAAGGGAGAGATTCCAGAAGAATTTTCAATGTCAGCCGTTGACATGTCTATGATTGACCATATCCCAGATATGATTGAAAATGGTGTGGATAGTTTGAAAATTGAAGGACGTATGAAGTCTATTCACTATGTATCAACAGTAACCAACTGCTATAAGGCAGCTGTTGATGCTTATCTAGAAAGTCCAGAGAAGTTTGAAGCTATTAAGCAAGACTTGATTGATGAGATGTGGAAGGTTGCCCAACGTGAATTGGCAACAGGTTTCTACTATGGTACACCATCTGAAAATGAGCAGTTGTTTGGTGCTCGTCGTAAAATTCCTGAGTACAAGTTTGTCGCTGAAGTGGTTTCTTATGATGATGCGACACAAACAGCGACTATTCGTCAACGGAACGTCATTAATGAAGGAGACCAAGTTGAGTTTTACGGCCCAGGTTTCCGTCATTTTGAAACGTATATCGAAGATTTGCATGATGCCAAAGGCAATAAAATTGACCGCGCACCAAATCCAATGGAACTCTTGACAATTAAAGTCCCACAACCTGTTCAAGCAGGAGATATGGTTCGTGCATTAAAAGAAGGACTTATCAATCTTTATAAAGAAGATGGAACCAGCGTCACAGTGCGTGCTTAATAAAGATGTAGGATACGAAAGCTTTCTAGTTGCTTTCCCTTTAATCCTACTTACTAAAAGAGCATTAGGTTAAAGAAAATATATTAATTTCCATCCGAGATTTCATCTCGGATTTTTTCAATATTTTTCAGAAAGGTCTAGATAATGGTCGGATTTATTACAAGTTTTTTACAAAGTTTTCTATATAATAAGCTTAAAAATAGTAAAATTGTAAATAATTTTCATTAAACGCTTTCAATGTTAGTAAAAAGTTGACAAATCCAATTTTTAGGACTAAACTAAGTAAGTAAATTTTAATTAAAAGGAGAATTCGTCATGAATTTAACATTTTTCGGTCTATGTCTTGCCTGTATGGGTGTATCTCTTGGTGAGGGTATGTTGATGAATGGTTTGTTGAAATCAGTAGCTCGCCAACCAGATATTATCGCTGAGTTTCGTAGCTTGATGTTTTTAGGGGTTGCCTTTATTGAAGGAACTTTCTTCGTAACTCTTGTCTTCTCATTTATTATTAAATAACGAAATATAAATTGGAGAAGGGAGAATGTTAGATGGAAGAAAGTATCAATCCAACCATCAATATTGGTCCTGTTACCTTTGATTTAACTTTGACAGCCTTGACTTTGCTGTCTGTGTTTCTGATTTTTGCATTTATCTATTGGGCAAGTCGTAATATGACCTTGAAACCCAAAGGTAAACAAAATGTACTAGAGTATCTCTATGATTTTGTAATTGGATTTACTGAACCTAACCTTGGTTCCCACTACATGAAAGATTACTCACTCTTTTACTTATGTTTATTTCTTTTTATGGTCATCGCCAATAACCTTGGTTTGATGGCTAAAATTCAAACAACAGATGGAACAAACCTTTGGACATCGCCAACTGCAAATCTTTCATTTGACCTTGTCTTGTCTTTCTGTATTATTGTGATGGCGCATATTGAGGGGATTCGTCGCCGTGGGATTAAACAATACCTCAAAGGTTTTGTAACTCCTGCATTTATGACACCGATGAATCTACTTGAAGAAGTCACGAATTTCCTTTCTCTTGCTTTGCGGATTTTTGGGAATATCTTTGCAGGTGAAGTAATGACAAGCTTGCTTCTTTTACTTTCACATCAGGCTATTTTTTGGTATCCAATCGCATTTGGGACAAACTTAGTTTGGACTGCATTTTCCGTGTTCATTTCTTGTGTACAGGCCTATGTCTTTACACTATTATCCTCTATGTACCTAGGAAATAAAATTAATGATGAAGAGTAGAAAGGAGTAACTGATGCACGTAACAGTAGGTGAATTAATTGGTAATTTTATTTTAATCGCTGGCTCTTTTATCCTTTTGCTAGTCTTGATTAAAAAATTTGCATGGTCTAATATTACAGGCATTTTCGAAGAAAGAGCTGAAAAAATTGCTTCAGATATTGACAGAGCTGAACAAGCACGTCAAAAAGCGGAAGTATTGGCTCAAAAACGCGAAGATGAATTGGCTGGTAGCCGTAAAGAAGCTAAGACAATCATTGAGAATGCGAAAGAAACAGCTGAGAAAAGTAAGGCTAGTATTTTAGCAGATGCTAAACTAGAAGCAGGACGCTTAAAAGAAAAAGCAAACCAAGAAATTGCTCAAAACAAAGCTGAAGCTTTACAAAGCGTTAAGGGTGAGGTAGCAGATTTGACAATCAGCTTGGCTGGTAAAATCATCTCACAAAACCTTGACGGTCATGCCCATAAAGAACTCATTGATCAGTATATCGATCAGCTAGGAGAAGCTTAATGGACAAGAAAACAGTAAAGGTAATTGAAAAATACAGCATGCCTTTTGTCCAATTGGTACTTGAAAAAGGAGAAGAAGACCGTATCTTTTCAGACTTGACTCAAATCAAGCAAGTTGCTGAAGAAACAGGTTTACCTTCTTTTTTAAAAAAAGTGGCAGTAGACGAGTCTGACAAGGAAAAAACGATTGCTTTCTTCCAAGACTCAGTGTCACCTTTATTGCAAAACTTGATCCAGGTTCTGGCATACAATCACAGAGCAAATCTTTTTTATGATGTGCTTGTAGATTGCTTGAACCGACTTGAAAAAGAAACAAATCGATTTGAAGTGACGATTACGTCAGCTCATCCTTTAACTGATGAACAGAAGAGTCGCTTGCTCCCTTTGATTGAGAAAAAAATGTCTCTGAAAGTAAGGAGTGTAAAAGAACAAATCGATGAAAGTCTCATTGGTGGTTTTGTCATTTTTGCCAATCACAAGACAATTGATGTGAGTATTAAACAACAACTTAAAGTTGTTAAAGAAAATTTGAAATAGAAAGTGGTGTTCTTTTGGCAATTAACGCACAAGAAATCAGCGCTTTAATTAAGCAACAAATTGAAAATTTCAAACCCAATTTTGATGTGACTGAAACAGGTGTTGTAACCTATATCGGGGATGGTATCGCGCGTGCTCACGGCCTTGAAAATGCCATGAGTGGAGAGTTGTTGATTTTTGAAAACGGCTCTTATGGTATGGCTCAAAACTTGGAGTCAACAGACGTTGGTATTATCATCCTAGGTGACTTTACAGATATCCGTGAAGGTGATACAATTCGTCGTACAGGTAAAATCATGGAAGTCCCTGTAGGTGAAAGTCTGATTGGTCGTGTTGTGGATCCACTTGGTCGTCCAGTTGACGGTCTTGGAGAAATCCACACTGATAAAACTCGTCCAGTAGAGGCACCAGCTCCTGGTGTTATGCAACGTAAGTCTGTATCAGAACCATTGCAAACTGGTTTGAAAGCTATTGATGCCCTTGTACCGATTGGTCGTGGTCAACGTGAGTTGATTATCGGTGACCGTCAGACAGGGAAAACAACTATTGCGATTGATACAATCTTGAACCAAAAAGGTCAAGATATGATCTGTATCTACGTAGCGATTGGACAGAAAGAATCAACAGTTCGTACGCAAGTAGAAACACTTCGTCAGTACGGTGCCTTGGACTACACAATCGTTGTGACTGCCTCTGCTTCACAACCATCTCCATTGCTCTTCCTAGCTCCTTATGCTGGAGTTGCCATGGCAGAAGAATTTATGTACCAAGGGAAGCATGTTTTGATTGTTTATGATGATTTATCAAAACAAGCGGTAGCTTATCGTGAACTGTCTCTCTTGCTTCGTCGTCCTCCAGGTCGTGAAGCCTTCCCAGGGGATGTATTCTACCTTCACAGCCGTTTGCTTGAGCGCTCAGCTAAAGTTTCTGATGAGCTTGGCGGTGGATCTATTACAGCCCTACCATTCATCGAGACACAAGCAGGAGATATCTCTGCCTATATCGCAACCAACGTGATTTCTATCACTGATGGACAAATCTTCCTTGGTGATGGTCTCTTCAATGCAGGTATTCGTCCAGCCATTGATGCGGGTTCATCTGTATCTCGTGTAGGTGGTTCTGCACAAATCAAAGCCATG
Organism: bacterium; assembly: GCA_905221215.1. Taxonomy (GTDB): domain Bacteria; phylum Bacillota; class Bacilli; order Lactobacillales; family Streptococcaceae; genus Streptococcus. The sequence goes on from CAJNCI010000005.1 coordinate 5,034, forward strand.
AAGAAGGTTGCTGGTACACTTCGTATCGACCTTGCTTCATATCGTGAGTTGGAAGCCTTCACTAAGTTTGGTTCTGACTTGGATGCAGCAACACAGGCTAAGTTGAACCGTGGACGTCGTACAGTCGAAGTTTTGAAACAACCTGTTCACAAACCACTGCCTGTTGAGAAACAAGTAACCATTCTCTATGCTTTGACACATGGTTTCTTGGATACTGTTCCAGTAGATGATATTGTTCGTTTTGAGGAAGAGTTCCATGCCTTCTTTGACGCTCAACATCCAGAGATTTTGGAAACCATTCGTGATACAAAAGACTTGCCAGAAGAAGCAGTCTTGGATGCTGCGATTACAGAGTTTCTCAATCAAACCAGCTTCCAATAAGAATAGAGGTGTCAGATGGCAGTATCTCTAAATGATATTAAAACAAAAATCGCCTCAACAAAAAATACGAGTCAAATCACTAATGCCATGCAAATGGTATCAGCTGCTAAGCTAGGTCGCTCTGAAGAAGCTGCTCGCAACTTCCAAGTTTACGCTCAGAAAGTTCGTAAACTTTTGACAGATATCCTTCATGGTAATGGAGCTGGTGGTTCAACCAATCCAATGTTGATTAGTCGTCCAGTTAAGAAGACAGGCTATATCGTCATTACTTCAGACCGCGGTTTGGTTGGAGGGTATAATTCTTCTATTTTGAAAGCCGTTATGGAGTTGAAAGAAGAATACCATCCAGATGGTCAAGGTTTTGAAATGATCTGTATCGGTGGAATGGGAGCTGATTTCTTTAAGGCTCGTGGTATTCAACCACTTTATGAATTACGTGGTCTTGCAGACCAACCTAGCTTTGATGAAGTTCGCAAGATTATTTCAAAAACTGTTGAAATGTATCAAAATGAACTCTTTGATGAACTCTATGTCTGCTATAACCACCATGTCAACACGCTAACCAGTCAAATGCGTGTGGAACAAATGCTTCCAATTGTTGACTTGGATCCAAATGAAGCGGATGAAGACTACAGCTTGACTTTTGAATTGGAGACAGGCCGAGAAGAAATTTTGGAGCAGTTGTTGCCTCAGTTTGCAGAAAGTATGATTTACGGAGCTATTATCGATGCCAAGACAGCTGAAAATGCTGCCGGTATGACAGCTATGCAAACAGCGACAGATAATGCTAAGAAAGTCATTAATGATTTGACAATTCAGTATAACCGTGCCAGACAGGCGGCGATTACACAAGAAATTACAGAAATCGTAGCAGGAGCTAGTGCCTTAGAATAGGCTCTAGTCCAGCTCGTATGAAAATGAACTTATACTCAATGAAAATCAAAGAGCAAACTAGGAAGCTAGCCGCAGGCTGTACTTGAGTACGGTAAGGCGACGCTGACGTGGTTTGAATTTGATTTTCGAAGAGTATTAGGACCTAGTTGAGCTAGGAACCGATAGTATCTTATATAGAATAGGAGAAGGAGATGAGTTCAGGTAAAATTGCTCAGGTTATCGGTCCCGTTGTAGACGTCTTGTTTGCAGCAGGGGAAAAACTTCCTGAGATTAACAATGCACTTGTCGTCTACAAAAATGACGAAAGAAAAACAAAAATCGTCCTTGAAGTAGCCTTGGAGTTGGGAGATGGTATGGTCCGTACTATCGCCATGGAATCAACAGATGGTTTGACTCGTGGAATGGAAGTATTGGACACAGGTCGTCCAATCTCTGTACCAGTAGGTAAAGAAACTTTGGGACGTGTCTTCAATGTTTTGGGAGATACCATTGACTTGGAAGCTCCTTTTACAGAAGACGCAGAGCGTCAGCCAATTCATAAAAAAGCTCCAACTTTTGATGAGTTGTCTACCTCTTCTGAAATCCTTGAAACAGGGATTAAGGTTATCGACCTTCTTGCCCCTTACCTAAAAGGTGGTAAGGTTGGACTTTTCGGTGGTGCCGGAGTTGGTAAAACTGTCTTGATCCAAGAATTGATTCACAATATTGCCCAAGAACACGGTGGTATTTCAGTATTTACTGGTGTTGGGGAACGTACTCGTGAGGGGAACGACCTTTACTGGGAAATGAAAGAATCAGGCGTTATCGAGAAAACAGCCATGGTATTTGGTCAGATGAATGAGCCACCAGGAGCACGTATGCGTGTTGCCCTTACTGGTTTGACAATCGCTGAATACTTCCGTGATGTTGAAGGCCAAGACGTGCTTCTCTTTATCGATAATATCTTCCGTTTCACTCAGGCTGGTTCAGAAGTATCTGCCCTTTTGGGTCGTATGCCATCAGCCGTTGGTTACCAACCAACACTTGCTACGGAAATGGGTCAATTGCAAGAGCGTATCACATCAACTAAGAAGGGTTCTGTAACCTCTATCCAGGCTATCTATGTGCCAGCGGATGACTATACTGACCCAGCGCCAGCAACAGCCTTCGCTCACTTGGATTCAACAACAAACTTGGAACGCAAGTTGGTACAATTGGGTATTTACCCAGCCGTTGATCCACTTGCTTCAAGCTCACGTGCTCTAGCACCTGAAATCGTTGGAGAAGAGCACTATGCAGTTGCTGCTGAAGTAAAACGAGTCCTTCAACGTTACCATGAGTTGCAAGATATCATTGCTATCCTTGGTATGGATGAGCTTTCTGATGAAGAAAAGACCTTAGTTGCACGTGCACGTCGTATCCAGTTCTTCTTGTCACAAAACTTCAACGTTGCGGAACAATTTACTGGTCAGCCAGGTTCTTATGTTCCAGTTGCTGAAACTGTACGTGGCTTTAAGGAAATCCTTGATGGTAAATATGACCACTTGCCAGAAGATGCCTTCCGTGGCGTAGGTTCTATCGAAGATGTGATTGCCAAAGCTGAAAAAATGGGATTTTAAGAGGTGATCTATGGCTCAGTTAACTGTCCAGATCGTGACACCAGATGGTCTCGTCTATGATCACCATGCCAGCTATGTATCGGTTCGAACTCTGGATGGTGAGATGGGGATCTTGCCACGACATGAAAATATGATTGCGGTTTTAGCAGTTGATGAAGTAAAGGTAAAACGTATTGATGATGAAGATCATGTGAACTGGATTGCAGTAAACGGAGGTGTTATTGAAATTGCCAATAATACCATCACAATCGTTGCGGATTCTGCAGAACGTGCTCGTGATATCGATGTTAGCCGTGCAGAACGTGCCAAGCTTCGAGCAGAGCGTGAAATCGAAGAAGCCCATGAAAAAAACTTGATTGATCAAGAACGTCGTGCGAAGATTGCACTGCAACGTGCCATTAACCGCATTAATGTCGGAAATAGACTATAAGAAAAAAATGAACTTGAAATTTTCAAGTTCATTTTTTATGTTTTCTTAAGGTGCAAAACTGATGCAGACTGCTTCTGGGACATGGAAGTCGTTTGAAAGTTCTGCTAGACGACCAGTTTCAGGATTGCGTTTAAAGACGGTTGCATTGTCAGAGTCTTGATGAACAGCAATAAGGAATTCTTGATCTGGTGTCAAATCAAAATCACGTGGAGTCTGACCATGTGTTGGAACGATTTCTAATAACTCTAAGCTACCGTCCGCAAGGATTGTATATACTGCGATAGAATCATGACCACGGTTAGAAGCGTAGAGGTATTTACCATCTTTAGAGAGACGAATAGCAGCAGTTCCATTAAAGCCTTCGTAACCTTCTGGTAAAGTTGAAATGACCTGCATGCGTTCAAATTCACCAACACCATCGTAAATTAAAACCTCAATAGTGCTATTGAGTTCACAAATCAGATAAGCGATTTTATAGTGGTTATGGAAAGTGATATGGCGTGAGCCTGCTCCAGGCTGGCTGTGATAGGTATAGAGCTTAGATAATTTCCCTTCTTGATCAAGGTCATAAGTGATGACTTGGTCAGTTCCCAAGTCGCAGGTCACTAGATAGTGGTCAGGTGTTAAATCTGTAAAGTGAACGTGGGGAGAAGCTTGATTCTCATGCGGACCTTGGCCGCTGTGTTGATCTACATCACTAAGTAGAAGACTACCATCTTCCTGTCGTTTATAAACAAGTACCTGTCCTTTATGGTAGTTGGCAGCATATACCAAATCACGCTTTTCATCAACAGCAACATAACAGTGGGGAGCTCCTTCTTCAACGACATGATTTAATAAAGTCCCATCAGTTTGATAGGCTGCAATTCCCCCCTTATTGTCTTGACTACCAACGGTGTATAGATGTTGGTGTTGGTCAAATGCCAGGTAGGTTGGACTTGGCTCAGCTGCAAAAAGTTCTAGATTCGAAAGCTGACCAGTTTCTGTATCAAAGTCTGCCTTGTAAATCCCTTGGGAAGTACGACGTGTATAAGTTCCAAAATAAACAGTTTCTTTCATAAGGTTACCTCTACATAAAGATAAGACTATTATATCACAAAAACAAGTTAATTAAAGACATCCAATTAGATGTAAGCACTTTAAAAAAATAATTGATTGGTTTTTTGAAAAATATAATAATATTGAGATTATTTTCCTTACTTTTCTTTTTAAAAGTGCTATAATAAACCTATCAAATTATCAAAGGAGTTTGACTATGAAAAAACGAGTTTTTTTAGCGACTGGAATTGCCGTTTTGTCTACTGCTGTTCTAGCAGCGTGTTCATCAGGTAATGATAATAAAGATGCTACTAGACCAGTGAATTATGCTTATGTGTTTACATCAGATCCTGTTACTTTGGATTATACAGTTTCTGGTAATGTCAGCACTAAACAGATTACAGGTAATGTTATTGACGGATTACTTGAAAATGATCAATATGGAAATCTAGTTCCATCGGTTGCAGAAGATTGGACTGTTTCTAAAGATGGTTTGACCTATACCTATAAAATTCGCCAGGGTGTCAAATGGTATACTAATGAGGGTGAAGAGTACGGTGAAGTCAAGGCTCAGGACTTTGTAACTGGTCTGAAGCATGCAGCAGATAAGAAATCACAGGCCCTCTATTTGGTACAGGGATCAATCAAAGGATTGGATGACTATGTAAATGGGAAAACAACGGATTTCTCAACAGTAGGTGTGAAAGCAACAGATGATCATACTGTTGTTTACACTTTGAATCATCCAGAATCATTTTGGAATTCTAAGACAACGATGGGAGTTCTAGCTCCAGTAAGTGGAGATTTTTTGGCTTCTAAAGGAGATGATTTCGGTAAAGCTACTGATGTAACGAGCATTCTCTACAACGGTCCTTATCTCCTCAAGGGTCTTACATCTAAGTCTTCTATCGAAATGACCAAAAATCAAAATTATTGGGATAAGCAAAATGTCTTTATTGATGATATCAAGTTATCATTCTTTGATGGTCAAGATGCAGACTCTCTAGGACGCGGTTTTGATGAGGGACATTATCCAGCTGCTCCACTCTTTAAAAATTCTGCCAACTATGAACGTCTAAAAGAAAAATACAAGGATAATATTGTATATGGTCAACAAAGAGGTGGCGTATTCTATATGTCTACTAATATTGATCGTGTGTCATATAATCATACTGCTAAAACAAGTGATGTAGAAAAATCCTCTACTAAGAAAGCACTTTTAAACAAAGACTTCCGTCAAGCCTTGGCATTTGCTGCAGATCGTAAAGCAGCTGTTTCTCAGGTGTTTGGAGATGAAGTAGCGCCTCGTAAGTTACGGACAAGTTTCACTCCTCCAACATTTGTACAAGTAGGAGATCAAACATTTGGTCAAGTTACTAAGACAGAATTGGATAAATTGGATAATGTCTGGAAAGATGTTAGTCTGGATGATGCGCAAGATTCACTTCATAATGTAGATAAGGCTAAGGCTAAGTTTGAATCTGCTAAGAAAACTCTTCAAGCTGATGGAGTACAGTTTCCGATTCATTTAGATCTTCCAGTTTCATCTACTCAGACAGATTTTATTCATCAAGCTCAGTCTTATAAACAATCAATTGAAGAAGCCATGGGCTCTGAAAATGTAGTTGTTGACATTCAACAGGTTTCTGATGATGAATTGGGAAACATGACTGTTCTAGCAACATCAAATAATAATGTTGATTGGGACATTAATGTTAATAGTGGTTGGAGTCCGGATTATGCAGATCCGTCAACTTATCTAGATGTATTTGATCCAACATCTGGTCCAAGTCTCCTCAGCTCTCTTGGTGTAGCACCAGGAACAGACAATCCAGCCCTTAAAACAGTTGGATTGGATAAATACAAAGAATTGATTGATGACGCAAACAGTGAGAAAACAGATCTGCAAAAACGTTATTCTAAATATGCTAAGGCTCAAGCTTGGTTAACAGATAGTGCTCTAGTTATTCCTGTACACTCAGACGGTGCCCAAATGCTTGTAACGAAGAAAGTATTAGGCAGTGGTGCTGATGGTTGGGTTGGTGACAAAACAGGCGATAACAGTTATAAATATCTTAAACTCCAAGACAAGATTGTCACTTCTAAAGAAATGGATGAGTTCCGCAAGAAATTTGCTGATGAAAAAGGCAAATCCAATGCTGATTATCAGAAGAACTTAGACCGTCATATTCAAGACTAATCGAATCTCCTCTTTTGAGGGGATTTTTTATGTCGCTGTCTTCATGTAAGCACTTTAAAAAAGAGTTATTTTGATTCAAAAATGGTATAATGAGAGAACAATAGAAAGGAAGTATTTATGGAGCACAAAGAGAAACATTTTAGCCTATCTTGGTTTTTCAAGTGGTTTTTGGATAACAAGGCCATTACGGTATTTTTGGTAACCTTATTATTGGGACTCAATCTTTTTATTTTAAGTAAGATTAGTTTTCTATTTTCACCTGTTTTGGACTTTTTGGCAGTTGTGATGTTACCAGTTATTCTGTCTGGTTTGCTATATTATTTGTTGAATCCTATTGTTGATTGGATGGAAAAACACAAAGTTAATCGCGTCATAGCCATCAGTATTGTCTTTGTCATCATTGCTCTCTTTATTATTTGGGGGTTAGCAGTAGCTATTCCAAATCTGCAGCGTCAGGTCTTAACATTTGCAAGAAATGTACCAATCTATCTCGAAGATGCTGATCGAGTTATTGATGATCTGGTAACCAAGCGTTTACCAGATGATTTCAGGCCTCAGCTAGAGCAAGTTTTGACCAATTTTTCTAGCCAGGCTACAGTTTGGGCTAGCAAGGTTTCATCTCAGGCAGTCAACTGGGTGAGTGCCTTTATTAGCGGGGCATCTCAAGTGATTGTTGCCTTGATTATCGTTCCTTTCATGCTCTTTTATCTCTTGCGTGATGGGAAAGGCTTGCGTAACTATTTGACCCAATTCATGCCAACCAAATTGAAAGAACCTGTCGGACAAGTTTTATCAGATGTGAATCAACAGTTGTCTAACTATGTTCGAGGGCAAGTGACAGTAGCTATTATTGTAGCAGTAATGTTTATTGTCTTCTTCAAGATTATCGGTCTACGTTATGCAGTTACGCTGGGTGTAACTGCTGGTATCTTAAATCTGGTTCCTTATTTGGGTAGCTTCTTAGCCATGCTTCCTGCTTTAGTATTGGGCTTGATTGCAGGGCCAGTCATGCTTTTAAAAGTGGTGATTGTCTTTATCCTAGAACAAACTATTGAAGGCCGTTTTGTGTCTCCATTGATTTTGGGAAGTCAATTGAATATCCATCCCATTAATGTTCTCTTTGTCTTGCTAACTTCAGGATCCATGTTTGGTATTTGGGGAGTTTTACTTGGTATTCCGGTTTATGCTTCTGCTAAGGTTGTTATTTCGGCGATTTTTGAATGGTATAAGGTAGTCAGTGGCCTATATGAACTAGAGGGAGAGGAAGTCAAGAGTGAACAATAGTCAACAGATGTTGCAGGCTTTGGAGGAACAAGATTTAATCAAGGCTGAGCACTATTTCGTCAAAGCTTTAGAAAATGATCCAAGTGACCTTTTGTATGAGTTGGCAACCTATCTAGAAGGAATTGGTTTCTATCCTCAGGCCAAGGAAATTTACCTGAAAATAGTAGAGGATTTTCCAGAGGGTAATCTAAATCTAGCAGCTATTGCTAGCGAGGATGGTCAAATCGAAGAAGCTTTTGCTTACCTAGAGGAAATCCAACCCGACAGTGACTGGTATGTTTCGGCTTTGGCTCTGAAGGCAGACCTTTACCAGCTGGAAGGTTTGACAGATGTGGCGCGTGAGAAATTATTGGAGGCTTTGAGTTATTCAGAGGATCCTCTCTTGATATTGGGATTAGCAGAGTTGGATAGTGAGTTGGAAAATTACCAAGAGGCTATTCAGGGCTATGCTCAGTTAGATAATCGTACTATTTATGAGCAAACAGGCATTTCTACCTATCAACGAATTGGCTTTGCCTATGCCCAGTTAGGGAAATTTGAAACGGCTACAGAGTTTTTAGAAAAAGCCTTGGAGTTAGAATACGATGACCTAACAGCTTTTGAGTTAGCCAGTCTTTACTTCGATCAAGAAGAATACCAAAAAGCTGTCCTCTACTTTAAACAACTTGATACCATTTCACCTGATTTTGAAGGATATGAGTATGGTTACAGTCAGGCCTTACATAAGGAGCATCAAGTTGCAGAAGCCCTGCGTATTGCTAAGCAAGGGTTAGAGAAAAATCCCTTTGAAACTCGCCTTTTGCTAGCTGCTTCACAATTCTCTTATGAATTACATGATGCTAGCGGAGCAGAAAATTATCTCCTTACTGCAAAAGAAGACGCTGAGGATACAGAAGAAATCTTGCTTCGTTTAGCAACTATTTATCTGGAACAGGAGCGTTATGAGGATATTCTAGACTTGCAGAGCGAGGAACCAGAAAATCTTTTGACCAAGTGGATGATTGCTCGTTCCTATCAAGAATTGGATGATTTGGATACTGCCTATGATCATTACCAAGAGTTGGCAGGTGATTTGAAGGACAATCCAGAATTTCTGGAACACTATATCTACCTCTTGCGTGAATTGGGCTACTTTGAGGAAGCAAAAGTCAAAGCACAAGCATACTTAAAACTGGTTCCAGATGACGTTCAAATGCAAGAACTATTTGAGAGATTGTAAGAATTCATACATTACAGAAAACTGCAAGTTATTACTAGAGGATAACTGCGGTTTTTTATTTTAAAAAGCAGTATTTTAAACAAATGTATTCTCTTGAAAAATGTTATAACTAGGATTATAATATAAAATTATGAGTGATAGAGGAGGGAAATAATGCTCGATACGATAGCTCTACCGATTGAAGTCCGACATATTATTCTTATTTTATTGTCTTGTTTTTCTGGTTTTATCATTGGCTATGAAAGGAAGTCCAAGCACAAGCAGGCTGGGAGAAAGACTCATATCTTGGTTGCCTTAACTGCAACTTTAATGATGATTTTATCAAAGGAAGCTTTTTTGGATACGCCTAATTATGATACTTCTAGGGTTGCGGCTCAAATTGTCAGTGGAATTAGTTTCATTGGTGGTGGTATTATCTTCATGAGGGACAAAAAAATTAGCGGTATCACCACAGCAGCTGGTATTTGGGCAACTGCAGGAATTGGGATGGCAATTGGGGCAGGATTTGCCTTTCTAGGCTTATTTTGTAGTCTAATTGTCGTCTCTGTCCAGAAAAGTAGCTCCATATTTTTGAAGAGCGATACCCATTACCATATCAGAATGACTGGATTTGTGACCAATAAACCTTCAATTGATACCTTGAATATTCTCATTGAACAGAAGGGATTTTATAATCTAAATATTGATATGGACAGGAATGAAAGTGGCTATAATCTCACAATTAGAGCTGATCACGATAAGTCCATTTCTTACAAAAATATGGCTGAGGTTTTATGGCAATGTGACGAGAATTTTTATATAAATCAGGTTAAGATTGTTTCATTAGAAGGATAGAGTTTTGTTTTCATAGCAAAACTCTTTTTATTTATAGAATTTTTTTACAAAAACAGTTGGTTAATTTGTTTATTTATGCTATAATGGGAACAATTATTTTTAGGAGGTGCAGTATGTCTTATTTGTTTGAGATATTACCGAGTTTATTGAGCGGTGCAAGCATGACTTTGCAGGTTTTTGCACTGGTCTTGATTTTTTCTATTCCCTTGGGCGTTTTGATTGCCTTTGCCTTGCAAGTCCATTGGAAGCTCCTCCATCATCTGATTAATATTTATATCTGGATCATGCGGGGGACACCCTTGCTCTTGCAATTGATCTTTATCTATTATGTGCTCCCAAGTATTGGGATTCGTTTGGATCGTCTTCCTGCAGCTATAATTGCCTTTGTTTTGAATTATGCGGCTTACTTTGCTGAAATCTTCCGTGGGGGAATTGATACCATTCCTAAAGGTCAATATGAGGCTGCTAAAGTCTTGAAGTTCAGTCCTTTTGCCACAGTACGCTATATTATCTTGCCCCAAGTGACCAAGATTGTTCTTCCTAGTGTCTTTAATGAAGTCATGAGTTTGGTCAAGGATACCTCTCTGGTCTATGCTCTAGGCATTTCAGACCTTATCTTGGCCAGTCGAACAGCTGCCAACCGTGATGCTAGTCTGGTTCCTATGTTTTTAGCAGGAGCCATTTACTTGATTTTGATTGGGATTGTGACAATCATTTCCAAAAAAGTTGAGAAGAAGTACAGTTACTATAGATAGGAGGCTGCCATGTTAGAATTACGAAATATTAATAAGGGATTTGGTGAAAAGCAAATTTTGTCCAATTTCAGTCTAAAAATTCCTGAAAAGCAAATCCTAGCTATTGTTGGGCCTTCTGGTGGAGGTAAGACAACCCTCTTACGTATGCTTGCAGGTCTTGAAACCATTGATTCAGGACAAATCTTTTATAATGGAGAACCTTTAGAGTTGGATGAACTGGAGAAGCGCAATCTACTGGGATTTGTATTCCAAGATTTTCAACTTTTCCCTCATTTATCAGTTTTAGACAATTTGACCTTATCTCCTGTGAAAACCATGGGAATGAAGCAGGAAGAGGCAGAGAAGAAGGCACGTGGACTCTTGGAACAATTAGGGCTGGCAGGACATGCAGATGCTTATCCATTCTCACTATCAGGTGGGCAAAAGCAGCGGGTGGCCTTGGCGCGTGCTATGATGATTGACCCGGAAATCATTGGCTACGATGAACCAACTTCTGCCTTAGATCCAGAATTACGCTTGGAAGTGGAAAAGCTAATCTTGCAAAATAGGGAACTTGGCATGACGCAGATTGTGGTTACCCACGATTTGCAGTTTGCTGAAAATATCGCAGATCAGATTCTCAAGGTTGAACCCAAGTAGGAGGTGTCAATGACTAATAAGAAAATTACTTTAGTATTGGTTTCGCTCCTAACCCTCTTTTTAACGGCTTGTACTCAGAAGGCTAGTGATCCAAAGCAGGATAACTGGGATAAGTATCAAGAGCAAGGGACCATTACTATTGGTTTTGACAATACCTTTGTACCCATGGGTTTTGAAGAAAAGAATGGCCAATATACAGGCTTTGATATTGATTTAGCGCAAGCAGTTTCTGAAAAATTAGGCTTCAAAGTGCAATTCCAGCCAATCGACTGGGATATGAAGGAAACGGAACTGCAAAATGGAACTATTGATGCCATCTGGAATGGCTATTCTGCCACTGATGAACGCCGAGAGAAGGTTGCCTTTAGCATTCCTTATATGGAAAATCAGCAAGTTCTGGTTGTGAAGAAAAGCCAGCAAATTCGTTCAGTAGAGGATATGAAAGATAAAACCTTGGGAGCCCAAGCCGGTTCCTCTGGTTATTTAGACTTTGAAGCCCAGCCAGATTTACTGAAAAATCGTGTCAAAGACCAGAAGGCTAATCAGTACCAGAGTTTCAATGAAGCCTTGATTGATTTGAAAAATGACCGGATTGATGCCTTGTTGATTGACCGAGTGTATGCTAATTATTACCTCCAGTCTGAAGGTATATTAAATGATTACAATGTTTTTTCAGCAGGATTTGAAAGTGAATCCTTTGCGGTCGGAGTTAGACATGCTGACAAAAGATTACTACAAGCTTTAAACCAAGCCTTTATTGCACTACACCAAGAAGGAAAGTTCCAAGAAATCAGCCAAAAATGGTTTGGAGAAGATGTAGCAACCAAAGAAGTGAAAAGTAGAGATTGAGTTTTCCTCAGTCTCTTTTTGCATCGAAAAATCCCCTGGCAAGTACCAGAGGATAAGAGTTTATTTCATTGTTGGGAAGAGCAATACATCACGGATAGTGGTTGTATCAGTGAGGAGCATGCAGAGACGGTCGATACCGATTCCCAAACCACCTGTTGGAGGCATACCATATTCAAGAGCCTCAATGTAGTCGTAGTCAATGCCGGTTGCTTCATCGTCACCAAGTTCTTTGGCTTTAGCTTGGGCTTCAAAACGGCTAAGTTGGTCGATTGGGTCGTTCAACTCAGTAAAGGCATTACCGTACTCCTTAGTCATGATAAAGAGCTCGAAACGGTCAGTAAAGCGTTCGTCTTCAGGATTCTTCTTAGCCAGTGGAGATACAGCTACTGGATGTCCATAGACAAAGGTTGGTTGGATCAAGGTTTCTTCAACAAACTCTTCAAAGAAGGCATTGATGATGTGGCCAACTTCAGTGTAGTGTTTCTCAACTGGAACTTTCTTCTCAGCAGCGATAGCTTTGGCTTCCTCGAAAGTCATGTCTTGCCAGAAATCTACACCAGTAATTTCTTTGATAGCATCCACCATGTGAACACGTTTAAATGGTTCGTTGATTTTGATTTCAGTTCCTTGGTAGTTAACTGGGCCATCACCTTTAACAGCTTTAGCAGCGTGTTGGATAATGCCTTCGGTCAAGTCCATGATATCTTGGAAGTCTGCGTATGCTTGGTAAACTTCGATAGAAGTGAACTCAGGGTTGTGAGTAGCATCCATTCCTTCGTTACGGAAGATACGGCCAATCTCATAGACACGTTCCATACCACCAACGATAAGGCGTTTTAAGTGAAGCTCAGTCGCGATACGAAGGACCATATCAATGTTTTGGGCATTGTGGTGAGTGATAAATGGACGGGCAGCAGCTCCACCAGCTTCGTTGTGAAGAACAGGTGTTTCCACTTCAAGGAATCCTTTTTGGTCAAGGTAACGACGAATTTCAGAGATGATTTTTGAACGAGTGACAAAACGCTCAAAGCTTTCACGGTTAGAAATTAAGTCAAGGTAACGTTTACGGTAAATCGTTTCAACGTCTGTCAAACCGTGGAATTTCTCTGGAAGTGGACGAAGGGCCTTAGACAAGTGTGTAATGTGAGTAGCTTTGATAGAGAGTTCTCCCATATCTGTACGCATTACTTCACCTTCGACACCAAGGAAGTCACCAAGGTCTGCTTTTTTGAAGATTTCGTAGTTTTCTTCACCGACAGCATCCTTACGAACGTAGATTTGAATCTGGCCTTCGCGGTCTTGAAGGTGGGCAAATCCAACTTTACCTTTACCACGTTTGGTTACCAAGCGACCTGCGATAGTAGCTGTTTCGTTTTTATCATGTAATTGTTCTTTATCGAGGTCAGCATATTTATCTTTTAATTCTTGTGAATTTGCAGTGCGTTCAAAGCGTTTTCCAAATGGATCGATTCCTTGTTCACGGAGCGCAGCCATTTTTTCACGGCGAACGATCTGCTGATCATTTAGTTCTTCCATATGTTCTGTTGACATGGGATCCTCCTAGTTTTACTCAAAATTGAATACGATGAGTCATTTTTTGCGATACTCCCATTTTATCATAAATAAGCAAGAAATTCACGGATAATCTTTCAAAACTAAAAAGAACTTGACGCTAAAATCAAGTTCTTTGTTGATAAGAAGTATCATTCCAAGTATCGAGAGTAAATGTTTCAAAATCATGGGTTTCAAGAATTGTTAGGCTGGCATTTGCTAGACCGCCATCTTTACGAAGAAGAGGCTCTTTGTAACCTAGAAAAGTACGAAGACTGGCAGTAAGATTGGCGCCGTGACCGACTATTAGAATACGCTCAGCCGGACTATCTTTGAGTGATTTGATAAATTGGATGGTCCGTTGGGTTGTGCTATAGAGGGATTCAGCTCCGAACATTTGAGTGTCAAACTTGGCAAGATTCATACGGAAAGCCTGGATTTGTTGCGGGTAAATAGCTTCCAAGGTTGCAATCTTTAAACCTTCTAATTTCCCCAGCTGCCATTCACGGAGATTAGGAACACTTTCTAAAGGACAGGGCGTCTGGAGTTGACTTTGGATAATTTCAGCAGATTTAACAGCTCGAGGTAAATCACTTGCATAAATCTGATCAAAAGGAATTTCCTTGAGATACTGGCCGAGTTTTTTGAGGGTATCAATGGATTCAGGAAGAAGGGGAGAATCGCCACTAGCACCTTGAAAGCGTCCTTCCTGATTCCAGACGGTGCGACCATGGCGGACAAAGTAGAGTTTCATTACTTGCTGTCCTCCAAAATATCTGCAAAGTCAGCCTTTACAAAGCTAGCCAAGTCTTGTGGTGCGACGATAATGCTGTGACCAACTTCGCCAGCAGAGACAATTATTTGATCCAAATCTAGGGCAATCTTATCAATAAAAATGGGGTAATTGTGTTTCTGACGAATACCGACAGGATTATTGGCTCCATGAATATAACCTGTTGTTTTTTCCAAGTCCTTTTGTGGAATCATGCTCACTTTTTTATTGCCAGAAATTTTAGCTAGTTTCTTTTCAGACAAGTGCTGAGTGATAGGTACAATTCCAATAATCGGTCCTGTCTTGTCTCCCAAAAGAGCCAATGTTTTGAAAATCTGATCTCGTTCATAACCTTGCGGAAGTTCTCCTTCCAGGGCATTGATTTGAATCCCCTGATGTGGGATACCTGCTTTAGACAGGATTTGTTCTACTAATGTTTTTTTGATTTTAACTTTTTTTGCCATTATTTATACTTATCCTCCAATTGGCTCATCCAAATACCAAGCCAGATTCCCAGCGCAAAGAAGAAGGCGATAATGACATAGCCAACAAGTGAAAGGCCTGTGTATTGGATGCTTTCAGCATTTCCTGCATTTGGAATCAAGATCAAAATAGTACTTGATAGGACGATACCGATGATGAAATGATAGACGCGTGAGTGGTAGTTGTTTAAGGCATAATCCATCAATTTTGAAAAAATGATGAGAGTTGCGCCTGCTCCGATTCCAATCGGGAAGAAGGTTCCCAAGAGGTCAAAGGTTTTAAAACCAGTCAACATAGGAGCATAGAGGCCCAAAATCAAAAGTAGGTTTGATGGGCTGAGGCCAGGAACCAATACTCCAAGAGCCAATAGTGCCCCTGCTAGGACGAAATTAAGAAAGCTGCCGCTTAAGGTTCCAACGACAAAATTTAAGGCATAGAGACCTAGTCCAGAAATGATAAAGGTTGTCCAGAACCAAGCTAAATCAATCTTGTCTCGGTCAGATTCTCGAGTTGATTCTTTTAGTAGGCTAGGAACAGTACCAATAATGGCACCTGCAAAGCTCCATAAGACAAAGACCTGATAATTTTCAAGCAGATATTCAATTGGGTAAGAAAATAAGCCGATTCCCAGAAGCATACCGATGGCAACTGGAATAAAGTACAAAACATTTTCTTTAAAGTCTTTAAAGGGATGGGCCAGAAAGCCAATCATCCGTTCATAAATTCCTAAGATTGCTGCTAGAACCCCTCCGGAAATTCCCGGTAAGATAAATCCAAGAGCAATCACAATCCCTTTAATAAGGCGTGCTAACCATGAGAGCATATGTTTCCTCCAACTATTTCAAAAAATCCTTATTATATTGTATCACAATCAAACACAAAAAGAAAAAGCAAATGCTAAACAAATGCTTTTAAGGTTTTAAAAAGAGTTTTCTAAAGGTTTCTTCTTTGTTTTTTAAGGAAGAGATGACGTTGATATCTAAATCGTGGTCAAAGCCAGCAATTTTTCCTTTAGAAGTGTACTGGTGGATGTCGTAATCTAAGTCCGTATTAGGTTTGCTTTCGAAAAATCCAGTATTTGAACCGTATGAAGGAATCCAAACAGAGGTAAACTTGTCCGTATCAATACTGTGTTCTTCCATGAAGTAGACACCAACGTAGATTCCGATGTTTTTAGCACCTAGTGATTCTAGCTTTGCTCGAAAGGCTTCAACACCTTCGTTCATATTGGACATGGTTTTTTCTTCCACATCTAGCCAATAGTAACTTGGGCTGTATGGTGAAGAGGCGTTATAGAATACCTCAGCAGCCTTTTCCATGTCTTGGACACTTTTTCCAGCTAAATAAGCATAGACACCAACTGGGACATTTCGTTTTTGAAACTCAGTGATATGGGTTTTAAAGGCCTTATCAACACCATTAACAAAGGAAGCATCGTTCTCTTTGGACGTTTGAGCACCACTATGAACGCGAACAATAGCTCCAGAAATGTTTTGGGACAGAGTATCGTAATTGATTTCCTCAGGACGCTGCCAACCAGAAACATCAATTACCGGTTTATCTATATTATGTAACGCTTGTGATTCTACTTGCGCGATATTTGACTTTGTTTTTACAGGATGGTCCTCAAAACGAGGGCGATTCAGGATTAAAATGAAAATCATAATCCCAAAAAAACCAAATAAAATAAGCGGATTAATTTTTTTTCTCATATTTCATAATTCTACCTTAAAAATGAAAAAAAATCAAAAAAAATACTCAAAAAATGGGTTAAGGAAAGGACTTTGGAGCATTTTTTCATTCAAGGGCGCGGAATGATTTGAAATATGGTATAATAAAAGGGAATTTCTAGAGAAAAGAGAAGATTATGTCAAATTATGCCATTATTTTAGCAGCGGGTAAAGGGACTCGCATGAAATCTGATTTGCCAAAAGTTTTGCACAAGGTTGCAGGTATTTCAATGCTGGAACATGTTTTCCGTAGTGTCGGAGCTATCCAGCCTGAAAAGACAGTAACAGTTGTGGGACACAAGGCAGAATTGGTTGAGCAGGTCTTGGCTGGACAGACAGAATTTGTGACTCAATCTGAACAGTTAGGAACTGGTCATGCGGTTATGATGACAGAGCCTATTTTAGAAGGTTTGTCAGGGCACACCTTGGTCATCGCAGGAGATACTCCTTTAATCACAGGTAAAAGCTTGAAAAATTTGATTGATTTCCACATCAATCATAAAAATGTGGCGACTATCTTAACTGCTGAAACAGATAATCCTTTTGGCTATGGACGAATTGTTCGTAATGACAATGCTGAAGTTCTTCGCATTGTGGAGCAGAAGGATGCTACAGATTTTGAAAAACAAATCAAGGAAATTAACACTGGAACTTACGTTTTTGATAACGAGCGTTTGTTTGAAGCTTTGAAAAATATCAACACCAACAATGCTCAAGGTGAATACTATATTACAGATGTCATTGGAATTTTCCGTGAAGCTGGTGAAAAAGTTGGTGCTTATACTTTGAAAGATTTTGATGAGAGTCTTGGAGTAAACGACCGTGTGGCTCTTGCGACTGCTGAAGCAGTGATGCGTCGTCGCATCAATCGTCAACACATGGTCAATGGCGTTAGCTTTGTCAATCCAGAAGCAACTTATATCGATGTTGATGTTGAGATTGCTCCTGAAGTTCAAATCGAAGCCAATGTTACATTGAAAGGTCAAACGAAAATTGGTGCTGAGACTGTTTTGACAAACGGTACTTATGTAGTGGATAGCACTATCGGAGCAGGAGCTGTCATTACCAACTCTATGATTGAGGAAAGCAGTGTTGCAGACGGCGTAACTGTCGGTCCTTATGCCCACATTCGTCCAGGTTCAAGTCTAGCTGCCCAAGTCCATATTGGAAACTTTGTTGAGGTGAAAGGCTCTTCTATTGGCGAGAATACCAAGGCTGGACATTTGACTTATATTGGAAACTGTGAAGTGGGTAGCCACGTTAATTTCGGTGCAGGAACTATTACAGTCAACTACGATGGTAAAAACAAATACAAGACAGTCATTGGCAACAATGTCTTTGTTGGTTCAAATTCAACCATTATTGCGCCAGTTGAGTTAGGTGACAATTCTCTTGTTGGTGCAGGTTCAACTATTACCAAAGACGTGCCAGCGGATGCGATTGCGATTGGTCGTGGTCGTCAGGTCAACAAAGACGAATATGCGACACGCCTTCCTCATCATCCTAATAATCAGTAGGAGTCTGTCATGGAATTTGAAGAAAAAACGCTTAGCCGAAAAGAAATCTATCAGGGACCAATTTTTAAACTGGTTCAAGATATGGTTGAATTACCAGAAGGCAAGGGAACTGCCCAACGTGATTTGATTTTCCACAATGGAGCTGTCTGTGTTTTAGCTGTAACGGATGAGCAAAAACTCATCTTGGTCAAGCAGTACCGTAAGGCTATCGAGGCTGTCTCTTACGAAATTCCAGCTGGAAAATTGGAAGTAGGAGAAAATACAGACCCTGTCGCCGCTGCCCTGCGTGAATTAGAGGAAGAAACGGCCTATACAGGGAAGTTAGAACTCTTATATGACTTTTATTCAGCCATCGGCTTTTGTAATGAAAAGTTAAAACTATACCTAGCAAGCGATTTGACAAAGGTGGAAAATCCACGTCCGCAGGATGAAGACGAAACTTTGGAAGTCCTTGAAGTGAGTCTAGAAGAAGCTAAGGAATTGATCCAATCAGGTCATATTTGTGATGCCAAGACAATTATGGCTGTTCAATACTGGGAATTGCACAAAAAATAGAGGAGGTCAGTATGGGTAAACCTTTATTAACGGATGAAATGATTGAAAGAGCTAATAGAGGCGAAAAAATTTCAGGTCCCCCATTGCTAGATGATGAGGAGACCAAGATTTTACCAACCTCATCTTCCCGTTTTGGTTATGCCAATCCTAAGGAACATGGTTTTAGTCAGGAAACCTTGAAGATTCAGGTCGAACCGTCTATTCATAAAAGCCGTCGCATTGAAAATACTAAGAGAAATGTCTTCAATTCTAAGTTAAATAAAATCTTATTCGCAGTCATCTTTCTCTTGATTTTGCTTGTCTTAGCAATGAAACTTTTGTAATAGAAAAGGAATTGAAATGAAAATAGGAATTATTGCGGCCATGCCAGAAGAACTGGCTTATCTGGTCCATCATCTAGACAATGCCCAAGAGCAAGTTGTTTTAGGGAATACCTATCACACAGGAAGCATTGCCTCGCATGAAGTCGTTCTTGTAGAAAGTGGAATTGGTAAGGTCATGTCTGCTATGAGTGTGGCGATTTTGGCTGATCATTTCCAAGTGGATGCTTTGATTAACACGGGATCTGCTGGAGCAGTAGCAGAGGGTATTGCTGTTGGGGATGTCGTGATTGCTGATAAATTAGCCTATCATGACGTGGATGTCACAGCTTTTGGCTATGCTTATGGACAAATGGCGCAACAACCGCTTTATTTCGAATCAGATAAAACCTTTGTTGCCAAAATCCAAGAGAGTCTATCTCAACTGGACCAAAACTGGCATCTTGGTTTAATTGCTACAGGAGATAGTTTTGTTGCAGGAAATGATAAGATAGAAGCGATTAAGTCCCATTTCCCAGAAGTTTTAGCCGTTGAGATGGAGGGGGCAGCTATTGCTCAGGCAGCGCATGCTCTTAATCTTCCAGTCTTAGTTATCCGAGCTATGAGTGACAATGCTAACCATGAAGCAAACATCTCTTTTGATGAGTTTATTATCGAAGCTGGACGTCGCTCTGCCCAAGTCTTACTAGCCTTTTTGAAGGCCTTAGATTAAGCGAAAATTTGACAGTTTTTCTAGCTTATGATAAGATTTAAGTAAAGAAAAGCTAGAAAACGTTTCAGAGGATATTATGAGTATTGAAATGACCGTCAGTGAGATTGCAGAGGTTTTAGGATTATCTCGCCAAGCAATCAATAACCGTGTCAAAGAATTACCAGAAGAAGACACAGATAAAAATGACAAAGGGGTAACAGTCGTTACCAGAAGTGGCTTGATTAAGCTAGAAGAAATCTATAAAAAAACGATTTTTGAAGATGAGCCTGTCAGTGAAGATGTCAAGCAACGTGAACTGATGGAGATTCTAGTTGATGAGAAGAATGCAGAAATTCTTCGTCTCTATGAACAATTAAAAGCCAAGGATCGTCAGTTATCAGAAAAAGACGAGCAGATGCGTATCAAAGACCGTCAGATTGCTGAGAAAGACAAACAACTAGATCAGCAGCAACAATTGACCCTTCAAGCCATGAAGGATCAAGAAAATCTCAAGCTAGAGCTGGACCAAGCAAAAGAAGAAGTCCAATCCACTAAGAAAGGCTTTTTTGCTCGTTTATTTGGAGGATAATCAAGGAGCTGTTTAGGTTACATGCTAACCTGATGGCTTCTTTTGTTTCTAAATAGTATAGTTGCTCAAGTAAAATAACAGTATAGGAGAGGTATAGAATGGAACGATTAGAAGAGTACATTGCTTTTGACTTAGAATTTAATCAGCACGAAGGACAAACACACTTGATTCAAGTATCGGCTGTTCGTTTTAGAGATGGTCAGGAAATCGATGCCTATGATTCCTATGTTCATACCAGCGCCCCATTAAAAAGTTTTATCAATGGTTTGACTGGGATTACAGCTGAGACCTTAAAAGATGCTCCACCAGTGGAGAAAGTCATAGCAGAATTTCAAGAGTTTGTGGGTTCTTTGCCTATGGTAGGCTACAATGCTGCTAAAAGTGATTTGCCTATTCTAGCAGAGCATGGTTTAGACTACAGCCAGCAGTACAAGGTGGATTTGTATGATGAAGCCTTTGAACGTCGGAGTTCTGATTTACATGGTATTGCCAATCTCAAATTGCAAACTGTTGCCTCATTTCTCGGATTTCAAGGTCAGTCCCATAATAGCTTGGAGGATGCTCGAATGACGGCGCGTGTTTACGAATCCTTCTTAGAGTCAGATCAAGCTAGAGAATTGTTAGAGACAGAAAGTAGCCTATCAAACAATCCTTTTGGTGGCTTGGACTTATCTCAATTATTTGACTAGGAGTGCCTATGAAACCTGAAAAGCCTAAAAATCTAGGTTTTAGGAAAATCTACTTTAATCTAGATAAAATTCTCTTTCTCTTTTTCTTGATATTTATGATGATTGAGTTTGTCTGGTTACCACTTAATTCTTGGATTGCTGGACTGTTGCTCCGTCAGACAGGTTATCTCTTTCTTTCCTACAATAATATTTTCGCTATTATAAAGGGTTCTCCCTTTGTTAGTCTTGCTTTATTTGTTCTGGTAATCGTTAATTTACTAATCGCCTACTACCAGATAGGACTTCTCTTTATCGGAGCTCGCCACCTCCTCTATCATGAAAAGAGGACCCTGCTGGAGTACAGTCGCAAGGTCTTTCGTCAGAGTTTCTTATTCATGAGACAAGTGACGATTTCCAAAATGGCCTTTATTTTCTTTTATGTCATGATGCTCTTTCCATTGATTCGAAAGATTTTAAAGATTTATTACCTCAATAAAATCGTCATTCCGGAATTCATAGTAGCCTATGTAGAAGATAAGTATTGGTTGGTCGGTTTGATTGTTACTATTCTAGCCTTGCTGCTCTTTTACATTTCAATACGTTTGATGTTTGCCCTACCCCAGCTTTTGTTTGAGAAGAAAACAGTCAAAGAAGCAGTTAGATATAGTCTAGAGAAGACCAAAAGGCAATCTTGGTTTTATATTTGGAACTTGCTTTGGATTATCGTCAAAACGTATCTATTTTTCATTCTTCTCTTGATCCCAATCTTAGCAAGTCAGGCACTGATGGATGGAGTGACCCATAAGGAATCTCTTGTACTAGGAATTATCAATTTTGTCTTGATTAAGAATTTCCACTATATGGCCTTGACCTATTTCCTTATTAAGTTTGTTTCCTTTTTGACAGGGGAAGAACTAGAAATCACACCAAGGAGAAAGAAAGACCACTGGATGAGATGGGGAGTGATGGGCTGTGCAGGCATCTTTTTCGCTCTTGAGGGGTATGTTTATTTAGAAGCTCCAGTTTCACATAAACCTTTAATTATCTCTCATCGCGGTGTTTCAGATAAAAATGGTGTCCAAAATACCGTCCAATCATTAGAGAGGACAGCTCAGCTAGAGCCAGACTTTGTTGAGACGGATGTTCAGGAAACAAAAGACGGCCAGTTTGTCATGATGCATGATGCCAATATCAAGAATTTGACAGGAGTTAATGCCAATCCTCAGGATTTAACCTTGGAAGAATTAACCAAACTCGATATTTCGGAAAACGGCTATCATAGTAAGGTATCTAGTTTTGATGATTATCTCAACAAAGCCAATGAATTGCATCAGAAACTTCTTATTGAGATTAAAACTAGTCGAAAAGATAGCCCAGATATGATGAAACGTTTTATGGACAAATATGGAGCCATCATTAAGCAGAATGGCCACCAGATGCAGTCCTTAGACTACCATGTGATTGACCAGGTGCTAGCCTATGATTCACAAATTCCAGTCTATTTCATCCTACCTTACAATAGTATCTTTCCAAGAACCAAAGCCACAGGTTACACCATGGAGTATTCAACTTTAGATGAAAATTTTGTCAACAAGCTTTGGAATACCGATCAGAAATTGTACGTGTGGACCATCAATAGTTCAGAGTCCTTTGATAAATCTGTTCATTTGGGAGCAGATGGCATGATAACGGATGACTTGGAAATGATTCAAGACCAAGTAACCATTGCCCAAGAAGACCCAGAGTATACGGAATTGCTTTTCAAACAGGCCATGGAATTCTTTAATTTTTAGTAAGCAAAAAGAGGAACAGTTGTTCCTCCCACGATAGGCAAGTATTCTCTTGAATACTTGTTTTTTCTTTTAATTAGAACGGCAATTTTCCAGCGAAAGCACCCAATTTTTTCTTGGTCGTTTCATCGATTTGTTCAAGAGCAGAGTTGATAGCCTGAACAGTCATATCTGAAAGAGTTTCAAGGTCTTCTGGGTCAACGACAGCTGGATTGAAATCAATGCTGGCAACTTTCTTATCTCCAGTTAAGGTCGCTTGAACAAGGTCTTGAGCAGATTTGCCAACAAATTGCATAGCAGCAAGTTCAGCTTGGCTTTGTTCCATTTGTTTTTGAAGTTTCTGTGCTTGACGCATCATGTTTTGCATGTTCATCATAAGATTTCTAAAATTCCTTTCGTATCAAGGGTTAATTCCCTTATGTTTTTTTAATAGTGAGTAGATTGTGTCTTGCAACTACTTTACTGTGTAGTTTAATAGTTCCAAGTACATACTACATTGTACCATTTTTTTGCACTATAGTCTTTCATTTATCTCATATATGAGAGTCAGATAAAGTTTATCACTAAGAAAAGATAAAGAATAGGTTTAAGCGAGATTGCTTAAATGGAGCATATACCAATTGTCATCAAAATGTAAAAATTCTAAAAAATATCCGAAAATATGTTAAATTTTCAAAAAAGAGCTATAAACCTTATATTACAAGGTTTGTGCATATATATATATATATAATTTGTTTATTTGTAGGAGGAAAGCAGTTTGCAAAGAATATAATAAATTTGATATAATAGATTGAAAAACTATAAAAATATGAGACTTCTTATTCCTTGAAAGATAATAGGAGGTTCATTTTCCTGTTTTTTTAAAGAAGTAAACAAGTGTAGATTCACTATATGGTCTTGAGCTATTTAGAACAGGATAGAAAGAAAGGTAACAAATGAAACAATTTAAATTTAATGAGCGCCAGCGTTTCTCTATTCGCAAATTTTCAATTGGTGCTGCATCTGTCTTATTAGGGTCAGTCTTTTTTGCAGTTAGTTCAGTTGAAGATGTACAAGCAGCTGAACAAAGTCAAAATGTAGTGAGTGTGAATGAGAATAAACAAACTCCTAATCCTCTTATGCCGAGCAACTCATCTACTACTGGAGTGTCTACTAAAGAAGCTAATACTTCAGTTTCTGCTGCAAATGTTGAGAATAAACCAGAAGGAGATGTGGTAGGAAGCTCAAAAGAAACTCAAGAGTCAGTGCCGGTTGTTTCAACTATTTCAGATTCAAATGAGAGAAAGTTAGCTTTATCAAAACTAATAGAAGAAATTGATGGGAAATTTACTAACGGGAAATATGCTTCTAAAACAGAAGAAAGTGTAAACAAATTAAAGGCAACTTTAGAAGAAGCAAGATCAGTTTTAAGTAATGCGACAACAGAAAGTGAATTAACACAAGCACACAGCAAATTAGTTACAGCAACAACGCAACTGAAAACAAAACCAGCAGAGAAAAAAGAAGCACCAGCAGTCGATACTACAAATGGGAAAGCTACTGTAGGTAAAAAAGCAACTAATACTGAAAAAGCATCAAACTCTAACTCGATTGTCAACTCAGGTTCTAGAGATGAACGTCATGGGAAAGCATTGGATAGAAGTAATCCATTCCGTACGGATGCGGATACAGATCCTGCTGCGAACCAAACGTATACAGCTCCAGCTGAAAATGCCGATTTAAAGACTTTAGCAGATAAATTATTAGGATTAGGTGCTACAGTAGAAAATAATACGAAACTTGCTAATGAGATGAATACCTTAGGTGATAGTAAGCAAGTAGCAAAAGGTACTGTGAAGGAAATTCAAGAATTTGGTGGTTGGAAAGCAGTTGATGGAGGAGTTTTTGCCATTGCTAGAAGAACTGAAGAAGGAGTTTATCCTCTTGAAACTATCAATTCAACACTTGATGATACAGTTTGGTTACGAGAACAAGCATTTGATAGAGACACGGAGTACACTTTATTACTTTCAAAGAGTAGAACGAGAGCTAATAGAGATGAAGTAGTTTTTGATGGTAGTACGTATCAACCAACAGGAGTTGGAGCCGGAATAACAAAGAATGTTGCTAGATATAAAGGGATAGAAAAAACATTTACAGCGTATTCAACTGCAGAGGGCTCAGATATAATTGTTAAATTTAAACCAGGATATGTTGGAGATAGTGATGGCTCTAAAGCGAATTATAAAGTCCAAGTTTATAGTATAACAGGCAATCAAGAGAGTTTAGTCTATGAAACGACTTTTGATCCTTCTATCAATAAAAATGATACAAAATATATTGTAACTAAAGCAACAGATGGAACGAATAGAGAAAGAATTAAAATTTCTAATGCTTCAAGTAGTACTACTATAGATTCTGGAGTAGATAATACTACACGCCCAGGATTTATAGGGAAAAGAGAAGCAGAAAAATTAATGGCACGACCTGAGAATTTACCAAATGGTAAAGCAGGGACGTTTACTAGTAAACCTATTGCATTACCTCAAGGTGCTGATCACTATAAGGTTAGAATTAGTTTAGCAGATCAGAATCGTACAGGTATGAGTTATCAAGCATGGGATGAAAAATATTCAATTCCTGTTACAGGAGCGGATTTTTCAATCGCTCAAGATACAACTAAGGTAGCTAAATCTCTGTTACAAAGAGTTTATGATAAATTATTGGAAACAGTTGATAAAGATAAAAGAGGAAAAACTCCTGAGACACAAGCAGCTTATCAAGCTCAACTGGATGCAATAAGAGAAGCATTGACACCAGGGAAGTATACTTCAACTAAAAACTATCAAGAACTATTAAAATTTGCTTTAGAAAAACAAGAGAAGTTAAAAGTTGATAAATCGGCATTGACAACATCAAAAGGAGAACTAGATCAACTAGTAGATGACGATCCAACTCCAGGTAAAACACCTGAAACTGTTTCAGAATATAATATAGCTAAAAGTGCCGCAGAAGAAGAAGCTAGAAAAGCTAAATTGGTCATCGATGATGAACATGCAACTGTTGATCAAGTTGCTCAAGCCGTAGCAGATGTGAAAGCTAAAAGAGCTGAATTAAAAGCAGCAAGAGCACTTCTAGTAGTTGCAGCAACAGAAGCTCAAAAAACAAAACTACAAAATGATTCGAATGCACTAACAGAAGCAGATAAGACAGGTAAGACACCGAAGAGTATTAAAGCGTACGAAGATAAATATAAAGAATTAGAAGCAGCATTAACAGCTGCTAAAAATCAGGCTAGAGCAGTATTAGATAAAACAGAAAATGCTGGTAAAGTAGAAGCTACTGATGCTCAAATTGAAGTTGATAAAATCAAAGCTGAATTAGATAAAGCAGCTGCCTTATTGAAAGAAAAAGGAAATACAACTGAATTAGAAAAAGCTAAGAATGATTTAAAAACATTAACTCAAGAAACAAATGTTACTGCAGGTAAAACACAAGCAACAGCAGATAAGTATAATGCAGCTAAAGCAGCAGCCGAAGCAGCAGTAACAGCAGCCGAAGCAGTGATTAGTGATATAAATTCAACAACTGAAGACGTAGCAAATGCATTAGCTGAAATTAAAGTTAAGAAAGCTGCATTAGAAGCAGCAAAAGCAGTGTTAGTAGACAAAGTAACGCCAGAACAAAAATCAGCGTTAGGACAAGTAGACACAGACTTAGCAGTATTAGGTGATGCGGACTTAGCAGGCAAAACAAAAGCAACAGCAGATGCTTATAAAGCAGAAACTGGAAAACTTACTGCAGCAATCGAAGAAGCTAAGAGAGAAGCAGCCGCAATCTTAGCGGATCCAGAAAACAAAACGCAAGCAGAAGCCGCACTAGTACAAGCGAAAATTGAAGCATTAAAAGCTAAACTAGAAGCAGCAAAAGCAAAATTAGTCGCTAAAGCAGATACAACAGAGTTGGCAACAGCGAAAGCAGACTTAGATACAAAAGCAAAAGAAATAGTATCAACAGAAGGCAAGACAAAAGCTACAGTAGATGCTTATAACAACGCGAAAGCAGCAGCCGAAGCAGCAGTAACAGCAGCCGAAGCAGTAATCAACGACGAAAACGTAACAGCAACAGCCGTAGCAGAAGCATTAGCAAACGTAAACGCTAAGAAAGCAGCATTAGAAGCAGCAAAAGCAGTGTTAGTAGACAAAGTAACGCCAGAACAAAAGACAGCGTTAGGACAAGTAGACACAGACTTAGCAGTATTAGGTGATGCGGACTTAGCAGGCAAAACAAAAGCAACAGCAGATGCTTATAAAGCAGAAACTGGAAAACTTACTGCAGACATCGAAGCAGCTAAGAGAGAAGCAGCCGCAATCTTAGCGGATCCAGAAAACAAAACGCAAGCAGAAGCCGCACTAGTACAATCGAAAATTGAAGCATTAAAAGCTAAACTAGAAGCAGCAAAAGCAAAATTAGTCGCTAAAGCAGATACAACAGAGTTGGCAACAGCGAAAGCAGACTTAGATACAAAAGCAAAAGAAATAGTATCAACAGAAGGCAAGACAAAAGCTACAGTAGATGCTTATAACAACGCGAAAGTAGCAGCCGAAGCAGCAGTAACAGCAGCCGAAGCAGTAATTAACGACGAAAACGTAACAGCAACAGCCGTAGCAGAAGCATTAGCAAACGTAAACGCTAAGAAAGCAGCATTAGAAAAAGCCAAAGAAACGTTAGTAGACAAGATAACTCAAGATCAAAAAGATGATTTAGCAAATGCTGAAGAAAATCTTAAATTAGCAGATACAACAGGTAAAACTAAAGATAGTATCAAAGCTTATAATGATGAAGTTGCAAAACTAAGCGATGAGTTAGCAGCAGCGAAACAAGCAGCTAAAGATTTAGTAGATAAAGGAGATAATGCTGGTGAGTTAGAAGCTTATAGAGTTCAAGCTAAGATCAATAAGTTGAAATCTAAACTAGCAGAAGCAGCGAAACTTCTTAAAGAGATCGATAAATCAGCAGCTAAGAAAGAAGTTGAAGAAGCTGCTAAAAATGCAACAGATGCTATTGTAGCTAATAATGATTTAACTCCTGAACAAAAAGAAGTAGCCAAAGCAAAATTCGCAGAAGAAGCGAATAAAGCAATTGCAGCGATTGACAAGGCTACAACAGAAGATGATGTTACAGCAGCAAAAAATGTAGGTAAATTTGCAATCGAAAAAGAAGCAGCCAAAGTAGCAATCGAAGCAGCAAAAGCGGCAAAAGAAAAAGAAATCGATGCCAACGATAAACTTTCTAACGATGAAAAACAAGCCGCTAAAGAAGAAGTTCAGAAAGTGGCGGATACAGCTAAGAAAGCAATTGATGCAGCAACAGATCAATCAGCAGTAGATAATGCAAAAAATGCTGGAACAACAGCAGTGTCAGCAGTGAATCCAGTAGGGAAAGAAAAAGCATTAGATGCAATTCAAAAAGCAACAGAAGCTAAACTTGCAGAAATTGATAAGAATGAAAAATTATCAGATAAAGAAAAAGACAAAGCTAAGGCAGAAGTTGCTAAAGCCGCTATTGATGCAGTGAACGCAATCATTGCAGCAGCAGATCAAACAGCAGTAGATAATGCAAAAAATGCTGGAACAACAGCAGTATCAGCAGTAAATCCAGTAGGAAAAGAAAAGGCATTAGCAGCAATCGATAAAGCATTAGCAGCA
This sequence comes from bacterium, assembly GCA_905221215.1. GTDB lineage: Bacteria > Bacillota > Bacilli > Lactobacillales > Streptococcaceae > Streptococcus. The sequence goes on from CAJNCI010000005.1 coordinate 33,508, forward strand.
AAAGAAAAAGAAATTGATGCTAACGATAAACTTTCAGATGCTGAGAAAAAATCAGCAAAAGAAGCAGCTAAGAAAGCAGCAGAAGAAGCTAAGAAAGCAATTAATGCAGCAACAGATCAAGCCGCAGTAGATGCAAAACAAACTGAAGGAACAAAAGCGGTAGAAGCTGTAACTCCAGTTGGAAAAGAAAAAGCATTAGCGGCAATCGATAAAGCATTAGCAGCAAAAGAAAAAGAAATTGATGCTAACGATAAACTTTCAGATGCTGAGAAAAAATCAGCAAAAGAAGCAGCTAAGAAAGCAGCAGATGAAGCTAAGAAAGCAATTAATGCAGCAGCAGATCAATCCTCAGTAGATGTAAAACAAGCTGATGGAACAAAAGCAGTAGAAGCTGTAAATCCAGTAGGAAAAGAAAAAGCGAAAGCAGAAATCGAAGCAACAAAAGCAGCGAAAGAAAAAGCAATTGATTCAAATCCAGATTTAACAGATGCTCAAAAAGCAGAAGCTAAAGCGAAAATTGCAGAAGAAGCTAAAAAAGCAATTGATGCAATTGACAAAGCAAAAACAACAGAAGAAGTTGCATCAGCTAAAGAATCAGGAAAACTAGCAATAGAAAAAGAAGCAGAGAAAGCGGAAATCGAAGCAGCAAAAGCAGCGAAAGAAAAAGCAATTGATGCAAGAACTGATTTGACTGATGATGAGAAAGCAAAAGCAAAAGCAAAAGTTGCAGAAGAAGCTAAGAAAGCAATCGAAGCAATCGAAAATGCTAAAACTCATAATGATGCGTCATCAAAAACTGAAACTGGTAAAGATGATATCAAGAAAATAAATCCAATCAGCGGTAAAGAAACAGCTAAAAAAGCAATAGATGAAGCCTTAGCAGCGAAAGAAAAAGCAATCGATGCAAGAACAGACTTATTACCAGAAGAAAAAGAAGCAGCTAAAAAAGCGGCAAGAAAAGAAGCCGAAGTAGCGAAAAATGCAATTGATAAGGCAACAACATCAGAAGATATCAATAAAGTGCTAGAAGATGGTAAAGAAAATATTGCGAAAATCAATCCAGTAGGTGCTAAAGAAGAAGCTAAGAAAGCTGTAGAAGAAGCATTGATGAATAAAGAAAAAGAAATTGATGCAAGAACAGACTTAACTCCTGAAGAAAAAGCTAAGGCGAAAGCATTGGCACGTGAAGAAGCAGAAGCAGCGAAGAAAGCAATCGAACAAGCAGCAAGTATTGAAGCAATCGAAAAAGCTCTAAGACCATTCTTGTATCAAATTGACCAAGATGCGTTAGTATTTGATAGACCAGCATTAGATATTAAAGCTGCCTTACAAGCATCTGTTACTGGAGTAGTAACAGTTGAACTTGGAAAAGCAATTAGTCAAGCTGATATTATTTCAAAACTGAACTTACCAGAAACAGTTACAGTGATGAATATTGACTTACCTGATACAACTACACTAGGTAGAAAGTTTGCTAAGGTAACATTAAGACTACCAGGTGGAAAAGAAACAACTGTAAATGTTCCAGTTGAAGTTACTCCACAAAAAAATAAAGATGTGCTACCTTCATATAATGGTGGGAATGATGGAACTTCTGGCAATAACGGAGCTACTAACACTGATGCAAAAGTGAATAAAGCTAAGTTAGAAGGCGCTATCCATCAATTAGATGAATTGATCATTAAAGAATCAGCTAAGCTTGATGCAGAAACTGCAAAAGAAGCGAATGACTTATTAGCAGATGCTAAGAAAGTATTTGCTAATGCAGACGCAACTCAAGCAGAAGTGGATGCAATGGTGAAACGTATCGAAGACTTCATGGCGAAAGTTGCTCCAGCAACTGATCATGCAACACCAGCTAACGACCAAGCTGCTCAAATACCAGCTGTAGCTCCAGCTACAACTCAAGCAGCAGCAAATGCTAGCCAAGAAGCAGCAGCAAATGCGCGTAAAGCAGCTAAAGAATTGCCAAATACAGGTACAGCAGATTCTACTGTAGCTATGGTAGCAGCTGCCGCAAGTGCATTACTTGGTCTTGGTCTTGCAGGCCGTCGTCGTAAAGAAGACGAAGAAGCTTAATTGGTAGATTGTTTGACAAACATCAGATGATGAATCCGATTTTTAGAGCTTAAACAAGTACCTCTCATAACATAAAATCTCCTAGCAGGAAAGTCTGCTAGGAGATTTTTGCATTTCAGGAAGTGTACGGCTGATTTGTAACCGCCCAATAACTAAGTATATTGAAAAATCTCTAGACTATAGAACTCACTGTATACTATAGTGAAAGTAAAATTATTGGAGTATATTTTAATGTCGCATAGGTTACACAATCTCGTTTGTGGTGGACGTAAAGACTATTTTAAATCTCTTTACTGGGATAATCAACTTTATAGACGTTTTGAGAAAGGTAAACGGATTTGACCAAGTACAGAAAAGGATGTCAAAGCTCTAATACCAGAACAAGTAGACTGGCTGATGAGAAGCTTTTCTATCACTCCAAAATAAATTTAATATTAGTGTATAATACAGAAGGTAAATCTGCAATGAAAATCTGTTTTCATCAAGGAAGTCAAATAACTCAATAAAGCAGGGATTCCATTCCCCTAGAAAGGAAAAAGTTTGAAAAAATAAAAGTTAGTTGATTGATTATTTCTCCAAATTTGAGTCTGCCTATCCTTTGACTATTCTTTCCTTTCACAAACGAGTCGCTTATTCAATTATAAGTTTACGTGCTCCTAGTCACAGTTCTTGTGCTTGACGCATCATATTTTGCATGTTTATCATAGTGATTTACAGTTTCCTTTTATCTTATTTTCTTTCCTGTTTTATCAATTTTGAGGTTAAAAGTCTAATTTTTTTCTGAGTGAATCTAAGAATTGTGCTTAGCAGCAGACAATAAAAGTATATAAAAAACAAAGGATATCATCTTTAAAATTAAATAATGATTGTCCTTTGTTTATTTTTGTTTTAGTTCATTATATCCACTCACCGTTGGCATTGACACGATAGCCATCAGGAGTAGTTGTATTAATCGCGAGCGCGCCTGAGCTGTATGCATAATACCATTTACCAGATACTTTCATCCAACCAGTTTTCATAGAGCCTGAGTCTTGAAGGTAGTACCAGTTACCGCTATCTTTTAGCCAGCCAGTCTTCATTGCACCAGAACTATCAAGATAGTACCAAGAACTACCATCTTTCAACCAGCCTGTTTGCATCCAACCAGAGTTATCAAAACGATACCAAACACCATTGATTTGTTCCCAACCGTTGGTTGTATATGAACCGTCAGCATGTTTATACCACCAGCGAGAGCCAGATTGACGCCAAAAACCTATATTTTTACCGACTTCTTGCATTTGGTTAAAGAAATCATGGGAATTATTTCCTTCGTCTCTTGTAGCTTCATTTATGTTTTTATGAGTTCCGATAGCCTTCAAGTCTTTGTCAAAAAGATTCGCTTTGGTCGCAAATGTTTGAGTCTGAGAAGAGTTTACTTCTGTGTATTGAATGGCTTTTCCATAACCACCAGCTAATTCTTCAGAGCCACCAGATGATGTTCCAAAACTTTGAGCAATGGTAATCCATCCATTTTGAGTGACAGGATTATCAAAGGCTGCAAGCCCCATATAGGTCAGTTTTGGATCAATTAAGGATTTATAGTGTCCAGTTTGACCTGTAACACTGACACCACTACGAGATTTAACATAATCTGCTTTTTCTTCATACCATTGATTAATAGCTGTCATAAATCCGTCATAGTTCCAAGCTAAGTTTTCGGCTAGTGAGAAATTTCCTGAAGGCCAGGCACTCCAAATATCTTTATTAGATAAACGTTTATGATTCATAGTTACAGAAGCTTCTGCTGCACGAGAAAAGGCTGTTTTCTCTAGGGCAGTTGACCATTTGATCGGAACATAGCTAGTAACTAGACCTTCATCTGCAGCCTCTTTTCGAATGGAGTTGATACGATCTAAGATTGCCTGTTTATCTGGCGTTAAGAAAGTCCCTTCAATCCCAACTAGAGTAGTACCAGCAGAAGTACTAGTGACCTCAGAGTTTAAGATATGGTAGGATTGACCATTGACTTCTTGAGTGGAGACCAATCTATCATTAGCCGAGACTGATTGTGATGTAATAGTTCCAGCCGCAAGAAGTGACAGAGCTGAAATCGTTGCAAGTGTGAACTTTTTAGCTTTATTGTTCATTTTGTGTCCTCCTATTTTTTTATTATAACATCTCTACTGGGCAGAGTAAACTAAAATTCGGTACTAATAGGAACTAGATTTATTTTAAATTCAGATGTTTGAGAAGATTTCTTCTAAATTTAGTGTATAATATAAAGGGATGCTTTCGATGAAATCTATTAGATTTGTTCGACAACTATCTGAAGCGAGATTAGGTGTTCAGAAATTGAATTTTTAACGTTCCAACTTAGCAAAACTTTTTAGGTTTCACATCTTTAAATCAGCTAAACAACCCATAACATCCTATAAATTATAGTTTGTAGGATGCAGAACAAATCTTCTTTCATCAAGGAAGTTAAAGAACTCAATAACATAGGGATTCCATTCCCCTAGAAAGGTTATAAATGAAATCATATAAGAAATTTACGATTCTTGCTCTGGCTCTTCTTGGATTGACTAGCCAAACAGTTCTAGCTAATGATGCTAGTCATTCTACGAATAACTCTACCGGTAGTTCAACTACTAGCTCTGCAAACGCTTCTCAAGCCCAGCCAACGAGCCCGATCCCTAGTTCGAGTGAGCAGGAGACAAAGCCAACTCTTCCTACTGAGTCTAAGCTACAAACTGGTTGGGTAAAAGAAGACGGGAAGTGGACTTATTATAGTCAAACAGGTGTCAAATTTACAGATACTCTTTATGAGGGCTACCTATTTGATAAGAATGGTTACTTACTTGAAAATAGCTGGTATCAGATGGCTAACAAGTGGTACTACGCCAATGGTTCAGGAAAATATTTGTCTAACCAATGGAGTCAAATCAATGGTAAATGGTATGCATTTGATCAAAATGGTGCCATGATGGCTAATACTTGGAAAGGAAATTATTACCTGAAATCCAGTGGGGCTATGGCAGATAAAGAATGGGTGTACGATCCTAACTACTCTAGCTGGTTTTATCTCAAGTCAGGTGGACACTATGCTGAACAGCAATGGATTGGCTCTTACTATCTAAAATCTGGTGGCTACATGGCTCACAAAGAGTGGATTTATGATCAAGATTATCAAGCTTGGTATTATCTTAAAGAAGATGGCGTTTATGTCACTGGAACTTATACTATTAATGGAAGCAGCCATTTTTTCAAAGATAATGGTAAATGGGTTCAAGAACTTCCAAAAGGATTTGAAAAGGGGCACTATAGTAAAACTATTTTCCTAGATCCTGGGCATGGTGGACGTGATTCGGGTGCTTACTATTATGGAATAGCTGAAAAAGATTTGAACTTACAGGTCTCTCGTAAATTACGGAAACGTTTAGAGGAACTGGGCTATACAGTTCTAACATCACGTGATAGTGATGTGGACGTTGACTTTGTGACAGAGCGTTCTCGTATGGTAAATAAGACGAATGCAGACTTCTTTATTAGTATTCATTTTAACGCTACTGGGAATGACACAACGCTGAATCTGGGAATACAGACTTATTCTTATAAGGAAGAGGCTGGTTACCCGAGCAAGATTAACCAGTACTGGCACAATAATCCAGACCGTATGAGTGAAAGTAATCGTTTGGCTGCAGATCTTCATTCATCTCTCTTGGCTGAGACAGGAGCTAGAGATGCTGGACTTTTGCAAGCCACCTTCGCTGTTCTTCGTGAGACTGCGAAACCTGCTGTGTTACTAGAGTTGGGTTATATGGATAATCCAGAAGAAAACCAACGAATCCGTAGTGAACAATACCAAGATAAGTTGGTTGAAGGTATTATTAAAGGAATTCAAAAATATTACGCTGGAAATTAAAAAACTACATCAAACTAAGCTTTGGATATTGTCCTAGGCTTAGTTTTTTATTGGTAAGGAACTGAAAATCAACTAAAACTGCTTTAATTTAAAAAACTTTGTACTCTGGAAACCATCGTGTGGCTATCTAGAGTGCAAAGTTTTTTTGAGGCTGGAACATGAAAACAGCAGTTAATTTCAAGAAACAAAAAAAAGAACAGCCGAAGCTGTCTTTTTATCATTATTTGAGACCGTATTTTTTGTTGAAACGATCCACGCGTCCATCTGCTTGAGTGAACTTTTGACGTCCAGTGTAGAATGGGTGTGAGTCTGATGAAATTTCCACACGGATCAATGGGTAAGTTTCGCCTTCGAACTCAACTGTTTCGTTAGAGCGTTTTGTTGAACCGCTAAGGAATTGGTAACCAGTAGTTGTGTCCATGAAGACAACTGGGCGATATTCTGGATGGATATCTTTTTTCATTTTGCAATATTTCCTTTCTGCCATGGTCTCTTTGCGAGCCATAGATTGTTACCATACTAGTCTATCAGATTCTGAAAAGTTTGGCAAGTATTTTATCAGTTTTTAAGCAAGTTTTTTAACTTTTGGTAGATGATTTCGTTTTCCTCTAGGCTATAGGAATTGGCGCCACTTGCTAGGGGGTGACCTCCGCCATCATGTTCTTTGGCAATTTCATTGATAGGATGAATTTTACTGCGTAAGCGAACACGGTAGTGACCATCAGCCTGTTCCACAAAAATTCCCCAGAGACTCACACTGTCAATGCGTCCAGGTGCACCCACAATAGCTGCAGTTTCAGCATCGGTCACATTGAATTGTTTCAAGACTTCTTGATTCAGGATAACGCGAGCTGCACCATTTTCATCCACTTCCAGATGGTCGTAGATGTAGCCTTGAAGTTTTGCAATTTTGTAGCTCATAGTGTCCATTTTGCGAGTGAGAGCTGCAAAGTCAAAGTTATGTTCTCTCAAATAAGCAGCAAGGCGGAGGGTGCGTGCAGTCGTAGAAGGGTAGAGGAAACGACCTGTATCACCAACAATTCCTGCAAAGAGCAACTCCGCAGCGCGATCTGACAAGGCCAGTTGGGTTGTTTGGGCAAATAGGGTAATCATCTCACTAGCGCTGCTTGAACTAGTATCCACCCAAGATAGGTCACCATATACATCATCATTTGGATGATGGTCAATCTTAATGAGAAAATCACCTTGACTATAGCGTTTATCATCAATACGAGCAGTATTGGCCGTATCACAGACGATGACAAGGGCGCCTTGGTAGGCACTATCTTCGACAGAATCCATTTCAGCCATCCAAGTAAGAGTTGGTTCATCAAAACCAACGGCTTTGATGGTTTTTTCTGGGAAATGATGTTCTAGCAAGGCTTTCAATCCCACCTGACTTCCCAAGGCATCAGGGTCTGGTTTCATATGACGGTGAATGATAATCGTGTCGTATTCTTTGATTTTTTCTAAAATTTGATGGCAAATGTCCATAAATAACCTCAATTCTTTCTCATTTCATTGTAGCACAAGAATTTTTATTTTTAAAATGAAAAAGATGTGATATAATGGAGAAAGATAAATTGAGGAGGACGATATGGCATTAGCAAAAATTGTATTTGCCAGTATGACCGGTAATACCGAAGAAATTGCAGATATTGTAGCAGACAAATTACGTGACTTGGGCTTGGATGTCGATGTTGATGAATGTACAACTGTTGACGCTTCAGACTTCTTGGAAGCAGACATCGCTATCGTTGCGACCTATACTTATGGTGATGGAGAATTGCCAGATGAGATGATGGACTTCTACGAAGATCTAGCTGATCTCAATTTAAATGGTAAAATCTACGGAGTGGTTGGCTCAGGAGATACCTTCTACGATGAATTCTGTAAGGCTGTTGATGACTTTGACCGTGTTTTTGTATCAACAGGAGCAGAAAAAGGTTCAGAGTGTGTTAAAGTTGATCTTTCTGCCGAGGAAGAAGATATTGAACGCTTGGAACAATTCGCAGAAGAATTGGCTACTAAAGTAGGATAAGCATAAAAGTGCGCTGATGCAATCAATCAGTGCATTTTTCTTAGTGTGAGTTGGGATTTTACTAGCCTATTTGGTTGCTTTTTGATACAATAATTCAAATAAAGGAGGAGACTGTATGGATTTAGATATTATTCGTCAAGAAATTGATCAAATCGACGACCAAATTGTCAAACTGTTAGAAGAACGAATGCATTTGGTTGAGGGGGTAGTTGCCTATAAGAAAGCTTCAGGAAAACCGATTTTAGATACTAAGAGAGAAGAAGTTATTTTTGAAAAGGTTAGAAGTCGTGTAGAGGATAAGCGCTATCAGGAGACTATTGTCGCGACTTTTTCTGACATACTCAAACGTTCGCGTGATTATCAGGATCAAAACATCAAATGAAAAAAGAACAATTTTATCCGCTAGGGATTTTTCTAGCTGCCATGGTGGGCGGATTGGTTCGCTATCTAGTTTCTACTTGGTTACCAGCCAGTCCAGACTTTCCTTGGGGTACCCTACTTGTCAACTATCTGGGAATTTTCTGCTTGGTTTATCTGGTAAAAGGCTATCTGGTCTATAAGGGGACTAGTAAGGGCTTGGTTTTAGCACTGGGGACAGGTTTTTGTGGAGGTTTGACAACCTTTTCTAGTCTCATGCTTGATGCTGTGAAACTGCTTGATACAGGGCGTTATCTTAGCCTAGTTTTGTATCTCATTTTAAGCGTGGGTGGAGGCCTGCTCTTGGCTTACTATTTGGGGAGGAAGAAATGGTAATCATTTATCTTGCAATTGCTTGTGGTTGCGGAGCGCTCGTACGTTATTTCTTTTCCCACTATAATCAAGCTTTTAAATTGCCACTCGGAACGCTAATAGCTAATCTTTTGGGTTGTTTTTTAATTGGCTTGCTATACAATCATGTGGAGTCTAAGGAAGTCTATACTATTCTAGCAACTGGATTTTGTGGCGGTTTGACAACTTTTTCGACCTTGAATGACGAACTCCAAAGACTGTTAAGTGATAAGAAGGTATTTTATTCTTATTTAGCTTTGACCTACCTAGGTGGTTTGGTTGCGATTTTTTTAGGAATTTTGCTATAAATTTCTTTACTTTTTTGTGGAAATTTGGTAAACTGTATCTTGTGTGTAATGGACGCACAAAAATACAGTTTATCCGCTGAGGAAGATTCCTCAAGATTGACAAAGATAGGAGAATAAAATGAATCCATTAATCCAAAGCTTGACTGAAGGTCAACTTCGTACTGATATCCCATCATTCCGTCCTGGTGACACTGTTCGTGTACACGCGAAAGTTGTCGAAGGTAACCGTGAACGTATCCAGATTTTTGAAGGTGTTGTTATTGCACGTAAAGGTGCTGGCATCTCAGAAAACTACACAGTTCGTAAAATCTCTAACGGTGTAGGTGTTGAGCGTATCTTCCCAATCCACACTCCACGTGTCGAAAAAATTGAAGTTGTTCGTTACGGTAAAGTACGTCGTGCGAAATTGTACTACTTGCGTGCACTTCAAGGTAAGGCAGCTCGTATCAAAGAAATCCGTCGTTAATTCGACTAAAAAACTCTGCTCATTCAGCAGAGTTTTTATCTAGCTCCCTTAGTTCAATGGATATAACAACTCCCTCCTAAGGAGTAGTTGCAGGTTCGATTCCTGCAGGGGGCATTTTTAGAAATGTAAAGAAAGACAAAGAAAATTCAAAGTGTTTGTCTATGGGCAATCACCACAATTTAGTTTTTTAAAATAGGTTAGTATTTTTTCTTTGACTAATTCATGATTAAAATTTTACCAAAAGTCAATTAATATAGAATAAAATATAGTGAAATGAAATAAAAACTCAGCAAATAGATTAAAAATTTAAACTAATTTCTATTAATGTTTTAGGAACCATATTGTACTATTCTAGATTAGATTTACTATAGATTAGGAAACTGGTCTATTTTGTTTTGTATTTAATAATTAAAAAAAGTTGAAGTGTCTTACTCAAGGTGATACAATAGATATACAGAATAAATCAAGGAGAAATGCTGTGTCACAAATTGCTGTAAGAGTAGATGATGAATTGAAAAAAGAAGCGACTGCAATTTTTAATGAGTTGGGGTTGGATATGTCATCTGCTGTGAAGTTATTTTTAAAACAGAGTGTGCTGACAAGAAGCATTCCTTTTGAAGTTAAACTTGATTCTGAGTAAGCTGAAATAAAAGTATGGCTATATATGATATAAAGGGGTTTAGTTATGGTTTATACAATAGATCAGATAAAGGAAAAAATTGTTCCTGTTGCTAAACAATATGATTTATCTAAAATTTATCTATTTGGCTCTTATGCTAGGGGTGAAGCTGATGGACAAAGTGATGTTGATATTGCTTTGGAGTTAGAGGATGATTCGATATATTTTGATGTATATGGTAGGCTTTTAACTATTTTTGATGGTAATATAGATATTCTATTGGTTAGTGATTTACTTTCTCCAAAAACGAATATTGGGAAGTTAGTTAAGAAAAATTTTTTGAATGATAGAGAGGTTATTTATGAGAAGTCAATCTCTTGAAACTGATATAGCCTATTTGAAGGATATGATTTTATATCTTGATAAGGCTGTTGCTGTTTTGGAAAAAGCAAGAAGATATAATTTACCTTTAGATGATGATATGGTAGTTGATTCTATCGCTATGAATTTAGGACAAGTAGGAGAACAGTTATCCTTAGGCAAATTATCAGAGGAAGTAAAACAGAAGTATTCAGATAGGATAAACTGGATTCAGATAAAAGGTTTTAGAAATTTTATTTATCATAATTATTCCAACTTAAATTTTAAAATTATAGAGGATATATTGAAGGAATCTGTTCCCAAAACGAAAGAATCTTTATACTCGATTATAATAGAATTAGAAGGTGAATCATAAACTAGAAAATATTATTTTTCAGAAAGACAAACTATAAAGACGTATGAAAGATTTGCTAGAAATCGACAAATTTTGTTCCTCAAAAAACGAATACTTTCATAAGAGAAATTCTTATTGATGAAGATTTAATATCTGTATTGGATGCATTGAAAGAGGAACAAGATAAGGTTCTTTATAATCGTGACGAATTAAAGAAATATGATTTGATCTTTTGTGATAGAAGGTATAAACTTTCTACAAATTATGGATTGAATAAATGCTTGAAAGTATTTTTATCCGAACTTGGGATAGGTAGTCAAACCATGATAGCAACAGCAGGCAGGCATATTTACGGTTCATATTTATTATCAAAAGGTGTTGATATATGGGCTGTTTCAAGATTACTAAGGCATAAAGATATACAACAAATTATTCAAACTTACGGACATACTCTAAAAGAGGGTTATTAATAAAAAGTATGATTTAGTAAGAGAATGAATGTTAGTAAAAGGATAAAATAATTTTGACCAATTAAATAGGAAAAATAAGGACTTCCTTTATTAGAATGTCCTTATTTTTATTATGGAATTGGACAAATGAGGTAAAGGTTCAGATTTATGAATTCAGAAAGCAAGTACAAAGCTTTAAACAGCTTTCGAAAAGATTTGGTGTGGATTTTTTGGGCTAAGGTTTGTGACAAGATGAATTGATTATTATGAACTAGAGAGTGTAAAAAATGGGGAAAATCCTTATTATTCTCCTGAATTTGATATGTTGTAAAAGACTATTTCTGGTCTGTTAAATCTATCAATAGCAAAATCTAAACGTGATAGTCTAACATCTAGTACATTTAATGTTAATAGTTTTATCAATCGCTTGAGTAAGAAAATTTCAAAAGAAGAAGGGATAGGTTTTCAAAGGTAACCTATCTAGTCATTGCTTATATATAATTTGTATCTTTTGCTTTATTAATTTGTATTTAAAATTTAATCATGTTACAATTGAAATTGAAATCGAATAGAAAAGGAAAATGCAAACGTGGGTACACTATTAGCAACAAGATTAAAAAATAGACGAAAAGAATTAAAAATGTCTCAGCGAGAATTGGCTGAGGGGATATGTAAACAGGGGCAGATTAGTCGATTAGAGAATGGAGAATTTACTCCAGGAGCAGACTTTTTATATGCTCTGTCTAAGAAGTTAAAAGTTAGTATAGATTATTTTTTTAATGAGCAGATTGGAGAGGAGATTGATGAGTTATCAGAGTTTAAGAAGTTAGCCCAGACATTTATCACAAATCGAAATTATGAGTCTTTGAAATATATATATGAATTAGAGAGTGTAAAGGTACATCGCTTGTCTCTAGTAGATAAGTTTTATATGGAGTGGATAAAATCTCTTATAGATTTTTATCTCTATGGGCAAAAAGAGGAGGGTGTGGCAAGATTGGAGAAGGTACTGTCTCAGTTAAATGTAACTGACCTGATCTACCTTCAAGTTTCAAATACTCTATTTAATTTTTATTATGATATTGAAGATTTAGAGAGTTTTAATGAAATTCGAGAAAAGTTAGAGTATCAAGTAAATCAACTCAAGTTAAACACAATCGAAGAATTAAACCTTTCTATTAAATTTAATTATAATGTTTGTCGCTATCTATGGTTGCAGAATAATACTGAAGAGGCTATTACTAAAATCACAGATACGATAAAGCAATGTAAGACGTATAGAACAACATATCTTTTGGCTGATTTGTATGTATTGATGGGAAATGTCAGTAAGAATTTTTCTTCTAAAGTTGCAGTAAAAGAGTACTTTGAAACGGCTTATTTCCTGTATAAGCTTGAGGGCAATATGTCAATGGCTCTTAAAATCGAGCATTATATTGCAGATATAACAGAATAGTAAAGACGATGTTCAATTAAGCATCGTTTTTTTAATCCAGAAAGATACAAATATGTATTTAATAAAAATAAATAAAAAACATTATTAAAATTCTTGACATTATTATATTGAAGTGCTAAAATGAGTACAAGAAAATATTAGGCTTTTTGTCCATAAAACATCTACAGAAACTTACTATAGACTGAGTGAATGTAAAGAGACTTCAGCCTTTGAAGAATTGAGAGGTAAAATTAATGAATGAATTAGAAGTTAGATTTGAACTCAACGATGAGAAAGATTATAATAATGCTATTTCATATTTAGAAAAATCTTATAAATTTAAGAATGAAAATAAGCAAGTTGATGAATATTTTAAAACAAAAGGAAGAGAATTTGAAAATGATGAGGTAGGTAGCTTTATCTACAGAATTCGTCAAGAAGATGATAATAGAGCAAGTATTTTCACAAGAAAAGATACGATAAAACAAGGAATGTGGAGTGAAAGTGAAATAGAGTTAGAATCTGAAAAATTAGAATTTGTAAGAAATATCTTGCAAGATGGATTTTCAAATATTTTCACAATAAGTAAACATAGAAAGACTTATCATGATGAATTAGAAAATAAAACGATTAATCTAGATAAGATTGATGGTCTTGGGTTTTATCTTGAGATAGAGATTTTAGGAGATTTTTCAAAAGAAGATTATAGTAATTTTTATGATAAAATGTGCGGAGAGTTCTCGTTTTTAAATTCAAAAATAGAAACAAAGGGCTATGTCCAATTAATGAGAGAAAAAAATGGACGTAATTAAAATTATCAAATAGTCTTGTTGGGATTGTTTACTCAATTACTGGATTTGGAAGTTTGATAGCAGTAACCTTTCTTTCTACTTTTTGAATAAGAAGGATGCCTTTAGGGATAGTGGTAAGTGATACTAAAGCCTCTTTGAGAGGCAAGTGACGAATCAAGAGCAATAAGGCTTGAACAACGTGAAAGCCAGCGTCTTTAGGCGCTGGCTGGTAGTTTGGGCTTATAGCCCTGGGACAAACCACCCGTTTGACGGGTGGTCATGATTATTATGAAATAGATGGTACTTGTTATCTTGATTTTAGAGTATCTGGCGAGGATGTATATTTCATTGAGTTAGTAACTATGTATGGTTTAAGTGAAAATAGTGCGGTACCAACTCTTGCAAAGAGGTTTGGAATAAGTCTTACCGATTTAATAAAAAGTGATATTCATCGTGGTTTAACTAGAAAGAAGGGACATTTTGGATATTAACAAGAAAACGTTTTATACAATTACTTTTGGTGAATTTATATCAAATATTGGAGATAGATTTCAGAAAATTGCTTTTCCAATCTTAATTTACCAAGAATTTCATTCGTCTTTTGCAATGGGAGGAATGGTGATTATTGAATTGCTACCTCAATTCTTCTTGGGATTTGTTATGGGTTACTTATTGGATAATTTCAATAAGAAAAAATACTATTATGGTCTACATTAATACCTGCATTATTATGTAGTGTAATACCGATTTTATCTAAATATTCAGTTTCTATATTTTTTTACTATGTTATTGCATTTTTGATACCTTTATTTTCGACACTTTTTCAAACAGGATTCTCAGTCATTACTCCTGCTTTATTTGAGAAGGAAGAATTACAAAAATATAATTCTCAATTTCAAGGTGTACGAACTATTTCAAAATTAATTTCTCCAGCTCTAGCAGGGGTATTAATGTTAAAGTTTAATATTAATAGTATTTTTTTTATAAATAGTGCTTCTTTCTTATTGTTATTTCTTTCAATACTAATTTCATATATTCCAGATCAAGAACACAAGGAGAATGGTAATGATGATATAAAAGAAATTTTTGTAGGTTTTAAAGAGAACTTTACAAATATTAAGTTGAGGATTTCTTTACTCTTTACTATTGTTGTGAATATCGCTATGCTAGGCTTCAATGCAACGATTATTTATTATTTACAGGATCAATTAAAATTATCAAATAGTCTTGTTGGAATTGTATACTCAATTGCTGGATTTGGTAGTTTGATAGCAGTAACCTTTCTTTCTACGTTTTTGAATAAGAAGGATACCTTTATCTTAATGAATATATCAATGGTAACTATCCCACTTGTCATTATGGCAAGCGGAATAGTAGAAAATTGGATATTTTTTGGAATTTGTTACTCAATTTTGAGTGGACTAATTACAATAGCTTCTGTCTCAATTACAACAATACAGCAACAAGAAAGTACTGAGTATAATATTGGTAAAATACTTTCTAGTTCTTTTGTAATAGCTACCATTTTTGCTCCTTTTGGAGGGATACTGGCTGCTTATTTTAATTGGCTTTTAAACCCGAGATTAAGTCTAGTTATTTTGGGATTATTAAGTAGTTTATTGGTTATTCTTATAAAGAGTTATGAAAAAAAGCTAACTAAGAAAAGAACTGCAATATTTATAAAGGAAGATTAGTGGGTTAATTATCATTAGAAAAAATAATATTAATTCGTAGTAAAATAAAAAAATGAAAAAGGTTTTACATAATGTACTACCTTTTTCAGATTTAATAATTATTTAGGAGATAGAACTAGAAACCAAAAATACTGAATCTTGAACTGCACCCCAAAAGTAAGATTTTTTCTGTCTAACTTTTGGGGTCAGTACAGTATCTCTAACTTCTGGAGTGCTTTTTCTATATTCAAATTATTTTACAGTACCCATGTACGGATGGCATGGGCAACGCCAGATTCGTCATTTGTTTTGGTGATGTATTTGGCGATTTTTTTGATTTCTGGATTTCCGTTTTCCATGACTACAGGGTTGCCAACGACTTCCAGCATGGCACGGTCATTTTCTTCGTCACCGATAGCCATGGTTTGATCTTTGGTCAATCCGAGTTTTTCAGCTAGGTGAGTGATGGCTGAACCCTTGTCTACATTCTTTTTAAGGAGTTCGAGGTAGAAAGGAGCAGATTTGTTGACGGAGTAGCGTTCGTAAAATTCGGCTGGAATTTTTTCAATCGCAGCATCGAGAATTTCTGGTTCATCGATAAACATACACTTGACGATTTCTTTGTCAGCCATTTCTTCAGGAGTGCGGTAGAAGATGGGCATGCTGACGAGGGTTGATTCGTGCACAGTGTATTTTCCGATATTGCGATTGGCAGTGTAGATACCGTCCTTGGTAATGGCATGCATGTGGACACCGAGCTTGCGACTGAGGAATTCCATATCCAGATAATCCTCATAGGTCAAGGATTCGCTGATAATCTCATGTCCTGTAGCAGTTTCTTGGACCAGGGCCCCGTTGAAGGTTACCACATAGTCACCCTCGTCTCTCAACTGCAAGTCGTCTAGAAGTTTGGCAACACCTGCGATAGGGCGACCAGTTGCAATCACGACTTTGACACCAGCTTCTTTGGCATCTTGGATGGCAGAAAAGACTTCAGGAGTGATTTCCTTTTGGCTGTTGACTAGGGTTCCGTCAATATCAACGGCAATTAGTTTAATACTCATAAATTTCCTCTTCTAGTTTTTATTTGGGATAAAATGATCGTTCTCAATCAAGTGTAAAAATTGCTGGGTAATACTTGCGAAGATGCTATTTTGGTCCAACATTTCTTTTGGAAAATAAAAGCGATTATCTCCGTGGCGACTGCCGGCAAGAGATTGAACGATAGGGGACAGGCTAGAGAGTTCTGCTAGTTGACCATTTTTTTGTAAGATCTCAATCTGTGTCCTTGGATTTTCAGATTCGGGACGATAGATATCATAAGGGAGGTCAAAGTTCTTATGAATAGCAGTGTAGTAGTCGGGATCAAAGCCGATGTCCTCAACCAATTTTCTCATGCTAGCGAGTTGCTCTTGGTCTTCTTGTGAAAAGGTAATGGATTTAAAGACCTTGCGGTTGACAAAGCGTTGCGACAGGTCTGCAAGTATTTTGTCAGGACTGGTCATCCAGAGCTGGAAGTAGGTATTCATCACACCATCATCTAGAGCCAGATAGTCAGATAAGGTCACATTTTTTTCAAAGAAAGGTAGGAGGTGTGGGGAAGTTCGTGCAAAGAAGTCTTTGTCCTCAGGATAGAGTTCCTTGGCGCGCTTGAGAAGATTCTGTAGGAGAACTTCCATAGCCCGAGTTGCTGGGTGGAAATAGACCTGCATATACATCTGGTAGCGACTGAGAACATAGTCTTCGATGGCATGCATGCCGTTGCGCTGAAAGGCGATGCCATTTTCGACAGGACGAATGACTCGGAGGATGCGAGTCAGGTCAAATTCCCCATAGGATGCTCCTGTAAAATAGGAGTCGCGCAAGAGATAGTCCATGCGGTCCGCATCAATCTGACTGGAAATGAGTTGCACGACCTGCTTGTTAGGATAGGTATGGTCAATGACACTGGCTACCTTTTCTGGAAAATCTGGCGCTACTTGTAGTAGGACTTGGTGAATCTCCGTTTCAGGACTTTGGATAATCTCCTGAGTAATGGCTTCGTGGTCTGTATCAAAGAGATGTTCAAAAGTATGGGAGTAGGCACCATGCCCAAGGTCATGTAGGAGAGCAGCTGTCATGGTTAAGAGAGACTCAGAAGGATTCCATTCGTCTGGATATTTTTCTTCAAAAATCTCCGTGATGCGTCGTGCAATTTCATAGACTCCTAGACAGTGAGAGAAGCGACTATGTTCTCCACCGTGGAAGGTATAACTGGAAGTTCCCAGTTGTTTGATACGACGCAAACGCTGAAATTCTTTTGTATTAATCAAGTCATAGATGATTTGATTATTGACATGGATGTAGTTGTGAACTGGGTCACGGAATACTTTTTCGTTCATATGACCATTATAGCAAAATCCTGCTCTTTTTGGTAAAATAGTAGGACAAGAGAGAAGAAAGAGGACTTGATGTGAAGATTCGGATGCGAAATACGATTCAGTTTGATGAGCAGTTGGAAGTGATTGACCAGCTTTATGACGTGGAAGTGCATGAAAAGGGAGATTATAGATATTTGCTTTTCTACAATGAGGAAAAGGAAAAAGTAGTGATTAAATTCCATGGTCAAGAACTGGTGATGAGCCGATTTTCCAATCCCAAGACCATTATGCGCTTTCTAAAGGATAGTGATAGTTTAGCCTACATTCCTACACCAATGGGCATGCAGGAGTTTATCATCCAAACGAGCCATTATCAAGTTGATGGGCAAAAGATTGAACTAGATTATCAACTGCAAAATCAAGAGGGACATCTCTTTGCCAGCTATCAATTGGAAATTACTTGGGGCTAGGCTCATGTCTTTTTCAAATTTACCTGGCTATCTTCTCGTATTAGCCTGCTAATGTGGTAGATTAGGCTAATTTTTGGTATAATAAAAGTTATGGAAATCGAAAAAACCAATCGTATGAATGCGCTCTTTGAATTTTATGCGGCGCTTTTGACAGATAAGCAAATGAATTATATAGAGCTTTACTACGCTGATGATTACAGCCTTGCTGAGATTGCCGAGGAGTTTGGTGTCAGTCGTCAGGCTGTCTATGATAATATCAAGCGGACAGAAAAGATTCTGGAAGATTATGAGATGAAATTGCACATGTACTCGGACTACATTGTCCGCAGTCAGATTTTTGACCAGATTTTGGAGCAGTATCCCAAGGATGACTTTCTGCATGAGCAGATAGAAATTTTAACAAGCATTGATAATAGAGAATAAGAGGAAGAAAAATGGCATTTGAAAGTTTAACAGAACGTTTGCAGAACGTCTTTAAAAATTTACGTAAAAAAGGAAAAATCTCTGAATCTGATGTCCAAGAGGCAACCAAAGAAATTCGCTTGGCCTTGCTTGAGGCCGACGTTGCCTTGCCTGTTGTAAAGGACTTTATCAAGAAAGTTCGTGAGCGTGCAGTCGGGCATGAAGTCATTGACACCCTTAATCCTGCGCAACAGATTATTAAAATCGTTGATGAGGAACTGACCGCCGTTTTAGGTTCTGATACGGCAGAGATTATCAAGTCACCTAAGATTCCTACAATCATCATGATGGTCGGTTTGCAGGGGGCTGGTAAAACAACCTTTGCAGGTAAGTTGGCCAACAAACTCAAGAAAGAAGAAAATGCCCGTCCTTTGATGATTGCGGCGGATATTTACCGTCCTGCGGCTATTGACCAGTTGAAGACACTGGGGCAACAGATTGATGTGCCTGTCTTCGCACTTGGGACAGAAGTACCAGCTGTTGAGATTGTACGTCAAGGTTTGGAACAAGCCCAAGCCAATCACAACGATTATGTCTTGATTGATACGGCAGGTCGTTTGCAGATTGATGAGCTTTTGATGAATGAGCTTCGTGACGTGAAAGCACTAGCTCAACCAAACGAAATTCTGCTCGTCGTTGATGCCATGATTGGTCAAGAAGCAGCCAATGTTGCGCGTGAGTTCAATGCTCAGTTGGAAGTGACTGGGGTCATCCTTACCAAGATTGATGGTGATACTCGTGGTGGTGCTGCTCTATCTGTTCGTCACATTACTGGAAAACCAATCAAGTTTACTGGTACAGGTGAAAAGATTACGGACATTGAAACCTTCCACCCAGACCGCATGTCTAGCCGTATCCTTGGCATGGGGGATATGCTTACGTTGATTGAGAAAGCTTCTCAGGAATACGATGAGCAAAAAGCCCTTGAAATGGCTGAGAAGATGCGCGAAAACACCTTTGATTTCAATGATTTCATTGATCAGTTGGATCAGGTGCAAAACATGGGGCCAATGGAAGACTTGCTCAAGATGATTCCAGGTATGGCTAACAATCCAGCCCTTCAAAACATGAAGGTAGATGAGCGTCAGATTGCGCGCAAACGTGCTATTGTGTCTTCAATGACACATGAAGAACGTGAAAATCCAGATTTGTTAAATCCAAGCCGTCGCCGTCGTATCGCTGCTGGTTCTGGAAATACCTTTGTCGAAGTTAATAAATTCATCAAAGACTTTAACCAAGCTAAACAGCTCATGCAGGGTGTCATGTCTGGTGATATGAACAAGATGATGAAGCAGATGGGAATCAATCCAAACAACCTTCCAAAAAATATGCCAAATATGGGAGGAATGGATATGTCTGCCCTTGAAGGAATGATGGGACAAGGCGGTATGCCTGACCTTTCAGCTCTCGGAGGAGCAGGAATGCCAGATATGAGTCAGATGTTTGGTGGCGGACTCAAAGGTAAAATCGGTGAATTTGCCATGAAACAATCCATGAAACGCATGGCGAATAAAATGAAAAAAGCGAAGAAGAAACGCAAGTAAGACAAGGGATTGATGCAAATCTCATTTGATGAGAAAATGAAGTAAAAATTTCTATGATAAAACGTATAGTATCAAGTTTTTAGAATACCTGATATTATACGTTTTTTGATTTTAACAATTTACAGATATTTGTATTATAGTGTACGAAAAAATCCACTCAGTTGTCTGAGCGGATTTGGTGTTTAGACTCTTAGTCTTTATTTTCATATGGCAAGATTAAGTTCAAGATGATTCCTGTCATGGCTGATAGGGCAGTTCCTGAAAGGGTAACTGGACCGAGTTTAAGGATAGCTCCTCCAAGTCCAAGTACCAACATAGCACTTGCGATGATTAGGTTACGCATTTGACTGAAGTCTACACGTTCTTTGATCAAGACTTTCAAACCATTACTTGCGATAACTCCGTAGAGAAGGATTGACATACCACCAAGTACAGCATTTGGAATGGTTGAAATCAAGGCAGTGAATTTACCAAGGAAGCTAAGGGCAATCGCGATAAAGGCAGCGTTACGGATAACTGAGACAGAAGCGATACGAGTCATACCGATAACCCCTGTATTTTCTCCATAAGTTGTATTGGCTGGTCCACCAAGGAAGGCAGAAACTGAAGTTGCGATACCGTCACCAAGAAGAGTACGGTGAAGACCTGGTTCTTTCAAGAATTGACGGCCACAGATTTGACCCAAAACAGTATGATCTCCGATATGTTCAGAAATTGTTACGATAGCGATTGGCAAGATGGCGATGGTTTCTGGACCAAAGTAAAGATTGTATTCTTTAAAGGCACCACCTGTATTAAATGGCAAGTAGAAACCAGGAATCTCGAACCAGTTAGCTTTAAGAACTGGTGTAAAGTCAACCAAGCCAAGAGTTAGTGCGAAGAGGTAACCACCGATAATGGCAAATAGGAATGGAATGATTCGTAGGAAGCCTTTTCCTTTTGTATTGATAAAGGCAGCAATCAAGAAAGTAACAACTGCTACAAGAGCATTTTTCCAATTTCCATCAGCTACAAGACCAGCATTGGTAACTGCTGAACCTGCAAGTCCGAGACCGATAACGATGATCATAGGTCCGATGATGATTGGTGGCAAGAGTTTATCAATCCATTTTGTACCTGCAAAACGAACACCAGCAGCCACAAGGACATAGACCAAACCAGTCAAGATAACCCCTGTTTGGGCAGCAGATACATCACCACCCATTTCTTTCATAGCCAGTGACATAGCTGTGATAAAGGCAAATGAAGAACCTAGATAAACTGGAACTTTAAATCCAGTTGAAATCATGTAGATGAGTGTTCCAACACCTGAAGCAAAAAGGGCAACAGATACAGGCATTCCCAAAATCAATGGTACCAAGATGGTCGCACCGAACATGGCGAAAACGTGTTGGAAGCTAAGGAGAATTCCTTTTCCAGCTGAAGGACGTTGGTCAACGTCTAGTAACAAATCAACAGTTGATTCTTGTTTCATATAAACCTCACTTTTGGGCATCAAAAAAGAGCCCATTATTTTACAGCAATAGGCCCTCAGAGTAAGACTTCTTTAAAATCTAGACTTTAAAGAGTTTCAAATATTTCTGCGTCTTCGTCACCTCACGGGATGACATTAAAAACCTTTGCTTAGGATAGTATAGCAGAAAAAAATGATTTTGTAAATCATTTTTTTCCGAGCCTAGAAATAAAAAAGCGAGGTTGACTTTGTAAATATTTTTTTACTTAAAAATTTAAAGCGGGCGTTTATTTGGCATACCAGCCTTACGTGGATATTTATTTGGTGTTTCTTTTTTCTTTTCTACCACTGTGATGTAGCGCGGATCTCCATTTGGTAGGGCGTAGCTGAGATTGTCTTCTACTTTACTAAAAAGGAGATTGAGGGCATTCTTAGCTTCTAATAATTCCTCAGGCGCATTGCTGGCCTTGAGTGCCAATAGTTTTCCACCAACCTTAAGGTAGGGAATAGTCAATTCAGATAGGATCTGCATACGGGCAACCGCACGAGCTGTTACAAAATCATATTGGGCACGGAAGTTCTTGTCTTGTGCTAAGTCTTCTGCACGTCCATGGTAGAAATGAACACCATTCAAATCCAGCTCCTGAGCCAAAAGTTGGAGGAAGTTGATGCGCTTATTGAGTGAATCGATGATGGTCACATCTAACTGAGGATAGAGGATTTTCATGGGAAGACTAGGAAATCCTGCCCCGGCTCCAATATCAAGAAGTTTGATATTTTCATTTGAAATCAAGCCTTGCAGAATGGGGGCAATCGAATCGTAAAAATGTTTGAGATAAACTTCTTCCTTGTCCGTAATAGCTGTTAAATTAATCTTTTCATTCCACTCGACCAAGAGTTCAAAATAACGTTCAAATTGTTCTTTTTGCTGGTCCGAAAGTGGAAGATTTTGCTCGGCAAGCAAGTTGTAAAATGTTTCTGGTTTCATAGTTATTTCCTTCTTTAGTATCATCTTATTTTACCACAATCATAAAAAATTTGATATACTGGTACTAATCTAAAAGCAGAAAGGACTTATATCATGACTTGGATTATTCTTGGAGTTATCGCTCTTATTGTTATTTTTGTGATTGTTAGCTATAACGGTTTGGTTAAGAATCGTATGCAAACCAAGGAGGCTTGGAGCCAGATTGATGTTCAGTTGAAACGTCGAAATGATCTCTTGCCAAACTTGATTGAGACTGTAAAAGGTTATGCTAAGTATGAAGGTTCTACCCTTGAAAAGGTGGCAGAACTACGTAACCAAGTGGCGGCAGCGACTTCACCAGCAGAAGCTATGAAAGCTAGTGATGCCCTTACTCGTCAGGTTTCAGGTATTTTTGCAGTTGCAGAAAGCTATCCAGATTTGAAAGCTAGTGCAAACTTTGTTAAATTGCAAGAGGAGTTGACTAATACAGAAAATAAAATTTCATACTCTCGTCAACTCTATAACAGTGTTGTCAGCAACTACAATGTAAAATTAGAAACTTTCCCAAGCAATATTATCGCTGGAATGTTTGGATTTAAAGCAGCAGATTTCCTTCAAACACCAGAAGAGGAAAAGGTAGTTCCTAAAGTTGATTTTAGCGGTTTAGGTGACTAAGATGTTGTTTGATCAAATTGCAAGCAATAAACGAAAAACATGGATTTTGTTGCTGGTATTTTTCCTACTCTTAGCTCTGGTTGGCTATGCGGTTGGTTACCTCTTTATGCGGTCTGGGCTTGGTGGTTTGGTTATCGCGCTGATTATCGGCTTTATCTATGCCTTGTCCATGATTTTTCAATCGACAGAGATTGTCATGTCCATGAATGGAGCGCGTGAGGTGGATGAGCAAATGGCACCAGACCTCTACCATGTAGTGGAAGATATGGCTATGGTGGCTCAGATTCCTATGCCTCGTGTTTTCATCATTGATGATCCAGCCTTAAATGCCTTTGCGACAGGTTCTAACCCTCAAAATGCGGCGGTTGCTGCGACTTCAGGTCTCCTAGCTATCATGAATCGTGAGGAGCTAGAAGCTGTTATGGGACATGAAGTCAGTCATATTCGTAATTACGATATCCGTATTTCGACTATTGCTGTCGCTCTTGCTAGTGCTATCACCATGCTTTCTAGTATGGCAGGTCGTATGATGTGGTGGGGTGGAGCAGGTCGCAGACGAAGTGACGATGATAGAGATGGAAATGGTCTTGAAATCATTATGCTAGTGGTTTCCCTACTAGCTATTGTTCTGGCACCTCTCGCTGCAACCTTGGTGCAACTAGCTATTTCTCGTCAGAGGGAATTTCTAGCTGATGCTTCCAGTGTTGAGTTGACGCGCAATCCGCAAGGAATGATCAATGCTCTACGTAAGTTAGACAATAGTAAACCGATGAGTCGTCCTGTCGATGATGCCAGCAGTGCACTTTATATCAATGATCCCAAGAAAGGTGGAGGGTTCCAAAAACTCTTTTACACCCACCCACCTATTTCAGAACGGATTGAACGTTTAAAACAGATGTAAAAAGAATCCAGAGGTCATCTCTGGATTTTTACTATGTTGCAAATTTATAAATCGTCTAAATTAACTACCTCCAAACCGTGTTCTGTCAAGCGATAGATAGTCGAACAGACCTCTTTTAAGAAACGACGGTCATGCGAAACAGTGATGAGACCGCCTGGATAGGTGGCAAAGAGTTTTCTGATCTGGAGTTGAGAAGTGGGAGAAAAGTTTCGTGTGGGTTCATCCAGCAAGAGAAAGTTTGGTTTGTGTAGCACTAAATCCAAAAGCAGGAGTTTGCCCTGTTGCCCGCCAGATAAGAAGCGAATTTGATGCTGCATTTCTGGATAACTGAAATTGAGACTGGCTAGGTGAGATTGGATTTTCTGTAGTTTCTCTTTTTCCCCAGTTTTGCTGAGATAGGCTATTGGGGATAAATCCAATTGCAGTTTTTTGTGGTGATCTTGTGGCATAAAACCAAGCGAAATCTCTCTTTTATCATTAAGAAGTTGCTGTAACTTGGCTAACAGAGTTGATTTCCCAATACCATTTGGGCCGATGATACCAATTTTTTCTTGGCCACGGACAGTTAATTGTAGTTCTTGCACCAAAATTCGCTCGCCAATGGACAAATTTTCTTTTTCCAGTTGGATTAAGACTTTAGATGCCGGTAATGGCTGTATATCCGAGAAGAAAAGTTGAATGTGTTCTTCTTCAAGTGGCTTTTGGGTCATGGACTGAGCTGTCTTTTCGTAGCGTTTTTCTTGTGAGAGGACAGTTTTCATCTTTTTAGCCAATAGGCGACCTGCAGTACTGTCTTTGGTAGCTCGAAGTGCAGTTTCTACATTTTGCTTGACTCGCCGATGTTTTTCCATGGTTTTATCGTAGACTCTTTGGTCGTTAGCAGCTTGCTTGCTTTGTTTGGCAAAATTAGCCTTTCTCTGGTCACTATAGCGTTCATAATCTAAATGCTCTACTAGCGTTTCCGCTTCTTTACGGTGCTTGACCAGTCGCAAGTGGACAATAGTATCAGCCGTTTCAGAAAGAAAGTCTTCATCATGGGAAATAAAAATAACGGTTTGCCTGGTCTTTTGAATCTGACTTTTTAGCCAATCAACCGTCTCAAGGTCTAGGTCATTTGAAGGTTCATCTAAAAATAGAATTTCAAAGGGTTTGACTAACTCATGGATGAGCTGAATTTTCAAAGATTCGCCCCCTGATAGACTGCTAATCTTTTGGTCGCTAGCGAAACGATCATTATTAAAATGCAACTCCTCCGCCAAACGATAAAGAATACTGTAGTCTAAATCAGCAGAATCCAAAAAGAAGTAGTCGTGTAGAGTTTTCTTTTTCAGGTTCTCGGGGAGTTTTTGAGGAATGTAGGACAGTGACTGACAGTCAGACTGGATGTCTCCCTTGATAGTGAAATCAGACAAAGCTTCCCCCATTAAAATTTTAAGTAAGGTTGATTTGCCATTTCCTTCTTCTCCAATAATAGCAACCTTTTCCCCGTCTTGGATGGTCATGGTTAAATCAGAGACAAGGTCTCGTAAATCTTTGTTTTGAGTGATAGTTAGATGATTAATGTTTATCATATTGTTGCCCTTTCTAGAATGTCAATAGTGCATAACAAAAAGCTCTACTTTACCTAGTAGAGCCAAAGTCTATGTCAAAAAAACTCTATTAACATGCCAGAAAAAGAGCATAAAAGAGCACACAAAAAGAGACAAAACAAGATCTACTAAATAAAGTTTCTTTATTTGATAGACTTAGTTGTTCATGTCTCCCCTACCTCCGAGTATTAGTACCTTTATCCTATACCTTTAAGGAAATTTTGTCAACAGAAAACTGGAAATTTCAAGCTATAAAATCTCAAAATTTGTCTTCCATATGAGCATCCTCCTTGCTATCATGTCTCCTTGCCTATAGTATAGTACCAAAAAATATAGTGATGAACATATTAAAAAATTCAATTCTAATTACAAAGTTTGGTGGGCTGATTTGTAGGCTTTTCATGGTATAATCAAGAGAGTAAATCTTTATGGAGGAAGTATGAAATTAAATATTCAAGAGATTCGCAAGCAGTCTGAAGGCTTGCATTTTGAACAAAGTTTAGACCTAGCCGCAGACCTGCATGCACGTAATCAAGAAATTTTAGATGTAAAAGATATCCTTGCAGTTGGGAAAGTACAATACGAAGACCGTATGTATTTCTTAGATTATCAGTTATCTTATACCATTGTCCTTGCTTCAAGTCGCAGTATGGAGCCAGTTGAGCTAGTTGAATCTTATCCAGTCACAGAAGTTTTTATGGAAGGCGCAACCAACCAGCTAGATCAAGAAGTTCTAGATGATGACTTGGTCTTGCCTATCGAAAATGGAGAACTTGACCTTGCTGAGAGCGTGTCAGACAATATCCTGCTCAATATCCCTATTAAGGTCTTGACAGCTGAAGAAGAGGCTGGTCAAGGATTTGTGTCAGGAAATGACTGGCAAATCATGACTGAGGAAGAATACCAAGCTCAACAAGCAGTCAAGAAAGAAGAAAACAGTCCTTTTGCTGGCTTGCAAGGACTATTTGACGGAGACGAATAATGGTCTTGTCAAAAAAACGAGCACGAAAGGTGCTAGAAGAAATCATTGCCCTCTTCCCAGATGCCAAGCCCAGTCTTGATTTTACCAATCATTTTGAACTCTTGGTTGCGGTCATGTTGTCAGCTCAGACGACGGATGCAGCGGTAAATAAGGCCACACCAGGTCTCTTTGCGGCCTTTCCAACGCCCCAAGCCATGTCTGTGGCGACAGAGAATGAGATTGCTTCGCACATTTCTCGTCTGGGACTGTATCGAAATAAGGCTAAATTCCTTAAAAAATGTGCCCAACAACTATTAGATGATTTTGATGGTCAAGTACCTCAGACTCGAGAGGAATTAGAAAGTCTGGCAGGTGTTGGTCGCAAGACAGCCAATGTTGTCATGAGTGTGGGTTTTGGGATTCCAGCTTTTGCAGTGGATACTCATGTGGAGCGTATTTGTAAGCACCACGATATTGTCAAAAAATCAGCGACACCGCTTGAGGTGGAAAAGCGAGTCATGGATATCTTGCCACCAGAGCAGTGGTTAGCAGCTCATCAGGCCATGATTTATTTTGGAAGAGCCATTTGTCATCCTAAAAATCCAGAGTGTGACCAGTACCCACAGTTATATGACTTTAGCAATTTATAAGATGGTACATTGAAAGTTTTTGCTTGATTTTAAGCATGCTTTGTGCTATAGTAATTGATAACTAAATATTCCTTTAAACCTGTCCCGTGAGGCAGGCAAGGAGCGTGATAAAGTAGAAGGGTGAAGTCTATACTGTTTGCAGTAGGGCTCGCTTGGCTATACATTTCAAGTCTCCTTGTTTAAGGAGACTTTTCTTTTTGGAGGTTTGTCATGAAGACAAAAGAAGTTGTAGACGAATTGACAGTCAAACGAGCGATTACGCGTATTACTTATGAGATTATCGAACGCAACAAAGATTTGAATAAAATCGTCTTGGCTGGTATTAAAACTCGTGGTGTCTTTATCGCCCACCGTATCCAAGAACGTTTGGAGCAGCTAGAAAATCTTTCAGTTCCTGTTGTAGAATTGGATACGAAACCTTTCCGTGACGATGTTAAAAGTGGAGAAGATACTTCTTTGGTTTCTGTTGATGTGACAGACCGTGAAGTTATCTTGGTGGATGATGTACTTTATACAGGCCGTACCATCCGCGCTGCTATTGATAACATTGTCGGTCATGGCCGTCCTGCGCGCGTGAGTTTAGCAGTCTTAGTCGATCGTGGACATAGAGAATTGCCAATCCGTCCAGATTACGTTGGGAAAAATATCCCAACCAGTCGTTCTGAAGAAATCATCGTAGAGATGGCAGAACTTGATGGCCAAGATAGAGTTCTGATTACTGAAGAAGCTTAGAAAGCTAAAGGAGTAGCCATGTCAGAAAATCAACAAGCATTGAACCATGTGGTGTCCATGGAAGACCTCACTGTTGATCAAGTCATGAAATTGATCAAGCGAGGGATTGAGTTTAAAAACGGAGCCCAGCTTCCTTATGAAGATCATCCGATTGTTTCCAATCTTTTCTTTGAGGATTCTACACGGACGCATAAGTCCTTTGAAGTGGCAGAGATTAAACTGGGATTGGAACGACTTGACTTTGATGTGAAGACTAGTTCGGTCAATAAGGGTGAGACACTCTATGATACCATTTTGACCCTATCTGCTCTAGGAGTGGATGTCTGTGTGATTCGCCACCCAGAGGTCGACTACTACAGAGAATTGATTGCAAGTCCGACGATTACGACTTCCATTATCAATGGTGGAGACGGTTCGGGACAACATCCTAGCCAGAGCTTGCTTGATTTGATGACCATTTATGAGGAATTTGGTCACTTTGAGGGTCTCAAGGTTGCTATTGCAGGTGACTTGGACCACTCACGTGTTGCCAAATCCAATATGCAGATTTTGAAACGCTTGGGAGCTGAACTTTTCTTTGCAGGACCTGAGGAATGGAGAAGTCAAGAGTTTGCAGACTATGGACAGTTTGTAACCATTGATGAAATCATTGATCAGGTGGATGTCATGATGTTTCTCCGTGTGCAACATGAACGTCATGATAGTGGTACAGTTTTTTCAAAAGAAGACTACCATGCCCAACATGGCTTGACACAAGAACGTTACGATCGCTTAAAAGAAACAGCAATCCTCATGCACCCAGCTCCAGTCAATCGTGATGTAGAAATCGCAGACCACTTGGTTGAAGCACCAAAATCACGGATTGTCCAACAAATGACCAATGGTGTCTTTGTTCGAATGGCAATCTTAGAATCCGTACTGGCGAGTAGAAACGCCAACTAAAACACAAGACGTTAAAAGACGCCAGTGAGCGTCCACGAGAGGTGAGAATATGACAAAAAGACTTCTAGTATTAGAAGATGGCACAGTTTTTGAAGGCAAGGCCTTCGGAGCAGATATTGATGTAACAGGCGAAATCGTCTTTAATACAGGGATGACTGGCTACCAAGAATCCATTACAGACCAGTCTTATAATGGACAAATCTTGACCTTTACTTATCCTTTGGTAGGAAATTATGGAATTAACCGTGATGATTACGAATCCATTATTCCAACTTGTAAGGGAGTCGTTGTTTTCGAAGAAGCACGTAGAGCAAGCAACTGGCGAAATCAAATGACGCTGGATGAATTTTTGAAAGCCAAGAAAATTCCAGGTATTTCAGGAATTGATACACGTGCTCTTACCAAGATTATCCGTAAGCATGGTACTATGCGTGCAACCTTGACCCATGTTGGGGACAGTATGGACCATGTGACGGACCAGCTCCAAGCGACAGTCTTGCCGACAGACAATATTAAGCAGGTTTCTACTAAAACTTCATATCCAGCTCCAGGAGTTGGTTTAAGCGTGGTGCTAGTGGACTTTGGTCTCAAGCACTCAATTCTACGTGAACTTTCTAAGCGTAACTGTAACGTGACCGTTGTTCCTTATTCGACAACGGCAGAAGAAATTCTTCACCTTAATCCTGACGGAGTTATGTTGTCAAATGGTCCTGGTAACCCAGAAGATGTTCCCCAAGCACTGGACATGATTCGTGGTGTGCAAGGAAAAATTCCAATCTTTGGTATTTGTATGGGGCATCAACTCTTTGCCATGGCAAACGGGGCTAAGACTTACAAGATGAAATTTGGTCACCGTGGATTTAACCATGCAGTACGTGAAATTGCTACAGGACGTGTAGACTTTACTAGCCAGAACCATGGTTATGCAGTTAGCCGTGAGGATTTGCCAGAGCACTTGATTATCACTCATGAAGAAATCAATGACAAGTCAGTTGAAGGTGTGCGTCACAGATACCAACCTGCTTTCTCTGTCCAATATCATCCAGATGCAGCCCCTGGTCCACACGACGCAAGCTACCTATTTGACGAGTTTATCGAGATGATGGAAGCTTTTAAACAATCAAATTAAGAACGAGTAAAAGCTCGTCGGAGAATTTATGTAACTGAACACGGACGGAAAGCTCGGAATTTAGAGAAACCAACCTGGATTGTCAATACTTCCTTGGTTTCCTAAAATTCAATCGCTTTCTATTCGTCCTTTGTATCTTATTTAATGACAACCCGAGAGTTGTCGAATAGAAAGGCAGGTCGTTTCTTTTGGTCGCTATCAGGCGAACTAAAAACTTCCTGCACTAGATTTTTTATCGAAAAATATCGTTTCTCTAAAAAATCGTCGGAGAATTTATTTAATGGCAACCCGAGAGTTGCCGAATAGAAAGGAGAAGGGTGGTCCGTATTTGCTAAACTGAATACGGGCTACGGACTGTGCTAAAAAGATAGTTATTCCTAGAACTGATAGTTCTGCGTCATAACTCCTATTTTAGCTTTGTCCGCTTGACGCCCTTAATATCTTATAAATGCCTAAACGTACTGATATTCAAAAAATTATGGTGATTGGTTCTGGTCCGATTATTATTGGTCAGGCTGCTGAGTTTGACTACGCTGGGACCCAGGCTTGCTTGTCATTGAAAGAGGAAGGTTATGAGGTTGTCTTAGTTAACTCAAACCCTGCCACCATCATGACGGATAAGGAAATTGCGGACAAGGTCTACATCGAACCGATTACGCTTGAGTTTGTGACGCGTATTCTTCGTAAGGAGCGTCCAGATGCCTTGCTACCCACACTCGGTGGTCAAACAGGGCTCAACATGGCCATGGAATTGTCTAAAAACGGCATTCTAGATGAGCTCGGTGTCGAACTTCTGGGAACTAAATTATCTGCCATTGACCAAGCTGAGGATCGTGACCTCTTTAAACAATTGATGGAAGAATTGAACCAACCAATTCCAGAGTCTGAAATTGTCAATACAGTAGAAGAAGCAGTTGCCTTTGCAGCGACAATTGGTTACCCAGTCATTGTCCGTCCAGCCTTTACCCTAGGTGGTACTGGTGGCGGTATGTGTGCTAACGAGGAAGAATTGCGTGAAATTGCTGAAAATGGTTTGAAATTGTCACCTGTTACCCAATGTTTGATTGAACGTTCAATCGCAGGTTTCAAGGAAATTGAGTACGAAGTGATGCGTGACTCAGCTGACAATGCTTTGGTTGTTTGTAACATGGAAAACTTTGACCCAGTTGGGATTCACACAGGAGATTCTATTGTATTTGCCCCTGCGCAAACCATGTCCGACTATGAAAACCAAATGCTACGTGATGCGAGCTTGAGCATCATTCGTGCCCTCAAAATTGAAGGTGGATGTAACGTTCAGCTAGCTCTTGATCCACACAGCTTCAAGTACTATGTCATCGAAGTAAACCCACGTGTATCGCGTTCTTCAGCCCTTGCTTCTAAGGCGACAGGTTATCCGATTGCTAAGTTAGCTGCTAAGATTGCCGTTGGTTTGACCTTGGATGAGGTTATCAACCCAGTCACAGGTTCAACCTACGCCATGTTTGAGCCAGCCCTTGACTACGTCGTTGCCAAGATTCCACGTTTCCCATTTGACAAGTTTGAAAAAGGTGAGCGTCGTCTTGGAACTCAGATGAAGGCAACTGGAGAAGTCATGGCGATTGGTCGTAACATTGAGGAATCTCTTCTTAAGGCTTGTCGCTCCCTTGAAATTGGGGTGCATCACAATGAAATGCCTGAACTTGCAGCAATTTCTGATGATGCCCTGATTGAAAAAGTTGTCAAAGCCCAAGATGACCGTCTCTTCTACGTATCAGAAGCCATTCGCCGTGGTTACACACCAGAAGAAATTGCTGAATTAACTAAGATTGATATCTTCTATCTGGATAAACTCTTGCATATCTTTGAAATTGAACAGGAGTTGGGAGCTCATCCACAAGATCTAGACGTTTTGAAAACTGCCAAACTTAATGGATTTTCAGACCGTAAGATTGCTGAACTCTGGGAAACGACAGCTGACCAAGTTCGCCAACTTCGTTTGGAAAACAAGATTGTCCCAGTTTACAAGATGGTTGATACCTGTGCGGCAGAGTTCGACTCTGAAACACCATACTTCTATTCAACCTATGGATGGGAAAATGAATCTATCAAGTCTGATAAGGAATCCGTCCTAGTTCTAGGTTCAGGTCCAATCCGTATCGGTCAAGGGGTTGAATTTGATTACGCAACCGTTCACTCTGTTAAGGCTATTCAGGCTGCTGGTTATGAAGCTATTATCATGAACTCAAACCCAGAGACCGTTTCTACAGACTTCTCTGTGTCTGACAAGCTCTACTTTGAGCCATTGACTTTCGAAGATGTTATGAATGTCATTGACCTTGAGCAACCAAAAGGAGTTATCGTTCAGTTTGGTGGTCAAACAGCCATCAACCTAGCTGAACCACTGGCAAAAGCAGGTGTGACCATCCTTGGAACACAGGTTGCTGACTTGGATCGGGCTGAAGACCGTGACCTCTTTGAGCAAGCTCTCAAAGACTTAGATATTCCACAGCCACCTGGTCAAACGGCCACCAATGAAGAAGAAGCAGTTCTTGCAGCTCGCAAGATTGGCTTCCCAGTTCTTGTCCGCCCATCTTATGTACTTGGTGGACGTGCTATGGAAATCGTCGAAAACGAAGAAGACCTTCGTTCTTACATGCGAACTGCTGTTAAGGCTAGCCCAGATCACCCAGTTCTTGTTGACTCTTACATCGTTGGGCAAGAGTGTGAAGTTGATGCCATCTCAGATGGAGAAAATGTTCTCATCCCTGGTATCATGGAGCATATCGAACGTGCCGGTGTTCACTCAGGTGACTCAATGGCCGTTTATCCTCCACAAACCTTGTCTCAAAAGGTGCAAGAAACAATCGCAGACTATACTAAACGACTAGCAATCGGCCTTAACTGTCTTGGAATGATGAACATCCAGTTTGTTATCAAGGATGAAAAAGTCTACGTTATTGAGGTCAATCCACGTGCCAGCCGTACGGTTCCATTCCTTTCTAAGGTAACCAATATTCCTATGGCTCAGGTAGCGACTAAGCTCATTCTTGGTCAAAAACTTGAAGAACTTGGCTACCAAGATGGACTTTACCCTGAAAGTACTCGTGTTCATATCAAGGCGCCTGTCTTCTCCTTTACAAAACTAGCTAAGGTAGACAGCTTGCTCGGTCCTGAAATGAAGTCAACAGGGGAAGTTATGGGTTCTGATACTACTTTGGAAAAAGCCCTCTATAAAGCCTTTGAAGCTTCTTACCTACACTTGCCAACCTTTGGGAATGTTGTATTTACCATCGCTGATGATGCAAAAGAAGAAGCCTTGGACTTGGCTCGTCGTTTCCAAAATATTGGCTATGGAATCCTCGCGACAGAAGGGACAGCAGCCTTCTTTGCTAGTCATGGCCTGCAAGCCCAACCTGTTGGTAAGATTGGTGATGATGATCAGGATATCCCAAGCTTTGTTCGCAAAGGAAGAATCCAAGCTATCATTAATACAGTGGGAACCAAACGTACTGCTGACGAAGATGGTGAGCAAATCCGTCGTTCAGCCATTGAACACGGTGTGCCACTCTTTACAGCCCTAGATACAGCTAATGCCATGCTCAAAGTGCTGGAAAGTCGTAGCTTTGTCACAGAAGCAATCTAGTTGAGAAAAATTTTTCACAGTTTTAAAGCCAGCGTCAGAAATCGCTGGCTTTTACAATACAGATATTGCATATTTGAACCATCATTCTTTCCTTAAGAATCATTCTAAATTGTGATATAATAAGGAAGAATTGGAAATGGAAAACTATTTTCATTATATTTTCAAAAACTCCATTAAGAAAATAGGTAAAGACAGATTAGAAAGTGAATATTCCTATGTCTTCTTACAAAAAGGTCTCTCTTTCTGAGATCAATCAATCTATTGAAACTCCTAATAACAATCATTTTTGGCAAAATCTAAAAGCATTTTTAGGACCTGGCGCTCTTGTAGCAGTTGGTTATATGGACCCTGGGAACTGGATTACCAGTGTAGTTGGTGGCGCTTCTTACAAGTATAGTCTCTTATTTGTTATTTTGATTTCATCCATCATTGCCATGCAGCTGCAACAGATGGCTGGAAAGCTCGGTATCGTGACTAGGATGGATCTAGCGCAGGAAACAGCTCATCATGCTCCCAAGTGGCTTCGCTATAGTCTATGGGTGATTTTAGAATTAGCTTTAATGGCGACAGACTTGGCTGAAGTTTTAGGTTCAGCGATTGCCTTAAATCTTTTGTTTAAAATACCGATTATGGTCGCTATTCTCTTAACCGTTTTGGATGTATTTCTTTTGTTGTTGTTGATGAAATTTGGTTTCAAAAAAATTGAAGCCATTGTTACGACCCTTATTTTAACCATATTGGCCATCTTTACCTATCTGGTGGCCTTATCTAGTCCAAATATTCAGGGTATTTTTGGTGGCTATTTACCGACTCCAACATTATTTGAGACACCATTGCCAGGTCATGAAAGCCAATTAACCTTGGCTCTAGGGATTGTAGGAGCGACAGTCATGCCTCATAATCTTTATCTTCATTCATCCCTATCGCAAACAAGGAAAATCAATCACAAAGATAAGAAGAACGTCCGAAAAGCAGTGCGCTTTATGACCTGGGATTCAAATCTTCAGTTGTCCTTAGCCTTTATTGTCAATTCCTTGCTTCTTATTTTAGGGGCATCCCTCTTTTTTGGTCATGCATCTGAAATTTCGGCATTCTCCCAAATGTACAATGCTTTACAGGATTCGACAATAGCAGGAGCGATAGCCAGCTCAACTCTGTCAACTTTATTTGCTTTAGCTCTTTTAGCAAGTGGACAAAATTCGACCATTACAGGCACCTTGACAGGACAGATTGTCATGGAAGGTTTCTTGCATCTGAAATTACCTCAGTGGATTATCCGTATCGGTACACGTATTTTTGCCTTGCTACCTGTTATCATAGTCGCCGTCTTATTTGGACATCAAGAAAAGACCTTGGATCAGTTATTGGTCTATTCACAGGTATTTCTTTCAATCGCTCTTCCGTTTTCAATCTTTCCTTTAATTTATTTGACATCTAAGAAGTCACTAATGGGAGAATTTACCAATGCCAAGTGGAACACAATCCTAGGTTACGCAGTTGCAATTGTCTTAACCATTCTTAATATCAAACTTCTTTTCGATATTTTTTAAACTTGTTTAAATTAGGTCTTAAGTATTAGCTTGAAGATTGAAAAAGTGATAATAGTAGTGGTTGGTTTATGAAATGAAGTACTAAAAAGAGGTTGGGGAAAAACTCAATTTCAGTAGAAAATGAAGTAAATCTTCCCACAATAAAACGCATAGTATCAAGTTTTTTCATACCTGATATTATGCGTTTTTTTGATTTTAAAGACTTTTCTCCCAGCATCTCTGTAGTTTATATGACGTCCTCAATCAGCTTTTACGATAAGCTTTAATACTATGACTATACCATTCTTGCATTTCTTTTGATGGTGGTGTCATATAATCGCCATACATCTGGGTTAAAAATTGGTCATATTTTTTAGGAACAGGCAACATACGGCCTTCAAACTCAGTTAAGATGAGTTCTTTAAAGGTATCAACTGGGAATACTTCTTTCATTCCTTCCTTACCAATCCCAATTCCTCCTTCATATTGAGGAGTGCTGGTTGCAGCATTCTTGACTAGCCGATCAATTTTCTTATAAAAGTAGCGAGGATTGACAAAGCGGAGGGCGTACCAGCTACATAATCTTAGAAAATCTTTTAACTTGCTGTCACCGTGAACCGCGCGTGATTTTTTGATATAAGCCAGTTGACGAAGGGCCACATACTTATAGCTCTTGCCGACAATGCTTAAATCTGTAAAGCGATCAATTGGGAAGACATCGATAAAGAGACTAGTGTCATGCCGCTTGTACTTGACATGGTCTTCGATAACGGTAGATGTATCCAAAATAGATGCGAAATTATGGAAGTACCAAGAAGAGGTATCGTAGGAAAGAACCTTGTAGCGAGGGTGATTTTCTTCCTCAATAATCTTCAATAAACGTTCATAATCTTCACGATATAGAGAAATATCAATATCATCATCCCAAGGAATCATACCTTTGTGGCGGATAGCTCCAAGCATGGTTCCATAACTGAGAAAATAAGGAATATTATGTTTTTTACAAGTCTCATCAATATAATCTAGCAGGGCTAGTTGGATTTCTTTAATTTCTTCTTTTTCTAAATATTGCATCCTAATCCTCCAATTTGTAGGCATGAAATTCATGACTGTAGAAGCGTTTTTCTTCAGGTGGCAAGGTCATATAATCCCCATAAAATTGAGTCAAAATAGTATCAAATTTTTCAGGTGCAGGAAGACTTAAATTTTCAAAGGGTAAATCAATTGTGTTATCAAAGGTACCACTTGGGAAGACTTCCTTTTCCTTAAATTTAGAAGGGATAAAGGCCATATACTGACCATTCTCACGACTATATTTTTGAATTTCTTTCTCGATTTTATTTGCAAAATAACGAGGAGAAACAGGTCGAAGGAGCAACCAAAAGGCTGTTCGTATCCAATCTTTTAAAAGGCTGTCTTTATAGACGATATTTTTGTGTTTGCTGAAAGACAGAAGTTTGAAGCTTTCCAGTTTATAACAAATATCAATAACCTTAGGATCATCAAATCGGTCCATAGGGAAAATGTCAATAAAGACACCAGACTCATAGGTTTTTGTATTTCGAGTATCGATTATTTTAGTCGTACTGTCGGTTATTTTGATAAAGTTGTTAAAGTAGTTCTTATCTGTCTCTAAGGATAAGAGCTTATATTTGCTTTTTTCCTTTTGAAAAATGTTAATAAATCGTTGATAGTCTTCTCGAGGCATGGATAAATCAATATCGTCGTCCCAAGGGATAAAGCCCTCATGTCGAACTGCCCCAATCAGGGTCCCGTAGTTAATAATATAGTTGATATTGTGCTTTTTACAGAGAGTATCAATATAATCCAAAATTTCTAATTCAATTTGTTTGGCATCTTCAATGGTTAGTTGTTTCATTTTAAACTCCTATGATTTTTTGAATTTATTTTTTAAGGCTAGGACATGGTTTAAAAATTCATAGAAAATGCTATCTTTGGTAAAGACAAGTAGACCAATATAAGAGATAGCTGATAGCAGGACAATCAAACCAGTATTAATCAAAAATGGCAAATTAATGACCATATCCACAGGATACAAGAAATTAATCAGGAAATAAATTGCTACAAAGGAAAGTGAAAAGAGAGAGTATCGAACAGTATAGCTAAAGATATGTCCCAGGTGAATAAGCTGTTTTCTATGGATGAAAATGATATAGAAGACAAGCAGAGAGGCCTCTGATAGCATAGTTGTGAGTAGATAGTATTCAGGAGCCACGATATGGTTGAAAAAGAGGAGACTATTTAAGCCCAAATTGAGTAGCCCAGCAAAGACTGTGTAAACTGTGATACGTTTTTCATAGCCGTTTGTAAAGAGAATTTGCGAACCAAGAATGGTATCTAAAGCTAGAATAATCGTCCGAAAAGCGAAGAGAGAGGTCAAGATGCCACCTCCGATATATTTTTCACTACCGTATAGTAGGATGGCATTTGGCCCTAAAACCATGAGACCAAAACTCAGTGGAATGATAAAGAAGTTAAAGATTCGACTACCTCTATTAACCAAGGAAACATAGGCTTCTTTGTCTCCTTTCCCCAGATAGTAACTGAGGCGTGGAACACTCACTCCAATTGCACCAGTTACAACACCAGCTATAACAGTCACAATTCGTTGGGCCATGGTATAGTAACTAACGTTGACATCAATCCCTGTTTTAACGAGAAAGAGACGGTCTAAAAAAGTGAAGAGCATATTGGCATTAGCAAAGACTAACATAGCTGTCAGAGGAAGAAAGAGTGGTTTAAAATCACTTAGGTGGATTTTAACAAGTTTGATGTCTCTTTTAATCCAAAAATAACTAATCAGGTAGTTAATCAGTGTCGATAAACTCATCACAAGTGTATAGACAACAATGTCGTGTTCATTTTTGACAAAAAGGAAAATAGAGACCAACATCAGGATACGGATGAAGGCAGTCTTGTAAAAGAGAAAACTGTAATTTTCCAGAGCTTCATTGACCCACTCGATTGAAAAAATCTGGGCAATGAGTTGAATCCCCATAACAAGGTAGACCTTTTTGATGATTGGATTATCAGTAAAGAAGAGAGGATAAGCTAGGATATAGACCGCAGTGGTCAAAATTGTACAAGCTATGCACAAATAAAAAAGACTAGAGAAGGTTCTATTCAGATCTTTTTTGTTATCCTTGACATTACTGATGGCCCGTAAACCGTAGTTATAGACTCCATAAGTCGCAAAGGGTAAGAAAAATGACAAAATAGTATCAACTGAGTTGAAGTAACCATAGTCAGTCCGGTCCAAGACACGCGCGACGTAGGTACCAGTTAAGATGGGAAAAATAATATTTAAGACACGAATTCCCATGTAAGATAGAGCGTTTAATTTTATACTTTTCATTCAATTTACCTCGTTTTTCATTATATCATAAAGTCAGCTAATAAGAAATGAAGGGCAGTAATACTCTTCGAAAATCAAATTCAAACCACGTCAGTGTCGCCTTACCGTACTCAAGTACAGCTTACGGCTAGCTTCCTAGTTTGCTTTTTGATTTTCATTGAGTATAAGTCAAGTAATCACTTTGAAGTTTCAAAGTTTAATTTTAAGTTTTCTTTAAGGAAACTATATTATTCTGAAGAACTCTAAAATTTCACAGCCATTTATTAGTAATGACTACAGAATTCCTAGTCATTACTAGAAATGGACTAGTTTCTTTGAATAATAGAACTGCTTAACCCTCCTATTCTAGAAAGGGAGGTCTAGTATTTCTTTCATGATAGGGCTAGATTGTGGTATAATAGAGAGAATAAGTTTTTTTAGTAAGACAAAGGAGAAAATAGATGATTTATGCAGGAATTCTTGCCGGTGGAACTGGCACACGCATGGGAATCAGTAACTTGCCAAAACAATTTTTAGAACTAGGTGATCGACCTATTTTGATTCATACAATTGAAAAATTTGTCTTGGAACCAAGCATTGAAAAAATTGTGGTTGGTGTTCATGGAGACTGGGTTTCTCATGCAGAAGATCTTGTAGATAAATATCTGCCTCTTCATAAGGAACGTATCATCATTACAAAGGGTGGTGCTGACCGCAATACAAGTATTGAAAAAATCATTGAAGCCATTGATGCTTATCGTCCACTTACGCCAGAGGATATCGTTGTTACCCACGATTCTGTTCGTCCATTTATTACACTTCGCATGATTCAAGACAATATCAAACTTTGTCAAGATCATGACGCAGTGGACACAGTGGTAGAAGCGGTTGATACTATCGTTGAAAGTACCAATGGTCAATTCATTACAGATATTC
This sequence comes from bacterium, assembly GCA_905221215.1. Taxonomy (GTDB): domain Bacteria; phylum Bacillota; class Bacilli; order Lactobacillales; family Streptococcaceae; genus Streptococcus. The sequence continues at coordinate 73,036 of CAJNCI010000005.1, forward strand.
CAAATCGTGCTCACCTTTATCAAGGACAAACACCTCAAACATTCCGTTGCAAGGACTTCATGGACCTTTACGGTTCTCTCTCTGCTGAAGAGAAAGAAATCTTGACAGATGCATGTAAAATCTTTGTCATTAAAGGAAAAGATGTGGCCTTGGCCAAGGGTGAATACTCAAATCTAAAAATTACAACCGTAACAGATTTGAAGATTGCAAAGAGTATGATTGAGAAAGACTAGTAAAATGATTAATCAAATTTATCAACTAACTAAGCCTAAGTTTATCAATGTCAAATACCAGGAAGAGGCTATTGACCAAGAGAATCATATCCTTATCCGTCCCAACTACATGGCGGTCTGTCATGCGGATCAGCGTTACTACCAAGGAAAACGTGATCCCAAAATTTTGAACAAAAAGCTTCCAATGGCAATGATTCACGAGTCATGTGGAACCGTTATTTCTGACCCGACCGGAACCTATGAGGTTGGGCAAAAAGTTGTCATGATTCCCAATCAGCCTCCTATGCAGAGCGATGAAGAATTCTATGAGAACTACATGACAGGGACCCATTTCTTGTCTAGTGGATTTGATGGCTTTATGAGAGAGTTTGTTTCTCTCCCTAAAGATCGTGTGGTGGCTTATGATGCCATTGAAGACACGGTTGCAGCGATTACAGAGTTTGTCAGTGTCGGCATGCACGCTATGAATCGTCTATTGACTCTTGCTCATAGCAAGCGGGACCGAATCGCCGTTATCGGAGATGGAAGTTTAGCATTTGTGGTTGCCAATATTATCAACTATACTTTGCCAGAAGCAGAGATTGTGGTTATTGGTCGTCATTGGGAAAAATTGGAACTTTTCTCATTTGCCAAAGAATGCTATATTACTGACAATATTCCTGAAGATTTGGCCTTTGACCATGCTTTTGAGTGTTGTGGTGGTGATGGTACTGGACCAGCTATTAATGACTTGATTCGCTACATTCGTCCTCAGGGAACGATTCTTATGATGGGAGTTAGCGAATATAAAGTCAATCTCAATACTCGCGATGCCTTAGAAAAGGGCTTGCTCTTGGTTGGGTCCTCTCGTTCTGGTCGCATCGATTTTGAAAATGCCATCCAAATGATGGAAGTCAAGAAATTTGCCAATCGTCTTAAAAATATCCTTTATCTAGAAGAACCTGTAAGAGAAATTAAAGATATTCACCGTGTCTTTGCAACCGATTTAAACACAGCCTTTAAAACTGTGTTTAAGTGGGAAGTATAAGAACTGGAGGTTAATTGTGGAGAAAATCATTAAAGAAAAAATTTCTTCCCTACTTGGTGAAGAAGAGAAAGTCCTCAGTGTTGAACAACTGGGGGGAATGACCAATCAAAACTATTTGGTCAAAACAACAAATAAGCAATACATCGTTAAGTTCTTTGGTAAAGGGACAGAAAAACTGATTAATCGTCAAGATGAAAAGTATAATCTTGAACTACTAAAAGATTTAGACTTAGATGTAAAAAATTATCTTTTTGATATTGAAGCTGGTATCAAAGTAAATGAGTATATCGAATCTGCGATTACGCTTGATTCAACGTCAATCAAGACCAAATTTGATAAAATTGCTCCAATTTTACAAACCATTCATGCATCTGGTAAGGAATTAAGAGGAGAATTTGCTCCTTTTGAAGAAATCAAAAAATATGAATCCTTGATTGAAGAAAAGATTCCTTATGCTAACTATGAAGCTGTTCGAGAAGAAGTCTTCTCCCTAGAGAAAAGACTGGCTGACTTAGGTGTTGACAGAAAATCTTGTCATATCGATTTGGTGCCTGAAAACTTTATCGAATCACCACAAGGACGACTTTATCTGATTGACTGGGAATATTCATCAATGAATGATCCAATGTGGGATTTGGCTGCTCTCTTTTTAGAGTCTGAATTCACTCGTCAAGAGGAAGAAGACTTCTTGTCTCACTATGAGAGTGAGCAAACACCTGTCTCTCGTGAAAAGATTGCCATTTATAAAATTTTACAAGATGCTATTTGGAGTCTATGGACAGTCTACAAAGAAGAGCAAGGTGCAGATTTTGGTGACTATGGTGTGAGTCGTTACCAAAGAGCTGTTAAAGGTTTGTCATATTATGGAGGTTCAGATGAAAAATAAAAATGGAGTTTCTTTTGGTCTACTCTCAGGTATTTTCTGGGGTTTAGGTCTAACAATTAGTGCTTACATCTTTTCAATTTTTACAGATTTGTCGCCCTTTGTGGTGGCCGCTGCTCATGATTTCTTGAGTATCTTTATCTTACTAGCTTTTCTTTTAGTAAAAGAAGGAAAAGTTCGTCTCTCAATTTTCTTAAATATTCGCAATGTGAGTGTGATCATAGGAGCCTTGCTAGCAGGTCCTATCGGTATGCAGGCCAATCTTTATGCGGTTAAGTATATCGGAAGTTCCTTAGCGTCATCTGTATCGGCTATCTACCCTGCGATTTCAGTTTTATTGGCTTTCTTCTTTTTGAAGCACAAGATTTCGAAAAATACTGTCTTTGGAATTGTCTTGATTATTGGAGGGATAATTGCTCAGACCTATAAGGTAGAACAGGTCAATTCCTTCTACATTGGAATTCTCTGTGCTTTGGTTTGTGCTATTGCATGGGGAAGTGAGAGTGTTCTTAGCTCGTTTGCTATGGAAAGTGAACTGAGTGAAATCGAAGCCCTCTTGATTCGTCAAGTGACTTCATTCTTATCTTATCTTGTGATTGTGCTCTTCTCTCATCAGTCATTTGCTGAAGTAGCCAATGGACAATTGCTAGGTCTTATGATTGTCTTTGCAGCCTTTGATATGATTTCTTACTTGGCTTATTATATCGCTATCAATCGCTTGCAACCAGCCAAGGCTACAGGCTTGAACGTGAGCTATGTAGTATGGACTGTCTTGTTCGCAGTTGTTTTCTTGGGTGCACCACTAGATATGCTGACAATTATTACGTCACTTGTCGTCATTGCTGGAGTTTATATTATTATTAAAGAATAAGGAGATTCGTGTGAAAGCCATTATCTTAGCAGCGGGATTGGGAACTCGCTTGCGTCCTATGACTGAAAATACCCCTAAAGCCTTGGTTCAGGTTAATCAAAAACCTTTGATTGAATACCAAATTGAGTTTCTCAAAGAAAAAGGAATCAATGACATCATCATCATCGTTGGTTACCTTAAAGAACAATTCGATTACTTGAAAGAAAAATATGGAGTTCGCCTCGTTTTCAATGATAAATACGCTGACTACAATAACTTTTACTCTCTCTATCTTGTAAAAGAAGAATTGGCCAACAGCTATGTTATTGATGCTGACAATTATCTCTTTAAAAATATGTTCCGCAATGATTTGACACGTTCGACTTATTTTAGTGTTTATCGTGAAGATTGTACCAACGAATGGTTCTTGGTCTATGGAGATGACTACAAGGTTCAAGACATTATTGTTGATAGCAAGGCAGGTCGCATCCTTAGTGGTGTATCCTTCTGGGATGCTCCAACAGCAGAAAAGATTGTCAGCTTTATCGACAAGGCCTATGCAAGTGGTGAATTTGTAGATCTCTATTGGGACAATATGGTTAAGGATAATATCAAAGAGCTAGATGTCTATGTTGAAGAATTAGAAGGCAATAGCATCTATGAAATCGATAGTGTCCAAGACTATCATAAATTAGAAGAAATTCTTAAAAACGAAAATTAAAAATTCCAACATCTGGCTGAAATAGTCGGATGTTTTTTGATTTTTTTACGAATAGATAGATGAGTAGAAAAAGAAATGGAGCTATTTATGAAAATCACAAACTATGAAATCTATAAGTTAAAAAAATCAGGTTTGACCAATCAACAGATTTTGAAAGTGCTAGAATACGGTGAAAGTGTTGATCAAGAACTTTTGTTGGGTGATATTGCAGATATATCAGGTTGCCGAAATCCAGCTGTTTTTATGGAACGTTATTTTCAGATAGACGATGCGCATTTGGAGAAAGAATTTAAAAAATTTCCATCTTTCTCTATTTTAGATGACTGTTACCCTTGGGATCTAAGTGAAATATACGATGCACCTGTGCTTTTATTTTACAAGGGAAATCTTGACATCTTAAAATTTCCAAAGGTAGCAGTTGTGGGAAGTCGTGCTTGTAGCAAACAAGGAGCTAAGTCGGTTGAAAAAGTCATTCAAGGCTTGGAAAATGAACTGGTTATCGTTAGTGGATTAGCCAAGGGCATTGACACAGCAGCCCATATGGCAGCTCTTCAAAATGGCGGCAAAACCATTGCAGTGATTGGAACAGGGCTGGATGTATTTTATCCTAAAGCCAATAAACGGTTGCAAGACTACATCGGAAATGATCATCTAGTTCTCAGTGAGTATGGACCTGGCGAACAACCTCTGAAATTTCATTTTCCTGCCCGTAATCGCATCATTGCTGGACTTTGTCGTGGTGTGATTGTAGCAGAGGCTAAGATGCGCTCAGGTAGTCTCATTACCTGTGAGCGAGCAATGGAAGAAGGCCGCGATGTCTTTGCTATTCCTGGTAGCATTTTAGATGGACTATCAGACGGTTGCCATCATTTGATTCAGGAAGGAGCAAAATTGGTCACCAGCGGGAAGGATGTTCTTGCGGAATTTGAATTTTAATACTCTTCGAAAATCAAATTCAAACCACGTCAGCTTCACCTTGCCGTACTCAAGTACAGCCTGCGGCTAGCTTCCTAGTTTGCTCTTTGATTTTCATTGAGTATAAGAAGAAAGTCCGCTTACTAGACAAACTTTTCTTCTATTATAGTAGCTAAGTCTTGACAGGGTTCAAAAAATGGTTTACACTTTATAAAGTTTATTACTTTGAAAAGGTGTGATACTGTGGCTACGGCAACAAAAAAGAAAAAATCAACAGTTAAAAAAAATCTAGTCATCGTGGAGTCTCCTGCTAAGGCGAAAACGATTGAGAAATATCTAGGCAGAAATTACAAAGTTTTAGCCAGTGTCGGGCATATCCGTGATTTGAAGAAATCCAGTATGTCCGTCGATATTGAAAATAATTATGAACCGCAATATATCAATATCCGAGGAAAAGGTCCTCTCATCAATGACTTGAAAAAAGAAGCTAAAAAAGCTAATAAAGTCTTCCTTGCGAGTGACCCGGACCGTGAAGGAGAAGCGATTTCTTGGCATTTGGCCCACATTCTCAACTTGGATGAAAATGATGCCAACCGTGTGGTCTTCAATGAAATCACCAAGGATGCGGTCAAAAATGCTTTTAAAGAACCACGCAAGATTGATATGGACTTGGTCGATGCCCAACAGGCTCGTCGGGTCTTGGACCGCTTGGTAGGGTATTCGATTTCGCCTATTTTGTGGAAGAAGGTCAAGAAGGGCTTATCAGCAGGTCGCGTACAGTCTATTGCCCTTAAACTCATCATTGACCGAGAAAATGAAATCAATGCCTTCCAGCCAGAAGAATACTGGACAATTGATGGTATTTTTAAAAAGGGAACCAAGCAATTCCAGGCTGCTTTCTATGGAGTAGATGGCAAAAAGCTGAAACTGACTAGTAATGATGAGGTCAAGGAAGTCTTGTCTCGTCTGACTAGTAAAGACTTTTCAGTGAATCAGGTGGATAAGAAAGAGCGCAAACGTAATGCTCCTTTACCTTATACCACTTCATCTATGCAGATGGATGCTGCCAATAAAATCAATTTCCGTACTCGAAAAACCATGATGGTTGCCCAACAGCTCTATGAAGGAATTAATATCGGTTCTGGTGTGCAAGGTTTGATTACCTATATGCGTACCGATTCGACTCGTATCAGTCCAGTAGCGCAGAACGAAGCAGCAAGTTTCATTACGGACCGTTTTGGTAGCAAGTATTCTAAGCATGGTAGCAAGGTCAAAAATGCATCAGGAGCTCAGGATGCCCACGAGGCTATTCGTCCGTCTAGTGTCTTTAATACACCTGAAAGTATTGCTAAGTATCTGGATAAGGATCAGCTCAAGCTTTATACCCTTATCTGGAATCGTTTTGTGGCTAGCCAGATGACAGCGGCCGTCTTTGATACCATGGCTGTTAAATTGTCTCAAAATGGGGTCCAATTTGCTGCCAATGGTAGTCAGGTTAAGTTTGATGGTTATCTTGCCATTTATAATGATTCTGATAAGAATAAGATGTTACCAGATATGGCTGTTGGAGATGTGGTCAAGCAGGTCAATAGCAAACCAGAGCAACATTTCACCCAACCACCTGCTCGCTATTCTGAAGCGACACTGATCAAGACCTTGGAGGAAAATGGGGTTGGCCGTCCGTCAACCTACGCACCTACCATTGAAACCATTCAGAAACGCTATTATGTTCGCCTTGTAGCCAAACGCTTTGAACCGACAGAGTTGGGCGAAATTGTTAACAAGCTCATAGTTGAATATTTCCCAGATATCGTAAACGTCACCTTCACAGCTGAAATGGAAGGCAAACTGGATGATGTCGAAGTTGGAAAAGAGCAGTGGCAACGTGTTATTGACGCCTTTTATAAACCATTCTCTAAAGAAGTGGCCAAGGCTGAAGAAGAAATGGAAAAAATCCAAATCAAGGATGAACCAGCTGGATTTGACTGTGAAGTATGTGGCAGTCCAATGGTCATTAAGCTTGGTCGTTTTGGTAAGTTCTACGCTTGTAGCAATTTCCCAGATTGTCGCCATACCCAAGCAATCGTGAAAGAAATCGGTGTTGAGTGTCCAAGTTGTCATCAAGGTCAAATCATTGAGCGTAAAACCAAGCGTAACCGCCTCTTCTATGGTTGCAATCGCTATCCAGACTGTGAATTTACTTCTTGGGATAAGCCTGTTGGTCGTGACTGTCCAAAATGTGGCAACTTCCTCATGGAGAAAAAAGTCCGTGGTGGTGGCAAGCAGGTTGTTTGTGGCAAGGGTGACTACGAGGAAGAAAAGATTAAATAAGTGGAGAGTCCTGAAAGTGAATTTCAGGCTCTTTTTGGTTGGAGCTTGACAAAATTCACCATTGTATGCGAAACTAGAAGAAGATTATTTTATACTCAATGAAAATCAAAGAGCAAACTAGGAAGCTAGGCGCAGGCTATACTTGAGTATGGCAAGGCGAAGCTGACGTGGTTTGAAGAGATTTTCGAAGAGTATTAATTAGGAGTAGTTATGCGTATTATTTATCTAATTATTGGTTTTTTATCACTGGCTTTGGCTATTGTTGGGGTTGTTTTACCCTTATTACCGACAACGCCTTTCCTTTTGTTGTCTATTGCTTGTTTCTCCAGAAGTTCCAAGCGATTCGAAGATTGGTTGTATCATACCAAACTCTATCAAGCATATGTAGCTGATTTTAGGGAAACAAAGTCCATTGCGCGTGAACGTAAGAAAAAAATCATCGTATCCATCTACATCTTGATGGGAATTTCCATTTATTTTGCACCTCTTTTACCAGTCAAAATCGGTCTAGGAGCTTTGACCATCTTTATCACCTACTATCTCTTTAAGGTTATTCCAGACAAAGAATAGTTAAAATAGTAGTTATTTGCCTTGATAAAATTGAAAGCATATTCACAGCAATATGATATAATAAATTCGAAGTAATACTCAAGGAGAATCAAATGATTTACGAATTTTGTGCTGAAAATGTGACCTTGCTTGAAAAAGCGATGGAGGCTGGAGCTCGTCGAATCGAACTCTGTGATAATTTAGCAGTTGGTGGAACAACCCCCAGCTATGGAGTGACCAAGGCAGCGGTTGAACTGGCAGCTAAATACAATACGACCATTATGACCATGATTCGTCCACGTGGTGGCGACTTTGTCTATAATGAACTAGAAATTGCTATCATGCTAGAAGATATTCGGTTGACTGCTCAGACTGGAAGTCAAGGAGTTGTATTTGGTGCTTTAACTGCTGATAAAAAGCTGGATAAAGCTAATCTTGAGAAGCTAATTGCTGCATCAAAAGGTATGGAAATTGTCTTCCACATGGCCTTTGATGAATTGAGTGATGAAGACCAGTTGGAAGCTATTGACTGGCTCAGTCAAGCTGGAGTCACTCGTATCTTAACTCGTGCTGGTGTGCCTGGCGATTCACTAGAGAAACGTTTTGTTCATTATCACAGAATTTTGGAATATGCTAAAGGCAAAATTGAAATTCTACCAGGTGGGGGGATTGACTTGGACAACCGTCGAACCTTTATAGACCAGCTGGGCGTGACACAATTGCATGGAACCAAGGTTGTCTTTTAAAAAATAGAAAGGAACTGCTAGCTTTGGGTAGCAGTTTTCACTTATGTTTGAAATTTTTAAATCTTACCAGTTTAATCAAGAAAAAGCTCGTGCCTATGGTTTTGTAGAAAATAGTGGAGCTTGGAACTATAGTTGTGAAATTTTACATGGTGACTTTGTTATGAATGTTTCAGTTACCGATGGGAAGATTGATTTTCAGGTCTTTGACCGGGAAACGGGTGACCTCTATCCTCAAGTGCATATGGAAAGTATGAGAGGAAGTTTTGTTGCAAGTGTCCGTGAGGCTTGTTTGGAGATTCTTTACCAAATTCGGAAGACTTGTTTTGATGTGCAAGATTTTATTTGTCCTCAGACTAAGCGAATCATGGCTCAGGTTCAGGAAAAGTATGGAAACCAGTTGGAGTATTTGTGGGAGAAATCGCCTGATTCAGCAGTTTTAAGACATGAAGGTAATCAAAAGTGGTATGCTGTTTTGATGAAAATTTCTTGGGATAAACTTGAAAAGGGTAGAGAAGGTCTAGTCGAAGCAATTAATCTCAAACATGACCAAGTAGCGGACTTACTTTCACAAAAGGGTATTTATCCAGCTTTTCATATGAACAAACGCTACTGGATTAGTGTGGCTTTTGATGATACTTTGTCAGATGAAATGGTACTGGAATTGATAGAGAAAAGTTGGAGCTTAACCTCTAAAAAATGAAATATTTCAAGGATTTTCAAGAACTTTCAATTAGCTAAATATTCTATACTGAAGAAATTTTCAGAAAATATTGGATTTTTTCTTGACAAGTAGTTTTGTCTATGCTAAAATACTAAACAAGATATCAAACGAAGGAGAAAGTCAAACATGAAAACAGCTAAGTTTAATCAATTTGCTTTGTTGTTGAGGTACTCGGGCTAGTGCAAAAAGCATTAGTCCTGTTTGGCTTACCAAGCGGGAGTGAATCAACATCTCGCTTGGACTTCTAAGCGAGATGTTTTTTTAAAAACCACATTTGGAAAAGGGGAAATCTTATGCGTAAAGTTGAATTTTTTGATACAAGTCTTCGTGATGGGGAACAAACACCTGGTGTTAACTTCTCAATAAAGGAAAAAGTTTCCATTGCAAGACAGCTGGAGAAATGGGGAATTTCTGTAATTGAAGCTGGTTTTCCAGCGGCTAGTCCAGATTCATTTATAGCCGTTCAAGAAATTGCTAAAGCCATGAAAAAAACAGCAGTGACAGGATTAGCTCGTTCTGTAAAATCTGATATTGATGCTTGTTATGAGGCACTTAAGGATGCCAAGTATCCACAGATTCATGTCTTTATCGCTACCAGTCCGATTCACCGCAAGTACAAGCTCAATAAGAGCAAGGAAGAGATTCTAGAAGCTATTAAGGAGCATGTCTCTTATGCACGTTCTAAGTTTGAAGTGGTCGAATTCTCTCCAGAGGATGCGACTAGAACAGAGTTGGATTTCCTATTACAAGTCGTTCAAACAGCGGTTGATGCTGGTGCGTCTTATATCAATATCCCTGACACGGTTGGATTCACCACGCCAGAAGAGTTTGCACGCATCTTTGATCACTTGACTGAAAATATTAAATCAGATCATAAAGTTGTCTTTGGTGTCCACTGTCATGATGATCTCGGTATGGCAACTGCAAATACTTTGACAGCAATTAAACACGGTGCTGGACGTGTCCAGGGAACTATTAATGGTATCGGTGAACGCGCAGGTAATGTTGCTCTTGAAGAAGTAGCTGTTGCTTTGAAGATTCGTGAGGATTTCTTCCAAGCAACTAGTGATATTGTTTTGGATGAAACAATGAATACGTCAGAAATGGTTTCTCGCTTCTCTGGTATTCCAGTTCCTAAAAACAAGGCTGTGGTTGGTGGCAATGCCTTTTCTCACGAGTCTGGTATTCACCAAGACGGAGTCCTTAAAAATCCTCTTACTTATGAAATTATCACCCCTGAATTGGTTGGAGTTAAGAGTAATAGTCTTCCGCTTGGTAAATTGTCTGGTCGCCATGCCTTTGTTGAGAAACTAAGAGAATTGGCTCTAGATTATACAGAAGAAGATATCAAACCACTCTTTGCTAAGTTCAAGGCTCTGGCAGATAAGAAGCAAGAAATCACAGATGCAGATATTCGAGCTCTGGTCGCTGGAACTATGGTTGAAAACCCAGAAGGCTTCCACTTTGATGATTTACAACTTCAAACTCATGCAGACAATGACATTGAAGCACTCGTTAGCCTAGCCAATATGGATGGTGAGAAAGTCGAATTTAATGCGACAGGGCAAGGTTCTGTTGAAGCAATCTTTAATGCTATCGACAAGTTCTTTAACCAATCTGTCCGTTTGGTGTCCTATACCATTGATGCGGTGACAGATGGAATTGATGCCCAAGCTCGGGTTTTGGTCACTGTTGAAAACAGAGATACAGAAACCATCTTTAATGCAGCAGGGCTTGATTTCGATGTGCTGAAGGCTTCGGCTATTGCCTATATCAATGCTAATACCTTTGTTCAAAAAGAGAATGCTGGTGATATGGGACGCAGCGTTTCTTACCGCGATATGCCTAGTGTGTAAAGGAGAAGGCTATGACAAAGAAAATAGTAGCTCTAGCAGGGGACGGAATCGGTCCAGAAATCATGGAGGCCGGTTTAGAGGTTCTGGAGGCTCTAGCTGAAAAAACAGATTTTGACTATGAGATTGACAGACGACCCTTCGGAGGTGCAGGTATTGATGCTGCAGGGCATCCCTTACCTGATGAAACCCTCAGGGCATGTAGAGAAGCAGATGCCATTCTCCTAGCGGCTATCGGTAGTCCTCAGTATGATGGAGCAGCGGTTCGCCCTGAACAAGGCCTGCTGGCTCTCCGTAAGGAACTCAATCTCTATGCCAATATTCGCCCAGTAAAAATCTTTGATAGTCTCAAGCATTTGTCACCACTCAAACCAGAACGAATTGCTGGTGTAGACTTTGTCGTGGTGCGTGAGTTGACTGGTGGGATTTACTTTGGAGATCATATCCTTGAAGAGCGCAAAGCGCGTGATATCAACGACTATAGCTATGAGGAAGTAGAACGGATTATTCGTAAGGCCTTTGAAATTGCAAGAAATCGCAGAAAAATCGTTACCAGTATCGATAAGCAAAATGTTCTAGCGACCTCAAAACTCTGGCGGAAAGTAGCTGAGGAAGTCTCGCAGGATTTCCCAGATGTAACCTTGGAACACCAGCTGGTGGACTCAGCTGCCATGCTTATGATTACCAATCCTGCTAAGTTCGATGTCATCGTGACAGAGAATCTTTTCGGAGATATTCTATCTGATGAATCAAGCGTTTTATCAGGCACACTTGGAGTTATGCCATCAGCCAGTCACTCTGAAAAGGGTCCAAGCCTCTATGAGCCCATTCACGGTTCAGCTCCTGATATTGCAGGTCAAGGAATTGCCAATCCTATTTCCATGATTTTATCAGTTGCCATGATGTTGAGAGACAGTTTTGGACGTTATGAGGATGCGGAACGTATCGATCGTGCTGTTGAGGCAAGTTTAGTGGCTGGCATTTTAACGAGAGATATAGGTGGACAGGCTTCTACCAAGGAAATGACAGAAGCTATCATTGCAAGGTTATGAAGTTAGACGAAAAAATTACTCTAGTCCTTTTGATTTGGAATGTCATGGTTTTCTTGATTTATGGCATTGACAAATCAAAGGCAAGGAGAAGAGCTTGGCGCATCCCTGAGAAAATCTTACTTATTTTAGCCTTTACTTGTGGTGGTTTTGGAGCTTGGCTAGCAGGAATCATCTTTCATCACAAGACTAGAAAATGGTACTTTAAGACGGTTTGGTTTTTCGGGATGGTGACCACACTAGTAGCCTTATATTTTATTTGGAGGTAATGGATGGCAGGAAAATCTATTTTTGATAAATTATGGGACCGTCATGTCATCACAGGAGAAGAGGGGCAGCCCCAACTCATGTATGTGGACCAGCACTATATCCACGAAGTGACCAGTCCTCAGGCTTTTCAAGGATTACGAGATGCAGGTCGCAGATTAAGACGACCAGACTTGACGTTTGGAACCTTTGACCACAATGTCCCGACAGTCAATATCTACGATATTCGAGATGTGATTTCTAAGGCTCAAATTGATAAGCTTGCTGAAAATGTTGAGGAGTTTGGGATTGAACATGCAGCACACGGTTCTGAAAAGCAGGGAATCGTTCACATGGTAGGTCCAGAAACAGGACGGACCCAACCAGGGAAATTCATCGTTTGCGGAGATAGCCATACAGCAACTCACGGGGCTTTCGGAGCAATCGCTTTTGGAATTGGGACCAGTGAGGTCGAGCATGTCTTTGCTACCCAGACCCTCTGGCAAGTTAAACCTAAGAAAATGTTGGTAGAATTCACTGGTGTTCCTCAAAAAGGAGTTTATTCTAAGGATTATATTCTCGCCTTGATTGCAAAGTACGGTGTTGCCTGTGGTGTTGGCTATGTGGTGGAATATCGTGGGCAAGCGATTGATGCACTGAGCATGGAAGAGCGAATGACCATCTGCAATATGTCCATCGAGTTTGGCTCTAAGATGGGAATCATGAATCCAGATCAAACCACCTATGACTATCTCAAGGGACGCGAGTGTGTTCCAGAGAATTTCGAAGAGGCTGTGGCGGATTGGAAAACAATTGTCAGTGATGAGGATGCCGTATACGATAAGGTTATCCAGATGGATGTCTCAGACTTAGCTCCTATGGTGACCTGGGGAACCAATCCTGCTATGGGAGTTGACTTTGACAGTAGATTCCCAGAAATAAAGGATATGAATGATGAGAGAGCCTACAATTACATGGACTTGGAGCCTGGTCAAAAGCCAGCGGATATTGAACTAGGCTATATCTTTATCGGTTCTTGTACCAATGCTCGTCTCAGTGACTTACAGCTGGCTGCTCGATTTGTCAAAGGAAAGAAAATTGCTCCTAACTTAACGGCTATCGTGGTTCCAGGCTCTCGCCCTGTTAAACGAGCTGCGGAGAAATTGGGTTTGGATAAAGTTTTCCTAGATGCTGGCTTTGAGTGGAGAGACCCAGGTTGCTCTATGTGCCTAGGGATGAATCCGGACAAGGTTCCTGATGGTGTCCACTGCGCCTCGACCAGCAACCGTAACTTTGAAGACAGACAAGGATTCGGTGCTAAGACCCATCTCTGTAGTCCAGCAATGGCAGCAGCGGCAGCTATCGCAGGGCGCTTCGTAGATGTTCGACAAATGCCAGAGGCCCAGTAAGGAGAGGATATGGAGAAATTTACAGTTTATACGGGAACGACCGTTCCTCTCATGAATGATAACATCGACACCGACCAAATCCTACCCAAGCAGTTTCTCAAGTTGATTGATAAAAAAGGCTTTGGTAAGTACCTCATGTATGCTTGGCGTTATCTGGACGATAACTACACTGAGGATCCTGACTTTGTCTTTAACCGACCTGAATACCGTAAAGCTAGTATTCTCATTTCAGGGGATAACTTTGGCGCAGGTTCTTCGAGGGAACACGCAGCTTGGGCTCTAGCCGACTATGGTTTTAAAGTCGTGATTGCAGGCTCTTTCAGTGATATTCATTACAATAATGAACTCAATAATGGTATGTTGCCTATTGTTCAGCCCAGAGAGGTTAGAGAAAAACTAGTCCGGCTAAAGCCAACCGATCAGGTAACTGTGGACTTGGAACAACAGAAAATCATCACACCAGTTGGAGAATTCACGTTTGAAATTGATAGTGAATGGAAACACAAGCTCTTAAATGGTTTGGATGATATCGGTATTACTTTGCAGTATGAAGACTTGATTGCTGCTTATGAAAAACAACGACCAGCCTATTGGCAGGATTAGAAGAAATATAGAAAAGGAAATAGAACTATGACAAAACACATTCAATGGAACGGAACACTTTCACAAGAAGGCTACGACATTTTAAAAGGTGAGGGTGGATGTATCGTTTGCCCTACTAAAGTTGGTTATATCATCATGACCAGCGATAAGGCAGGACTTGAACGTAAGTTCGCAGCCAAAGAACGTAATCGTAACAAACCAGGTGTCGTTCTCTGCGGTAGCATGGATGAACTTCGCGCTTTAGCACAACTTAACCCAGAAATTGAAGCCTTTTACCAAAAACATTGGGACGAAGACATTCTTCTTGGTTGTATCCTTCCTTGGAAACCAGAAGCATTTGAAAAACTCAAAGCATACGGAGATGGCCGTGAAGAACTTATGACTGACGTGCGTGGTACTAGCTGCTTTGTTATCAAATTCGGGAAAGCTGGAGAACAATTAGCTGCCAAACTTTGGGAAGAAGGCAAGATGGTATATGCTTCATCAGCAAACCCATCTGGAAAAGGAAACCGTGGTAAGGTAGAAGGAATCGGAGAACGTATCGAAGGAGCAGTGGACCTTGTCATCGAGGCAGACGACTACGTGGCATCCATCCAACCTGACAAAACGATTGAAACACGCTACGAGCAAGGTGTGATGGTTTCTATGGTTGATAAAGACGGCAAACTTATCCCAGAACAAGGCGGAGCACGTTCAACTTCACCAGCCCCAGTTGTGATTCGTAAAGGACTGGATATTGATAAAATAATGATGCACCTGTCAGATACCTTTAACTCATGGGACTACCGTCAGGGTGAGTATTATTAGGATAGAGAAGGAGTGGGGAGAAAATAATCTCTCCTCTTTCTTTTATTATTTACACAATAAAAACCGAACAATATATTTTAATTTATAAAATTATTTGACAAAAACTGTACTTTAGTTTATAATGAATTAAGGAAACGTCGGAAAAGGCGTAGTGATGCGAGAGCATAGGTAGGTCATTACAAAAGAAACGAGACATCGATATGTTAAATGAATTTCCAATTTTTGATTACGAAGATATTCAATTGATTCCAAATAAATGTGTGATTAAAAGCCGTGCAGAAGCAGATACAAGTGTCACTTTAGGAAATCACACCTTTAAACTACCTGTTGTGCCAGCTAATATGCAGACAATTTTGGATGAAAATGTAGCAGAGCAACTAGCTAAAGGTGGTTACTTCTACATTATGCACCGTTTTGATGAAGCAGGACGCATTCCTTTTATCAAGCGCATGCATGATCAAGGGCTCATTGCTTCTATCTCTGTCGGTGTTAAAGACTATGAGTATGATTTTGTTAGCCAGCTCAAGGCTGATGCTCCGGAATACATCACGATTGACATTGCTCATGGTCATGCGGATAGCGTAATTTCTATGATTCAACACATCAAGAAAGAATTGCCAGATACTTTTGTCATTGCTGGAAATGTTGGAACACCAGAAGCTGTGCGTGAATTGGAAAATGCGGGTGCGGATGCGACTAAGGTTGGAATCGGTCCTGGTAAGGTTTGTATCACCAAGGTCAAGACTGGTTTTGGTACAGGTGGTTGGCAGTTGGCTGCTCTCCGTTGGTGTGCCAAGGCTGCCCGTAAACCGATTATTGCTGATGGAGGGATTCGTACTCACGGCGATATTGCCAAGTCTATCCGTTTCGGTGCCAGCATGGTCATGATTGGTTCCCTCTTTGCAGGACACATCGAAAGTCCAGGGAAAACGATTGAAGTTGATGGTGAACAGCTCAAAGAATACTACGGTTCAGCTTCTCAATACCAAAAAGGAGCTTATAAAAACGTCGAAGGAAAACGTATCTTGCTTCCTGCCAAAGGTCATTTGCAAGATACCCTTACTGAGATGGAACAGGATCTTCAAAGTGCTATTTCATACGCAGGTGGACGTCAGGTTGCTGACCTTAAACACGTTGATTATGTGATCGTGAAAAACTCTATCTGGAATGGGGATGTTTCCCACTAAGACAGGCTATCTGACCAGAAAAAAACTTGTTATTAGAGCAAATTTCTGTTATAATAAAACAAGTTTCCACCCTTAGTGTAATGGATATCACGTAAGATTCCGGTTCTTGAGATGGGGGTTCGATTCCCTCAGGGTGGATGTAAACATCCTAAAAAGCCTTTAAATAGGGCTTTTTTCTTTACACTGTCTCAAATTTGACTCTAAAACTAAAAAGCTCATTCCAAAGAATGCCTAAATCCCCTCTAGTCCCGTTTTAAAGTGACTCAGGGGGCTTTTTTTGATATAATAAAAAGGACTGTTATCAGTTAGAAAGAGGTTGGTATGAAAGAATTACAAACTGTACTAAAGAACCATTTTGCAATCGAATTTGCAGACAAAAATTTACTGGAAACTGCCTTTACTCATACGAGTTATGCCAATGAGCACCGCCTCTTAAAAATTTCACACAATGAACGCTTGGAATTTTTAGGAGACGCTGTTCTACAGTTATTGATTTCAGAATATCTGTATAAAAAATATCCTAAAAAGCCTGAAGGCGACTTGTCCAAACTCCGTGCCATGATTGTCCGTGAGGAAAGTTTAGCTGGCTTTGCGCGTGATTGCCAGTTTGACCAGTTTATCAAGCTGGGTAAGGGGGAAGAAAAATCTGGGGGTCGCAATCGTGATACCATTCTTGGTGATGCCTTCGAAGCCTTTCTTGGTGCCCTTCTTTTGGATAAGGATGTGGCCAAGGTCAAGGAATTTATCTATCAAGTCATGATTCCTAAGGTTGAAGCAGGCGAATTTGAAATGATTACAGACTACAAAACCCATCTCCAAGAGTTACTTCAGGTCAATGGCGATGTGGCTATTCGTTATCAGGTGATTTCTGAAACGGGTCCTGCTCACGATAAGGTCTTTGATGTAGAGGTTCTCGTTGAAGGTAAGAGCATTGGTCAAGGTCAAGGTCGTTCTAAGAAATTAGCAGAGCAAGAAGCTGCCAAAAATGCCGTTGAGAAAGGGCTGGATTCATGTATTTAAAGGAAATCGAAATTCAGGGATTCAAGTCTTTTGCTGACAAGACCAAGGTGGTCTTTGACCAAGGTGTGACGGCAGTCGTTGGACCCAATGGATCTGGAAAGTCGAATATTACAGAAAGTCTGCGTTGGGCCTTGGGGGAGTCAAGTGTTAAGAGTCTCCGTGGTGGCAAGATGCCGGATGTCATCTTTGCCGGAACAGAGAGTCGCAAACCGCTCAATTATGCTTCTGTAATTGTGACTCTGGATAATCATGACGGATTTATCAAAGATGCTGGTCAAGAAATCAGGGTAGAACGCCATATCTATCGTAGTGGAGATAGCGAATACAAGATTGATGGCAAGAAAGTCCGTCTGCGTGATATCCATGATCTTTTCTTGGATACAGGTTTGGGACGAGATTCCTTTTCTATCATTTCCCAAGGGAAGGTTGAGGAGATTTTCAACTCCAAGCCTGAGGAACGCCGAGCTATTTTTGAAGAAGCTGCAGGAGTTTTGAAATACAAGACTCGCAGAAAAGAAACTGAGAGTAAACTGCAACAAACTCAGGACAATCTAGACCGTCTTGAAGACATTATCTACGAGTTGGATAATCAAATCAAGCCTCTTGAGAAGCAAGCTGAGAATGCCCGTAAGTTTTTAGACTTGGATGGTCAACGCAAGGCCATTTATTTAGACGTGCTGGTTGCTCAAATCAAGGAAAATAAGGTTGAACTAGACTCGACAGAAGAAGAGTTGGCGCAGGTTCAGGAACTATTGACTAGTTATTACCAAAAACGTGAAAAATTAGAAGAAGAAAATCAAACTCTTAAAAAGCAACGCCAAGATTTACAGGCTGAAATGGCAAAAGACCAAGGAAGTTTGATGGACTTGACCAGTCTGATTAGTGATTTAGAGAGAAAATTAGCCCTGTCGAAACTAGAATCTGAGCAAGTAGCCCTGAATCAACAGGAAGCACAAGCCCGTTTGACTGCTTTAGAGGATAAGAGAAATTCACTCAGCAAAGAAAAATCTGATAAGGAAAGCTCTTTAGCACTTTTAGAGGAAAATCTAGTCCAAAATAATCAAAAACTCAATCGTTTAGAGGCTGAATTACTGGCTTTTTCAGATGATCCTGATCAGATGATTGAGCTCTTGCGTGAACGCTTTGTCGCTCTTTTACAAGAAGAAGCAGATGTCTCAAACCAACTGACTCGTATTGAGAATGAGTTGGAAAATAGTCGTCAGCTTTCTCAAAAACAAGCAGATCAACTAGAAAAGCTGAAAGAGCAATTGGCTACAGCTAAAGAGAAGGCTAGTCAGCAAAAAGATGAGCTTGAAACTGCCAAGGAGCAGGTTCAGAAATTACTGGCCGACTATCAAATCTGTGCCAAGGAGCAAGAGGAGCAGAAAACTTCCTATCAAGCTCAACAAAGTCAACTCTTTGACCGTCTGGATAGTCTCAAAAACAAGCAGGCTAGAGCCCAAAGTTTGGAAAATATCCTGAGAAATCATAGTAACTTTTATGCAGGTGTTAAGAGTGTTCTCCAAGAAAAAGACCGCCTTGGTGGGATTATTGGGGCAGTCAGTGAACACCTGACCTTTGATGTGCATTATCAAACTGCTTTAGAGATTGCGCTAGGAGCCAGCAGTCAGCATATCATCGTAGAAGATGAAGAGGCGGCAACCAAGGCTATTGATTTTCTCAAACGAAATAGAGCTGGTCGTGCGACCTTCCTTCCTTTAACGACTATCAAGGCGCGTACGATTTCTAGTCAGAACCAAGATGCTATTGCTGCAAGTCCAGGATTTTTGGGTATGGCTGATGAGCTGGTGACATTTGATATTAGACTGGAAGCTATTTTCAAGAACCTGCTAGCAACAACAGCTATTTTTGATACTGTAGAACATGCGCGTGCAGCAGCGCGCCAGGTTCGTTATCAGGTTCGTATGGTAACCCTTGATGGGACAGAGTTACGTACAGGTGGTTCCTATGCAGGTGGAGCCAATCGCCAGAATAACAGTATTTTTATCAAGCCAGAATTGGAGCAATTACAAAAAGAAATCGCTGAAGAAGAAGCAAGCTTGCGTTCAGATGAAGCGAGTTTGAAGACCTTGCAAGATGAACTGGTTTCATTGACAGAAAGATTAGAAGCCATCAAATCTCAGGGAGAGCAGGCTCGTATTCAGGAGCAAGGCTTGGCCCTCGCTTATCAGCAAACTAGTCAGCAAGTTGAAGAACTGGAAACTCTTTGGAAACTCCAAGAAGAGGAATTAAATCGTCTTTCTGAGGGAGATTGGCAAGTGGATAAGGAAAAATGCCAAGAGCGTCTTACTACTATCGCCAGTGGCAAGCAAAATCTGGAAGCTGAGATTGAAGAGATTAAGTCTAACAAAAATGCCATCCAAGAACGCTATCAAAACTTGCAGGAAGAGGTAGCACAAGCTCGTTTGCTTAAGACAGAACTGCAAGGGCAAAAACGTTATGAAGTGGCTGATATTGAGCGTTTAGGCAAGGAATTGGATAATCTTAATATCGAACAAGAAGAAATCCAGCGCCTTCTTCAAGAAAAGGTTGACAATCTTGAGAAAGTTGATACGGATTTGCTCAGCCAACAGGCTGATGAAGCCAAAACTCAGAAAACAAATCTCCAACAAGGTTTGATTCGCAAGCAGTTTGAGTTGGATGATATAGAAGGTCAGCTGGATGATATTGCCAGTCATTTGGATCAGGCTCGCCAGCAGAATGAAGAGTGGATTCGAAAGCAAACTCGTGCTGAAGCCAAGAAAGAAAAGGTCAGCGAGCGCTTGCGCCATCTACAAAGTCAATTAACAGACCAGTATCAGATTAGCTATACTGAAGCTCTAGAAAAGGCGCATGAATTGGAAAATCTCAATCTGGCAGAGCAAGAGGTTAAAGATTTGGAGAAGGCTATTCGCTCACTGGGGCCTGTCAATTTAGAAGCTATTGAACAGTACGAAGAAGTTCACAATCGTCTGGACTTTCTAAATAGCCAGCGAGATGATATTTTGTCTGCGAAAAATCTGCTTCTTGAGACCATTACAGAGATGAATGATGAGGTCAAGGAACGTTTTAAATCAACCTTTGAGGCTATTCGTGAGTCCTTTAAAGTGACCTTCAAGCAGATGTTTGGTGGAGGTCAGGCGGATCTCATTTTGACTGAGGGAGACTTGCTGACAGCTGGGGTTGAAATTTCTGTCCAACCACCAGGCAAGAAAATCCAGTCTCTCAACCTCATGAGTGGTGGGGAAAAAGCCCTATCGGCTCTTGCTTTGCTTTTCTCTATCATTCGAGTTAAGACCATCCCGTTTGTTATCTTGGATGAAGTAGAGGCTGCGCTGGACGAAGCCAATGTTAAACGTTTTGGAGATTATCTCAACCGCTTTGACAAGGACAGCCAGTTTATCGTCGTAACCCACCGTAAGGGAACAATGGCAGCGGCTGATTCCATCTATGGAGTGACCATGCAGGAATCAGGTGTTTCAAAAATTGTTTCAGTTAAGTTAAAAGATTTAGAAAGTATTGAAGGATGACAATTAAACTAGTAGCAACGGATATGGACGGAACCTTCCTAGATGGGAATGGACGCTTTGATATGGACCGCCTCAAGTCTCTCTTGGTTTCCTACAAGGAAAAAGGGATTTATTTTGCGGTGGCTTCGGGTCGGGGATTTCTGTCTCTAGAAAAATTATTTGCTGATGTTCGTGATGACATTATTTTCATCGCGGAAAATGGCAGTTTGGTAGAATATCAAGGTCAGGACTTGTATGAAGCGACCATGTCTCGTGAGTTTTATTTGACGACTTTTGAAAAGCTGAAAACGTCACCTTATGTAGATATCAATAAATTGCTCTTGACTGGTAAAAAAGGCTCTTATGTTCTGGATACGGTTGATGAGACCTATTTGAAAGAGAGCCAGCATTATAATGAAAATATTCAAAAAGTAGCGAGTCTAGAAGATATTACTGATGACATTTTCAAATTTACAACCAACTTCACAGAAGAAACGCTGGAAGCTGGGGAAGCTTGGGTAAACGAAAATGTCTCTGGTGTTAAGGCCATGACAACTGGATTTGAATCTATTGATATTGTTCTGGACTATGTCGATAAGGGAGTGGCCATTGTTGAATTAGCTAAAAAACTTGGTATCACAATGGATCAGGTTATGGCTTTTGGAGACAATCTAAATGACTTGCACATGATGCAGGTTGTGGGACATCCTGTAGCTCCTGAAAATGCACGACCAGAAATTTTAGAATTAGCAGAGACTGTGATTGGTCACCATAAAGACCAGTCGGTTATAGCTTATATGGAGGGCTTATAATGGCAGATATAAAATTGATTGCATTGGACTTGGACGGGACCTTGCTGACTACTGATAAAAGGCTGACGGATCGTACCAAGGCAACCTTGAAAGCTGCGCGTGATCGTGGTATCAAGGTCGTATTGACAACTGGTCGTCCCTTAAAAGCTATGGATTTCTTCCTCCATGAGCTAGGGACTGACGGCCACGAAGATGAGTATACCATTACCTTTAATGGTGGTTTGGTTCAGAAAAATACAGGTGAAATCCTTGATAAGACAGTCTTTTCATATGATGATGTAGCACGCTTGTATGAGGAAACAGAGAAATTATCACTGCCTCTTGACGCAATTTCAGAAGGAACTGTTTATCAAATCCAATCAGACCAAGAAAGTCTTTATGCCAAATTCAATCCAGCTTTAACTTTTGTACCAGTTGACTTTGAAGACCTGTCTAGTCAAATGACCTATAACAAATGCGTGACTGCCTTTGCTCAAGAACCTTTGGATGCAGCCATTCAGAAGATTTCTCCAGAATTGTTTGACCAATATGAAATCTTTAAATCACGTGAAATGTTGCTAGAGTGGTCACCAAAGAATGTTCATAAAGCAACAGGTTTAGCAAAACTAATCAGCCATCTTGGAATTGACCAAAGCCAAGTGATGGCCTGTGGTGATGAAGCCAATGACCTTTCTATGATTGAATGGGCAGGACTCGGTGTTGCCATGCAAAACGCTGTTCCTGAAGTCAAGGCAGTCGCAAATGTGGTAACCCCAATGACCAATGATGAGGAAGCTGTCGCCTGGGCTATCGAAGAATATGTGCTAAAGGAGAACTAAGATATGGGATTATTTGACCGTCTATTCGGAAAAAAAGAAGAACCTAAAATCGAAGAAGTTGTAAAAGAAGCTCTGGAAAATCTTGATTTGTCTGAAGATGTTGAGCCTGCCTTAACAGAAGCTGAGGAACTTCCTCATGAAGAAGCAGAGGTTGAAAGTTCTGAAGAAGCTGTGATCCAAGAAGAGGAAATCCAAGACACAGTTGAAGAAAGTCAGGATTCAGAATCAGTTGCAGAAGTTCCTCAAGAAGAAATCGAAGAATTACCAAACTCAGAAGAAGTCGCAGTGGAAGAAAATCCTGAGTTCATAGAAGCTGCAGAAGAAAATAGTTCTGAAGTTCTTGAACCAGAAATTCCTCAAGCAGAAGAAACTGTTCAGGAAAAATATGATCGCAGTCTTAAGAAAACTCGTACAGGCTTCGGTGCCCGCTTGAACGCCTTCTTTGCTAATTTCCGTTCTGTAGATGAAGAATTCTTCGAGGAGTTGGAAGAACTGCTGATCATGAGTGATGTTGGTGTCCAAGTCGCTTCTAACTTAACTGAGGAGCTACGCTACGAAGCTAAGCTTGAAAACGCCAAGAAACCTGACGCCCTTCGTCGCGTCATCATTGAGAAATTGGTTGAGCTGTATGAAAAGGATGGCAACTACGATGAAAGTATCCATTTCCAAGATGGCTTGACAGTCATGCTCTTTGTCGGGGTTAATGGTGTTGGGAAAACAACTTCTATCGGAAAATTAGCCCACCGCTATAAACAAGCTGGTAAGAAGGTCATGCTAGTTGCGGCAGATACCTTCCGAGCAGGCGCAGTCGCCCAGCTAGCTGAATGGGGCCGACGAGTAGATGTTCCAGTAGTGACTGGACCTGAAAAAGCTGATCCAGCTAGTGTAGTCTTTGATGGCATGGAACGTGCCGTAGCTGAAGGTATCGATATTCTCATGATTGACACCGCTGGTCGTCTGCAAAACAAGGACAACCTTATGGCTGAGTTGGAAAAGATTGGTCGCATCATCAAACGTGTAGTGCCAGAAGCACCCCATGAAACCTTCTTAGCACTTGATGCATCAACAGGTCAAAACGCTCTTGTACAGGCCAAAGAATTTTCGAAAATCACTCCTTTAACAGGAATTGTCTTGACTAAGATTGATGGAACTGCTAGAGGTGGTGTGGTTCTAGCTATCCGTGAAGAACTCAATATTCCTGTAAAATTGATTGGTTTTGGTGAAAAAATTGATGATATTGGAGAGTTTAACTCAGAAAACTTTATGAAGGGGCTCTTAGAAGGCTTAATCTAATCAGAAACAAAAATCCTGCAAGGAACAAACTTGCAGGAAATTTTTTTATTCTAAACGACCATCTTGACGATAGGCGATATCTGGTTGCCAAGTCCATTTGGCACCGAATTTTTCAAGTAAGTCAAAGCTTACTTGAGGTCCCATGCTTCCAGCTTTATAGTCATGAAGTGGGGCACCATTTTCAGCCCAGAGTTCTTCGATACGATCAATCAATTTCCATGATGCACCAACCTCATCCCAGTGGCTAAAGTTAGTTGAGTTGTTATTTAAGACATCATAAATCAATTTCTCGTATGGTTCTGGAGAAGCACCAGTTGCGGTCGCATCTGTACGGTAATCAAGTGAGTTAGGAGCCAAGTTAAATTCTTCTCCTACTTGCTTCCCATTTAGGCTAAGAGAGAAACCTTCTGTTGGTTGGATATAGATGGTCAAAATATTTGGAGCAAGTGGTTCTCCAAAGATAGAGTCCATTTGTTTAAAGACGATGTTGACATGAGTTCCTTTTTCAGTCAGACGTTTACCAGTACGGAAGAAGAATGGAACACCACGGAAGCGATCGCTGTCCACAAAGAAGGCACCAGATGCAAAGGTTTCAGTTGTTGATTCTGGATTAACATTTGGCTCGCTACGATAAGAGATATATTTCATACCATCAATCTTACCAGAGCGGTATTGACCACGGATAAAGTGTTCTTTAAGCTCTTCATCAGTTGGATGATAGAGATTTTTAAAGACCTTAATCTTTTCAGCACGAATCTCGTCTTTTGTGAAGCTTGCTGGCTTATCCATAGCAAGTAGGGATAGAAGTTGCAAAGTATGGTTTTGTACCATGTCACGGAGGGCACCAGATTGGTCATAGTAGCCTCCACGTTCTTCTACACCCAAGCGCTCTGCAAAGGTAATTTGAACATTGTCGATAAAGTCCTTGTTCCAAACATTTTCAAAAATCAAGTTTGCAAAGCGAACTGCAAAGATACTTTGAATCATTTCCTTACCAAGATAATGGTCGATACGGAAAATTTGTTCTTCGTTAAATGTCGCTAGGAGTTCGTCATTCAACTTGCTTGCAGTTGCGTAATCTGTTCCAAATGGTTTCTCAACGATTAAACGCTCAAAACCTTTACCGTCTACAATGTTTTCAGACTTAAGATGTTTGGCAATGGTTCCAAAGAATTGAGGAGCCATTGACAAGAAGAAGAGCTTGTTGTGTTCAGCTTGGTACTTGTCATTTAATTCAGCCTGCAATTGACGAAGAGCAATGTAGTGTTCTGTATCATTGACATCATGACTTTGATAGTAGAAGTGGCTAGCGAACTCCTGAGCTTGTTCGGTACTATCTGCCAAATCAAGGATAGATTCGACTACAACAGATTCAAAATATTCCTTGCTCCAAGGACGACGGGCAGTTCCAATAACGGCAAAGTGCTCGGAAAGATTGCCGGATTTATATAGTCTAAATAGGGAAGGGTAGAGCTTGCGTTTAGCCAGGTCTCCACTCGCACCAAAAATTGTAACAATAACCTTAGATGACATCTAGCTACCTAATTTCTATTTTTATTCCTAGTCTTGCTAGGTATGAGGAAACCTCATTTCATAAACTTAATTCTAACATAATTTTCCGAAAAATCAAAAAATCCAATACGAGATAGAAAAAAACTGCAAGGAAATCCTTACAGTTTGAGTTTAGACGTTTAAGACCTTGTCCAAGAAATCTTTCAGACGTGGGTGTTGCGGGTTATCAAAGATTTGGTCAGGTGTTCCGTCTTCAAGGAACTCACCATCTGCAGTAAAGATAACGCGGTTGGCAACCTGACGCGCAAATCCCATCTCATGGGTTACGATAATCATGGTCATGCCTTGTTTAGCCAAGTCTTTCATAACGTTTAGTACGTCTCCGACCATTTCAGGGTCAAGGGCAGAAGTTGGTTCATCAAAGAGCATGATGTCTGGATTCATTGCTAGTCCACGAGCGATGGCCACACGTTGTTTTTGACCACCTGATAGGCTATCTGGGTTGGCATTAGCTTTATCTGCTAGTCCAACCTTTTCAAGCAACTCCATTCCCAATTTCTCAGCTTCTTCCTTAGTCATCAACTTGTGCTCAATAGGAGCAAAAGTGATGTTGTCTAAAACAGACATATGTGGGAAGAGGTTGAAGTGTTGGAACACCATTCCGATATTTTCACGGACGTGGTCAACGTTGGTTGTTTTTTCAGTTAAGTCATAACCGTTCACAGTGATGTGACCGCTCGTAACTTCTTCTAAAAGATTAAGGCTACGGAGGAAAGTTGACTTACCAGAACCCGAAGGACCGATGATGCAAACAACATCTCCTTCATAGAACTGAGTCGTAATTCCTTTTAAAACTTCATTTTTTCCGTAGCTTTTGTGTAAATCATTTACATCAATTTTTAATTTTGCCATTAACGAATCCTCTTTTCTAAGCGTTTCGCTAGTTTAGTCAAAAGTGTGATAATTACAAGATAGAAGATAGCAAGGATTGCATACATCTTGAAACTTTGGTAGTTACGGGCAATGATAATCTTACCAGTTTGGAAGAGTTCAACCAAACCGATAGCAGAAACGATTGTTGTATCTTTAAGAGCGATAACGAATTGGTTAACAAAGTTTGGCAACATCAATTTAGTTGCTTGTGGCAAGATAATCTTACGCATGGTTTTTCCATAAGAGATACCCAAGCTTCGGCTAGCTTCCATTTGTCCAACTGGAACGGCCTGAATACCACCACGAACTATCTCAGCGATATAAGCGGCTGCATTGAGCGATAGGGCAATAGTACCAGCTACAAAGTCGTTAATTGGACTTTGTTGGCCTGTGATGGACTCGATGAAGTTTGGAATTCCCCAGAAGATGAAGGCTGCAAGAATCATCAATGGGATACCACGAATGACATCAACGAAAATCTCAGAGATCACACGGAGAGATTTGTATGGGCTAACGCTAAACATACCGAAGATAATCCCGATGACAATGGCAATAGCAAACGAGATAAGAGCTAGAGCAAGAGTGATACCAAGCCCGCTAAGGAGTTGTTTGTAGTTGTTTTGGAGCAAGCCCCAGATAGTTGTTTCATCAACAGTGCTTGTTGAAGTAGTTGATGATTCGCTAGCTAGGTATTTGTCAAGAATCTTTTGGAATTCACCGTTTGCTTTAAGGTTTGCAAGTCCGTTATTGAACATTTCAATCAATTCTGGATTTGTGCCTTTTTTAACGGCAAAGGCTGTTTCTCCGATTGGAGTTCCAGCGATTGGTGTTTTCAATTTTTGACCTTGGCTGATAGAATATTTTAGAACAGGTTCATCATCCATAACAGCATCAATGGCACCAGTGTTTAAACTGTCATACATTGATGAACCCTCAGCGAAGGTTTTAATTTGATAACCGTATTTGCTTTGATTTTCTGTTAGGAAGGTTTGGGAAGCAGTTCCGTTTTTAACACCGACCGTCTTCCCTTTCAAATCTTCATAAGAAGCAATGCTACTTGATTCTTTGACGCCGAGGATTGTGTTTGCAGTGTAGTATGAATCTGAGAAATCAAAAGTCGCCTTACGAGCATCTGTGACAGACATACCAGCAATGATACCATCTGCTTGACCAGCTTGGACAGCGTTAATAGCGGCATCGAAACCAGGGTTGATGATTTCAATTTCAAAACCTTGGTCTTTAGCGATTGCCTTAATCAATTCCATATCAATACCAGTGTATTGGTTGCTTGAATTTTGGAAAACAAAAGGCGCAAAAGAAGAATCGCTGGCAATGATGTATTTAGCTTTAACAGGAATAGCTTTTAATCCTGCTAGAGTAGTTGTAGTTGGTACTGCTGAAGATGATGAAGCAGTCCATTTCTTGATGATTTTATCAAGGCTACCATCTTTTTTCATCTCAGCCAAGGCTTGGTTAAATTCAGTAACTAGGTGCTCGTATTTGCTTCCTTTTTTAACACCGAAAGCAAAGCTACCTACAGCCTCACCATCCATTTCAATATGGAGGTCTTGACCTTGGTTGATGGCATATTCGATAACAGGTTTGTCATCCATCATAGCATCGATGGCACCAGCGCTTAAGCTGTTGTTCATCAAATCACCGGTGTCAAATGTTTTAATAGTAAAGCCATATTTATCTTTAATCGTTTCTAGGAAACGTTGAGCGGCTGTTCCGTTTTTAACACCAACAGTTTTACCAGACAATTGGTCGTACTTGCTAATCTTGTGTGCCTTTGTAGTAGCAATGACAACTTTTGTATCATAGTAAGTATCAGACATGGTGAAGACTTTTTCACGTTCTTTCGTCTTTGTCATCCCTGCCATGATAGCGTCAGCTTGACCAGCTTGAACTGCATTGACCGCTGCGTCAAATCCAGGATAGGACATCTGAATGTTCCATCCTTTAATCTCAGCGACTTTGTTGATAATATCAACATCAATTCCTTTATAAGTTTGATCTGAATCTTTAAACTCAAAAGGTGCATAGGCGGTATCAGACACAATCTTAATCGTTTCTGCCTTCGCAATACCTAATGAGAAAATTGGGAATAAAATTAGCAAAAATGCTAGAAATTTTTTCTTCATTTTTAGTCTCCTTTTCCGAATATTTTCCCATTATATCAGAAAAAGTAAAAAAAGGCAAATTTTTATATTTTTGTGTCAGAAAATATAACATTGATTTTTTCTTTTCTTTCTTGAATTGCTACTATAAAGTGCTATAATAATAGTATATAGTAGAAGAAAAGAGGACAGGGATATGAAGAACAAAAGAATTTTTAAAGACTTCCAAGCTTCAAAAATGAGTTTAAACATTTACACAAGCCCCTTGTTAGCCTTTATTTTTGTCTTCATAGGAGAGTTTGTGGCTTATACTTTATATGGTATTAGTTTGTTAGCTCTCATCGGACTTGCTAGAAATTTTGGAGAGGCTGGTCAAAATCTTGCAACCTACTTGCAGACCTTGCAACAGAGCTTGACGGATAAAACAGGTGACTTTCGTTTAATTTTAGAATTGCTGTCCTTTGGTTTCGTTCTCAACACTGTGTTCAGATGGACTAGAAAAGTTGAGAAAAGACCTATTCGAACTTTAGGATTTTATAGAGAGAATTTCTTCAGCAATCTTCTTAAAGGATTTGGTCTAGGCCTGGCACTTTTTCTTCTGACCTTGTTAGGTTTAGTAGCATTAGGGCAATATCGTTTGGAGTCCATTCACTTGAATCCTTATTCGCTTGCTTTTGTCATTTTTACCATTCCATTTTGGATTTTACAGGGGACAACAGAAGAAGTGGTGGCCCGTGCTTGGCTCCTTCCTCAATTGGCCTCAAGAACCAATCTAAAATTAGCTGTTCTTATATCTAGCCTGTTCTTTACCCTGCTTCATGTGGGCAATTCTGGTCTAACACCACTATCTCTAGTGAATCTCTTTTTATTCGGAGTTGCCATGTCACTTTACCTCCTCAAAACCGATACAGTTTGGGGTGTAGCAGGTATTCATGGAGCTTGGAATTTTGCTCAGGGAAATTTATTTGGGATTTTAGTCAGTGGTCAGCCGTCGGGAACATCGCTAATGACCTTTTTACCACAAGGCGATCAAGGCTGGCTATCAGGTGGCTCTTTTGGGATAGAAGGATCTATCATGACTAGTCTGGTCTTACTACTGCTGATTGTCTATCTCGCTTATCAATTAAAGAAAGAAAATGAAAGGATGTGACTTAGGTCCGTCCTTTTCTTCGTGAAAATGTTACAAGTATGCTAAAATAGGAATAGCACATCGAGAGAGGATTCTTATGATTAACCGCATTACTGACAATCAATTTAAACTAGTATCAAAATATCAACCTTCAGGAGACCAACCTCAAGCTATTGAGCAGTTGGTAGATAACATCGAGGGGGGTGAAAAAGCTCAGATTCTCATGGGGGCGACTGGTACAGGGAAGACCTATACCATGAGTCAGGTCATTTCCAAAGTCAATAAACCCACTCTGGTCATCGCCCATAACAAAACCTTAGCTGGGCAGCTCTATGGGGAGTTTAAGGAATTTTTCCCTGAAAATGCTGTTGAGTACTTTGTGTCTTACTATGATTATTACCAGCCAGAGGCCTATGTTCCTTCTAGTGATACCTATATTGAAAAGGACAGCTCTGTCAATGATGAGATTGACAAACTCCGCCACTCAGCGACTTCGGCTCTTTTGGAGCGTAATGATGTCATTGTTGTGGCTTCTGTCTCTTGTATCTATGGTTTGGGTTCGCCCAAAGAATACGCCGACAGCGTCGTTAGTCTGCGCCCAGGTCTTGAGATTTCTCGTGATAAACTTTTGAATGATTTGGTCGATATCCAGTTTGAGCGCAATGATATTGATTTTCAACGGGGAAGATTTCGCGTTCGTGGGGATGTGGTAGAGATTTTCCCAGCTTCCCGTGATGAACATGCTTTTCGAGTGGAGTTCTTTGGAGATGAGATTGATCGTATCCGCGAAGTGGAGGCTTTGACAGGTCAAGTCCTTGGTGAAGTGGATCATTTGGCGATTTTCCCAGCCACTCACTTTGTGACCAATGACGACCATATGGAAGTTGCTATTGCCAAGATTCAGGCAGAGTTGGAAGAGCAGTTGGCTGTCTTTGAGAAGGAAGGCAAATTGCTAGAAGCCCAGCGTTTGAAACAGCGGACAGAGTATGATATCGAAATGTTGCGCGAGATGGGCTATACCAACGGTGTCGAAAACTACTCACGTCACATGGATGGACGGAGCGAAGGAGAGCCTCCTTATACGCTACTCGACTTCTTCCCAGATGATTTCTTGATTATGATTGACGAGAGTCACATGACCATGGGGCAGATAAAGGGCATGTACAATGGAGACCGTTCGCGTAAGGAAATGTTGGTTAATTATGGTTTCCGTTTGCCGTCTGCCTTGGACAATCGTCCTCTCCGTCGTGAGGAGTTTGAAAGCCATGTGCACCAGATTGTCTACGTTTCAGCGACACCGGGTGACTATGAGAATGAACAGACCGAGACAGTGATTGAGCAAATTATTCGTCCGACAGGTCTTTTGGACCCAGAGGTGGAAGTCCGTCCGACTATGGGACAGATTGATGACCTCTTGGGTGAAATCAATGCCCGTGTTGAAAAGAACGAGCGAACCTTTATCACCACCTTGACCAAGAAAATGGCAGAAGACTTAACCGATTATTTCAAGGAAATGGGTATCAAAGTCAAGTACATGCACTCGGATATCAAGACCTTGGAGCGGACGGAGATTATCCGTGACCTGCGCTTGGGCGTCTTTGATGTCTTGGTCGGTATTAACCTGCTCCGTGAAGGGATTGACGTACCTGAAGTGAGTCTCGTAGCTATTCTCGATGCTGATAAGGAAGGCTTCCTCCGTAATGAGCGTGGCCTCATCCAGACCATTGGTCGTGCTGCCCGTAATAGCGAAGGCCATGTCATCATGTATGCGGATACAGTTACCCAGTCTATGCAACGTGCCATTGATGAAACTGCTCGTCGTCGGAAAATTCAGATGGCCTATAATGAAGAGCATGGTATCGTACCACAGACAATCAAGAAAGAAATCCGTGACCTGATTGCCGTGACCAAGGCAGTTGCTAAGGAAGAGGACAAGGAAGTCGACATCAATAGCCTTAATAAACAAGAACGCAAAGACCTAATCAAGAAACTAGAAAAACAAATGCAAGAAGCTGTCGAAGTGCTTGACTTTGAACTCGCAGCTCAGATTCGTGATATGATGCTGGAAGTCAAGGCGTTGGGGTAGGGTGTTAGTGGAAGATGAAATGGCAAATTTAAATTATTTTACAGGTAAATTTAGTGAATCTGAATTAAAGAATCATTTTGACTCGTTTGACGAAAATAAACTGAAATACGAACTTGAAAACTTTACTAGTCAATATTTGGAGTTATCCGAAGAAGAACAATTGAAATATGCTGGAAGTGTCTTGTCTGTTTGTATGAATTTAATAGAAAAAATAGATAAGATCACAGCAAAAAATATATTAGTTACACTAAATAAAATATTATTAAATAATGTCCAGTTATTTGATTGGTTTGAAAATTTTGAATTTTTAACAAGTTTGTATTATTATTTGTATCAAACAAAAGAATATGAAGATTATTCTATATTGTTTGAAAATGAGAGTTATTTCTTTAAAATTCTTGATTTAATATGTAACTATAATATAGAAAATAGTGAAGAAATTCTTTCAGATATACTTTCAATTTTTGTTCAATTATTTGAACAAAATAGTTTGCCAGAAGAAAGAAGAAACTATTTTAAGAGGGAATTAGAATCATTCATTAACTTCATACTTAAAGAAAATTCTAAAGATAATGATTTTAAACACATTGTATATTGGTATTTTGAATTAGATGAGTTGTTGTCTATTTTTAGAACTGAACATCTCGAAAAGATTAGTAACTATTATATCAATAACCCTCAATCTGATTCTGTTGGGAAATATTTGGACTTTGTATCAAGACATTTTGATGATATAATTGAAGATTCAATAGAAGTGATTCGAAAGATAGCAAAAGAAAATGATTCTGATATAATTCGAGATCAAGCAATTAAATTAGTTAAAATGTATGATGAGATTTATAGTAGTGACGAAAGTGCTATTTTAAAAAAGTATAGTGATTCTTGCTTTATACTGTCTGAAAATTACAAGGAACTTTTGGATCAGGCAGAAGTCATCATTGATGATATTCGTTCTAATTTGACTGTTGCTGCTAAAGATTTAAAAACAATAGGTTCTTTTGGACATTATACAAAGATTGATACTTTAACCAATTTTCTTATAAAAGCAGACTGGAAAAATGAAAATAATTCTGAAACTCAACCTCCATTTTTACGACTTACTAACTTAAAACAGTTAAACGACCCAATGGAAGGAAGGGCAATCCACGATTATTTGGGTATTGATAATACATTTTTCCAAAAATACCAAACTTCTAATGTCTTTATATCTTCTCTAACTATAGTATCTGACAGTCTACCTATGTGGAAAGAATACGCAGATTCGTGTCAAGGAGCATTCCTTGAATATGACATGAGTTATCTTGAACATATTGTTGCTCATCAATCTATTGAATTTGTTAAAATTCATTACTTAGATTTGAATTCTGATACTAAAGATGAATCAGATGTTGGTAAAGCTCTAGATAAACTAAAACAAATTTTTGAAAAAATGAAAGAGTTTGAAGGTGAACCTCCACTAAGTGACCTGGCGGAAAAATTAAAAAAGATTTCATATCTTTTTAAAGTAAAAGATTACGAATATGAGATGGAGTATCGTATTCTAATCAATCTAGATGATACTTCTGTAAAAACACTTATTGAAAATCATAATAAAAGTTTAGATAAAGATAAGGATTTATTAAAAGATAAGGGTTTATTAAATGAAAAGTACTTGAAGAAAGAAGAAATTGGGTTAGAAATTTTTGATAAAGTTAACTATAATGATTTTAGGAAGTATATCGTATTAAGCCCAAAAGATAATGGCAGATATGATTTATTTGTATATATCAACCTGGCTCCTTTGAAATACTCAAAAGTTATTCTAGGGCCAAAGGTCACGGATGCAGACTATATTGCTCCTTATCTCAAACTTGCCAATCCTGATATAGAGATAGAAAGTTCAAAGATTCCTTATCGTTAAGTTGAGAACGATTTAGAGCAGAAGATGGAATGGCAGAATTTATTTAAAACGGATAGATAATTCAGAGGTACCAGATTCCTTATATGAGTTTTCTTACCACTATTGTGCTAAAGGATGGCGTTCAGTTAGTAGTGTCTCTTAACAGTTTCAGAGTTATAAGGTAATTAAGTTTAAAGTGAAATATAATCCAAAATTAGAAAGCGAGTAAATTTATGTCCCGTTCCCAATTAACGATTTTAACAAACATTTGTCTGATTGAAGACCTCGAAACCCAGCGCGTGGTGATGCAGTATCGGTCTCCTGAAAACAATCGCTGGTCTGGTTATGCCTTTCCAGGAGGCCATGTAGAAAATGGCGAAGCTTTCGCAGAGTCTGTCATTCGTGAAATCTATGAAGAAACAGGGTTGACTATCCAAAATCCTCAACTGGTCGGCATTAAAAATTGGCCTCTGGATACTGGTGGGCGCTACATTGTTTTTTGCTATAAGGCGACTGAGTTCTCTGGTACCCTTCGCTCTTCAGATGAAGGAGAAGTTTCTTGGGTGCAAAAAGACCAGATTTCAAATTTGGATTTGGCCTATGATATGTTACCCTTGATGGAAATGATGGAAGCTTCTGACAAGTCAGAGTTTTTCTACCGTCATCGTACAGAAGATGGCTGGGAGAAAGAGATTTTTTAGTTCTATGATTAGTCGATAGGTGTTATCTTTTAAAGTAAGGTACTGAAATATAGGCTAAGTATGGGCTCTTTGTCAACTGTAGTGGGTTGAAGAAAAGCTAAGATCGAGAAAGGACGAAATTTGTCCTTTCTTTTTTGATATTCAGAGCGATAAAAATCCGTTTTTTGAAGTTTTCAAAGTTCCGAAAACCAAAGGCATTGCGCTTGATAAGTTTGATAAGATTATTGGTCGCTTCCAGTTTGGCGTTAGAATAAGGTAATTGAAGAGCGTTGACAATCTTCTCTTTATCCTTTAGAAAGGTTTTAAAGACAGTCTGAAAAAGAGGATGAACCTGCTTTAGATTGTCCTCAATGAGTCCGAAA
Organism: bacterium; assembly: GCA_905221215.1. Lineage (GTDB taxonomy): Bacteria > Bacillota > Bacilli > Lactobacillales > Streptococcaceae > Streptococcus. The sequence goes on from CAJNCI010000005.1 coordinate 107,340, forward strand.
AATTTGTCTGGCTCCTTGTTCTGAAAGTGAAAAAGCAAGAGCTGATAGAGATTGTAGTGGTGTTTCAAGTCTTCTGAATAGCTCAAAAGCTTGTCTAGAATCTCTTTATTCGTTAAGTGCATACGAAAAGTAGGGCGATAAAATCGTTTATCACTCAGTTTACGACTATCCTGCTGAATGAGTTTCCAGTAGCGCTTGATAGCCTTATATTCATGGGATTTTCGCTCAAATTGATTCATGATTTGGACACGGACACGACTCATAGCTCGGCTTAAGTGTTGCACAATGTGAAAGCGATCCAAAACGATTTTAGCACATGGAAAAAGCTGTTTAGCTAAGGCATAGTAAGGGCTAAACATATCCATAGTAATGATTTTTACCTGACAACGAACGACTCTATTGTAGCGCAGAAAGTGATTTCGGATGATAGCCTGTGTTCTGCCTTCAAGAACAGT
>CAJNCI010000006.1 GCA_905221215.1 bacterium
ATGGGACTTTTTTTCTACAACAAAATAGGCTCCATAATATCTATAGGGGATTTACCCACTACAAATATTATAGAGCCGTTTTGTATTGATACTCTTCGAAAATCAAATTCAAACCACGTCAGCTTCGCCTTGCCGTACTCAAGTACTACCTGCGGCTAGCTTCCTAGTTTGCTCTTTGATTTTCATTGAGTATAAAATGATAATAAGCACCCAACATACCTGCTGTATTTTGGTGATGGGCAAATTCTAATCGTGTTTTTTCAGCTAGGCTTGGCACTAAGGCATCTTTTAAGGCTGTGCGGATTTTCGGTTTGAGGATAGCCTCTTGCCCCATGATACCGCCACCGAGAATGACTACTTCTGGATTGGCAACGTAGCAAATATTTGCCAGACCTTTTCCAAGGTAATCTACCATGCGGTCAATACCAGCCATACAGATTTTGTTTCCTTCGGTAGCTTCCTTAAAGATGCGTCGGCCATTCCACTGATCAACTGAATCTCCATGAGCTGCTGCTACATACTCCACCAAGGCTGTGGTAGAGGCGAGGTCTTGGAAAGCTCCATCCTGCATATGCATATAACCGACTTCACAGGCTGAATTGCTAAAACCATGAAAGACTTTTCCATCCATAATCAAGCAGCCACCGATACCGGTTCCAATAGTCAAGCAAAGTGTCACACTCGCTCCCTTGCCTGAACCAGATACTGCCTCAGCCAAACCTGCGCAGTTGACATCATTTTCAATTTCGCAAGGAATCGAAAAGCTCGTCTCGATTTCCTTTTTGAACTGGGTTCCTGCATAATTTGGAATCTGAGGACCAGCATAGAAAATCTCACCCTTATTAGGATCCACCATTCCTGCAGAAGAAATGGCAACACCTGCTACTGGGCCTTTTTCTAGATAGCTGGCTACGATATCTTTGGTCTTTTGTAAGATATGAGGTCCACCCTTATGCGCCTCTGTTGGCATTTCATGGGATTCAACAAGTTGTCCTTCTTGGTCGATCAAACCATATTTGATGTTGGTTCCACCGATATCAATTGCAACGTAGTGTGTCATAAATACCTCCTTATGGATTAGAGGAAGCGCTCCTTGGTTTCGCGAATCAATTGAGCAGCTGCTTCTACAACTGGGCGATCTTCTTCAGTCACTGGTGTCAATGGTGAACGAACAGAACCAATGTTCAAGCCTTCATTGATTTTCAAAACTTCTTTAATCACACCGTACATATTTCCATGTGCAGCAGTGAGTTTGCCAATGATTGCGTTGATAGCATACTGCAATTCACGCGCTGTTTCCAAGTCTTTGTCCGCAATCAATTGATTGAGTTTCAAGAAGAGTTCTGGCATAGCGCCATAAGTACCACCGATACCAGCCTTAGCACCCATGAGACGGCCACCTAGGAACTGTTCATCTGGACCGTTAAAGACGATATGGTCTTCTCCACCAAGGCTCACAAAGGTTTGGATATCTTGAACTGGCATAGAAGAGTTCTTCACACCGATAACACGAGGATTTTTCAACATTTCAGTGTATAGACTTGGAGTCAAAGCTACTCCTGCCAATTGAGGAATGTTGTAAATCACGTAGTCTGTGTTTGGAGCTGCAGAACTGATATCATTCCAGTATTTAGCAACTGAGTATTCTGGCAGGCGGAAGTAAATCGGTGGAATCGTTGCAATAGCATCTACACCTAAGCTTTCTGCGTGGCGAGCAAGTTCCATACTATCCTTTGTATTGTTGCAAGCAACGTGAGCAATAATAGTTAATTTCCCTTTGGCAACTGCCATGACTTCTTCCAAAATCAACTTGCGGTCTTCAACACTTTGGTAGATACATTCACCAGAAGAACCATTGACATAAAGACCTTGAACACCTTTATCAATGAAGTATTGAACCAAAGCACGAGTACGCTCTGGACTTACTTCTCCTTGATCATCATAACATGCGTAGAAGGCTGGAATGACACCTTCATATTTTTTTAAATCTGACATAGATTTTCTCCTAAGATTTCTTTTTTCTGCTAGAAGCAGGATTTATTCTTTACGTGTTTAGTATACACCTTGTGAAAAACGCATTCAACATCTGGTGTACACTTAGATTTTAGTTTCGATATGTATTTTGAAACGTTTATGGCTTGAAAGTAGTTTCAGAAACAAGCCATCCTATTCGTATTTTGCAAAAATCTTCTCCATCAATCCAGTCTGGATAAAGACCAATAGCCCAAATCCAAAAAGCAGGAAGGCTGAGCCACCTAACAGTAAACTGAAAGCTGACAGATAAAGAACCATCACAATGAGGATAAGAATGGCTAACATGAGGAAGAACCAAGGAAAGTTAAAACTTGCCAAGATCAGCCCTTTTTGTAACACTTCTTTCCAAGTTAAATCATAGCGCGCAGCGATCGGATAGCTAGCCAGCATCACGATAGTGAGGAAGATAAGAATGCCTAGACAAATAGCTTTCACCATTTGGAAAGGCATAGCTGTCTGCCCCCAAAAGAGATAGAGGTCTAGAAGACTCAACAAAACAATGCCTAACTCAAGCAGACCTAACTGAAGACCTAGTTTCAGATTTTGCTTAAAAGCTCTTAGATAGATTTTAAAGACAGGCACACGTCTACTCTTCTTAATCTCAAACATGGTCTCGTAGAGGCTGATTTTAGCCACTCCAATCGTCACGATGGGCAAACAAGAAACGACAAAAAGAAGATTGGCTGTCACAATATCCAAGACCTTTTCACTAAAACGCATGAGAAAGTTGTCTGTATCAAATGCTGCCTTGATAAGGCTTACTCCTTTTTGTGCCATGTTTGCTCCTCCTGATTTTTTAATCAATCAAAATTTTAAAAAGATATTTGCGAACCTTCTCTTCCATACCTGCATAGCCATTTGGCTGGTGTGGTTCTCCTGGGAAGAAAATCGCAAAATTGTGATAACCCAACAAGAGTGGGTATTTTTCATGACAATGAACAAAGCCAATGTCACTCGCTTCGTCGAATGCTACTGCTTCATCTTTGATACGTGAACCGTAGCTCGAATATTCATGTCCTTCTACCAGCAAATGCAAATCTGCATAGTTCTTATGATGCTCAAATTGATCATTTTCAGCTTGATTAAGGACATTTTCCTGCACAACCAGAAAGACCTTGTCCCCGTCAATTTCATACTTACCTAGTTCGAAAGAATCCTTACGATGTTGGTAGAGATAGTCGATAGCCTTGTCTAAATTGGGATGAATTCCTTTGTAAAAGGCGATGTTTTTCAAATCGTCAAAAATCATACTCTTTCCTTCGTTTCTGATAGTTAACTAAAATCATTCTTAAGTTGATAAGTGTCTAACAAAACTTCATAAAGTAACTGCATACCCTCCATTTTGTAGACACTTATAACTCTGTATTTCCATAGCATATCAAGACCACTTCCGCAATCTTGATATACTAGATTACTTTTCTTATCCTTTAACAGCTCCCATAGTGATACCCTGAGTGAAGGATTTTTGGAAGACTAGGAAGACTGTTACGATTGGCACTGCTGCAAGAGCTGCACCTGCCATAATCAAACCATAGTTGGTTGCCATTTCGGCTTGCATGGTCGCAACCCCGAGTGAGATAGTCAAGTTTTGACGTGAAGTCAACATAACCAACTGCATGAAGTAGTCGTTCCAAGTATTGATGAAAGTGAAGATTGCAAGGGCTGCAAATCCTGGTTTCACAATTGGGAAGGCTACGCTCCAGAAGGTACGAATCTCACCACAACCGTCGATTTTAGCTGATTCAAGCAACTCTGTAGGGATGTTTTCGCTGAATTGTTTCATAAGGAAGACACCGAATGGCCATCCAATCAAAGGCAAGATAACTGCCCAAAGAGTGTCATGGATTCCCATGAAGTTGACGATACGTACCAATGGCACAAGTACAACTTGTTTTGGAAGAGCCATAGCAGCGATAAAGATAGCAAATAGGATACGTTGACCATAGAAACGTTTTTTTGCCAATACATAACCTGCTAGAGATGAAGTCGCACAGACTAAGAACATGGTTACCAATGAGATAAACACAGAGTTCCACATCCACTGCATAGCAGGGTTTTGCACCATGAGTTGTTGGAAGTTTTCCATGGTTGGCATTTTAGGGAACCACTGAGGAGGAATAACGATTGTATCAGGTTGTGATTTGAATGCCCCTGTCAAAATCCAGTAGAATGGAAAGATGAACAGCACAGTCAACAAGAGCAAAATGATTGTTGAAATAACAGTAAAGGCTGTTAATGGTTTTTTTTCTGTAGATTGCATAGCTGTCTCCTTTCTTTAGTATTCTACGTCGTTTCCAAGTACTTTAAATTGAACAAAGCTTACGATTGCAATCATGACTGCCAAGAAGACACCAATTGTGTTGGCATAGCCGTATTCTGTCAATTGGAAGGCTTTTTCGTAAAGGTAATACATAAGTGTACTTGTTGAGTAGTTTGGACCACCAGATGTCAAAAGCTGAATCAAGGCGAAACATTGGAATGAGTTGATTGTTGTGATGATTGCGATGTAAAGAGTTGTTGGAAGAAGGCTTGGCCATTTAATCTTCCAGAAAACTTGAAATTCAGTTGCACCGTCGACACGCGCCGCTTCAACTAATGAATTGTCAATATTCCCCATAGCAGCGATATAAAGGATAATCGGCTGACCAACTGAAGTTGTCAAGAGGATAATCATAATTGCCATCAAAGCCCAGTGTTTATCTCCTAGCCAAGAAATGTTCTGGCTGATGATATGACTTGACTTGAGGACAAAGTTTAGAATCCCTGATAGTGGGTCATAGATCCATTTCCAAACAACTGTTACGGCAACGCTACCTGTTACAACAGGAAGGAAGAAGACGAAACGATAGAAGGATCTGGCAATGGCATTTTGATGATAGGTTTGCGATGCTACAAAGAGTGAGAATAGAACAACAACTGGCACAGAGCCAATAACCAGTATAACCGTGTTAATCAAAGACTTCATAAAGACAGGGTCTTTAAACATACGGATATAGTTGTTTAAGCCTACAAACTCAAAGTTTGTCATAGAGTAATTAAAGAAACTTGTAATGAATCCCATCACCATAGGAGCCAATACAAAGATGACAAAGAAGAACAACACTGGTGCTAGGAAAGCGTAGGAAATCACTGTTTCCCGCATACGAATTTTATTGACTTTCACAGTCGGCACCTCTCTTTCAAATAGAATAATTTTTTGACTTTCTTGAACTGTTTTAAAATCAAAATGAAATTTTTTAAGATTCGCTTATGTAAGAACTTCATTTTAATTTCGTGACAGTTCCTTACATTTCAAACAAAAGCCTCCCTTTTCTTACATAGACTATGCACAGGGAAAAGGGAGGGATCAATCTGATTTAGTGCTTATTGTTTTGTAGCTTTTTTAATTGTTTCGTTAGCTTTTTCAGTGAAGGCTTTCAAAGCATCCGCTGGTTTTTCGTCACCATTTGATACAGATTGCAACATTGGGAACCAAAGTGTTCTCATTTCAGCAAAACCATTGATAGTGTTGTAGTATGGTGAGTAGTATTTAGTCCAACCACTGATTGTTTCCATACGTTTGTCATCATAAAGTTTGCCAAATGAAGTACGCACTGGGAAGGCACCTGTACGAACAACGTCTTTTGGACCCCATTCTTTATCATCCGCGATAAATTGGATGAATTTCTTAGATGCTGCAACTTTCTTGTCGTCTTTGTTGTTGAATACTGCAAATCCGTTTACAAGGTATTCAAGAGCTGGTTTGCCTGAATCTGATGGGAATGGTACTTCTACCACTTCTACTTTACTTGCTTCCAAGAGTTTAGCTTGGATACCGTTTTGAGCTGGTGCCCAAAGGATTGTGTAAGATGTTTGACCGTTGGCAAAGTTTTGGATATCTGCTCCACCGTCAAATTGTGAACCGTTGTTCAACAAACCGTCTTTGATCCAGCCAGCTGCTTTCTCAAGACCTTTGACGAATTTAGGATCATCAGTTGTATATTTGGTCACATCTTTATCTGTTACAGAACCTCCATAAAGGTTAGAGATGAAGGCACGTGTTCCTTGGTCTCCCCCTTGACCAGAACTGAACAATGAACCTGGTGTATATCCTTTATCTTTAAGCGCTTTCAAAACTTTTTCAAAATCATCAGTTGTCCAACCTTCTTTTACAAGGTTTGCAACTCCAGCTTCTTCCAACATTTTCTTGTTCATAGCCATGTAGAATGGAGCTGAACTGATTGGATACATGTAAGCTTTGTCTCCAGCTTTACTTGCTTGTACAATATTTTCGTTATTAACATCTTTGACAAATTCATCTGTGAAAATATCATTCAACTCAGCCAATTTACCATTTTTACCGTATTGGATGATACGTCCTGGTGCGTCAAAGAGTACGTCTGGTGCAGTTCCAGCTTCGATAGCTGTTGTGATTTTTTCAGGCCCTGACTTGAAGTCGATGGTTTCCAATTTCACTTTTACATCTGGATTTGCTTTTTCAAACGCTTCGATGATTGATTTTTCATATGTTCCAACACCGTCACCAGTTTTTTCTTGCGTGAAGACTGGGAATGCCCACCAAGTGATTTCTGTTTTTCCGCTATCGCCACCAGATTTTCCAGCATCTTTACTTCCGCCAGAATTTCCACATGCAGCAAGGCCAAGAATCGCAGCACCCGCAAGTACTGTACAAGCTAGTTTTCTAAATTTCATTTGTATTCTCCTATTTATAAGCGTATCCATATTGGATAATGAGCAAGTTTGCATCTGTATACGTTTTTATTTTGTTCGACGCATCCACCACTCTCCTCTGTTTTAAGATTGTGTTATTTAAGACCAGCAACGAAACGTTCTGTAATCTCTTTTGGTCTAGTAATAGCGCCACCAACAACGATGCCTCTCACTCCATATCCCAGGATTTGTTTGGCTTGTTCTGGTGTATGAATTTTTCCTTCTGCAATGACATCCACACCAGCATCACAAAGTTTTTTGATTAATTCAAAATCGGGACCATCCACTTTTGGACTGTAAGATGTATATCCTGATAAGGTTGTTCCGACAAAGTCAATTCCTGCTTCAACAGCTGCTAGTCCTTCTTCAAAAGTACTTGTATCAGCCATCAATAGCTGGTTAGGATATTTTTCTTTAACCTGACGAATGAACTCTTGAATCTCCAAACCATCGTAGCGTTCACGCTTGGTACAATCCAAAGCAATCACCTCGATGTCAAGTTCTGCCAATTCATCAACTTCTTTCATCGTAGCCGTGATGAAGGGTTCTTGCGGTGGATAATCTCGTTTAATTATCCCAATGATTGGAAGGTTTGTGACCTCCTTGATTTCCTTGATATCGCGAACACTGTTTGCTCGGATACCGACTGCTCCACCTTGCTCAGCCGCTTTGACCAGCAAGGGAATGACTCCTCCCGCTTCTGTATAAAGCGGTTCGTGAGGAAGGGCCTGACAAGAAACGATGATTCCATCTTTGATTTGTGCAATCAAGGCTTCTTTAGTAATCTGTGGCATCCTCTTTCCTCCTTTTCTTTGTTCTTATGGGTTCATTATATATTATTTATAAAGCGCTTTCAATACTTTGTGGTAGAATAGATTTCAGTTTCAAAAGTATTTTATAGAACAGCCGTTTCTGAAAGTAGTTTCAGAGCGGGATCTATTTTAAATCATCTTTTTAAGACTGAAAAAGAGAGCTACTGGGCTCTCTCATTCATTATTTTACATACTTAAAAGGAATCTCACTTCCACATAGCCAGTTGAAGACTTGGTCATTGACAAATACATTCATGGCTTCGTGAGCATACTCAGGCATGATACGATAGGCCTTATCGCAGGTCAGACGGTTGTAAATCGCAAACTGGGTAATAGGGTAGCAAACATCATCGTCCAAACCCGTAATCATCTTGACCTCACCCTTGATACGATGGGCAAGATTTTTCACATCAATATAGGCAAGGGTCGCCATGATGTCTTCCTCAGTTTCATGGAAAGGATCGTGAAACTTGAAATATCGGAAAAGTTCGTCGTAGGCCTCACTGGTATTGCCAATCTCAAGCACTCTTCTGAAGTCTGACAAGAAGGGATAGATGGCAACTGTTTTCTGAATCCGTGTATTGAGCGCTGCTGCAACCAAGGCTAGAGCACCACCTTGTGAGGCACCATAGCTAGAAAGTCGCTTCTCATCAACCTCAGGTAGACTGGCAATAATTTCAACCAACTGGTAAATATCCAGATAGACATCCTTATAAAAGAGCTGGTCACGGCCTTCCACAGCACCACGGATAATATGCCCCTTCACCGTATTTCCTAGAGGAGAACGCAAACCGTCCTGTGAATAACCTGATTGGCCCCGCACATCCATGGAAACAACACCGTAACCAGCTACAGTATAGGCCAGCATATCTGCCCAGTCCCAGCCACGTCCCATATAACCATGGAAATGGAAAATTATTGGGACTTTACTCTCACTCTTAGGAAGAACGACGCGTGCATAGACCTTACCTTCATTGGTTCCTTCAAAAGTGAGCTCAAAGCACTTGACTTGGGGAATATGGAAATCTCTTTCCTCCAACTGGTAGGCTGGAAATGTGGAAACTTTTTTCAATTCCTCATCCCAGAAAATATCAAAGTCTTCTGGAACCTCATCCCTGCCTTTATAAGTCTTGATTTCTTCTAACAAAGCTGGATTTTTCATAGCATGCTCCTTTTGTTTTGTAATCGCTATCACAACTGTAGCACATATAAGAAATCAACGCAAGAAAGAAGGGTAAATAGAAAATGAATTTAGATTTTTTACTTTTAATATTGTGGACTGAAAGTAGTTTTAAAAATGAAAAAAGAGCAGTTACGCTCTTCCTTCTATTCAATCTTATTTTGTTGCTTCTTTCTTTTGGAAAGTGGTTTGGTAATTTACTTTAATCGTTACTGTCATCTGAGAGTCCTCGTTTCTTTTTGATGACTCTAGTATAAGGGGCAAACCTGAAAGCTAGCTTAAGTTTTCCTTAGAGAAAGCTTAATCTAAATGTTCTTTCTTCTCCAAATGAAGGGCAATCATGCGCCACTCTGGATCCTCTTGCCAACCTTCTATAGAACTAATATAGCTAGCCACCTTTCTGGCTTCTTCTAAAATTGGAAAATCTTCGATAATATCAGCCACTTGAAACTCTGGGAGACCTGACTGTCTGGTTCCAAAAATCTCACCTGAACCCCGCATTTTCAAATCTTCCTCCGCTAGGATAAATCCATTAGTCGTTTCTGTCATGATGCGCATGCGGTCCTTCCCAGAATCCGTCTTGGGATTGGCAACGAGAACAGCATAGGACTGCTTATCTCCCCGACCAACACGACCTCTGAGCTGATGAAGCTGGCTCAGCCCGAAGCGATCGGCATCCATGATAATCATGACAGTCGCATTGGGAACATTGACCCCAACCTCAATAACTGTCGTTGAAACTAGAATATCCGTTTTTCGCTCTTTGAACTCCTGCATAATCTGGTCTTTTTCGTCACTCTTCATTTTACCATGTAAAAGAGCCACCTCTGCCTTACCTGCAAAATGAGCCGTCAACTCCTCAGATAAAGCAATGGCATTTTTCAAGTCCAGAGCTTCAGATTCTTCAATCAAAGGAGAGATAACATATGCTTGAGAACCTTTTTGGATTTCCCCCTCTAACCAAGTCAAGACCTGAGGCAGTTGCTCATGCTTAATCCAGCGCGTCACAATTGGTTTCCGCCCTGCTGGCATCTGGTCGATAATGGAAACATCCATATCGCCAAAGGCTGTGATAGCCAGCGTCCGTGGAATGGGAGTCGCTGTCATCATGAGAACGTCAGGATTGTCGCCTTTTTCCCTTAGAATACGCCTTTGCCCCACACCAAAACGGTGCTGCTCATCGATGATAATCAAACCAAGACGAGCATAATCCACCCCATCCTGAATCAGAGCGTGGGTTCCGATAATCAAATCAGCCTCACCCTTGGCAATAGTCTCTAAAACTTCTCTTTTTTCTGCAGCTTTTAAGGAACCTGTCAAGAGAGCCAGTTTCAAGTCCGGAAAAAGACCCTTCAAACTCTCAAAATGTTGCTCTGCGAGAATCTCTGTTGGTACCATAAGGGCAGCCTGATAGCCTGCTGTCACTACTGCAAACATGGCCAAGCCAGCGACTACCGTTTTTCCACTCCCCACATCCCCTTGCAGGAGACGATTCATGTGGTGGTCCGACTTCATATCGGCCAAAATTTCCTGCAAACTCTTTTCCTGAGCTTGTGTCAGGGCAAATGGCAGACTTTCCTTGACTGCTGTCACTTTTTCCTGAGACCAGTTCAGAACCAGACCGCTTCCCTGAACTCTGTTTTCAGACTTGAGCGTCTGCAATTGCATTTGGAAATAAAAGAGTTCCTCAAACTTGATACGGCGAAGGGCCTGCTTGTATTCTGCCAAATCCTTAGGGAAATGCATAGCGCGGACAGCCTGACAACGGGACATGAGTTTGTATTTGTCCAGCAAAGACTGGGGCAGATTTTCCTCTATCAAGAGGTCCAACCCCTGATCAAAGGCCGTCTTGATAACCTTGACCAGACTGGCCTGACTGATTCCCTGAGCCAGACGATAGACAGGCTGGAGGTCATCCTCCACCTGAGCCAGGACCTTCATCCCTGTCAAACTTGCCTTGGCGCGGTCCCATTTTCCAAATACAGCCAGGGTTGCTCCCAACTCTATCTTATCAGCCAGATAGGGCTGGTTAAAGAAATTCACCGCAAAAACGACTTCTCCCTGCTTGAGACTAAAGCGCAGACGATTACGCTTGAAACCATAATACTGGACACTGGCAGGAGTCACGACTTGACCAGAAAGAACCGCCTTTTCACCGTCTTCCAGTTCCAGCACCTGCTTGGTTTTGAAGTCTTCGTAACGGAAAGGAAAGTAGAGCAAGAGGTCTTGCAAGTTTTCAATTCCTAGTTTGGCGTATTTCTCTGCTGACTTCGGTCCCACACCAGGTAAGACATGCAAGGGTTGATGTAGATTCATGCTCCACTCCTTTCTTTTTAATGATATTCTCTCGGAATGCGATCGCTGAGGAGACAAACCACCTCATAGTTAATAGTCCCACGGTAGGTCGCTACCTGAGTAGCTGTAATTTCCTTGTCCCCGTTAGAACCAATTAAGGTTACCTTTGTTCCCAGCGGATAAAGTTTAGGCAGACGAATGGTAATTTGGTCCATAGAAACCCGACCGACGATTGGGCAAGCTTGTCCATCTACCAAGACGGAGAAATTCTGCATATCTCGTGTCCAACCATCCGCATAGCCGATTGGAACTGTCGCAATGACTTGCTCGCTATCTGCCTGATAGGTGGCTCCATAGCCCATGCAAGCTCCAGCTGGAACTGTCTTGACATGAACCAGGGCAGATTCCAAGGTCAAGGCTGGTTTCAAGTCATAAGGCAAGTCCAAAACCTCTCCACTCGGATTGAGACCATACATGGCATCTCCCATACGGACAGCGTTAAAAATAGTCTCTGCATGCCAAAGAGTCGTTGCCGAGTTACTGGCATGAACCAGCTCTGGAAGACCTTTCATACTGGCCAAAATAGCTTTAAATCGTTCTAACTGGGTATTAAAATAGGCATCTGATTCTTCATCCGCAGTCGCAAAGTGGGTAAAAATCCCTTCAACGCAAGCACCATGTTGTTGGAGCAAAGCTTGAGCCTGATTAGCCTCACCGGCCTCTCTAAAACCAATCCGTCCCATCCCTGAGTCAATCTTGAGGTGGACTGTCAATCCAGCTAGGTCTTCTTCTCTAGCTAACAGTGCTTGAATCCACTCTAGCCCAGCCACTGTCAAGGTAATGTCGTATTCTTTAGCAAGAGCAACAGTTTCGATGTCAGAAACTCCTAAAATAAGGATTTTCTTGCTGAGTCCAGCCTGTCTGAGCTCAATGGCTTCATCAATATTGGAAACACAAAATCCATCAACATCATCTTGAATAGCCTTCGCAACGGCAACAGCCCCATGCCCATAGGCATTGGCCTTGACAACTGCAAATTTGAGAGTTCCTTCAGGGATATGAGCTCCCATTCGTTGAATGTTTTGTCGAATAGCTCCCAGATGAATCAGAGCCTTGGTTGGTCTATGTGGACTAGCTTTCATGATTTTCCTCCAAAATGACACTGGCTGTCACAAACTGATCTGTATGGCTGATAGACAGCCAAATCTTTCCTAAAAATGGTGCCTGACTAAAATAAGGTGCCCCACGTTCATTGTTCAAGACTTCCAAATCCTGAAAACCGAGCTTGCCAATACCCGTTCCCATAGCCTTGGAAAAGGCCTCCTTAGCCGACCACCGACCAGCCAAATATTCCATTTGTCTGCGCCCTTTAAGACTGTTAAACCGCTCCATTTCCTTAGCGGTCAGCACGCGCTTAGCAAATCCTTCATGTCGTGTAACTGCGCTTTCTATCGAAGCTAATTCCTCGATATCAATTCCGTGTCCAACTATCATTCTCATCAAAAGGAGTTGAGATTCCCCAACTCCATCCTTTTCACTTATTTTGTCAAGGTAGCATAAATCTCTTCTACCAAAGCCTCTGTGTTTTCCCAACCTAGACAAGGATCGGTAATAGAGCAACCAAAGACCTCTGGTTGGTTTTGACGACCATCTGCTAGGTAAGATTCAATCATAAAGCCTCGAACTGTCTTTTTGATTTTCTCATTCCAATCACGATTTTGCAAGGTCTGGCGAACAATTCGAATCTGCTCCATATATTGCTTGCCTGAGTTATCATGGTTGGTGTCAATGAGGATAAAAGGATTTTCAAGTCCCATTGCCTCATAACGTTCAATAGCATTTAGCAAGGTTTCATAATAAAAGTTAGGCTCATTTTTCCCATATTCATTGACTGCTCCACGGAGGATAACGTGGGCCAAAGGATTTCCTGAAGTCTCAACTTCTTGGCCATGGAAAAGGAAGGTTTGTTTGTTTTGAGCAGCATAAATACCGTTAAACATAACCCCAAGATTCCCAGAGGTTGGATTTTTCATCCCGACTGGTGCATCAATTCCTGAAGCCACAAAGCGGTGCTCTTGGTCTTCCACAGAACGAGCCCCCACAGCATGGTAGCTGACCAAATCATCTACCAAGACCAGATTTGACGGATAAAGCATCTCATCTGCCGTTGTCAAACCAGTCTCTGTAATCACGCGATAGTGCAACTGGCGTACAGCCTGCAAGCCATTAATCAGACTTGGAGCCTTAGAAGTATCTGGCTGGTGTACCAATCCTTTATAGCCGTCTCCGTTTGTGCGAGGTTTAGCAGTATAAACACGCATAACCATAAAAATCTTGTCCGCCACCTTCTTTTGCAAGGCTGATAAACGGCGAGCATATTCCAAGACCGCCTCTTCATTATCAGAAGAACAAGGACCAATCACCAAAAGGATACGGTCGTCTTCTCCTGAAATGATGTCTGCCAATTCTCTGTCACGGCGCTCCTTTAGGCGCAATGCTTCCGCAGATAATTGGGTTTCTGCCTTGATTGCTTCAATATCGATTTCTTGACCTTTTTCAATAAATGCCATCTTATTCTCCTAACGTTTGGTAGATTTCTCTGACAAGGGCTTCCGTATTTTCCCAGCCAAGGCAAGGGTCTGTGATAGACTTGCCAAATACTTCCGGTTCGTTTTGACGGCCGTCTTCTAGATAAGACTCAATCATAAAGCCACGAACGTACTGCTTGATTTTTTCATTCCAATCACGGTTAATCAAGGTCTGGCGGACAATTCGAATTTGGTCCATATGTTGCTTACCAGAGTTGTCATGATTGGTGTCCACAATGATAAAGGGATTTTCCAAGCCCATTTTTTCATACTGGGCAATGGTATCAATCAAATTATCATAGTAGTAGTTAGGAATATTCTTACCATACTCATTAATCGCTCCACGAAGAATGGCGTGCGAAAGTGGGTTCCCAGTTGTTTCCACTTCTTTTCCTAGGAAAAGGAAGCTTTGTTTGTTTTGAGCAGCATAAATCCCATTAAACATAACATTGAGATTTCCAGAGGTTGGATTTTTAAAACCAGTCGCAAAATCTGCCCCACTTGCCACAAAGCGGTGTTGCTGGTCTTCAACTGAACGGGCACCAACCGCCATGTAGGAAATCAGATCATCCACAAGAGGAAGATTTTCAGGATAAAGCATTTCATCAGCTGTAGTCATACCTGTTTCCGTGATGACACGATAGTGAAGATGGCGAACAGCTTTGATTCCATTAATGAGGCTAGGCGCTTCTGTCGCATTAGGCTGGTGAATCAAGCCCTTATAACCATCTCCGTTGGTACGGGGTTTGGCAGTATAAACACGCATAACCATAAAGATACGGTCTGCCACTTCTTCTTGTAGAGCTGCCAAGCGCTTAGCGTATTCAAGGACAGCTTCTTCATTGTCAGATGAGCATGGCCCAATTACCAAGAGAATCCGCTGGTCTTCTCCACGTATAATGGCTTCTAGCTCTTGATCGCGCTGTGATTTTCTCTCCAAAGCTTGGCCTTCTAATTTTGATAAGGCACGAACTTCTTCAATATTAATTTTAGGACTTTTTGCTGTAAATACCATAACTCATCTCCTTATAAATCAAACGGATACCAAGTAAAAATTTACTTTTCACAAGGTATCCGCCTCTAAACTATCTCATTTTATTGTCTTTTACCGTGACAGTTTTTAAACTTCTTACCAGAACCACATGGGCAAAGTTCATTCCGTCCAATCTGGCTCAAATCCAAATCTTCTGGCATATTTGCTTGGTGGGCAGCGATATTGCGAGTCGCTGTTGTACTGATATGGTGTTCTGCTTGTGGTCTTTCTTGTTCATGAATTTGTGCTTTCATCATCAAACGTGTCACATCAAACTCAATCGAACCAATCATATCATTAAACATACGGAAACCTTCTGCTTGATACTCAACAACTGGGTTGTTCTGAGCATAGCCACGAAGTCCAACCGCATTACGCAATTGATCGAGGGCATCGATATGATCTGTCCACTTGTTATCTACCACTCGTAGAATCAAAACTTTTTGGAATTCTTTAACTGCTTCTTCATCACGTAGTTTTGAAACCTGACTATCGTAAACTTGCAAGGCACGTTGGAAGAGTTCTTCCTTAATGGCCTTATCAGACAAGCCTGACAAGTCTTCCATCGTAATAGAATCTTCTGGAAGCAAGTTGTACTTAGCAAAGTTCAAAATTGCTTCTAGTTTTTCATCTTGTTTCGCACGCGCATGACCATCAACGACACGACCAATCGTGCGTTTAATCATAGCCTGAATTTCAGGTGCCAAGTCACGGTCTGCAGTGATGACGTCATAACGTTGAGCGTAGATAATCTCACGTTGTTCACGCATGACATCATCGTATTGAAGGACTTGTTTACGAGTATCGTAGTTATTTCCTTCAACACGTTTTTGAGCTGCTTCAACCTGACGTGTCAACATACGAGATTCAATCGCCTCTTCAGACATGTTCAAGCGTTCAAAGATTCCCTTCAAGCGTTCAGAACCAAAACGTTTCATCAAATCATCTTCAAGAGAGAGGTAAAATTGTGACTCACCTGGGTCTCCTTGACGACCTGAACGTCCACGAAGCTGGTTATCGATACGACGGCTTTCATGGCGTTCTGTACCAATCACACAAAGTCCACCCAATTCGCGAACCCCTTCACCAAGCTTGATGTCAGTACCACGACCGGCCATGTTAGTCGCAATGGTAACAGCACCACGTTGACCAGCATTCATGATGATTTGAGCTTCTTTATAGTGGTTTTTGGCATTCAAGACTTCGTGAGGAACACCAGCTGCAACCAATTTCTTAGAAATGTAGTCACTGGTTTCAACCGCTACTGTACCAACCAAGACAGGCTGACCCTTTTGGTAACGAGCCTTAACGTCTTCGACAACCGCCTTAAACTTAGCTTCGATACTTGCATAAAGAAGGTCTGAGTGGTCAATACGTTGAACAGGACGGTTTGTTGGGATTGGAATAACACGAATGTTGTAAATTTCACGGAATTCTTCTTCCTCAGTCTTACCTGTACCCGTCATACCAGACAATTTCTTGTACATACGGAAAAGGTTTTGGTAAGTGATTGAGGCAGATGTCTTGGTTTCATCCTGAATTGGCACACCTTCTTTGGCTTCAATAGCTTGGTGCAATCCATCAGAATAACGACGACCTTCCATAGTACGACCTGTAAATTGGTCGACAATCAAGATTTCTTGCTCTTCGCTGACCACATAGTCAATATCAAGAAGCATGATGTAGTTGGCACGAAGGGCATTATCGATAAAGTGAGTCAAAGCCACATTTTCGATGTCATAGAGGTTTTCAAGCTTGAAGTAGCTTTCAGCCTTGTCAATCCCTGAATCTGACAAACCAATAGTCTTAGACTGCACATCGATGATGTAGTCGTCTTTGTCCAAAGATTTTACATAGTGGTCTGCCATATGGTACAACTGACTGGTTTCAACCGCGTTGGCACCTGATACAATCAAAGGTGTACGGGCTTCGTCAATCAAGATAGAGTCAACCTCATCGACCAAGGCATAGTTGAGCGGACGTTGTACCATGTTTTCAGCGCGGACGACCATGTTATCACGAAGGTAGTCAAATCCGATTTCTGAGTTGGTTGAATAAGTAATATCACACTCATAGGCTTCTTTTTTCTCCATTGGAGATTTGGCAGCCAAGTTAATCCCTACTGACAAACCAAGCCAAGAGTACAATTCACCCATCTCAGTCGCGTCACGCTCTGATAGGTATTCATTGACCGTAACTACGTGAACCCCTTTACCTGAAAGGGCATTGAGGTATACTGGCATGGTCGCAGTCAAGGTTTTCCCTTCCCCTGTACGCATTTCTGGCACGTCACCATGGTGAAGAACAATTCCCCCCATGACCTGAACCTTATATGGGAAGAGGCCTAGGACACGTTTGGCACCCTCACGGACAACCGCAAATGCTTCATAAAGCAATGAATCCAGTGATTCTCCATTTTGATAACGTTCTTTAAATTCAACTGTTTTTGCTTTTAGTTGGTCGTCAGTCAAAGCAGCCATTTGGTCTTCGTATTTGAAAACCTTGTCAGCCATCTTTTCCAGACGACGGATTTCTCCTTTATCATTTTCGATAATTGTTTTTAAAATATTAGCCATGTTTTTCCTTACTTTAAATTCCGAATATTTTAGAATGTTCTTTTAATTTTAGCACAATTACTGATTATTTTCAAGGAAGAATCCCCATTTTGAAAAGGAAAAAGAGGCTAGTTTCCAAGCTAACCTCTCTGACTTTTATGATACTTTAATTGCCAAAAATCGGCAAAATCGCAAATAGGATAAATAGATTTATCCAAAAAGAAAGACAACAGATAAGTCCAAAAACAAAGAGACTGACTTTCTTGGACAGCAAGGCCATCAAAATCGACAGAATTCCAAAAACTAGTAAAACTTTCTGCATGATTAAGAGATTGATAGATATTCCCAGAACTGGTTTATCCCAAGGAACAAAGAAGAAAGCCAGCCAGATCAGCAGAACTAAACCAATATAGAATTTAGAATATTGTGTAATAAATGATTTTAGATGTTCCATAAGCTACCTCCTAAGCTTGTATATCTTTTGAATACTGTATATGCCCATTTTCGACAAATAATACCTCTGTACAAAGATCTGAAATATCTTCCGATATGTGCGAAGTCAGGATAACCAAACCATTTTCTTTTTTCAGATAAGATAAAATGACCTGTTTTGTCAACCTCACACTCTTCTCATCCAAAGCATTCATAGGTTCATCGAGAAAGAGTATAGATGGTTCGGCAACAAAGGCTTGAATCAAGGCCATTTTTTGTTTCGTTCCTAAGGATAAATGACGGTATTCAATGTCTTCAAATTCCTGTAAATCATAATATTGGATCCAATCGACAATTCTTTTTTCAGTAATTTCAGATGAAAAATACCTTAACAATCGCAAATTTTCTCTCAGAGATAAATGAGATAAAAACTCAACTTTTTCAATTAAAATCCCTGCATCCTGAATATAATGATTTTTTATCCCGTAGACTTTCTCGTCTTGAAGAACTTTTCCTTTATCAAGCTTAATATAACCAGCAAGTATCTTTAAAAGAACTGTCTTACCAGATCCATTATCACCTTTAAGACCGTAAATATTTCCTGATTGAAAGACCAGATTTAACTCATTTAAAATAGGTCTTTTCCCGTAATTTTTCTGTCCGTTTATAATTTCAAGTCTCATCGTTTATCCTTTCTTAAACGACTCTTCTAACCGACTAACAATCAAAAGAACTAATAGAGTTAAGAGTCCTAAATATACTATTACAATATGATCCATCATCCATTCTTGTCCCACAAATGCTAAAAAATATAGAAAAAACGAAAAGCCAGCGCCTACACTAATAAGTGCTATCAGATAAGACAGTAACAAATACAACATCATTAACTGAGCAAGTAAAAAGAAGAGAGCAACTGTTTTAAAATGAATTCCTAGAGGAAGTAAACCAAGAAACCAGACAACTAAATCTTGAGTAAAAAATTTAGAAATAAGAACCAATCGTTTCCTTGTATAATCGAAAAAGGAGGTTGATTGATAGCGAATCAAGTGATGGTAATGGTCTGCCAAATCACTTTCAAACAAAATGACTGAGAGCCATCCTAGCATGAAAAGCGAAAGGTTTAACAAGAGTTTGGGGATTTCTAAATTCGCTTCAGAATAGTCATTATAGGAAAAGATTGAAATCAATTCCCTCTTGAAAAAGAGAAAAATATCCTGCTTTTGAACCGCTGTTGACAATAGATAGTTGGTCAAAATCATCATCAGAGCTATACGAAGTAGTAAAACACTCTTTCTCTTTAGCCAAATATTGTTAAAATTCTTAAACATTATCTTCATATTTTTCAAGCACCATATAAGAGACGATGTAAAGGATGTAAGGAGTAAAGAGTTTTATCAAACTTACATCCCCATAGCTAGCTTGCATCAAACTCGTCATAGGAACCATATAGTAAGGCAAGGCACTATAGAGCAACATAGAACCAAGCCAAAGAAACATCAAATAGGCGATTGCCGAACGAGTCACATTCCCTAAATAATCAACTATTTTTAAAAAATAGACCGTATTGATGAAGATACCGATTAAAAGGACACATATAAAAAACAGATAACTTTTTATCTCTCCATCCAAGAGCATTTGTAAACCACTTCCATCAGAAAATAGAGAATTCCATTCCAGAGGCGAAAAAGTCCCAAAGAAATAGGTTATGATTGCAATTATCAGCACAGTCACTAAATATATCACACAAGGGATACTTGCAAGTTGAAAAGTCAACTTTCTTTTTAACCGTTGATAACTCACTTCTCTTCCAATACTCAATCGTAAAACTTTATTTTTCAGCTGAATGTATTGAAAACCTAACAAAGAAATGATAATTGGAATAATAAATGATTGATAAAAACCTAAATTGAACTGGAGAATACGAAAATCTAAAGCTGATTTTAATAAGTCATTTTTAATTGCTTGTCCATCGAATTTGGCTAGGTCAGGCGCATGGATATCAAAAAAGAAATAAGTCATCAAAAAATCACGATAAACCAAAGCAAGAAAAATCAAAGTAAGCAAGACATAAACAAATTTATGCCTTGCCAAAGTTAAGAGAGGAATCTTCATAAGCTACCTCCTAGCAATACAAACCATATAAATCAATGTCTCCCCGCTTTAGACTTCCCTAGTTCTCGTCTCAAGCGAAACATTTTTTTGAAACAGAAATAAGTTAACCTATTCATACCAATAGCTAGCAGAATAAAAAGAAACCAAATGCCCCATAACTTGATATCTGTCAAATTTCTCAAGACAATATTGAAAAACAGAACTGAAATAACTGTCCAAGCAAGGCTAAAAAGAGCATAGAGGGGGATGTAAAACCAGTAAAAATAGTAAAAAATTGGGAAAAATTTACTATCTCTATTGTCCTTTTCAATCCAGCTGAAAAAGTAAAACCAGGGAAATAAGATTATCAATTTAAACAAATGTTTCATCACCATCCCCCTCTCTTTGATAGCGCTTTCTTTACCTTCATTCTATCAAAAAAATCTGGAAATGTCATTCCAGATTCTACTTTTTTATTTACGTTTTCTTGCGATGAGATGGATTGGCGTTCCCTCAAACACAAAGGCCTTGCGGATTTGATTTTCCAAGAAACGCAGGTAAGAAAAGTGCATGAGTTCTTCTTCATTGACAAAAATGACAAAGGTCGGTGGTTTGGTTGCCACTTGGGTCGCATAGAAAATCTTGAGACGTTTCCCTTTGTCTGTCGGTGTTGGGTTGATGGCAATGGCATCCATAATCACATCGTTCAAGACAGCTGATGGAATACGTGTATTTTGACTTTCACTGATTTGCTTAATCATCTCAGGCAGTTTATGAAGACGTTGCTTGGTCAAAGCTGATACAAAGATAATCGGTGCGTAAGGCAGGTATTGGAACTGCTCACGGATATCTTCTTCCCAGTTTTTCATGGTGTGGTTGTCTTTTTCAAGCGTATCCCACTTGTTGACCACGATAATCATCCCTTTACCAGCTTCATGGGCAAATCCTGCGATACGCTTGTCATATTCACGGATACCTTCTTCCGCATTAATGACCATTAAGACCACATCTGAGCGGTCAATAGCACGCATGGCACGCATAACAGAGTATTTCTCAGTATTTTCATAAACCTTACCAGACTTACGCATACCAGCCGTATCAATCATGGTAAACTCTTGGCCATCTGTATCTGTAAAGTGGGTATCAATGGCGTCACGCGTTGTTCCAGCAACTGGACTGGCAATGACACGGTCTTCTCCCAAGATAGCATTGATCAAGCTTGATTTTCCAACGTTTGGACGACCAATCAAGCTAAACTTGATCACATCTGGATTTTCTTCTTCGTATTCATTTGGAAGATTTTCTACAATCGCGTCTAGCACATCCCCTGTACCGATACCGTGGACAGATGAGATAGGCAGTGGTTCACCCAAACCGAGGGCATAGAAATCATAGATATCGTTTCGCATCTCAGGGTTGTCCACCTTGTTAACCGCGAGGATAACTGGTTTGTGGGTTTTATAAAGCTTACGGGCTACGTATTCGTCCGCATCGGTAATTCCTTCTTTACCAGACACGACAAAGACGATAACATCTGCTTCTTCCATGGCAATTTCTGCCTGGTGTTTAATTTGTTCCATGAAAGGAGCATCGACATCATCGATTCCTCCTGTATCAATCATGCTAAAAGAACGATTGAGCCACTCACCCGTCGCATAGATACGGTCACGTGTCACTCCTTCGACATCTTCTACAATGGAGATTCGCTCACCAGCGATCCGATTAAATAGGGTTGATTTCCCAACATTGGGACGTCCTACAATGGCAATAGTTGGTAGGGCCATAATTTCTCACTTTCTACAATAACTTCTTCTGTTCAAGATTTTTTCTAGTTGAGCTTGGTTCTGCTTGACCAAACTGTTCTGCTAGACGCTGACTCCAGCTTGTGGTCGCACGCGCCCCAGCATAGTCAGCCTGTACACGGTCATAAGACTCAATCGCATCAACTGTCTGTTCCTGATATTCTTCCTCAAATACCACCTGATTCAATGGCAAGCGAGGTTTGACTTCATGTTCTTCATTTGGAAGACCTAGTGCCATCCCAAAAACTGGATAAGTGTAGTCAGGCAGGTTAAAGAGTTCTGCCACTTCTTCTGACTTGTAACGCACCAAGCCAATGATAACACCACCATAGCCCAAACTTTCAGCTGCCAGCAGGGCATTTTGACCAGCAAGAGCCGCATCGACCGAACTAATCAAGAGACCTTCTACACCTTGAGGTTGGAATGTATCCGTATGAAGTCGGGCTCCCTTTTCTGCTCGGTTCAAATCTCCGACAAAGAGAAGGAAAACGGCAGACTGGCGAATGGCTTCTTGAGGCACCAATTCGTACAAGGCATCTTTCTTTTCTTGACTTCGTACCACAATCACAGAGTAGGACTGGAAATTCTTCCAAGACGAGGCCATCTGGGCTGCTGTCAGGATTTCAGTCAAGTCTTCTTGAGGAAGGACTTGCTCTTTAAACCTGCGAACAGACTTATGAGCTTTCATCAGTTTAATCGTTTCTGTCATCGACGGTTTACTCCTTCTAAACGAGTCTCCTCAGCCAAATAACGAATGCGTTCCATGACCCGTCTGGCTTCCCAGGTTTCGTCATTTCCATGCTTCCCTTTAGCGAAATGCAGCTCCAATTCTTCAAAGTTGAAGTTGGAAGTGAAAAAGGTCGGTAAATTTTCCTGCATCCGATATTGGAGAATGACTTGCAGGATTTCATCCCGCACCCAAACTGTTGATTGCTCGGCACCAATATCATCTAAAATCAGGACTTCAGAAAGCTTAAGCTCATCCACCAAGGTCTTAACATTGCCATCACCGATAGCATTTTTGACATCGATGACAAAACTAGGATAGTGGAGAAGGGTTGATGAAACACCACGTTTTTCTGATAAATCATGAGCCAAGGCAGCCACCATGAAACTTTTACCCACACCAAAGTCTCCATATAAGTAAAGACCTTTTCGAATAGCTGGATATTGCTCCACAAAGGCTAGTAGCTTTTCAAAAACTGGTAAGCGTCCCAAATCATCCAAGTCAACTTGAGCCAAACTAGCTTTCTTGAGACTGGCTGGCAGATTGATTAACTTGAGACGGTTTTTAATAGCCGCTTCTTTTTCCGCTGCGATTAGCTCAGGAGTTTCTTCATAAGAAACATCCGCATAGCCATGATTCATAACCAAAATCGGCTTGTAGCCTTTGGCAATATAATCTGTATCTCCACGGAGAAACTTATCGCGCTCGGTGATGTACTGATTAAATTTGGAGATACTGCGATTCAATTCCTCTGGGCTGAGGTTTTCTTGCTGGATAAAGGCCGCAACATCAGGGTCCTTCATGATTTTCTGGACCAAATCTTGATAATGAAAACGGCTAGGTTGACGCTTGAGTACGTCTCCGACACTTTCCATCTAATCTCCTCCTTTTTCTAATCGAGCTAATAGTTCTTGTTTCTTACGTTCTAGTTCCAGACGAGTTTCCTCGCTGGTTTCATTCTTGTAATCTGGATTGCTCCACTTGGGTACATTGGACTTGGCAGGACTAGGGTTACTGCTTTTTTGAGCCTGACTCTTTTGTCCTCGCTCACGGATACGCAAGACTGCCTCTTCTGCCGAATGAATCTTTTGATAGGCATAGTCATTGGCTACCTTCATGGCATATTTCTCATTGATGTTTGCCGAATCTACCTTATTAAAGGTCAACAAGAGAATGATATTGATGACTTCGTCCAGCAAGCCCAAGCCAGCCATCTGTTGCAAGAGTTCTCTTTCTGTTTGGGTTATGGTTCCCTTGCGTGTCTGCTTGATTTCTGCCAAGAACTGCAGGGCAGTCTTACTTTTGGCTTCTTTGATAATGGTTGCTTCCTTAGGATTAAAGTCAGAGGAAACTGGTTTTTGAGCAATTTTTTCCCGCATGCGTTTGGTTGAAATAACCTGGGAAACAGCTGTTGACTTGGCCAACTGATAGGTTTCAAACCAAGTCCATTTCTTCTCCTCAGCAATGGCAAAGAGGTTTAAGACATCGGACTGCTCATCCGCAAAGCGAAGCCCATCTCGAGCCATGAGCTGACGAAAATGGTCCAAGTCAAAATCATTGGCCACTTTCTTCCTGATACCAAGGTCTTCTTGACTACCTAGTTCTGCCAAATCTGGAAAGACTTGATTGAGTGAGACAGGTATTTCTTCTCCCACAGCACTTTCAACTTTCAAATCCTCCACAGCTGCATCGCCAATTTTTTTCTCCAAAAGTCTGCGATAAACAGGATGTTCCAAGAAATCCTGACTCGAAAGAGGGGCATGAAGAGATAGCTGATAGGTATCACCCTTTTGATAAAGGGTCAAGAGATTGAAAGCAGATAGGATTTTCAAGGATTTTATCAGTCTATCCATCCCAAAGTTGAGATGATTGAGAATGCTTGAAAAAAGGTATTCCTTTCTGCCATTATCCCAAAAACTGATGGTATAAAGATAAAGGCTCAGTGCCTCCTGACCGATAATCGGGAGGTAGCACTGTACCAGAGATGAGGTATCTTGCGACACCCGATTATTCTTTAGATAAGAAAAACGGTCAATTGGCTTCATTTATCTTTCCTTTTTCTTTTTAGAGGACTGGGTGATTTGTTGGAGCAAGCTCTCTAACTCACTCACGTCCTTAAAACTACGATAGACACTGGCAAAACGTACATAAGTAATCTCGTCCAATTCAGCCAACTCCTCCATGACGAGTGAACCAATGTCCTCACTTTGAATTTCATTTTCATTTCGACCACGGAGTTTCTGTTCGATACGATTGACTACCATGTTGATTTCATCACTTGACACAGGACGTTTCTGGGCTGAGCGGATAATCCCATTAAAGATTTTATCTCTGGAGAATTGTTCCCGTGTGCCATCTTTTTTAACAACCACTAAGGTTCTTTCTTCTACCCGTTCGTAGGTTGTAAAACGGTGCTGGCATTCGTCGCACTCACGTCTTCTACGAATGGTGTTCCCTTCTTCTGCTTGGCGACTATCGATAACACTTGACTTGGTAGCCCCACATTTTGGACAACGCATCCTTTCCCTCCTTATCGTTTTCTTTTCATTATACCATTTTTTAAACAATTCCCAAAACAATTCTTCTTTTTGCTTGACAAGTTTTTTGTTTTGTTGTATTATTTAATTAAGACAAAGAGATAACAGAAAGGAGAACAAGATGTCCTGGACATTTGACAACAAAAAACCCATTTATTTACAGATTATGGAGAAAATCAAGCTTCAGATTGTCTCCCATGCACTGGAACCCAATCAACAACTTCCAACTGTGAGAGAGCTAGCTAGCGAGGCTGGTGTCAATCCCAACACCATCCAAAGAGCCTTGTCAGACCTCGAACGAGAAGGATTTGTTTACAGCAAGCGAACAACTGGACGATTTGTGACTGAGGATAAGGAACTGATCGCCCAATCTCGCAAACAACTATCAGAAGAAGAATTGGAACACTTCGTTTCCTCCATGACCCATTTTGGCTATGAAAAAGAAGAACTACCAGGCGTAGTCGGCGATTATATTAAAGGAGTTTAAGCCTATGTCATTACTAGCATTTGAAAATGTATCCAAATCTTATGGAGCAACCCCAGCCCTTGAAAATGTTTCTCTTGACATCCCAGCTGGAAAAATTGTTGGTCTCCTTGGACCAAACGGCTCAGGGAAAACAACCCTGATTAAACTAATCAATGGCCTCTTACAACCAGATCAAGGACGTGTCCTCATCAACGACATGGACCCAAGCCCAGCAACCAAGGCTATCGTAGCTTATTTGCCAGACACAACCTATCTCAATGAACAAATGAAGGTCAAAGAAGCCCTAACCTACTTCAAGACCTTCTATAAAGATTTCAATCTTGAACGCGCCCATCATCTACTTGCAGACCTCGGCATTGATGAAAATAGTCGTCTCAAGAAATTATCAAAAGGAAACAAGGAAAAGGTACAACTGATTTTGGTTATGAGCCGTGATGCTCGTCTCTACGTTCTAGACGAACCCATTGGTGGGGTGGATCCAGCAGCCCGTGAGTATATCCTCAATACCATAATCAACAACTACTCCCCAACTTCTACCGTTTTGATTTCTACCCACTTGATTTCTGATATCGAGCCAATCTTGGATGAAATTGTCTTCCTCAAAGACGGAAAAGTCGTCCGTCAAGGTAATGTAGATGATATTCGCTATGAGTCAGGTGAATCCATTGACCAGCTCTTCCGTCAGGAATTTAAGGCCTAAGCAAAGGAGATTATTATGTTTTGGAATTTAGTTCGCTACGAATTTAAAAATGTTAACAAGTGGTATTTAGCCCTCTACGCTGCTGTGCTAGTCCTTTCTGCCCTTATCGGGATACAAGCACAGACCTATAACAATCTACCTGTCAAAGAAAGCCAACCTGTTTTACTTACTTTTCTAGCCCTCGTCTTTGGTGGCTTGATGATTACACTTGGAATTTCAACTCTTTTCTTAATCATTAAACGCTTTAAAGGCAGTGTCTATGACCGCCAAGGATATCTGACTTTGACCTTGCCAGTTTCTGAACACCATATCATCACAGCCAAGCTAGTCGGTGCCTTTATCTGGTCTGTGATTAGCACTGCTGTACTAGCTCTAAGTGCTTTTGTTATCTTGATCTTAACAGCTTCAAATTGGTTTGAAATTTCTGACTTGATTTCACTTGCAGGAACATACCTTCCTCAACTCTCTCTTATGGGGGTATCCTTCCTGCTTAGTACAATCTCAGGAATCCTCTGCATTTACTTGGCCATTTCTATTGGACAACTGTTCAATGAATACCGTACAGCACTCGCTATTGTAGCCTACATTGGAATCCTAGTCGTCATTGGATTTATTGAAGTCTTCTTCAATACCAGTGCTAACTTCTATGTCAATTCACTAGCAGGATTTAATGACAATTTCTATATGGGAACAAGTATAGGTATTATTGAAGAACTCATTTTCATAGCTATCTTTTACCTCGGAACCTACTATATCTTGAGAAACAAGGTTAATTTGCAATAATTTTTAAATCAAAAAGGATAACATCTCATCGCAGAGAGGCTATCCTTTTTCTTTTATCTCATTTTCTGTCTAACTTTATTTAAAAAACAAATCCTTTTAAATCTGATTTAAAGGTCTTGTTTAATTTCTCTATTGTGACACTATCATTATATTCCTTACATATTTTCATAGCTTTGGAACATTCTTTTTTACCTAACTCTACTTGATTCGTTTTTATGAGATAAATACCTTTTAAAAAAAGCAAATAAGTCTTTTCAAAATAATATCCTTGTCTGGTCAGTAAATTTTCTAAATCATCTATAAAAAATTGAGCGCTATCTAACAAATTATTTTTTAATAATAATTCTAAATTAAATAAATATAAAGGAATTACTCTATGTGTTCCCATATCTGTTTTTAAAAAATGTCGTGTTTTCTTGATTACCACTCTATATAGTAAGCTTATGGTTTTAGTATTCATAAAAAACACCGAATTATAGAAAATTTTCAGTTCATACTCCATCCAATTATCTACAGAAAGCAAATACTTGATTAGCTCATTACATTTAGAGGCATTGTAAGGAAGGTTTGCAAGGCGATTAATCTGTTGTTCAGCAATCAATTTTATGTGACAATTGCATAAGCTTTTCTCCTGCTTTTGTTTTAGCTCTATTTTCTTTATTAGTTCTTGTAACAAAATGATATCTGAAGAGTTTACAGCATGTTCTAGTTCTTCAAAAAAGCATTCTTTTTTGGAATAATAGCAATGAACTAATTCTTCAAATTCCGAAAATGAGATCCCCAGGCGATTTAACAAAATATAAAAATGATCAATAGATAATTTTGTAATCCCATTTTCGAAACGAGAAATAGTTGACTCACTAATCTTATCACAAGCCAAATCTTTAAGACGAAAATTTTTTGAAATACGGATATCCTTTAAAACTGCTCCAAAATTTTCCATACTATCTCTCTTCCATTTCTGCAAAAAATTAAACCTGTTTTTTTATTTGTGATATGATTATGATTATACAAAAATAAAACAGAAAGGACAATATGATTATGAAAAATTTTTATTATCATCGGTTGCTTCACTGAGCCTAGTGACAACACTACCAGTAAATAGTCCAATTTCTACTCAAGAATCTATCTCTCCCTAGGATTATAGTCACTCCAATGGCAGTTGGTTTCAATCAAAAGGTCGTTGGTGGTATAAAACACTAAAAACAGATGAAACATCAACAAGAGCAGTACCTATTGAAGATGTTAATACTATGTAAAAAGTTTTTAGTAACCAAAACTTTAGTAAAGTTGTTCGTTTCCCAGATAAAACAAAAGCTGAGATTATTGCAAATATGCAAGAACTATTTGAATCTTCTAGCGAAAGCGATGTGAACCACCTTTACTTGTCATGGAGGAGAAAACTGTACGATATCTATTGGTAGCGATAAAACGGCATTTTCAGGTTGGGATTCACTTCAAAATAAAATTATTTCGCCTATGGCAGACACCAACATTAACGGAAAATTCACTTTAGAGGAACTGTATCAACACTCTTATCCTCTAGTCCTTGAAGCTGCATCAAAAATTCACGAAGAGCAACATGTATCGATTTATCCAGAAAACAGTCAATTTGTTTTATTCAAAAAATAAGGAGTTAAGAAAATGAAAGTATCAAAAAAAATCACACTATTTGGTTTGTCTTTAGCTGGTCTAGCCTTACTGGCTTTCCCTCATTCAGGAAAGGCCTTCGAGCTTGAAGAAGAGTGGGTTATTAAGGGTGATGTTTGGTATCAAAATGGCAAAATTCTCCGATTTAATAATGGCAATGAAGTAGATATCAAAGTATTGGATTTGCCAAAAACTGAGAAAATCGAGTGGACGGTTAGTCTCAATGGTCAAGATCAGACTGTCAATTTCCTAGGTCAAGAAAAGGACAAGTCTATGGTCGGTACAGAGGGGCGTTACCTGAATTTCTATGTTCCATATGGCTATAGAGGAGATATAAAGGTAGAAGCTAAGAGTGGAAATGAAGTAAAGACCTGGTCCACTAAAGTAGTAGATGATGTATATCATGACGGTGGAAAGAGTGGTTACTTCCGTATTGACGAATCAAATGATCAACACACCTACCTTGATGCAAAATGGGACTATCAAACCAAGACCTACACTGCTACCTTACCAGAAACTACTTCCAAAGGGCAAAAAGTATTTGCTTGGGCAGACGACTATGTAGAATTGAAACTTCAAAAACCAGGAGTTATCAGTCATTCCTACAGGGGGGCAGGAGCCTTCAAAATACTTTATCCGATTGTAAAAGCAGAAAGCTGGCTAAAAAAGAATTACAGTGAAAAGTGGTACTATCAAAAACAAGGACAATTAGTTCAAAATGCTTGGGTTAAGGACAAGGGAACTTGGTACTTTATGAATGATAAAGGAGTCATGTTCAATCAAACTTGGCTCTATCAAGGTAGCAACTGGTATGCCTTTAAATCATCAGGAGCCATGATTGCTAGTGACTGGCTATATGATAATAAGTCTTGGTATTACCTAAAAGACTCAGGTTCTATGGCGACAGGTTGGATCAAAGATAGCGGCTCTTGGTATTATCTAAACAACTCAGGTTCTATGGCAACAGGCTGGGTAAAAGATAGCGGCTCTTGGTATTACCTTGCGTCATCAGGTAAGATGCTTCACAATACCTACACACCAGATGGCTACTATGTAGATGCCAGTGGCGCTTGGAAATAATCTAAAGTACACATTTTTTCCATCAGCTATTAGTGTACCTGCTCAGACTAAATGTTATCAGTACTGCAAGAAAAATCTAGATGATAATACAAAAAGCGAATCGAAACAATGAATTCTGTTTTGTTCGCTTTTTATTTAATCTGTTACATTTTGACATTTTCATTTAATTGTATATCTACATAAAATTTACATTTTTATATGAAGTATTTGAGATAAAGGAGTATAATGACTTTAAAACTGATTACATATATATCGATAAGGAGGGCAACTCTTTATGCTGAGAAGATTTGTTACTAAGAAACACCTCGTACTTTACTTCTTTTCTATTGCCATTACTTGGCTGGAAGCGATTATCACGCCAGCCCTTGTTCAAAATATTGTTGCTAGTTTTACCAATCAAGAACTGGGCCTTCTTTGGAAAGTTTTGATTTTAGGAATCCTTGGTAATCTCATCCTCCTACTAGGTTTGGCTGGGAAACGCTATTACTACGCTCGTTTGATTACTGATTTCAAATATGGAATCAAGAGTGCTATTTTCAAGCGATTTTTAAACAGTTATGAGATTGATGAAAAGGATATTTTGTCCGACCTAGAAAACGACGTCAAGCAAGTAGAAGAAAGCTATATTGAGCCAACGGTTATCATTATTTCTTCTCTTGGTTTCACCACAGTGTCCATTCTCTATGCCCTATGGACCAACTTTTATCTGGGCTTGATTTTCATCCTCTTCTACTCCTTTCCTGTCCTCTGCAGTGCTATCGGATCCAAGCGTTTGGATTCACTTTCTGAAAAGCGGTCAACTGTTAACCAGAGCTACTTATCAAGCTTGACAAATTTTATTGGTGGTAGCCAACAAATTCGCCATTATCAGGGACAAGACTTCTTTTTTGCTCGCTACCAGAAACAATTACAAACCAGTCTGGATGCCGAAATCAACTATGAAAAGCAACGAACTTTAAACAGTCTTTTTATCAATAGCATCGATGCCTTTTGCTCCGTAACACCTATTGTCATCGGTGGCTTTATGACCTACTATAATTATTTAGATGCGGCGAGTTTTGTGGCCATCTATCTGGTTTCCCATAATATCGGCTATCAATTCCAAGAGTTGGCCTACTTCACCAACACCCGAAAAGCGACTCGAACTCTTCTCAACAAATACCAAAAACTTTTGAGCCAACCTGATTCCATCTCGCCTAGAAACATAGAAAATATTTTCCCTATCCAACTTGACACCATCTGCCTTGAAAAAGAGGGGAATATCCTCCTGTCTCCGATTTCCATGCACATCAAGCAAGGAGAAAAAATTGCCATTATCGGGGAAAGTGGTTCTGGTAAGACGACACTGCTCAATATCATTCATGGAGAAGAGACACCGACAAGTGGACAGATTAGCTTTGCTGGTCAAAACCTGTCCCGTCAAGAAATCACAAGCATTAGTTCCTATATCCTCCAAGATAGCCATTACTTTGACACGCTCTCTCTAGAAGACAATATCCTTCTAGGACTGGATAAAAAACAAGAGACTTTAAATCATGTCCTCAAAAAAACAGGATTAGAACATTTGAAAAATCGCCCCCTCAGTAATGACAGTCTATCTGGTGGCGAGAAACAACGCCTAGAAATTGCTCGCGCCCTCTACCACGATAGCCAACTCATCTTAGCAGATGAGATCAAGGCCAATCTTGACTTGGAAAATAGCAAAAAGATTAGTGACCTGCTCTTCTCCCTACCTCAAACAGTCATTGAAGTCATTCACCACTACACAGAAGAAGACTTAAAACACTATGACCAAGTCATTCACCTAAGCAAAGAAAAGTAGTGCTCTATCACATACGATTTTAAAAAGCAAGGAACTCAAATTCCTTGCTTTTTAACTCAATATCAAACTGGCTACAATGGGGCTGACAAAGACATAGAGAATACCGGTAACAC
Source organism: bacterium (assembly GCA_905221215.1). Taxonomy (GTDB): domain Bacteria; phylum Bacillota; class Bacilli; order Lactobacillales; family Streptococcaceae; genus Streptococcus. The sequence goes on from CAJNCI010000006.1 coordinate 31,432, forward strand.
CAATAGCCAAACCACCCATGGCTCCTGCTACAGAGCCGTATCGAAAGGCTGTTCCTGTTCCGACTGCATGGCCTGTTCCTCCAAGGGAAAGCCCGACTGCTACCGGATCATCAATTTTCAACCACTTCAAAAGGGTTGGGCCAATCACACTGGTTAAAATCCCAGTTGCCACTACAACCACCAAGGTCACAGTCGTCAATCCCTGCAATTTTTCTGTAATTCCTACTGCCATAGCGGTTGTCACTGACTTAGGAAAGAGAGAAATGGCTAGGAAAAAGTCCATGCCAAAGATTTTAGCCACAAGGGCCGTGAAAGAGGTATTCACCACTACCGCTAGCAGACTACCAAAGAGAATACTCCGAGCATGGTGCTTCATCAGGTGAAAACTCTTATAAAGCGGAATACCTAGAGCCACGGTCGATGGGACAATCAAGTTGTTCAGATACACCCCGCCTTGGTAGTAATCTTGGTAAGAAATCCCCGTCACCTTTAGAAAGATGATAATGAAAACAGCTGACAAAAGCAAGGGCGTTGTCAATGGATGGGGAAAACGTCTGTAAATCAGCATTCCCACTAGATAAGCTAGGATAGACAGGGCAAGCCCAAACAGGGGATTGGAAACAAATTCACTCATTTGGCATCTCCTTTCTCATAATCTCCCTCAAATCGTCTCTTGATAACCTGAACAACCAAAGCAATAAGGATAATATTGATAACAGCCGCAAAAAAGACAATCAAAACGATGGGCAAAAGATAGGGAGCAATCACATCAAACTTTTCCATGATTCCCACTGCTGGTGGCAAAAAGAGAATGGTCATATTGGCTAGCAAGAAATTCCCGACCATGTTGACATGTCTGGTTCTCAGCCACTTGAATTGTAGGGCTAAAAAGAGAATAATCAAACCGATAATACTGCCTGGGATGGGCAAATGAAAGAAACTAGAGATCCCCTCTCCGATTAGAGAAATCACAAAGAGAATCATTAATTGAACATATAATTTCATCCTAAACTCCACGAAATAGACTTCTTGCATACCAGTTTACTCTTTTTTCAGAAAATTTCAAGGAAATGCACAAGAGTTGATGAAAATTAGAGAAGAAAGGGGATACAGGCAATTGAAGACTAGCATAAACAGGCGTGATATAGGATAAAAGATTTCAGCGTCCTTCTTGCCAGCCTTCTTGAAAAGTAGTATAATTATTGCATGCGCAATCATCTTGTGATACAGAGATTGTCCGTTAATGGACACTCTTCTATTTATGACTCTCAAAAGAAAGGAGATACTATGACCTATTTGGAAAAATGGTTTGACTTCAACCGTCGTCAGAAAGAAATCGAAAGTCTCTTGGAAGAGACCATTGCCCAGCAGAGTGACCAAAGTCTGACTTTGAAAGAGTTTTACCTGCTCTATTATCTGGACTTGGCCCAAGAAAAATCTCTACGACAGATTGACCTGCCAGATAAACTTCATCTGAGTCCGAGCGCTGTTTCTCGGATGGTGGCTCGCTTAGAAGCTAAAAATTGCGGTCTACTCAGTCGCAGGTGTTGCGATCAAGATAGACGCTCTAGTTTTATCTGCCTGACAAGTGATGGGCAAAAGACACTGGCCTCGCTACAAAAGGCTGTCGAAGAAAGCTTGGAAACTGGTTTGGATTTCTTAATTTAAGATGATTTTAGAAAAAAGTTGCGTGCGCAATCATTTTTCTTGACATTCTCTTTTACAAGGAGTAAAATAAAGTCATCATTAAACAAAGGAGTTTTTAAAATGATTGAAATTACCTATCTAGATGCCAGCAAGAACGAAAGAACTGTGACTTTCGAGTCTTATGAAGATTTTGATCGTTCACAACAAGCTTGCCTTATCGGCGTCGCAGACTACTACCCTGTCCAAAAATTAACTTACAACGGTCATGATTTGGACTACCATGGGACTTACGGAGATGTCTTCTTCTATCTCATGAAACAAGATTTAAGCCAATATAACTAAAAAAAGGAGAAATACAATGGCAAAAGCAATTACAGATGCAACATTTGAACAAGAAACAAAAGACGGTTTGGTCTTGGTAGACTTCTGGGCAACTTGGTGTGGTCCATGTCGTATGCAAGGTCCAATCTTGGATAAATTATCTGAAGAACTTTCAGAAGATGTCTTGAAAATCGTTAAAATGGACGTTGATGAAAATCCAAATACAGCTCGTGCCTTTGGAATCATGTCTATCCCAACTCTTCTCTTCAAAAAAGACGGCCAAGTGGTGAAACAAGTTGCTGGTGTTCACACAGCAGAACAAATCAAGGCCATCGTTGCTGAATTGAGCTAATCAAACGAGAGACCAAGTACTTGCTTTGGTCTCTTTTTTCTTGCCCTTTGCCATTTTTCAAAAAATATGCTAGACTGTAGGTAGAATATTACGATGTTTGGGACATGCCATCGCTAAAAAAAACCTCTACTTGGTATTTTTTAGCTCCCTCATGGGAGCTTTTTGCGTGCTCTGAACATTTCCCATTTTGGAAGGAGTACTATGAAACGTCAATCAGCCTTGGTCGTCTTTAGTGGCGGTCAAGATTCTACAACCTGCCTCTTTTGGGCTAAAGAACACTATGAAACAGTCGAAGCTGTCACCTTTGCCTACGGTCAACGTCATCATCTCGAAATTCAAGTTGCTAGAGAAATCGCTAAGGAACAAGGCATTCGTCATCACATCCTAGATATGTCTCTGCTGGGACAAATCACTGAAAATGCCTTGACTTCAGATTTAGAAATTGAGCAAAAAGAAGGAGAAATCCCTAACACCTTCGTTGATGGTCGCAACCACCTCTTTCTATCCTTTGCGGCTGTTCTTGCTAAGCAACGAGGTATTAAAGACATCGTGACTGGTGTCTGCGAGACAGACTTTTCAGGCTACCCTGATTGTCGAGATGTCTTTGTCAAATCCCTTAATGTCACCCTCAACCTTGCCATGGATTACGACTTCGTTATCCAAACGCCTCTCATGTGGCTGGACAAGGCTGAAACTTGGGAATTAGCTGACCAACTCGGTGCCTTTGACTACGTTCGTGAGAAGACCTTAACCTGCTACAATGGGATTATCGGCAGCGGCTGTGGAGATTGCCCAGCATGCCACCTACGTCAACATGGTCTAGATGTTTATCTCTCACAGAAAGGAGAGGCCTAATGTTTTTTGCACCCAAAGAAATCAAACAGGAAACTGGGGAGTCTCTTGTCTACAATCCTCACAGAACCTTGGTATCAAAAGAATTTACCTTTGATGCTGCCCACCACCTCTTTCACTATGAGGGAAAATGCAAATCCCTGCACGGCCACACCTATCATCTGCAGATTGCTGTCAGTGGATTTTTAGATGAACGTGGCATGACCTACGATTTTGGAGACATCAAAGCGATCTACAAGAATTTCTTAGAACCCCACTTGGATCATCGCTATCTCAATGAAACTCTTCCCTATATGAACACGACTGCTGAAAATATGGTTTACTGGATTTTCCAAACTATGAGTCAAGAGTTACCAGACGAACGGGGTCTCCGTTTAGAATACGTTCGCCTCTATGAGACTCCGACTGCCTTTGCGGAGTTTAGACGGGAGTGGTTGGATGACTAGGGAACGTGTCCTCAAGCTACCAGTTCTGGAAATTTTTGGCCCAACCTTTCAAGGCGAAGGCCGTGCAATCGGGCAGAAAACCATGTTTGTCCGCACTGCTGGTTGCGACTACCACTGCGACTGGTGCGATTCTGCCTTTACTTGGGATGGTTCTGAAAAACCAACTCGCATGACGGCTGACGAGGTCATTGCTGAGTTGGATAAACTAGGGAGCTACGACTACGTTACCCTATCTGGCGGAAATCCCGCTATCCTAGCAGCCAACATGGCCGAACTCGTCACCAAGCTCAAGGAACGCGGTGTCACTCTGGCTGTTGAGACCCAAGGCTCCCGCTGGCAAAATTGGTTAAAAGACATCGACCAGGTCACTCTGAGTCCCAAACCTCCTTCATCCAAAATGGAAGTCAACTTTGAGACCTTGGACTTTATCGTTTCCCAACTGGACCCAGACAAGGTCACCTTTAAAATCCCTGTCTTTGATGACGCAGATTTATCCTTTGCTAAAGGGATTCAAGAACGCTACCAACCTGATGTTCTCTTCTTATCGGCTGGAAATCCTGAGCCCAAGGCTACAGGTAATATTGTCCAAGACCAACTGGACCGCCTCAAAGAACTCTGGGAACGCATCGCTGCTGACGATAGCTGGGGCAATGTCCGCGTCCTTCCTCAACTCCATACCCTCCTCTACGATAACCAACGTGGTGTTTAATATTAGAAAGAGAAAATCATGTCACAACAAGAAGAAATGAAAAACCTTAGCCTACTAGGCAATAAAGAAACCAACTACATTTTCGACTATCAACCAGAAGTTCTCGAATCCTTTGACAACCGTCATGTGGAAAATGACTATTTCATCAAATTCAACTGCCCTGAATTTACCTCCCTGTGCCCAATCACTGCTCAGCCAGACTTTGCGACCATTTATATTTCCTACATTCCCGACAAGCTCTGTGTCGAGTCAAAATCCCTCAAACTCTACCTCTTTAGTTACCGAAATCATGGGGATTTTCACGAAAACTGTATCAACACCATCGGGAAAGACTTGGTCAACTTGCTAGACCCTCGCTATTTAGAGGTCTGGGGAAAATTCACTCCGCGTGGGGGCATTTCAATTGACCCCTACTACAACTACGGTAAGCCAGGAACCAAGTATGAAGGTCTGGCAGAACAACGCCTCTTCCAACACGACCTTTATCCAGAGAAAATTGACAACCGCTAAACTCATACTTAATGATAATCAAAGAGTAAACTAGAAAATTAGCCACAGGTTGCTCAAAGCACTGTTTTGAAGTTGTAGATAAGACTGACGAAGTCAGCTCAAAACACTGTTTTGAGGTTGCAGATAGAACTGACGAAGTCAGTAGCATATACATACGGCAAGGTAAAGCTGACGTGGTTTGAAGAGTATAATACGAAAAAGCCCTGTTCCTCAAAACGAAGAGCAAGGCTTTTTGTGTTTCAATTATTCTTCTGTTCCAAGGAAGTTTTTAGCAACAAGGGCTGCAAGAATCCCACCAACGATTGGGGCAAGGATGAAAATCCATACTTGTTTAAGGGCTACGCCACCTACCAAGATAGCTGGTGCCAAGCTACGGGCTGGATTTACTGAAAGTCCAGTAATGTTCAATCCAACAAGAATCATGGCCATCAATGACAAACCGATTACCAAACCAGCAATCGCGCCATTTCCCTTGCTTTCTGAAGTCACGGTCATGATTACCAAGACAAACAAGAAGGTTGCGATCACTTCAAACAAGAAACCACCAAAAACAGTAACACCGTTTGCCAAGGCATTTTCACCAAGGCTAGCAGTTGACATACCTGAATTCGCCAAGAGGAAGAAGACAGCGCCAGAAGCGATGAAAGCTCCAACAACCTGACCAAGGATGTAGTTGACAAGGTCTTTTGATGACAAACGTTTGTTTACAAACATAGCGATTGAAACAGCTGGATTCAAGTGAGCACCTGAAACAGTTCCGATTGAGTAAGCTGCAACAACAATTGCCAGACCAAAGGCAAAAGCAATTCCAAGGTGTCCAAGGCCATCAAGACCATTTCCAAAAACAACAGCTCCTGTCCCGATGAACACAAGCATGAAAGTACCGATTAACTCAGCAACAAATTTTTTCATTTTCTTTCTCCTTTTTTCAAAAACTAGATACTAGTCTATCAAAAGAGGGAAAGGGTTTCAAGAAAAGTGATTGGAATTTTTTTTTGAAAATATGACTCGCTTTTTCTTAATATTGAAAAAACTGGATAGCTTCTTTCAAGTCATCTTGTAAACTATTTCTCTGGTCAAGTTGGACATAGACTTCCAACAGACAGGATCTAAAGTTGGAAAATTTGTAAAAATCCTCCCTTTCTTCTATCGGAAAATCAACAGTTTTTATCCAAGAGGCTACTTGCTCTTGCGCTAACTTCCCTTGTAAAATAGGTTCATAAATCACTCTGGCTAAACGCCAATCTTCATCATCTGTAAAACGAATGGGAATTCTTTTAAATAATGGGCCAAGTATGTCAAAGACTTCATGAATTCTGTTTTTAGGAAAGTCTGGATGACAAACTACCTCCGTCAGTAAATCGGCTCCATGTGCAAAAGCGTGAACCCAACCATACCGACTTGAAAAACCTGTCGTGTCTTTTTCTTTTGAAAGATAGTGCAAACCTTGATTTAAAAGGACATTGCGAATTTCTGCTTTTAATCCCTGATAAAAAACCGATTGCTGGTTAGCATCTGCAGACAAGAGGTTGGCATAAACAAGTGCCCTAAAAGAACGTTCAAGTGTTGGCAGACCTACCATATCAATCTCTTTATCTAGTCCTCTATCAGCTGAGACCACCTCAGCAATGAAATCAAATTGTTCCTGTGTAAATAGCTCTTCCTGAATCCCTCTAGCAAAGCTTGTAAAAACAAGATCATCGCGAATTTCTGGAGAAGGATCTCCCAAATGGTCAAGCAACCACTGGATTTCTTCATCATGATAACTTGGTTTTTCTTCTGCTATTTTTCTGAGTAACTCTTGATACATGGGCAATACCTCTACATTTCTAGCAGCTGTTCAAAAAACTGTTCTTAGATGATTTAATATTGAATTCTCAATTAAACACAATCTGATATACAATGAAGTAAATAAGGATCAATATCAACTCTACAACAAGTTCAAATTTAACATCACGACCTTCAACGGCGTTTTTGAAAATAGCTATAGTTAAGCTAAATAGAATGATGCTTAACAAACCCATAAACATCATTCTAGAACAACCTTTCTATTCCCCCTACTCTCCCAACTGGGCACTGTAGGCAATAATCTGGTCAACTGTGTCTGACAAGAACTGGATGGTATCACGGAGTGGTTTATCTGTTGAAATATCAGCACCGATAATCATAGCTGACTCAAGCGGTGTCTTGCTGCCACCTGATTTGAGGAGGTTGAGCCAATCTTCAGCTCCAGTTTCTGAATGTTTCAGATGAAGGTAACCAGCAGTCGAGATGACAAGTCCTGCTGAGTAAGTATAGCTATACAAGCCCATGTAGTAGTGAGCTTGACGCATCCAAGTCAGAGCTGCATCGTCATCAATTTCAATGGCATCACCCCAGAAGTCTGTCAAGACTTCCTTCATAATACTGTTAAGTTTGCTTGCTCCAAAGGTTTCTCCTTCTTCAATCAGTGTATAAACCTTGCGCTGGAAGGCTGCTTCCAAGAGGTGGGTGATGAAATTATGGAAGTAGGTGTCTGTTAAGCGGTGGGCAAGAGCAAAGCGTTTTTGACGCGGGTCATCAGACTGGTGCTCCAAGTAATCACTTAAAAGCAATTCATTGAAGGTTGATGGCGCTTCGACATAGTAGGTCGACATGTGGGCATTAAAATAACTCTGATGATTATCTGAGAAGATGAATTGACCAGAATGTCCGATTTCATGAATCAAGGTATAGACATCGCTCAAACGACCTGTCCAGCTCATGAGGACATAAGGGTGCACGCGATATGGATCCGCCGCATAACCGCCGGAATCCTTGCCACTATTGGCAGCAAAGTCCACCCAGCGCTCTTCTTGATAGCGAGCAACTTCCTGACAATATTCTTGTCCCAAAGGTTCTACCGACTTCATGACCAAATCATAGGCGTCGTCAATGGTCACTTCAGGATTCAGGGCGCTGTCCAAATCCAATTTCCAGTCTGCAAAGGTCATCTTTTCAAGACCATTCACCTTGGCAACATGCTTGAGGTATCTCTGAGCAACTGGCGCAAAATCCTTCATGATGAGGTCAATCTGGCGGTCAAACATGGCACGGTCCACTTCTTGCTCAGCTAGAAGATAATCAAAGACTGAGTCGTAGCCCTTCATATCAGCCAGTAATTTTTCAGACTTGACTTGGGCTAAATAGGCAGCCGCAGCCGTATTTTGGTGCTTACGAAGTCCTTCTGAGAAGGAACGGAAGGATTTCTCACGAACCTCAGCATCCTCATGATTTTGGTAGAAATTCTCATAAGTAACAAAGCTATTTTTGTAGGTCTTTCCATGGGCTTCAAAGTCAGCCATTTCAAAATCCCCAGCTCGCATCTTAGTGTAGATATCCTGTGGGCTGTAGAAAACTTCACCTAGATTGGTCAAGGCTTTCTCCACATCAGCCCCAAGATAGTGGGCTTTTTTGATTTTGGCCTGACGAATGGCTGCCGTCAAGTGAGGCAATTCACCCAAACGTTCTAAGACTTCCTCGTCTGCAGCCACCAAGGCATCGTCAAAGAAGGTCAGAGCTACGCTGGCGTCTGTTTCAAATTCCATCCCAGCTTGGGCGATATTAGCAAACTCTTCATTGCTATAGTCTGTCGTCTGCGGCATAAAACCATAGTTGCCAATATGGCTCATCTGGATGTAGATTTGCTCCAATTCCGCAAAGGCCTTCTCGAAATCCTCAAAAGTGTGAAGGTTGCCCTTGTAGTCACGGCTAAATTGATTGATATCTTCACGAGCCTTTTCGATTGCACGCAAGAAATCCTCACGGTCTTGGTATAGGGCTGTTAAGTCCCAAAGTTCCTTTTCTGGAAATTCTGAACGGTGTTTTTGTTCCATTTTCTTCCTCTTATTTCTCTAATTCTAATAAAACACTAAGGGCTGATAAGGCATAAAGCGGTGCCGTTTCTGCTCGTAGGATACGAGGGCCAAGTCCTGCCAATACTGCTCCTTTAGCTTCAAAACTTTCAATTTCTGCTGGTGAGAGACCACCTTCTGGTCCAAAGATAAAGAGCAATTTGGCTCCTTTTGCAAGACCAGAGACTGCTTGCAGAAGCGCAGCAGCTTCTCCTTCTTTTGCTGATTCTTCATAGGCCACTACGATAGAGTCAAACTGGTCTAGTTGGGCTAGAAAGTCAGCTTTCTTCTCAAAAAGTTGAATACTTGGAACCAGATTCCGCTTGCTTTGTTCTGCTGCTCCAAGGGCAATTTTTTCTAGTTTTTCAATCTTTTTACCCAATTTCTTGCCATCCCACTTGGCTACCGACCAATCGGCAGGGAAGGCCCAAATCTGGCTGGCGCCCAGTTCGGTTACTTTTTGAGTGATAAACTCCAGCTTGTCCCCCTTGGGAAATCCAGATGCGATGGTCACTTGGACTGGTAGTTCCACATTGTCAGCTAATTCTTGGACCAACTCAAACTGACGATTTTCCACATCCAGAACGCGCGCCAAGCGCTTGATTCCATCATCAAATACTAAAGTCACCTCATCCTCTTCTTTCAGGCGCATAACCTGAAACATATGCTTGCTGGTTTCCTTATCCTCGATAGTGACAGGAGAGATTGCACTGCCCTTGACAAAATACTGCTGCATGCTAGCCTCCAATCACACCGGAAATATCCTTGGTTTTCTTAAAGACGCAGGCATTCCATTCCCCTTGAATCATGTGGGTTTCAAGGAAGAATCCAGCTGATTCAGCCGACTCGCGCACCATGTCCCACTTGTCCTTGATAATGCCACTCATGATCAGATAGCCTTCATCCTTGACCAAACGATAAGCATCCTCTGTCAGATGAATGAGAATATCCGCTAAGATATTAGCCACAATCACATCTGCCTCAATTTCCACACCCTTAAGCAAATCTCCTGCCGCTACATGGATGTTTTCCATACCAGGGTTGAGCTCAATATTTTCCTGAGCGACACGAACTGCCACATCATCTAGATCATAGGCGAAAATTTCCTTAGCACCCAGAAGGGAGCTAGCAATAGAAAGGACCCCTGAACCAGTCCCCACATCCAGCACTGTTTCGCCACCACGAAGGACCTGTTCCAAGGCAAAAAGGCTCATCTTCGTCGTTGGATGCGTCCCTGTCCCAAAAGCCATGCCTGGATCCAGCTTGATAATCTTTTCTCCCGCAGTCGCCTCATAGTCTGTCCAAGACGGCACGATGGTCAAGTCATGGGTAATACGAGCTGGTTCGTAGTATTTCTTCCAGTTGTCTGCCCAGTCTTCCTCAGCCAAGGCAGTCGTGCCCATCTTGACCTCTCCCAAATCCATAAAGTCTGTCAATTCTGCCAGGCGAGCCTGCAAATCCGCCTCAACCACTGCCACATCAACCGTATCAGGATAGTAGGCTGTTACTACGATTTCTTCTTGCTGCTCGACCTCAGGGAAAATTTCACCAAAACGATCCACATTTCCCACATAGTCCATGCTGTCTTCAATCGCAACACCTTGGGCACCTAGTTCAATCAAGAGATTGGAAACCAATTCCTCTCCCTCACGCTTAACCGTAACTTTTAACTCTTGCCATGTTTCCATCATTAAGATACCAAGCCCGTAAAACACAAAGCCAAAATAGGAAACTCTCTGAAGACGCTTGTGTCTAAGAAAAATTTATCTTTTTGGCACAGTGTTTAGGGCGGGTTCAGTTTAGAAATGTAACTGAACCATCCTTTCTAATCACTTACTTTTAAATAATCTTTTAATCTCTCTTGTAACTGAGGTACAACTTGACTGGAACTAAGAAATTCCTCAACATTCATCAACTGATAGCCCTGTCCTTCAGCACCAAAGACAATACTCTCAAACTGTTCTTTACTTAGCTGACCAACCATAAAGACAGAGTGCCGACCTTCATAGAGCATACTTGGATAAACCTTCGCCCAAATCAGACAATCCTCTGTCAGATGAATTCCCAGTTCTTCATAAACTTCACGCGCCGCGCACTCAAAAGGACTTTCATTACCTTCGCGTCCACCACCGGGCAACTCCCACATATTGGGCCAGGGAATGCTTGCCTTATCATCGCGTAAGATAGTCAAGAGCCTATCCCCACAAAACAAAGCAATCTTGCAGCCTGTGAAATCAGAAATTTCTATTTCCATATCAGACTCCTTCGGTTAATTCTTTTTCCAGCTCGGCTAACCAGTTTTGATAATAGCTTTTCTCATCCCGTAACATCCGACTGCTATTCATTTTCTGTCTAGCAATCTTCATAGCCTTGTGAGTTTGAACTACATCTTTCTTTACCTTAAATTGATACCAAGCTTGAATGACCTGCATATCTGCTGTTTTTATAGATAAAAAGGATTTGACCCCTCGAATACTTGCATATTCTTCCGCTTTCTTATTATCTCCTTCCATCAGAGCAACTTGAAGAAGGTATAATTGAGAAATAGTTTTAGACATTGGATTATCTGTTTTCTCTAACACAGACTGAAACTGTTGCTTTGCAAGCTCTATATTATCATCCAATATGAATACCAATCCCTGAAGATTCTGAACACTTTCTGCAAAACTCCCTCTCACATCCTCATCAACAGACATGATAAAGTCTTTTAAATCATATTCTTGAGGAGCTAGCAAGGTCTGGGCAGAATGCCTCAACATCATGTAGGCGTATTTGGTATTTTCAGGGTGTTGTAGTAATTCCCAAATTTTTGCTCCATCGGTAATCCCAACTGGCAGAGCATTGAATAGAAGAAGAGATAAATTTAGACAAATCCAAGTGCCTGCAAAATACCAGTTTGTTGTCAAAAAACCAAAAAGTGTTGCCAATAATATCAAGCAAAGGTGAACTATCAAGCCTCCTGAAAGCATCATGATGGTTCTTTGATCACTTTCATTCTCTTTTAAACCAATATACTGAGCACCAACATTTTTTATAACTGCTGTTCGACTAAGATGAAGCCTTCCTGACTTTTTGGTTAAAAGAAAGTTCCCTAATCCAAAAGCCACCAGCCGATAGCCTGTCAAGTAGCCACAAAAAGCATGTCCCAGCTCATGAAGAATAAGGATCAAGTACATGCTTAGAAGAGCGAAGGCATAACCAAAAGTAAAGACTAAAACTGCGGAATAGCCCAACTCTGCAAATGCGATGGTTCCACAAGCAAAAGCTAGCATCATCACAAGAACAGACACTGTCTGAATCAAATACGTCACAATTTTTTTCATAAACTCTCCCAATAATCCCTAGTATCTCGGATAAGGATAAAATTCTCCCTCTTCCAAGCCTTCTTTTCCTTCTTCAAAGACTTCTTGGTTCCATTCCATGACAAATTCTTCTGCTTCTGGGTCTTCTAAAAAGTCCATGAGCGCATCCAGCCCAACCTCGGCAGTATCTTTAAGGAAAAGAGCAAAATAAGCTAAAAACTCACGAGAAAATCCTTTTTTAGGCAGGTAAGGGATGACAGTCAGATAATCTTCTTCATTTACTGTTGACTTGGCAGGATTGTAGAAAAGGACTGCTTCCTCAAAGAGGATATCGTCTGACAAAACCTCCCCGTCTTCATCCACCATCTCCACACCGGCAGCATTTTGTGCCTCTAGTAGAAAACTCACTTCAACTGCGTGGTTGCGCTTGTCCCAGCTAATCTCAAAGTCAAAGGGGAAATTCTTCTCCAACTCTTCCTCTAAAACATCTAAAAATCCGTATGTTGCCATTTTGTCCTCTTTCTATGCGACTCTTTAATCGCCCCGATTGCTCGGAAATATGCTAAAATAGATACTACCATCTTACCACATATGTATCAGAAAATCCACGTTAGAAAGGACTGCTATGCCAGACAATCTCGCGCTTCGTATGCGCCCTAAAACCATCGACCAGGTCATCGGTCAGGAGCATCTGGTCGGACAAGGAAAAATTATCCGCCGCATGGTGGAAGCCAATCGCCTGTCCTCCATGATTCTCTACGGACCTCCAGGAATCGGCAAGACCAGTATTGCCTCTGCCATCGCTGGAACGACCAAGTATGCCTTTCGAACTTTCAATGCGACAGTGGATAGTAAAAAACGACTGCAAGAAATCGCCGAGGAAGCAAAATTCTCTGGTGGTCTTGTCTTATTACTAGACGAGATTCATAGACTAGATAAAACCAAGCAAGACTTCCTCTTGCCTCTCTTGGAAAGTGGTCTGGTCATCATGATTGGCGCTACGACTGAAAATCCTTTCTTTTCTGTCACTCCTGCCATTCGCAGTCGCGTTCAGATTTTTGAGTTGAAACCTCTGTCTAACCAAGACGTCAAAGAGGCCCTTCAAATAGCTCTAAGTAATCCTGAGCGTGGTTTTGATTTCCCAGTGGAACTAGATGAGGATGCGCTGGATTTCATCGCAACTTCCACAAATGGAGACCTGCGTTCTGCCTTTAACTCGCTGGATTTGGCTGTTCTCTCTACTCCCGAAAATGACAAGGGCATCCGCCATATCACTCTAGACATCATGGAAAATAGCCTGCAGCGGAGTTACATTACCATGGATAAGGATGGGGATGGTCACTACGACGTCCTCTCAGCCCTGCAAAAATCCATCCGTGGCTCGGATGTGGATGCCAGCCTCCATTATGCTGCCCGCTTGATTGATGCAGGTGATCTACCTAGTCTCGCGCGTCGCTTGACCGTTATAGCCTATGAAGATATCGGCTTGGCCAATCCTGAAGCTCAGATTCACACCGTAACTGCTCTGGATGCTGCCCAGAAGATTGGTTTCCCAGAAGCCCGCATTCTTATTGCCAATGTCGTGATTGATTTGGCCCTTTCTCCAAAATCCAACTCAGCCTATGTAGCTATGGATAAGGCACTTGCTGATCTCAGAACATCAGGGCACTTGCCCATTCCGCGATACCTGCGTGATGGTCACTACAGTGGAAGCAAGGAACTGGGGAATGCCCAAGACTATCTCTATCCACACAACTATCCTGGAAATTGGGTCAAGCAAGACTATCTACCAGAAAAAATTCGCAATCATCACTATTTCCAAGCAGAAGATACTGGTAAATATGAACGGGCTTTGGCTCAAAGAAAGGAAGCCATCGACCGTTTGCGAAAAATCTGAAATCCTTTTCAAAAAATTGCACTTTCCTCTTGATTTTTTTTGAAAAAGTGGTATCATATAAACATAGAAACGCTGTGGTGTACGACTTCACACTTAAGTGTTGACCGACTATTTTTTGTATTATTAGGGAAACAAAAGTCTTCTAACAGCATGTAGGCCGTCTCACACGGAAACAGCTTCAGTTAGAGCGAGTTGCCCACCTGCTTAATTGCGCGGGTTCAATACAAACCGTGAAGTTTCGGCACCAATACAGCTTTTTTCTTTGCCTCCTTAGCTCAGCTGGCAGAGCAGCGGACTCTTAATCCGTGGGTCACAGGTTCGATCCCTGTAGGGGGCATAATTTAATGCCTAAAAGCCTTATTCTAAAGGCTTTTTTTCATATCTGTTCTACTTTTGTTCTACCAACTGATACTCACTTAAAAGGTTTCGAATAATCTGATGTTCTTTTTCTTTCTTTTCCTTTAAAAGATGACCATATGTTTCTGTTACCTGTTTTATATTTTTGTGACCCATTACATGAGCAACAACCCATATATCAATTCCTTTAGCAAGCAACATACTAGCATAAGTATGTCTAATACCCGTGGCTGTTAAATTATATGGAGAAATTTCTAGTTTTTTTAGTAGTGATTGTAAACTTTGATTTACTGCATTATTACTAGGAACTCCATACACAACATCATAGAAAAGAAATTTTTCTTTTTCCTTAATACCGTTATTCTTATAGACAAGCTTTTGTTCTTTCTTTAATAACTTCAAAACATCAGATGTTTCTTCATCTATAGGTACATCTCGAACAGATGTATCCGTTTTGGGCGGTCTCCATTTATAATTATAGTACCGCCTATAAGTGTGGATGACTTGATTTTCAAAATCAATACAATCCCAAGTTAAACCTAAAATCTCTCCGAAACGCATCCCTGTTTTAAAGGAAACAAACAAAAGATAAGGAATCACAGATTTACTGTAATTAAGATGACTTTTTAAATGAACTAAAATCTTATAATAGTCTTCAATATTATCAATATATTTTTCGTCTGTTGTCTTGCTTTTCTTCATCCCTGAAATAATCGCACCATCAGTAAAATCAACTATATCTAATTGGTCACGTTGAGCAAACTGAATGACTTTTCGGATTTCTGAGTTTAGTCGTGCTACAGTATCTTTTGTAACCCTCTCAGCATACGAATTTAAAGCTCGTTGATATTGACTAAAACGAATAGAAGTTGCCGATCTATCTTGAAAAAGTTCCTTTATCAAGTCCCCTCTCTTCATATGCTTAAAAAGCGTTGATTCACTTTTTCCAAGTGGTCTTACAACAACATCAAACCACTCTTCCCATAACTCATATAAACTAGCTTGCGAATTAATTTTTGCACCTGACATCAACTTCAATTCGATAGCTAAAGCTTCTTTTTCTGCTTCCTTCTTCGTTCGGAAACCACCTTTTGATGCAACAAGTTTTTTGTCACTATCTACAATTCTATAATCCCATGTACCACCTTTTGTACGTTGTCTAAAAGTTGCCAATAGTTACCTCTTTCATTAGATAACCAAGGTTTTTGCCAAGGCTATTATATCATAATTTCTCTAAAGTTTTCTTCAAACCATTGTTTTGTTTTACTCGCCAAAAAGAAATAGCGTCCACCTTGGTTCTCAGGATATTTAACAAACCCATTTGGATTTAATTCAACATCAATTTCTCTACGGATTTTTGGGTTATACAATACATTATCAAGTAACCACGGTCTTGAAACTGATAAAAGTTGTAGAACATCAGATAAGGTCATATACCTACCTTGAGAAGAGTTATGTTGTAAATTATCATATTCTTTTCTATCAACGATAATTTTATCTTCTGGCAATTGTATCTCTATATTGATTAAATCAACAGTAATTTTATTTATCTCAGTCATAGAAAATTCTCCTTTTTTATGAGACAATAGTATAGAGATGGTGAAAATCATCCCTATACTATTTTTCACGCAATATTACTCTTTATTTTTAGGTCGTTTCGGAGTAATATTGTTTTTTTGATAGAATAAATTAAAACTATCTTCAAAATACTCTTTATAATTTAATTGAGAGAGCTCTGAACCAAATTTGTTAATCCATAGCTCAACATCTTGGTTTGGTAGGTAGTTCCACTCATACTCTTGAATTAGCCTAATGATAAAGTGATTACGGGCTTGCGTACCCCAAATTTCCTCAATTTTCTTTAGAAGTGGATAAAATCCGCTACCTTTTAACAAATAAGAAATGGTTGCTAATAAATCATTATTTCGAGAGTTTAAGGATTCAAGCTCTGGGAAGCTACCAAATCCTTTAAGTAAATCACTAGTGAATGGCAACAGTTGACCAGTCTTGGTGTCATGAAAACAATACTTGTCAATCATTTTATTAACAATGAGCTTGCTCAAATCTTGAGGGCTATCAATATCAAGAAGTAAGGCTAGTATTTGATTGCTATAAGTTCCTTTGTAAGAAGCTTCCATACGGACCCAAGAATTGCAATACTTAGTTAAGTGCATATAGCGACCTTGATTGTCTAATTGTTCCTGATACTTGTTATAGATCCGCAACAGAGCATTTACATTCTTTTTCTTGCTACCAATATATATCGTTTGCGCCTGACCATTTACTTCTTGAGCGCTAATGTTAGAAACATTTTTACGTCCCTTGTGATTGGTAATGATATATCGCTTACCTTTCATACTTTGGTAAAGCTCACTGACAGACATTGGATAATTAAAGTAATCAACAGCAAGGTCAATACGAGAGAGGCGCAAGTCATAATAGTCAGCGTACAGCAGTTGTGCTATATTGTGAACGTCAATTGCTTCACTATAATAGTCTTGATAGGAGGCTTTATAGTGAGACAAAGCCGATGCAGAAAATTTCAGGATAATTCCCATAGTAAAATTAGTTTGATGCCAAGCAATCGCAAAGTAATAAGGGAGATTCTGAAAGGTAAAGCCGTCAGTATAGCCTGCTGGTGAGGTTTTCAGTGGAATATAATCTCCAAATAGAACTGGGAGGGATAGCTTTTCTGCTACTGTTTCAGATAGAGATAAAGCAATTTGATGCCAATTATCTGGATATTCTCCTACAGTATCTTCTGTCGGTTTGATGACAAACGTAGCTTCATCGATACTAGTCATGATGACTGGCTTGCGGTTATTGTTTTTTTGAAGATACTCTTCAATTTCATTTTTATAAGACATAATCTCCTTCTTTCAGTTCGCCTAATAAGTGAAAATTAACAAGGCGGTGGATTATTTTTGTTAACTATTACTTGAGTAGCGAAATTTCTATATTTTAATTATTCCACTATTTCAAGGAATAAGCACCCTAAGTTTTATCAAGTACGAAAAGACTTGATTTGAGAGCTTTTTAAAGTAGAGAGAAGTTCTTTCCCTAAAGTGGGATTTCTAAAGCAAAGAATTTAGGTGACAATGGAACGGGGGTTATTACATATCCCCCTACTGCTCGGCAGAGCCGAGCGAGGCAGTAAGACATTCTGCTTCGCCACGGGCTACTCAGAGTCAACTGCCTCACTACTCTTATACATACCCTCTAAAATCTTGCTCTGAACTTTAGCTACATTATAAATCGGAACAACTATTTCTTTAGTTGCTTCTCCAGAACTAATGAGATATCCCCTACCTCTAGAATGTTTACGATTTACTACATCTTTCTCATCGCTTATTAACATATTTAATACTTCTTTACTGAATGACCCAAGAAGTAGAATATTATGTATATTTTCTCTCGACTTACCAAAATATTCCGCATCTGGTCTTTGCTGACTAATCCAAACATGAATATTAAAAGATCTACCAAGCATCAAAATCCTTGAAAGTTGTCTAATCCTAGTATCACGTTCCTTCTTTTCTAGCATCGTAAAATACGCACTCATCTCATCAATAAAACATATGATTAGACTTCTACTTTCATCTTGTCCAGATTGCCTGTTTTTCAGCAAAGTATCAGATACAAAATCAAAGAACAATCCTACTCTTTCAAATCTATAAAAATGCTCCTGATTCTCAAGAAATGAAAACTCTAAATCTCCTTTGAAGTCTGCGACAACTAATTTTGCAGAGCTCAAAACTGCTTTTGCAAGTAGTAACTGACTTGCATATGTCTTACCGCTTCCACTCGAACCAAAAATTGCTAAATGTGGTTTTTTTACATCTATTGGGAGAGGAAAGTGAATTCCTCTCTTCAATAACTCAGCATCTAGTACAGCATTAATTACTGAAATCACTATCCTCTACCTGCACTATTTTTTCTTGTTTAGCTTTATATACATCTAATTCTTTCTTGAAAGAACTAGCTTCATTCCCATTAACAGCAAGCAAAAAGCGTATAAATAGATAGTTCACGTTATTATACTCGGCTACTGCTACTGATTGACACGAAAAGCTTTCAGCGTTTGTTGATGTCATAGCATGATTTTCAAGAAACTCTGATAAATAAATATTTATTTGAGCTTCAACTTCATTAGAGTTGAAGTCTTTTACATTTGAATCTGTCACACACACTACTTCAATAATTTTTGCAGTTTTTTTCTTGCTCGCTCGAACTGCTTGCCATTTTTGAAAAAGATAACGATTTTTAGAGTCTGAATCCAATCTACTTACAATTTGTTTGAAACACAGAGAGAGTTTGCTATTATCATAGTAAACTTCTTCTCGTTTTGTATTCAAACCAACCCACACAGCAAACGGTAACGCTATAAGCAGTAAAACAACCATTTTTAATAAAAGATCCAAAATAGTTGGTAAAGCATAAATAAAGCTAATCAATAAAGCTAACGACACAAGAATTAGTAAAAACTTCTCTAACTCTGTACGTTTTTTGAAATAATCTATTGCTACTCTATACTTGTTTTTAAACATATTAAGTACCTCAGCTGGCTTGAGAGACTTTTACAGAGTCTGCTTTAATTGATAAAGAAGCACTATTCCCTGAAATATACGAGCTAATTGTAGTATTTGAAAGTGTTAATGTAACTACACTATCTAAATACTTTATAAAGTCGCTAGCATTTACATTCATAACTTTAATTGAATGTGTTGTAAACCTTCCATTTGCTGTCCGGCTCCCAATCTGGAAAGTCGCACCAACTACAACAGCTGTCTCAAAATCTTTACTATCTGAGACACCAAGTAGTAAACCTGCCGTCTGTAATGTTAAACAATTCATGATTGTTCTCGTTTCTATCTCTATCCATCAACATTTCTACTAATATATGTAGAGAATCACATAGTAGTGAAAATAGCGAAATTACATACCTCTTCTACTTCATATTAATCACATCCTTTCTATAAATTTTGAAAACACTAAATGTATTTTACAAGTTCATTTTAACCCAAAACAAAAACGTAATTCAGTAAAATAAAAATTTATTCATATAAAAATACTTCTCTTATTTTACATTGCATCCAATTCAGGTTATGTTATAATCAAAACATTCTATTATATAGAAGCATGTATTAGTGAAATTATATAGCTCTTCTACCTCATATTAATCACATCCTTTTTATAAAACTTTAAAAACACTAAATGTTTTTTATAAGCTTATTTTAACTCAAAACAAGAACGTGATTCGGTAAAATAAAAATTTATTTATATAAAAATACTTCTCTTATTTTACATTGAATCCAATTCAGATTATGTTATAATCAAAACATTCTATTATATAGAAGCACGTGTTAGTGAAATTATATAGATCTTCTACTTCATATCAACCACATCCTCTTTACTATAGATTTTGTAAAACACCAAATGTATTTTGTTAGCTTATTTTAACTCAAAACAAGAACGTGATTCGGTAAAATAAAAATTTATTTATATAAAAATACTTCTCTTATTTTACATTGAATCCAATTCAGATTATGTTATAATAAGCAAAATAATAAACAAGGAGTATCGGTCATGATTTCCCAAGAAAATATTTTTAATGAATTTTTACTATATAGAAGTGATGAAAGCAATAGAATTTTGCTTAATCACTTATTCAATAAGATGAAAAAAAAAAGTGACTACCGTAATTTAGAAAACAACGAATTATTTTCTAAATTTATTAGCAACGTCAATATTTTCTATACTATAGTCAGAATACTGAGAGAAGACAATAAATATCTGACGGATAAAGCATTTCTTGATGAATATTTTAAAGGAGATGCTCCGAATTCTGAAAAAACGTTATATAACTGGATTCAACGTTCTAAAAATTTCCAAAATAAAGTTAGAACGAGAACAACAAAGGAAGTTTACATAAAACATATACGTAACATACCAACGTCTTTCAAACTGTTCGATGAATTTCGTATCTATGAAGGATTAACCGATTTGCCAAAAAGTCTCAGTTATCCTATAAATAGAAGTAATAAACTAGATTTACTGCAATCATTTTTTAAAGAATTAGAACCAAGGAATTTGGAAATAATATCTAATTCTATTATTCAATATTCTTCTGAATTATCTGGAAAAAATCTAACACTACATTTATTTCTTGATATCAATCAAACAATAGTAGACTTAGATATAAAATCATGGGCTAAGCTAATTGATGGATTAATTGAAAACTTTAAAAATGTTGAGTCTAGTAAAGATTTTAATAGTGCATCTTTTAATAAAGAAAAATCACTAAATACAATCTATAATTTTTTAAATATACTCCCTACACAGTCTCTACTTATCCTAGTGGAAATACTTGAACTAGTTTTTAATCTTAAAAAATACCTAAAAATTGAACTAGAACCAAAACTACAAAATAAATTACCTAAAGAGATAAGAAATAAGAAATTTTTAACCTCTAATGTAATTAATCAGATTAATGATACACTTCAAACAGAAATTAAATCACCTTCACCCCATAAATTACTTATCAAGTTTAAAACTTATTTACTTGCTATTATAGATGAAGAGGCAGAGTTTAAAGTATATATGAGAAAGATGGGTTTTACAAGCATAACTGAATATACAGAACATATGATGAGTATGGAAGATTTTGAAGTATATATGAGAAAGATGGGTTTTACAAGCATAATTGAATATATAGAACATATGATGAGTATGGAAGATTTTGAAGTATATATGAGAGAGAGGGGTTTGATAAGTATAATTGAAGATGTAGAAAACAATAAATAATTATTAAAATATTTATTTTTATAATCATATCACTTAGCGTAATTTACTACTAAATTCAAAAAAAAGAGAGCGATTTTGGCTCTCTCTTTTTATTATTACAATTTTATCTTTATACCCACTCACCATTGGCATTGACCGTATAGCCATCTGGTGTAGTAGTATTCACTGCTAAAGCTCCTGAACTATAGGCATAGTACCATTTACCAGAAACTGTAAACCAGCCTGTTTTCATAGCTCCAGCGCTATCAAGATAATACCATGTATTATTATCTTTTACCCAACCAGTAGCCATTTTACCATTTTCTTTAAGATAGTACCATGTGCCATTGTCTTTGACCCAGCCTGTAGCCAGTGAACCTGTTTCATTCAAGTAATACCATGAGCCACCAGTTTTGACCCAGCCAGTTTGCATCCAGCCTGTATTGTCAAAGTAATACCATGTACCCTTGATTTGTTCCCAACCGTTGCTAGTGTAGGAACCATCTTCGTGCTGATACCACCAGCGACCAGCTGACTCAATCCAGTTACCAGCTTGAGAATCTTTTGTAGTCTTAGTCTCCGTTTTTTGTGTATCTACTTTGGCTTTATCTTGGTCAAACACCCCACCATTGTTATTCACAACAGGAACTTCAACACGTGGAGTTGTTGGAACAACTGGGAATACAGGAATAACAGGTGCGCTTGGAACAGATGGAATTGTTGGAAGTGCGAACTCTGGAAGAGCTGGACGAACTTCTGGGATACCCTTTTCTGTTACAGGATGTTTCTTAGCTTCTTCTGCTTGAAGACGAGCTTGTTCTGCTTCATAACTTGCTTTTGCTACTGCATAAGCCTTATGCGCTTCTTTGGCTACTTTTTCTTTTGCTTCAAGTGCTTCTTGCGCAGTTGCTTGGTTTGCTTTTGCTTCTTTAAGCGCTTCTTCTGCGTCTTTCAACTCTGCCTTGCGAGTTTCAAGCTCTTTTGCAGCAGCTTTCAAATCTTGAACCAACTCTTTTGAAGAAACAACTTGTGCTTTGGCTTGGTTAAGTGCTTCTTTGGCAACGGATACCGCTTGAGTAGCTTCTTCTGCTTTCTCTTGAAGAGAAGAAAGAGTTGCTTTCTCAGCTTTTGTTTCTGCTTTCGCTTGGTTCAAGTCTTTCTCTGCTTGTTTTGCAGTTGCTTTCAACTCTGCCAACTTCGCTTCTTTATCTGCTTTTGTAGCAGACAAGGTAGCAACCAAGGCATTGGCATTTGACAACGCAACAACGGCTTGATTATGAGTGGTTGTAGCAGATTGAAGAGTTTGTTTCAAGGCTACTGTATCTTTAAGTTGAGCTTCTTGAGCTTTCAAGTTTGAGTTTGCAGTTTGCAATGCAGTTTCTGCTTCGGTTACATTTTGGTTAGCAGTTTTAAGAGTTTGTTCTGCTTGAGCTTTTTCGGCTTTTTTAGTTTCTAGCTCAGTATTAGTTGAAGCACCTTTGCGAGCTACTGTGTATGGATTTGAGATTTCTGTTGTGTTGAATTTTGAACCCTTTACTCGGCTTTCAATCGTACCTGTGATATAATGATTAGTGTAAAGATCATTACTAACACTTTGAGCGAAACCTCCAAAGTAAGAGATTTCAGCAGGATTATCAAATTTTAAAATACCTACAAGATGCCCATAGTCTTGTTCGTTACTAACTAAATCTGAAAGAGACTGAACTAACTCTTTACGCATATCGGATTTAGTCAATTTCACAGAACCTGAAACAGTATGAGATTCTGAATTTTCATAGCCTTGGATACCTTTATTCATTTCAGCTTCCGTAGGATGGAAACCGTTCAAACCATAATCATCAGCAACCTTGTGGATACCCTTGGCATAGTGACCACGACCTCCACGAGAACGATATAATTCAAGCATATCGCTAGACCAACCACCTTTGATGTACTCTTTTGCGACTTTTTCTGCGAACTCAAAGGAGTCTTTTGTCACAACAACGTCTGTAAGACCCAACTGCTCACGCAAGTTTGAAATCAAATCTGCAGCGAAAAGTGTCAAATCATCACGGACTTCTTTTGGAAGATTATTGACATCATACTGTGTCTTATCTGCCTTATCCGCTTCGCTCAAGACAAGGTTTTTAGATTGAATACTATCTCCAACCATGTCAGTGATCTCTTTTTTCAACTCTTTATTACGAGCTTCAAATTTATCAATATCCGCTTGAGTAAGTTTATTATCTGGAATTGCCCAGTAGTCCTTATTCAACTGGATTTTTTCTTTGATTTTTGAAACAAAGGCTTCTTTGAATTGAATAGACCCTTTTGCAAGTGGTTTTGAAGACTCAATAAGAGCTTCTACCTCAGCAGTTACCGCTTTAAGAGCTTGTTCTGCTTGTGCTTGATGTGCTTTGGCATCTGATACCGCTTGAGTTTTTGTAGCAATATCTGCTTTTGTACCTTCAATTTGCGCTTTTGTAGCTTGATTTGCTTGTTCTGCATTTTTTAAGGCAGTTTCTGCATCTGTTTGCGCTTGTTTGCTTGTTTTTTCGGCTTCTACGGCTTCTTTTTGTGCTTCCTTAGCATTTTCCAAGCCTTTGCCATTAACAGCGTCTGTGGCGATTTGAACCGCTTCTGTGGCACTTGTAAGTGCTTTTTCTTTTTCAGCTTGTGTAGCTTCTTTTTCTGCTACAACTGCTTCTTGTGCAGATACCGCTTGATTTGCTTCTGTAGCTTTTGCTTCTACATTTTTAAGAGCTTCTTCTTTTACAGGAACGTCTGCTTCTGCCTTAACTACTGCTTTCTCAGCTTCTGTAATAACTTCTGGACTTGCCTTTTTCGCAAAATCCTCTGCACGTTTTACAGCTTCTGTTTTCTCATTAACAAGAGAATCCGCTTCATTGGTAGCACGCTTGGCATCTTTGACCGCCTGTTTTGCTTCCGCTACTTCTTGACCCGCTTTCTTAGCTTCTGCTTCTTTTGTAGCAACTTCTTCTTTTGTCGCCACCGAAGGAGTAGTTGTTTCCACAACCTCCGCCTTTGGCGCTTCCACATTCACTAGTTTTGGAGCGACTTCTTCTGCGCCTACTGTGTGGGATAGGGATGCTGCTGCAATTGCTGCTGTCATTACGATTGTTGATTTTTTCATATTGTTTCCTCATTTTTCTTTATAAACTTATTATATCACAAAAATAACCTTTAAAGGTTATTTACATATAAAATAACTTTAAAAAGTCTAAAATTTGTACCATTTTGACTGTATCATGTAAGTAGCGAGGTACTACATGACAAATAACAAAAGCAATCTTCAAGATTACATCTCTAAAAGAATCCGTCTATTACGTTTAGAAAGAGGATATACTCAAGAACAACTAGAAGAGATGGCTGATTTGGGTACTAATTATATCTACAAATTAGAAAATCTTTCAACTAACTTAAAAATTCAAACGCTAGAGAAAGTAATGGAAGCATTAGAAGTAGATTTAGATACATTCTTTGATATACAATTAAAAGAAGAAGACCCAAAAATTTCTCTACTTGTTGATGAATTAAAAACTCTTCCAACTGAACAACGCTCCCGAGTCTTAGATGCCTTGATACTTATCCTTAAAGAAATAAGATAGAAAATGTTCTACTTTTGTTCTACCTTTTATTTTTACAGGCAATTTAGAGAGTGGCAAAACCTTGATTTATCAATATTTTTGTTACTCATTTTTACTTATTTTAACTCTAAATCGACTGTAGGGGGCATCTAAATACAACAGGAAAAAACTTGATTTCAAGGCTTTTTTACTTAAATAAAATTTTTTTCAAATTCTTTAGAAAACTAGCTTAAATCATAATCCAACACCAATTTTACAAATGCAATAAACTAAACTTATATACCCAAAACACAAAAAGTTCTCTTTCCACTATTTTAGAAAGAGAACTTTTTCTTTAGGAGAAATAACTTAATTTTTAATCTAAACGTGATAACTCAGCTGGCACTGTTAAGTAATAAGTTGCAGTCAAGCTTGCTTCACCTTGATTGACAAAAATTTCGATGGAATTTTTATCTAGAATAACTTCCAATTCTTTAGCTTCAATATCTACATATCTTCGACTAGTATCCTGTTCTTCTTCACCAAGAATCTTTTGGGCAAGATGGCTACGATCAATGTAAACTTGCTGCTCTTTACTATCATAACCAAATTCAAGATAATCTGTATCATTCCCTAAGTGATAATGACAATCTTCATCTATTTGGATTTGATATTGGTCTTTTTTAATAGGGAATTGTCTTAGTTTACCATCTTCTAATCGAAGGATTCTAGGCACAGTCATGACACCAGCCCACTTGTGATCTCGATCATGACTAGGAAGTGTACGTCCCCACATCTGCATCCAAGCAATCATGATACGACGATTTTGGTCGTCTAATAATGTCTGTGGGGCATAGAAGTCCTGACCATGGTCAATCTCTTCAACTGTATCTTCAATAAAACGTTTTTCTTCCCAATCTACCTTACCCGTGAACAAAACTGAAGAATTGATGTTGTGATAAGATGCTCCCTCACGCTGATAACGCATGGGCGAAATGATGAGGCAGTCCTTCCCATCTAACTCAAAGTAGTCTGGGCATTCCCACATAAATCCTTGGTGCTTTTCACCTTTTAAAAAGATAGATTCAAACTGCCATTCTACTAGGTTATCGGACCCTAGTAGAACGATACAGCCCACATTATCTTTGTGTTTTGCCGCAACCACAGAGTAATAGTGTCCATTCTTTTCAAAAATTTTTGGATCACGGAAATCAGAGGCAATTAATTCGTCTGGCAAGTCTGCTCCTGTAACAACTGGATTTTGTTCAATCTTTTCGAAATGAATCCCATCATCCGAATAAGCCATATTCTGAACTTGTCGAATACCTGTTTCTTCTTCGATATGTCCAGTGTACATGAGCCAGAGGCGATCATCCTTGACAATGGCAGAACCTGAGAAGCAGCCATTTCGATCATAATCTTGATCTGGAGCAAGTGCAACTGGTAAGTGCTCCCAATTCAATAAATCCTTACTTTTAGCATGTCCCCAGTGCATAGGACCCCAAACACTATCATATGGATAGAATTGATAAAAAAGATGGTATTCTCCACGAAAATAGACAAATCCATTTGGATCATTAATCCAACCAATCTCAGCTGAAAAATGTTCTTCTGGCTTATATTGAGTATTAACTAGATGTTTATTTTCTGCTATAAAACG
This sequence comes from bacterium, assembly GCA_905221215.1. Lineage (GTDB taxonomy): Bacteria > Bacillota > Bacilli > Lactobacillales > Streptococcaceae > Streptococcus. The sequence goes on from CAJNCI010000006.1 coordinate 57,706, forward strand.
ATTGGCTCTTTCTACTGTAAATGTTTTATTTATCATAAGCATATCCTATTTTATTCCAGTTCCGGAACCACCCAGACCTTGAACAATATATTTCTGAGCGACTACATAGACCAAAATCAACGGAATCGTTGAAATAGTTAATACAGCCATTACCTGATTGATATAAACTGGTTGAGTTGTATTAATAGTTGTAATTGCAACCTGCATTGAAAATTTAGAAGAATCTGTCAAAACCATCAATGGCCAAATATAATCATTCCAACTTGAAATAAATGATAAAACACCAACTGTAGCAACTGCAGGTTTAGACATTGGAAGCATAATTCTAAAGAAAATTCTAACGATACTTGCTCCATCCATTTTTGCAGACTCAAGAATTTCTTCCGGAATTGCAATAAAGAAATTCCTAAATAAGTAAATATTAAATACACTCGCCAATCCTGGAATAATAACCGCAAGACGATTATTGACCAAACCTAAGGAATTGATAATGGTAAATTGTGGAATTAACACAGTTTCTACTGGAATAATAAGTAAAGCAAGTAAGAAACCAAATAAAATTTTCTTACCTGAAAAATTGACTTTTGCAAAAGCGAAACCAGCCAGTGCATTGACAATAATAGAACCAATAGCAAACGTTCCAGCATAAAAAATGCTGTTCCCTAGGTAGGTAAAAATACTAAATCGCTCAAACACTTCCTGATAAGGTTTAAACCAATCAGCAGGATTTAAACTTGGTAAGAAGGCTTGCCAACTAGTCAAATTTTTATAAACATCCGCTTCTGGCTTCATAGCTGAAACTACCATCCAAACCATAGGAAAAAGGAAGAGTCCTGCCAATAGGGTTAACAGAATATATTCTAAGATTGTTGTTGGTTTAAATCGTTTCATCTTAGTCATCCTCCTTCAGAACGCGACGTTGTACCAAGCTAATCATACCAATTAACGTTGTAAACACTAAAGCGATTGAGCTAGAATATCCTACAAGACGATCAGTAAAGCCTTGTTGATAAATATAGTACACCATAGTAATTGTTGAGTTTAATGGACCACCTTGCGTCATAACCATTGGTTGCACAATCAGTTTAAAGGCAGAAATTAAAGTTGTTAACAATACAAACAGGGCTGTTGGTTTTAGTAGGGGCATCGTGATATAACGAAACTGAGCCCATTTTGAGAATCCATCTAATTCAGCAGCTTCATAGACATCTTGTGGAATATTCTGCATTCCTCCTAAAAATAAGAGCATCTGATAACCTGCACCCTGCCAAGCAGAAACAAAAACAATTGCATACATAGCTTGTTTGGGACTAGTCAAGAAAGGTTGAGAAGCAATACCTACCTTATTTAAAATAGCATTTAATAAGCCACTATTTGGGTTTAAAAGATAAAGCCAAAGAATAGAAATAACTACCAAGGACATGACAACTGGAGCAAAAAAAGCCACTTTAAAAAACATATTTCCTTTTCGCTTTTTATTGACAATCAAAGCCATTCCTAAGGCCGCTCCCAATTGAACTGGAATAATCCAAACAACAAATTTCAAAGTATTCAAGAAGCTCTTTAAGAAAATCGGATCTTTTGTTAATCGAATAAAATTTTCAAGTCCAACAAATTTTCTTTCATCTGGTGTCAACAAATAATAATCTGTAAAAGCGTAATAAATGACCATTCCAACTGGAATTACTAAAAAGATACCTAATAAAATTAAAGCTGGAGCTAAAAAACTATAACCTAGTATGTTATCCTTTATTTTTTCACGTCTTTTTGTATCCACAACAGTTTCTTTACTCATATCCATCTCCTTTAATCATATATATCAAACTAGGCTATTAACAAGAAAGGGGAAGGTAGTTCCAAACATTTTCCTTCCACCTTCTTTTTTACAGATTATTTGAGTGACTGATCAATAGCAGTTTGCATTTCTTTTGTACGAGTATCCAAGACTTTTTGCACATTTGGATTTTCTTCATAATAGCTGATATCTTGCATTGCTTGTTGAAAAGCTCTAGAAACCTGAGGATATGCTACGACAACTGGGCGAGCATGAGCTGTTTTTGAATTTTGTTCCATCAAGAAACGCATTGGTTCGGACACTTTATCTTTGATATTTTCAATTGTAGATTTACGAATCGGAAGGACCGAATTCCCCAAGCTAATAATTTCACTTGATTCTGTATTTGTAGCAAATTTAACAAATTCAGATGCTGCCTCTTTTTTATCAGATTTTGTCGTAACAGCTAATTGCCAACTACCTGAAGGGGATACTAATTTTTTCGTCTTACTAGATACTGGGTAAGGAAGGATACCAAAATCAATATCTTTGTAGTTTGTATTCATGTCAGCAATCGTCCAAGAACCACTCAAAAGCATTGGATACTCTCCTGTTTCAAAACCTTTTTCGACTGGACTAACAGTTGTATAACCTTCTTTTACAAGATTTTGAATGAATTGAACTGCTTCTACACTCTCTTTTGAGTTGAAGTATCCTTCTGCCTTTGTTCCATCTTCGTTTACGACAGAACCATTATTTGACCAAATCAACGGCATATAAGCATATGGTAACATTTCATCGTTTGAATTAATACGAAAATCAATTGCCGGTTTGTTATAATGATCTTTCAATTTTTTAGCAATCGTATTAAATTCATCCCATGTCCATGGCTTTTCTAGCGTTGGAAGCTCTGATTCCGCAATTCCGGCCTCTTTGAACATTTTTTTGTTGTAATAAACACCAACATTCGATTCAGAAAATCCAAATGCATAGAATTTACCATCATAAGTTCCTTGTTGTTTAATACTGTCCAAAACATCATCCATATTATTATCTTTTAGATAATCATCTAGCGGAGTAATCACTTTAGATTTTGCATAAGCTGCCGTATTTGGCCCATCAAGGGTAATAACATCTGGAAGACTATTAGTCGTGATAGCAGCATTAACCTTGTCTTCATATCCTCCACCACTACCACTACGAGGAATATACTCAGTTACAACTTTGTACTTACTTTTTCCTGATTGATTAAAGTTGTCAACAACTTTTTGCCAAGCTTTTCCTTCATTGGTTTCGTCAGAGAATTGTACCCAGACTTTAATATCATTTGAAGAACTCGCTTGTTTTGAGTTAGTTCCTCCACTACAACCTGCAAGTATAGCTAACGATAGCCCCGCAACAACAGATAACATTGTACCTTTACGCATCATTTTCCTCCTTTTTGAAACGTTTCATTTTTTATTTATTTTTTAAACAAGCTTCTAGCCTGTTTTTGAAACGTTTCATTTGTTGATTATATTATAACAGCGCTTTCATTGATTGTCAAGCGCTTTTTAAATTTTTTTTGTTGTTTTATCTCCCCAAAAGTATGTGGGAATTACGATTCGTTTTTCTAAAATATCTTCCTTCTTAATCATTTTCAATATCATTACAACAGATTCTTTTGCCATCATCTTAATATCTTGAACTATTGTGGACACTAGATAAGATTGATCGACAGAAGTTTTTAAACCATCAAATCCAATTATCTGGTAATCATCAGGTGCTATTTTCCCCAGTTGTTTCATAATACTAATAACTCTCAGAGCCATCATATCATTTATTGTAAATATACCATCTATTTCTTTATGAGATTGTAAAAAAATTCTTATCTGATCTTCAGGATTTACTAAAGGTTCTTTCATTTCAAAATTATAGACTTCAGCTCCTAATTCTTTAGCCTTTTCTCTGAATCCTTTACCTCTGAGTATAGTCTCATTCTCATACATATTAATTGAACCAATAAAAGCAAGATACTTATTATCCCTTCTAACCAGTTCCTCTGCTGCAGTTTGTCCTCCTTTGTAATTTGCTGAAGTAACATAGCATACATTTTCCGAAAAATGTCTATCTATACTTACAAACGGTAAATCAGATAAAATATATTTGTCAATATCAGAATATGTAATACCAATAATTCCATCTACTTTATTTTGCTTCAACATTTCGATATATTCAATTTCATTTTGTGAATCGCTATCAGCGTTACAAATAAATAATTTATAATTATATTTTAATAACTCTTTCTCAACATGATAAGCAAACTCCGAGAAAAACGGATGCCAGATGCTCGGAATAATCAAAGCGATAGTTTCTGTTCTATTCCTTTTCATACCTCGAGCATAATTATCAGGGATATAGTCCAATGTTTTTATAGCCCTTTGAACTTTCCTTAAAGTTACTTCTTTAATTCCTTTTTCTTTATTAATCACACGTGAAACTGTTCCAACGCTAACCCCTGCTTCTAAAGCCACATCTTTCATGGTAATTGATTTTCTTTGTTCTACCATATTTTAACCTCCTTTCAATATATAGTATCATGCAAACGCTTTTTTATCAACTATTTCTCAATCATTTTTGGCCAGATCATTTTTGGCCAGATCATTTTTCCCATCATAAATCAAATCACTCCAAGTAGCTTTTGAACCCCCATGGATAGACATCTACATACAATAGAAAAAAACCTTGATTTCAAGACTTTTTACTTTCTATCTCCTCTTCTTCATAATGTATTTCCGTTCAGGTGCTTCAACCATTTGAACGATTTCAAATCCTTCTTTTTGGTAAAGATTGCAAGCTGTTTGATTTGCCTCGAAGACATTTAGAGAAATAGTATCTATATCTTCATTTTCAAAGGCCAAACTAACAAATTTCCTTAAAGCTAGGCTACCTAATCCCTGCCCTTGTTTCTGTGGATTAATCAAAAACCGTCCGATATGAAGATTACTGTCTTCTAGCCTGATTTTCTGGATAAGCCCCACAAATTCTTGTTCAACAAAGATAGAAAAAACTCCTCCCAAATCTTGCAAGGCTTGAAGGGTCAGTGGAAAAGGAATCTTTGGTCCCATCCATTGTTCTTGAAAAGACTTGCCAAGGAAGTTGGACCATTGGCATACGAATTGAGCGTTTTCTGTGCTCACATTTTCTTCAAAACGAATTATCATCTTGACCTCACTATCTTGTCTATGTTTCTCCATTATACTACTTCTCCTATTTTTTACGAATAGATAAGTATGATTGATATTTATTTTTTTCTTGTCGGGAGCATTCTCGCTTCTTTTCTTGGTTTGGTCATTGACCGTTTTCCTGAGCAATCCATTATCCATCCAGCTAGTCATTGTGATTCCTGTCAGACTCGCTTGCGGCCGTTGGATTTGATTCCAATCCTATCGCAGGTCTTCAACCACTTTCGCTGTCGCTACTGCAAGGCTCGCTATCCTGTTTGGTATGCCCTCTTTGAACTAGGCTTGGGACTCCTCTTTCTGGCTTGGTCTTGGGGCTGGATTTCCATAGGACAAGTCATCCTAATCACTGCTGGTTTGACCTTGGGCATCTACGACTTTCGCCATCAAGAATATCCCTTACTGGTCTGGCTTACTTTTCACCTAATCCTCATGGCTTTCTGCGGTTGGAATCTGGTCATGGTCTTCTTCCTTGTCCTTGCGATTTTGGCTCATTTTATCGATATCCGCATGGGCGCAGGGGATTTTCTCTTTTTAGCTTCTTGTGCCCTCGTCTTTAGTGCGACAGAACTACTGATCTTGATTCAGTTCGCTTCTGCTACAGGAATTCTAGCCTTTCTCCTACAAAAGAAAAAGGAAAGACTTCCTTTCGTGCCTTTCCTCTTACTTGCTGCTTGTTTGATTATTTTTGGTAAGCTACTGCTTGTTTAATAAAGTCCTCAATTGGCTCTCCTTGGTGGAGAGCTTTTACAATTTTCGAACCGACGATAACGCCATCTGACACCGCATTAAAGCGTTCTACATCTTCTTGACTAGACACACCAAATCCTGTCAAGACTGGGATGTCAGCTACTTGATGCAATTGTGCCAAGTGCTTATCCAAGTCTGCACGGTAATTGCCCGACTTCCCTGTCACCCCATTGATGGCAACGGCATAGACGAAGCCTTCTGCTCCCTTGATCAACTCTTTTTGGCGGTCAATTCCTGTTGTCAAACTAACTAGGGGTATCAAGGCAATGTCTGTATCTGCCAAATAAGGCTCCACAAAGTTGGCATGCTCATGAGGTAGGTCTGGGATAATCAAACCCTTAACGGCTGTATCCGCCAAATCTTTGACAAATTTCTCCACACCGTACTGAAAGAGGGGATTGAAGTAGGTCATGATGACAAGCGGAACTTCTATTTCAATGGTTTTCAAGGTTTCAACCAAAGCCTGAGTAGACGTTCCGTGAGCTAGACTGCGTAAGCCTGCTTCTTCGATAACAGGTCCATCTGCGACTGGGTCTGAAAAGGGAATGCCCACTTCAATAGCAGAGACACCCAAATCTTCTAAAAAGTGGATTGTTTCAGCGAGACCATCCAGACCTTTCTCATGGTCTCCAGCCATAATATAGGGAACAAAAATTCCCTTTCCTGCTGCTTTAATAGCGTTCAATTTTTCTGTTAGTGTCTTAGGCATGAGCTTCTCCCTTCTTTGCTGCATCTGCTTCCAAGCGGTCTTTAACTTGAACCACATCCTTGTCCCCACGACCTGATAGGCAGACAATCATAGACTTGTCTGGACCGAGTTCTTTGGCCAATTTCACCGCAAAGGCGATAGCATGGCTAGATTCCAAGGCTGGGATAATCCCTTCCACGCGAGACAAGAGTTGGAATCCTTCCAAGGCTTCCTCGTCTGTCACTGGAACATAGCTGGCACGTTTGATATCGTGGTAGTGAGAATGTTCTGGACCGATACCTGGATAGTCCAAACCTGCTGAGATAGAGAAGGCTTCAAGAATTTGACCATGAGCATCTTGAAGCACATCCATGAGAGAACCGTGGAGGACACCTGGACGTCCCTTGGTCAAGGTCGCTGCGTGGTGCTCTGTATCCACACCAAGTCCTGCTGCTTCAGCTCCATACATGGCTACTGACTCATCTTCCACAAATGGATGGAAGAGGCCGATAGCATTAGATCCACCACCAACACAGGCTACTAGGGCATCTGGTAGGTCTTGTCCTGTCAAGTCACGGTACTGTTGTTTAGCCTCTCGTCCAATAACACTTTGGAAGTCACGAACGATTTCTGGGAATGGATGAGGCCCCAAGGCTGAACCAAGGATATAGTGGGTATCGTCTATGTTAGCCACCCATGAACGAAGGGCTGCATTAACCGCGTCCTTGAGCACACGCGAACCATCTGTCACTGCCTCAACCTTGGCTCCCAAAAGCTCCATACGGAAGACATTGAGGGCTTGGCGTTTAACATCTTCCTCACCCATGTAGATGGTACATTCCATGTTAAAGAGGGCTGCAGCTGTTGCAGTTGCTACACCGTGCTGACCAGCACCTGTTTCTGCGATAATTTTCTTTTTACCCATGCGTTTGGCAAGCAAAACTTGTCCCAAGGCATTGTTAATCTTGTGAGCCCCTGTATGGTTAAGGTCTTCCCGTTTGAGGTAAATCTTGGCTCCGCCGATATGCTGGGTCAAGTTTTTTGCGTAGTAAAGAGGAGTTTCACGTCCTACATACTGGCGCAAAAGTTGGTTCAATTCCTCTTGGAAACTTGGGTCTGCCTGACTTTCACGATAAGCCTTCTCCAACTCCAAAACTGCCGTCATCAATGTTTCTGGGACAAAACGTCCACCGAATTTTCCGTAAAATCCATCTTTATTTGGTTCCTGATATGCCATTCTTTGCCCTCTCTATAAATCTTCTAATCTTTTCCTGATCTTTTTGTCCATCTATCTCCACTCCGCTTGATACATCTACTGCATAGGGAGTAAAGTGTTGAATTGCTTTTGCTACATTGTCTTCATTAAGCCCACCTGCGATAAAGAAGGGCTGTGTTAGTCCCGTCGTATCCAGTTGACCCCAGTCAAAGGTCTGGCCACTCCCTGCCACAGGGGCATCAAAGAGTAGATAGTCTGCCTGAGAATTAGGTACATGACCATTTCCATCCACCTGTACAGCCTGAATACTGTCACAAGGCAAATCCTCAAACAAATCATCTGCCACCTGACTATGAACTTGAACCAAGTCCAAGTCAACTTTTTCAATCGCTTCTAGTAGTTCTGCTCGACTTGGTGAAACAAATACGCCAACCTTCTTAACATTAGTAGGAATGGGCTTTGCCAGCTCAGCAGCCTGATCCAAGCTCACCTGTCTTTTACTAGGTGCAAAGACAAAACCGATGTAGTCAGCTCCTGCTGAAACAGCTGTTTCCACCGCTTCTTTGGTAGATAGTCCACAAATCTTAACCTTTGTCAATCTGCAACTCCTTGATTCTCTGGGCCACATCCTCTGCCTGCATGAGCGCTGTTCCCACCAAAATTCCGTTAAAGGATGGTGCTACTCGTTCCGCATCCTGCCCTGTGAAAATGGCAGATTCAGAAATGTAATAGCGGCCTTCCTCAAAGTGCTGGGCCAAATCTACACTGGTCTGCAAGTCGACTTCAAAGGTGGTCAAATTGCGGTTATTAACCCCAATAATCTCAGCACCCAGTCTGTGGGCCACCTCTAGTTCAGCAAGATTGTGAGTCTCCACCAAGACTTCCAGACCAAGCTCTGTCGCGTAGTCATACAGTTCCTTGAGGCGTTCTTCTGACAAGGCAGCCACGATGAGCAAGATAACTGTCGCACCGGCATTGCGGGCGCGGATGATTTGCTTTTCATCGATGATAAAATCCTTGTTGAGCGTCGGAATCTCTACCTGACTGGAAATCTCCCGCAGATAATCCAAATGCCCTTTAAAGAAAACTTCATCTGTCAAAACCGAAATCATCATTGCACCATTCGCTTCATAAGTCTGGGCCTGTTGCACAATATCCACATCGAGATTGATATCTCCCAGACTAGGGCTAGCCTTCTTGACTTCAGCGATTACCTGTAAACGGTCCTGGTGATTCTTCAAAAATTCAGCCAAGCGATAGGTCTGGCGTAGGGGCTGGATTTCCTCCAGCTCCATCTGCTCTACCTCACGCTCCTTCTGCTCCAAGATTCGTGCTAAAAATTCTTGACTCATTTTTGGTACTCCTGTAACAGTCTGAGTTTTTCAAGGGCCTTGCCACTAGCAATCACTTGACGAGCCAAGGCAACTCCTTCCTTGATACTAGCAACCTTACCATTAGCATAGAAACCAAGACCAGCATTTAAGACTGTCGTTTCCAAGAATGGACTTGGTTCGTTTTTAAGAACGCTGAGCAAAATCTCTGCATTTTCCTGAGCATTCCCTCCACGAATATCTTCGATAGCGTAGCGCTCCATTCCCAAATCCTCTGGAGTAAAGCTTGACAAGGTGATTTCGCCATTTTCAAGAAGTGCGATGTTAGTTGTTCCGTTCAAGCCAGCTTCATCAAGACCTTCTGGCCCAGCCACCACGATGGCACGTTTGCGACCCATATTTTTCAAAACCTGAGCTGTACTTTCTAGAAGTTCTGGACGACTAATCCCAAGAAGCTGTGTTTCCAAGGCCATTGGGTGAATCAGTGGACCAGTCAAGTTCATGATCGTTGGAATTCCCAATTCCAAACGCGCTGGCATGATGTATTTCATGGCTGGGTGCATATTTTTAGCAAAGAGAAAGACGATTCCAGTTTTATCAAAGACCTTACCTAGTTCAGCTGGTTTGAGGTCTAGGTTAATACCCAAGGCTTCTAGGACATCTGCCGAACCAGATTTAGAAGAAATCGAACGGTTACCGTGCTTGGCCATATGAACACCGCCACCAGCCAAGACAAAGGCTGCAGTTGTCGAAATGTTAAAGCTGAAAGACTTGTCGCCTCCTGTACCACAGTTGTCCATGGCATCATGGATTTCAGTCGGAATGTGTTGGGCATGTCCTCTCATGACTTGTGCAATGGCTGTGCGCTCTTCAGGTGTTTCTCCCTTCATCTTAAGAGCCAAAAGGAGAGAAGCAATCTGCGCTTCGGTTACACGTCCAGTAACGATACGCTCAATGACATCCGTCATTTCCACACCTGATAAATTTTCAAATTTTGCTAATTTTTCAATAATATCTTTCATCCTAGTTTCCTCACTTTACAACTTTCTCGATAAAATTCCGAATAGAAGACAAGCCATCAGGCGTTCCGATACTTTCTGGATGGTACTGGAAGCCATAAATCGGTAGGTTTTTGTGTTGAATGCCCATAATAGCTTGGTCATCAGTCGAACGAGCTGTCACTTCAAACTCTTCTGGCATTTCTTCAATCAAAATACTGTGGTAACGCATGACCGCACGGCCATCCTCAATGCCTTGATACAAAACAGATGGCGCTTCAAAGCTGATATTGCTCTGTTTCCCATGCATGACTTTTGGTGCCAAGCCTAACTTCCCACCAAAGACTTCTGCGATGGCTTGGTGACCCAAACAAATCCCTAGAATCGGTTTCTTGCCTGCAAAGTCACGAATCATATCTTCCATCTTTCCAGCATCAACTGGCCAACCAGGACCAGGAGAAAAGACCAGACCATCTGCTTTTTCAGCTTCTTCATACAGCTTAGGATCATCATTTCTCAAGACCTGCACTTCTGCAAAATTCCCAATGTATTGCGCCAAGTTATAGGTAAAAGAATCATAGTTGTCAATCAATAAAATCATGGTCTTAGTTCTCCAATTCTAGTCATAGATTTAGCCTTGTTAATGGTTTCTTGGTATTCGTTTTGGGCAATAGAGTCATAGACAATCCCTGCCCCAGCCTGCACATAGGCTGTTTGATTTTTGAGAATCATAGTTCGGATGGCAATAGCGAAATCCATATCACCCGTCGCAGACAAGTAGCCGATTGCTCCTGCGTATACGCCTCGTTTTTCCGTTTCCAGTTCATAGATGCGTCTCATAGCACGAATCTTTGGTGCTCCTGACACTGTTCCAGCAGGAAGTGTAGATTTCAAGGCATCCATGGCAGTGAGTTCTGAAAGCAACCGTCCCTTGACCACGCTGGTCAAATGCATGACATAGCGGAAGAGCTCCACTTCCATATACTTGGTGACTTGGACACTGGCTGTTTCAGAGATGCGACCAATATCGTTACGCCCCAAGTCTACCAACATCCGATGTTCTGCTGTTTCCTTCTCATCAGAAAGCAGGTCTGTCGCCAAAGCCTTGTCTTCTTCATCCGTAGCCCCTCTTGGTCGTGTACCGGCAATCGGATTGGTTGTCACGATGCCATTTTTAACAGAAACCAAACTTTCAGGACTGGCACCGATGATTTGATAATCCCCAAAGTCATAGAAATAGAGGTAATTAGATGGATTGGTCACGCGAAGATTTCTGTAAAAGTCAAATGGATTGCCAGTAACCTCTGCTGAGAAACGCTGACTGAGTACGCATTGGAACATATCTCCGTTACGAATCAAGTCGCGAGCGGTTTCCACCATTTCCTCAAACTTCTGAGGAGCGATATGCGGTTTGAAGTCCAGCGGAGATAAATCCAAGTTTTCAAATTCATTTGGAGCAGGGATGCGTAATTCCTCAAGCACTTGGTTCAAGGCTTTTTCCAAGTCTTCTTGACTACGCTCACTGTAAAGAGCATCCTCGATGACATGGATTTTTTCCTTCTTGTGGTCAAAGACCATGTAGCTCTCATAAATAAAGAAATGCATGTCTGGCGTCCCAATGGTATCTTGAGGGATTTGACCAATTTCTTCATAGAGCGAAATCATATCGTAACCAACAAAACCAATGGCTCCCCCACCAAAAGGTAGATCTGAATGGTGCTGGCTCTTATGAGTCACTTCATAAAGGAAATCCAAAGGATCCCGATCAATCACTTGACCATTTTGATAAAGAACTCCATTTTCAAACTTAATCTCAAAAACTGGATTATAAGCTAGGATAGAAAAACGAGCGGTTTCCTTGTCTCTCGGAATACTCTCTAAGATAACCTTGTGTTGCCCCTTTAGGCGCATATAAGCCAAGATTGGTGATAAGACATCTCCATGAATGATTCGTTCCATTGTAATTTCCCTTTCAGTTCTACTTCTAGTCCGTGGCGACTGTATGAAAAATCCCCACGCAAAATAACTTGCGTGAGGACGAAATTCGCGGTGCCACCTCAATTATAGGATTTCTCCTATCTCTCATTCCTGTCTCAGATACCTCCTGTAACAGGCTGTGCGATAAAGGGCACTCCCTTGAGAATTATGTTTTCTTCTCTTGTTTCAGATGGACCCAACCTTACAGCTTTCTCTGCTTGTTTCCAGCAACCACAAGCTCTCTGTGAGAGAAAGGACTGTAATTTTTCCATCTATTATTTTTTACCTTCTAGGTAGTCTGCAATCGCAGCTACGTCCTTGTCTCCACGACCAGAGACATTTATGATGATAATTTCATCTTTACTTAGTTTTGGTGCACGTTTAACCGCTTCTGCGATAGCGTGCGAACTTTCAATCGCTGGGATAATCCCTTCTGTCTTGCTGAGCAGAAGCAAGGCTTGAACAGCTTCTTCATCTGTAGCTGCCACATATTCCACGCGACCAGAATCTTTAAAGTAGGCGTGTTCTGGGCCAACCCCTGGGTAGTCTAAACCAGCTGAGATAGAGTAAACTGGCGCCAACTCTCCATCTTCCTTAAAGACTGCATAGGTCTTCATGCCGTCAACAATTCCGATACTACCTTTTGTCATAGTAGCTGCGTGCTTGTCTGTATCAAGTCCATGACCAGCAGCTTCGACCCCAACCAATTTGACTTCTTCATCTGCCACATACTGTGAAAAAGCACCGATGGCATTGGAACCACCACCTACACAGGCAATGACGTAATCTGGCAATCGTCCTTCTTTTTCTAAGATTTGACGACGAGATTCTTCACTGATGATCTTTTGGAATTCATGAACAATTGTAGGATAAGGGTGAGGACCCACAGCAGATCCCAAAACATAGAATGCTTCAAGGTCATTCATCCATGCTCCAAAGGCTGCATCTACCGCATCCTTGAGGGTACGAGTTCCAGTTTCAACCGCGTGAACAGTTGCTCCCATCATCTCCATGCGGAAGACATTGAGACGTTGACGCTCCACATCCTCTGCCCCCATGTAGACATCACAGGCCATACCAAACTTGGCTGCAGCCGCTGCTGTCGCAACACCATGTTGACCAGCTCCTGTTTCTGCGATCACTCGTTTTTTGCCCATACGTTTAGCAAGAAGAATTTGTCCTAAAACGTTATTAAGCTTGTGAGAACCCAGATGGTTAAGATCTTCGCGCTTGAGATAAATCTTAGCGCCACCTAAGTGATCTGTCAAACTTTCCGCAAAATAAAGCGGTGTTTCGCGACCTGAATAGTCTTTTAAGTAATGACGAAATTCTGCCAAAAACTCTGGATCATCCTTGTATTTTTCAAATGTCACTTCCAACTCATCCAACAAAGCCTGAATCGGCTCCGGTACAAAACTACCACCAAATTGTCCAAAATAACCTTTAGTTGTCATAAAAATTTCCTCTTTCAGTATTAATTTCAAGATATGAAAAAGCCCACACACAGATTAGATTCTGTGTGAGGGCGTTGGTAACGCGGTGCCACCTCAATTATAAAGGGACTATTCCCCTTTACATCTCTACCTTGTCTAACAACAAGTTGCACTGTAAGGTGTGCGCACCGAATTTTCATTGTTTCAAATTCATTTTTAAAATCAGCCCACTTTCACTACTTCCAACCACCTGTTCACAATCACCACAGGCTCCCTGAAGATCAAAAATAGTTACTTTTCTGATTTGTTGAACTTATTTTAATACTTTGTTTTTTCTTTGTCAAGACTTTTTTACGATTTTTTTGATAAAGTTAGCACTTTTTCAGAAACTGTTTTGAAAGTCTCAATGATATAGTCCACTTCATCATCGCTTAATTTTGTATGAAGAGGGAGGGTAATTTCATTTTCAAAGAAGGCATAGGCCTTGGGATAATTCGCCATATCAAAGCCAAGATTCTTATAGGCTGTCAAGAGGGGAAGTGGTTTGTAGTGCACGTTACTTGCGATTCCTGCTTTAGCCAATTCTTGGATGATGAGGTTCCGTTCTTCTAAACTTGCTCCGTCTACATGGGTGATGTAGAGGTGACGTGAAGATTCGACAGTATCAGTCTTATGTGCCAATGGATGGATACGAGAACCCGCAAAGCCACGGTCATAGCGGTCCACAATGTCCTTACGACGTTCTAGCAAACCAGGATAACGGTCCAATTGTACCAAACCAAGCGACGCCATGATATCCGTCATGTTACACTTGTAGGCCGGCGTTACGATATCGTACTCCCATGAACCCAATTGCATCTTAGCAAGGGCATCCTTAGTTTGACCATGAAGGGAAAGGATTTGAAATTCCTTGTACATCTCTTCGTCATCAATCGCTGGATTAGCCTTCCAAGTCGCACTTCCACCCTCTGCAGTTGTAAAGTTCTTAACAGCATGGAATGAGAAGGAAGTAAAGTCAGCGATAGAACCAGCTGGTTGCCCTTTATAAGTAGATCCCAAAGCATGGGCACTATCAGATACAATCATGATACGGTTAAAGGCCTTTTGCCACTTGCTAGTAGCTTTAAAGAGATCACGTTTCTTCTCCACAACTTGGAACAAACGGTCATAGTCGCAAACAATCCCCGCAAGCTCAACCGGAATAATCACCTTAGTCTTTTCAGTGATGGCTTGCTCAAGAAGGTCATAGTCCATCTCAAACGTATCTGCTTGAATATCCACCATGACAGGGGTTGCTCCCACGTGAGTGATGACACTACATGAAGCTGTATAAGTCATAGCTGGAACGATGACTTCATCACCAGGTCCCACTTCCAAAACACGTAAAATCAACTCAAGAGCCGCTGTCGCAGAATTGAGGCAGACAGTCTTTGGCGTCTGTGTGTATTGAGATAAGCGACGCTCCAGTTCTTTTGTCTTAGGACCTGTTGTAATCCAACCAGAACGCAGGGTATCCGCTACTTCAGCAATTTCTGCTTCGGTGATATCGGGTGGTGAAAATGGAATATTGTAATTTGGCATTGATTTGCTCCTTTTGTCTGTACTCATTTTCTTATGACTACTTTATTTTAGCACTTCAAACACGGTTTGAAACATGATTTTGATGTCTCCAAGGAAACTAAATTCTCGGAGATAGGCGAGATTATAGCGCATCTTTTCAGGAAGAACATGCTCTACATAGGCTTGGTCAACAGACAGGCCTTTCTCCGTCATTTGACTGATGATGGTGTCCTCATCCTTGTAGTTGATGCTAGCTGGAGAGGTAATTCCTGCTGGTAAAAGCAAGGTCGCCATCATTTCAGGACTATACTGTTCTGTATAACGTGGCACTTCAGGACGCGTCCCTACAAAGGACATTTCTCCTTTAAGAACATTGACCAGCTGAGGCAGTTCGTCCAAACGGACACGGCGGATAAAATTGCCAACCTTGGTAATGCGGCTGTCGTTAGCCGAAGTCACCAGACTGCCTTTTTTATCCGCATCCGTCACCATAGTACGAAACTTCCAAATCTTGAAAGGACGGTTGTACTGGGTCACGCGCTCTTGCTTGTAAATCACTGGCCCCTTGCTATCCAACTTGATCCAAATGCTCAAGATGAGAAAGATAGGAGAGGTTAGAACTAGTAAGACCAAGGCTAGAACCCAGTCCAAGCAACGTTTGAAAATCAGCGAACCCTTCCTTTTAGAGACAAGCTGGTAGTAAGACTCAACCTCGCTTGATTTCATTTCCACGGGCAAGTCTTCCCATTTCAGCATGCTGTTTCTCCTTTGTTTTTATTATACTATTTGTCAACATTTTTCATTATACCACAAAATGGAGAAGGCGGTGAAAGAAATCTGTAATTTGAAGGATTTCCTTCTTTTACTCAATGAAAATCAAAGAGTATTAGGCCATGGCCCCTGCCTGCAAGCTATACATCTTGTGATAGGTCCCTCCCAAGGCCAAGAGTTCCTCATGGGTTCCACTCTCAATAATGCGCCCCTTGTCCAAAACATAGATACAGTTGGCGTCTTGGATGGTAGAAAGGCGGTGGGCAATGGCAATAGTTGTCCGCCCCTGTCTCATCTTAGCCAGAGAAGCTTGAACCAAGCTTTCTGTTTCAGAGTCAATATTAGCTGTCGCTTCATCCAAAATCAAGATTTTAGGCTGACTGGCGACTGTTCTGGCAAAGGCAAGAAGCTGTCGCTGGCCAGTTGAAAAACTCGAACCACGCTCGGAAACAGGTGCATCATATCCCAGCGGAAGTTCTTGGATAAAGGAATCTGCATCGACAAAGGCAGCTGCAGCCTGAACCTCTTCGTCACTGAGATCTTGGTACATGGCGATATTGGATTTGATAGTCCCGTGATAGAGAAAGGGATCTTGCAAGACCAGACCGATATTTTTTCTCAGTTCTTCCTGCCTGTAGTCTCTAATATCCACACCATCCAAGAGAACTCGCCCTGACTGAAATTCATAAAAGCGCATGAGGACATTGATGATCGAAGATTTCCCTGAACCTGTATGGCCCACAAAGGCAATGGTCTCACCCTTCTTAACCGAAAAGGAAATATCATCCAGAATCTGGTGCTTGCCTTCATAAGAGAAACACACATGTTCAAAACGGATATTGCCTTCTTGGACTTTGGCTTGCCCATCTTTTTGAAGAGGCTCATAGGTCGTCTCGTCAATCAAGGCGAAGACACGGCCTGCAGATACCATAGAAGTTTGAAGGGTTGAAAAGTTTTGCGTCACCTCAATCAAGGGATCAAAGAGACGGTTGATGTACTGGATAAAGGCATACATGGTTCCGGCCGTTATCCCGATAGAAAGCCCACGGTAGCCAAAGTAGGCCATCAAGACAGCATAGCCTAGAAGTTTCAGCAAACTCATGGCAGGTCTCAAAAAGAGGGCATCCAAGGCTACCGAACGGTTGGCATAGACCAAGTGTTCTTGGTTGATTTCATCAAATTCTGCCTGTAGGCGTTTCTCTTGATTAAAGGCCTGGATAATCCTGATTCCCTCGATATTCTCTGCCAGCTTACTATTGATATCTGACAAGAGACTTCTGGTTTTTTCAATGATTTTGACTGATTTTTTCCGATAGAGATTGACCAAAAGGAAAATCAAGGGGAGAAAGAGCAAGACTAAAGCTGTCAAACGAAAATCCAGCACCAACATGGTATACAGGGTTGTCAGAAATATGAAAACTGCTGAGATAAAGCTGGATAAAATCCCAGAAAACATATCACTGATGGTCTCGGTATCATTTGTCAGACGAGAGACGATGGAGCCTGCGGGTGTCTTGTCAAAGTAAGACATGCCCAGTTTCTCCATATTGGCAAAGGCATCGCGACGAATATCCCTTACAATACTGTAAGACACCCGCGCAAAGAGAAGATTGCCGACATATTGAACTAGAGTTTGTAGGATATAAAGGCCATAGTAGGCCAGCAAAACGGTAACGGCAACTTGGTTAAGATTGCTGAGATACTGGTCAATAAAGTGGGAAGCCACAAGGGGAATGACACTTTTAATGACCGTAGTCGCTAGGAGAAAACTGAGTGCCAAAAAAGTCAGGAGGCCATAGGGTTTGAGATAGGACATCAAGCGTTTCAATACAGCCCATTGTTCTTGTTTATTCTGCATCTTCTTCTCCTTTCATTTCCAACTGCTGAGACTGGTAGGTTTGGGCATACCAGCCATCTAAAGCTAGCAAATCATCGTGCGTGCCCCGTTCGATAATTTGGCCATTTTGCAGAACTAAAATCAAATCTGCATGGACAACCGCACTGAGACGATGAGCTGTGATAATGGTTGTCTTGTCCTTGCGCGTCTCCTTGAGATTGTCAATAATCGCATACTCTGTCTTGGCATCCACGGCTGACAAGGAATCATCTAAAATCAAGATATCAGGGTCTAAAATCATAGCCCGACTCATAGCCAGACGTTGCTTTTGCCCACCAGAAAGACTGACTCCCTTTTCACCAATCAACGTATCAAAGCCTTGAGGCATAGCTACAATGTCTTGATATACTTGAGCTAGCTTGGTCGCTTCCTCGACCGCTGAAAGGGGCAAGTTAGGGTTGGCAAAGCGGATATTGTCTAAGATAGAGGTCGCAAAGAGGAACTGGTCCTGAGGAACATAGCCCATGAGACTGCGAAGGTCTGTCAGACGATAGTCCCGAATATCATGACCGTTTAGGTAAATGGCACCCTTATCCACATCGTATTCACGCAAGAGGAACTTAATCAAGGACGTTTTCCCAGAGCCTGTCTGCCCAACCAAGCCCAGAGTTTGCCCTTTTTCCAAACTAAAGTAAATATTTGTCAGTGTTTCCTCATTTTCAAAGGCAAAGCTGTCAATGGCATATCCCAAACGTCCATTTTCGATACCGTCCAGAGGAAACTCAGGATCTTGTACAGGTGATTCCTGAGACAAAAGTTCCTCAATCCGTTGGTAAGAAACCTTCCCTCGCTGAGTAATATTAAAGAGGAAGCCGATGGCCATAAGAGGCCAGACCAACATATCCAAGTAGCTGATAAAGGTAACCAGATTTCCAACCGTGATTTGCCCTTCCTGAACCATCAAGGAGCCGACCAGAAGGGTTAAAACATAGGAGGAACCAACAAATAAGAGAACCATGGGGTCAAAGAGACTATCGTATTTCATGGTTTGCAGGTTCTTTTGAAAGGTCAATTCATTGACTGCCTGAAAAGACTTCAACTCGTCTGCCTGATAACCGAAAGACTTGGTCACTTTGATACCTGATACAGACTCCTGTACCTTGTTATTGAGTTCAGAAAAGGCAGCTTGGGATTCACCAAAAGCCTTGTGAGTCTTTCTTCCCAAGCGACTGGTCGCATAAGCCATGAAAGGCAGGGGTAGAATGGCAACCAAGGTCATTTGCCATGAGATGCTAAAAAGCATGGTCAGCAAGGTCACCAGCGCCGTGATAGAAGCATCCACAGCAGACATGACTCCGCCACCTGCCAGACGAGTCAAGGCATTGATATCATTGGTAGCGTGTGCCATCAGGTCTCCCGTCCGATAGGTTTGATAAAAGGCTGGAGACATTTTTGTGAAATGCTCAAACAAGCGAGAGCGCATAATCTGCCCCAAACGGTAGGAAGTCCCGAGGATATACATGCGCCAAACATAACGCAGATAGTACATTCCAAAAGCCGCAAGTAGCAAGTAAAATAGGTCAAGAAGAAGGTCCTGCTGGGTTAATTGCCCCGATGTAATGGCATCAATGACCCGCCCCATAACCATAGGGGGAATGAGATTGAGGACGGAAACCAAGACAAGGGCCACAATGCCGACTAGATAACGGCGTTTTTCTAACTTGAAAAACCACCAAAGTTTTTGAATAATGGACATAAAATCCCTTTCTGATTGCAAATGGAAACCTGAGGCCAATACTCAATGAAAATCAAAGATCAAACTAGGAAACTAGCCGCAGGCTGCTCAAAGCACTGCTTTGAGGTTGTAGATAGAACTGACGAAGTCAGTAACCATATCTACGGCAAGGCGACGTTGACGCAGTTTGAAGAGATTTTCGAAGAGTACAAGACCCCAGGTTTTTCTTATTCATAAGTTACGACTGAGACGACACCCTTGTCATACTCAGCGATAAAGATATTGGCTACATTGTCATGCCCTTGCTTACTGAGGTTATCAAGCAGCCATTCTTCGCTTCGACCAATCGATTCCAAAACATCTACTTGGATCACACCGTCAGTCACAACTGGATACTTAGGATTTTCATCTCCCATTTGGACCACGATGAGTTGGCCATTTTGCTCCTGCACAGCTCGTTTAACTTGCTTCATCTGGAAAATTCCTTGACTACGAAGTTTGAGAGCAACATCTGCCGCAGACAAACCAACTGAACGACAGGCTTCTGGGTCAATCTTCCCATTTTTGATAAGAAGAGTTGGCTTCCCATCAATCAAGCGTTTGACAAAACGAACATTGTTATTGAGCCACTTGAGGGTCAAGACCAAAATCGTCCACATCATCAAAATCACTGCATACTGGAGAATACTGATAGAACTATTGTAAATCACCCCGCCGATGATACCACCAAGAACATAGTTCTGAATTTGGTCTGTCGCAGAGTTAGGTGCTAGGTTTCCTTTTCCTGTCACATTGATAACAAAAACCAGCGAGAAGAGACCCAGGGCCAGTTTGATTAAAATTTCCATATAGTTGAGTGTCATTTGTTTACCTCCACCAATTCAATAGCGTCTGTTTGATGCAATTCTAATTTCTCTAAAAGATACTTGTCTGGCTCGCTTCCGTTCATAGCGCGGTAGACATCTGAACCTACCTTGACAAGCGCTCCATCAGTGGCAGCAGAAGTATTGACATAAACTTCTGATTTATCCACTCCCAAGTCTTTGGAAACAACCTCTATGAAATGAAGTGAAGTTTGAAATTGGTTGTTAGAGGCTTGATTGGTCTGATATTTTGAAATCGTCACCAAAAGCATGGCCACCAAGGTCAAGGCCAAAATCATGACCAATTCCCGAAATTTAGTTCCCTTTTTATCTCGATATGCCTTAAAAGCAAAAAATCCTGTGATAGCTAGGAGCACAATCCCAAAGCCAATCATAATCCCATTTTGTTGACTGATTTGACTTAGCACATAGTCATATGAGTAAAATTTCATTTATTTTCACTCCCTTTCATAAAATCATTCTTCATTATAAACGAAAGAGAGTGATTTTTCAAACTATACGTTGGGGAAATAGACATATCAGACCAACTTCTCAAACTAATGACTCCAGTAGCTATTTCAAGATTCTGATTTTGATAATTGATAAGAATAGACACTAGGAATTATCACTACAAAGAAAAGTGTCAAGAAAAACACCCAGTAAACATATATTTGAATAAAGGAATTTAGAAACAATAATAATCCTCCTAACACCCAAATTTTTCCAGCTAATCGATGTGTTTTTCTCCAGTTTTTATCACTCTCCAAGGTCCACGGAAGTCGAATACCGATTATATAATTTCGGTGTGTTTTTGGTAGATAATTTCCAATTAGGATCATCAAGACTCCCATAAAAATCTGAGCTAGAATCCCACTCATCATGGAATACCCCAAAGATTCTCCGTAGATAGAAATCATTGATAGACAAGATACAAAAGGAATAATCCAGTAAATCAAAACTTGTATTTTTGAACTGATATTGCTAGATTTAGGATCCTTAATCATTAAAAATAGAAGCAACCAATGCATCAAAAGCATAAGAGCAGGCAATCCAAAGATAGCAAACACTTTATGATTGTAGCCATCTGCTTGACCCAGTAGATTAAAATGAGTGGGCATCTTCTCTGGCAATTGATACCAGAAAACACAACCTACAAGGGAAGGTAGTAGGATGAGAATGCTCGTAAATAATACCAATTTCTTATTGATTTTTATCTTCATCAAAATGATCTCCTTTCAGATCTGCTAACCACACCATCATATCCTCTAAAACCGATGTATTTAACTCATAATAAATAAAGTTTTTTTCTTTCATTTCATGAATCAAATCCGCTGCTTTCAAAATCGTGAGATGGTGTGAAATAGTTGCATTAGTCAACTCGAATTGACTGGCAATTTCTCCTGCAGATAATCTACCTGCTTTGAGTAAATTTAAAATCTCTCTCCTAACTGGATGAGATAAGGCTTTAAAGCTATTTGCAAAACTCATAATGCCTCCTTCCCCTTTGTAATATTAGTAGGGCTAGGAATAAGCAAGGTAGAACTGATAGAATTCCTGTCGGTGAAGGGCCCAAAATCAAGAGGCTTGAAACTTTTTCTCCTGGTAATTGAAAGAGTAACCCAATACCTGCAGTTGCATTGATTGCCCCATGAAATAGGGCAGAAGCCCAGATAGAACCTGTCTTTTCCAATAACCAGCTCAACAATATTCCTACGCTAAAACAAAATAGAAACATAGCAACAACTCCCAAAACGGGATAAGCAAAATAAATAAGGCCATAATTATATCCTTGCAAATTGATTGGTAAATGCCATAGACTCCAAATGAGAGCAAGTAAGACATGAGTCTGGACTAGTGAAAAGCGTTCTCTTAGCACTGGATAAAGATAGCCCCGCCAACCAATTTCCTCCCCCAATGCAAAGAAACTATTAAGAAAAGGAGCGTAGGTCAAACTAGCTAGGATTTGAATCAAAGCCAAGAAAGATAAGGGAATCGGTGATTGAAGGACTCCTTTTTCTTGTAAAATAGCTTGAATAGATTCAAAACCAAGGCTGAAATTGCTAGGAAATACAAGAAAATAAAGTCCTGCTCCTAAAAAACTGATAACTGCTGGTAACCAGATAGCTAGTAAGTAAAAGCGCCAGTTGCTCTTGAGATTCACAACTAATTTAGATTTGATTCCACTAGGTTGATTCGTGATTTTCCCTAAAATAAAGACTGCAAGTGCAGGCATCCACATGACTACAATACTAGCAAGTTGACTCCATGGAGAATTTAGACCAACACCACTTAGCCATAGTGCCAACCATATTATCCAAGCAAGGGAATAAGCCAAGACCACAAAAAGAAGGATTGTTCTCTTATTTGACATATATGTAACTTCACTTTCTATTTAGATATTTTTCTAAATAACATTATACACCTTTCTATTCTAAACACAAGAACTATTTAGATTTTTTTCTAAATAGTTTAGGGGATTTTTATTTTCTCAGGATAAAGTCTAAAGAGTAATTTTCAAACCATACGTTGGGGAAATAGACCTTTTTTTGGTATAATAAAATCTATAATCTGAATGAAAAAGGTAACTTTATGAAACTCATCTCATGGAATATTGATTCCCTCAATGCTGCCCTAACTAGTGACTCAGCTCGCGCGAAATTATCCCAAGAAGTCCTACAAACCTTGGTCGCTGAAAATGCTGATATCATCGCTATCCAAGAAACCAAGCTTTCTGTCAAGGGTCCTACTAAAAAACACTTGGAAATTTTAGCTGAACTCTTTCCAAACTACGAAAACACGTGGCGTTCTTCTCAAGAACCTGCCCGTAAAGGCTATGCTGGTACTATGTTCCTCTATAAGAAAGAACTCACACCCACTATCAGCTTCCCAGAAATCGGTGCCCCTTCTACCATGGACTTGGAAGGCCGCATCATCACCTTGGAATTTGATGAATTTTTCGTAACACAGGTTTACACTCCAAACGCTGGTGATGGCCTTAAACGTTTGGAAGAACGCCAAGTCTGGGATGTCAAATATGCTGAGTATTTAGCTAAACTAGACAAAGAAAAACCAGTTCTTGCGACTGGCGACTACAATGTGGCCCACAATGAAATCGACCTTGCAAATCCTGCTAGCAACCGCCGTTCACCTGGATTTACCGACGAGGAACGTGCTGGATTTACCAACCTTTTGGCAACTGGATTTACCGACACCTTCCGTCATGTTCATGGCGATGTTCCAGAACGCTACACTTGGTGGGCACAGCGCAGCAAGACTTCTAAAATCAACAATACAGGCTGGAGAATCGACTACTGGCTCACAAGTAACCGCATCGCTGACAAGGTGACCAAGTCCGATATGATCGACTCTGGAGCTCGCCAAGATCACACACCGATTATTCTAGAAATCGAACTATAAGGAGTTTCTTTATGAACTACAATGCAGTCATTCCTGAGTTTCTTGTATCTGACATCGAAAAATCACGCCACTTCTACTGCGACTTGCTGGGATTTTCTGTCGAATACGAGCGTCCAGAGGAGAAGTTTCTCTTCCTCTCGCTTGAAGACTGCCAACTTATGCTAGAAGAAGGCAGCGCAGAAGAATTAGCTCAGCTGACCTATCCTTTCGGGCGCGGTGTCAATATTTCCTTTGGCATTGCAGATGTTCCTCAGCTCCACCAAAAACTGCTGGAAGCTGACTATCCTATCCATCGTCCCCTGACCAAAAGAGAATTTCGAGTGGGAGATAGCTTTATTTACCCTCACGAATTTGCAGTTTTGGATCCAGATGGCTATTTTTTAAGATTTAGCGAGTAGAAAAAATCTTTCAAATCAGAAAAAGGCATATTGTCAGGTCTTGAAAAATCTTGATAATATGCCTTTTATGATGGAAAAACCTTCTAAATGTTAGCTAATAAGTTAATTTTTGCCCATTTTTATTATATTCGTTCGTTTTTTATCTCAAAACACTAACAAAATATTTGATTTCTAAAGTTATTTAGTGTAAAATAAAAACATTGGCACAAGCCTATTTAAAATTGAATATCGTTTTACTTGTTTATGTCGTGAATTGGCACGACGTTTCTACAAGGTGCCGTAACACCTAACAATAAGTAAGTCGGCTTGAGGGGATGGTCTTTGGGCCATGCCTATTTTGAGGACTTGCTTAGAGATTAAGTAGGTCCTTTTTCTATTTCTTGCTAGAAACTCTAAACAAGCAAATGGATTGGCTTTTAGACTTTAGGAGGTCTTATGAAATTATTAGAAGAGCGCATTCTCAAGGATGGGCATATCTTGGGTGATAACATTCTCAAGGTGGATTCCTTTTTAACTCACCAAGTTGACTTTAGCTTGATGCGAGAGATTGGTAAGGTTTTTGCGGAAAAATTCGCTACTGCTGGCATTACCAAGGTCGTAACCATTGAAGCGTCAGGCATTGCCCCAGCCGTTTTTACTGCCGAAGCCTTAAACGTTCCCATGATTTTCGCAAAGAAAGCTAAAAACATCACCATGAATGAAGGCATCTTAACTGCCGAAGTCTACTCCTTTACCAAGCAGGTGACCAGCTCCGTTTCCATCGCTGGAAAATTCCTCTCACCCGAGGACAAGGTCTTGATTATTGACGATTTCCTTGCTAATGGCCAAGCAGCTAAAGGCTTGATTCAAATCATCGAACAGGCCGGTGCAAGAGTCGAAGCGATTGGTATCGTGATTGAAAAATCCTTCCAAGATGGCCGTGATTTGCTTGAAAAAGCAGGCTATCCTGTCCTATCACTCGCTCGTTTGGATCGTTTTGAAAATGGTCAAGTCGTATTTAAGGAGGCAGATCTCTAATGCAAACTCAAGAAAAACACTCGCAAGCAGCCATTCTTGGCTTGCAGCACTTATTAGCCATGTACTCAGGATCTATCCTGGTTCCCATCATGATTGCGACAGCCCTTGGCTATTCAGCTGAGCAGTTGACCTACCTGATTTCCACAGATATCTTCATGTGCGGGGTGGCAACCTTCCTCCAACTCCAGCTCAACAAATACTTTGGAATTGGACTACCAGTCGTTCTCGGAGTTGCTTTCCAATCAGTCGCTCCCTTGATTATGATTGGGCAAAGCCATGGTAGTGGTGCTATGTTTGGTGCCCTTATCGCATCAGGGATTTACGTGGTTCTTGTTTCAGGCATCTTCTCAAAAGTAGCCAATCTATTCCCATCTATCGTAACTGGATCTGTTATTACTACGATTGGTTTAACCTTGATTCCTGTCGCTATTGGAAATATGGGAAATAACGTTCCAGAGCCAACTGGTCAAAGTCTCTTACTTGCAGCTATCACTGTACTGATTATCCTCTTGATTAACATTTTTACAAAAGGATTTATCAAGTCTATCTCCATTTTGATTGGTCTAGTTGTCGGAACTGCCATTGCTGCTAGCATGGGCTTGGTTGACTTCTCCCCTGTTGCAGCAGCACCTCTTGTCCATGTCCCAACTCCACTCTACTTTGGGATGCCAACTTTTGAAATCTCATCTATTGTCATGATGTGTATCATCGCAACGGTTTCTATGGTTGAGTCAACTGGTGTTTATCTGGCCTTGTCTGATATCACAAAGGATCCAATCGACAGCACGCGCCTGCGTAACGGTTACCGTGCAGAAGGTTTGGCCGTACTTCTCGGAGGAATCTTTAACACCTTCCCTTACACAGGATTTTCACAAAACGTTGGATTGGTTAAATTGTCAGGTATCAAGAAACGCCTGCCAATCTACTACGCAGCTGGTTTCCTTGTTCTCCTTGGACTCCTTCCTAAGTTTGGCGCCCTTGCCCAAATCATTCCGAGCCCTGTCCTCGGTGGTGCCATGCTGGTGATGTTTGGTTTTGTATCGATTCAAGGGATGCAAATCCTCGCCCGTGTTGACTTTGCTAACAATGAACATAACTTCCTTATCGCAGCTGTATCCATCGCTGCAGGTGTCGGACTCAATAACAGTAATCTCTTTGTCAGCATGCCTACAGCCTTCCAAATGTTCTTCTCAAACGGAATCGTTGTAGCCAGCCTACTCGCTATTGTCCTCAATGCAGTACTGAATCGTAAAAAGAAATAAGAAAAAGAGGTGCGAGCCTCTTTTTTGTTTATCTATATCCTTACCTGTCTATCTTCTGACCTTTGGCCTGTGACAAACATGGTGAAGGTTGCTTTGCAGACATTTTTGCCTTCTTGATTGGTGATATCCACATCCACGACACAGGTTGTGCGACCTTGATGGACACATTCCCCTTTAATGGTCAGCACATCGTCAAGTTTTCCTGCCTTGAGATAGTTGATAGAGGATTGAAGTGTCACTCCATCAAGTCCTAGCGAGATGACCACCAAACCACTGATTTGATCACATAGTGTGAATAGATAGCCACCATGAGCATTGCCATAGTAGTTGAGCGACGAGTCCACTACTTTGGTCGTCACCACAACGTGACCATCTCCCATTCTTTCAATTTCGTAATTTTCAAAGGCAGATATAGCGTCAAAATGAAAATCTTTCATGGTTTCCTCCTGATATTTCAAACGACACTATGATACTACTTTTTATAGGACTGTGCAAGGAGAAAGCTCCTAGTCTGGCAAAATTCCGACCTGCTCTACAAAGCGCATAAAGGCTGCCTGTCCTTGCTCTGTCTGCTTGTAAACTCCTGCATCCTCCAGAACACGCGCAAAGATGGCACCTACAGAGTCCTTGACGATTTCAAGGGCTTTTTCTTTATCTGCTAGGTCTGGATATTTGGCTTTGAGCTGGTCTGCCCATTCCTGATGATAAGAGGCAACTGTATCCCCTTCTCCAACTAGATAGCTAGCGACTTGTTCCACTTCCGCTTTCAGACGTGGTGGCAAAATAGCCAAGCCCATGACCTCAATCAAGCCGATATTTTCCTTCTTGATATGTTGGACATCCTTGTGGGGATGATAGATGCCATCAGGATGCTCTGACGATGTCTGATTGTCTCTCAAAACCAAGTCCAACTCAAACTGTCCATTGCGTTTACGGGCAATCGGTGTGATGGTATGGTGTGGTGTTCCATTACTTTCTGCCAAAATCTGCACACTTGGATCTGAATACTGACGCCATTCCAGCAAAATCTTATCAGCCAAGTTGATCAATTCCTCTTTGGAATCCGAGGTCAAACGTAGCACTGACATCGGCCACTTGACAATCCCAGCCTTGACCAGCTCAAAACCAGCAAATCGGAAAGTCTTTTGCAGAGGAGCCAATTCCATAGGAAATACGTGACGGCCTCCCTGATAGTGGTCATGAGTTAGAATAGACCCCCCCACAATCGGCAAGTCAGCATTCGAACCCGCAAAATAGCCCGGAAACTGCTCTACGATAGCCAACAAACGTTCAAAACTCTGACGGCTGATAGCCATGGGACTATGCTGACCGTCTAAGAAAATACAGTGCTCATTAAAATAAGCATAAGGCGAATACTGGAAACCCCACTCCTGATCAGCCATTTCAAAACGGATAATGCGGTGGTTGCTGCGAGCTGGATGGTTAACCCGACCATGATAGCCTTCGTTCTCTATACAAAGCTGACATTGGGGATAATTGCTAGCTTGCACCAACTTGGCCGCCGCAATCTCTTTCGGATCTTTTTCAGGCTTAGAGAGGTTGATGGTAATCTCAAGTTCTCCGTAATCAGATGGAACACGATAAGCAATATTTTTAGCAATGGCCTTGAGTTTGATGTAGTCGTTTTTCTGGCTAAGTTGGTAGAAATCTGCTATTGCCCGTTCGGGAGATTGGGCATAGGTTGCCCAGAAGTCACTATTGACCTGACTCGGACAAGGGGTCACCAAGTCCATCAGTTCAGCACCGAGGATTTCACGCGCAGTCTGACTATCCTCAATCGTCTCTAATCGAACGGCCTCCTCAACCAGCTGGTCCTTGAGGTCAATCAAGTTATCCAGATTAGTCTCAACTTCCAAAACACCTTCTCCCACTCGTGCAAAAACACGATTAGTTAGGTAGATTCGATCCATTTCCTCAAAGGTACTTTCAGCAATGACTTCTGTGATAAATGCATCTAGAACTCTCTTACTCATTGATTCTCCTTCTTACTTTCTAAATAGTCTCTGACAGCATCTAAATCCTGAAAAACTTGTTCTGTTTTATTTAAGAAAGACTGTGCTGGCATTTTCAAGTCTGGAATACAAATAACTGGTATCCCAGCTCTATAGGCTGCTTCAATCCCTGCTTCACTATCTTCTAATACTAAGCAATTCTCTGGTAAAACATTCAAATCACTACAGGCCTTTAAAAATATATCGGGGTAAGGTTTGCTTCGCTTTACATCTTTTGCAAAAACTAGATGGTCAAATAGGGACAGTATACCATTGCTATCCAAAATCATTCTAGCTCGAGATTCAACACTTGATGTTGCTAAAGCGATTGGAATACCTTCTCTTTGCAAAAAAGCAAGCAAATTTTTAGCACCTTTTTTTAAATTTACACCTTTGGCTAATATTCGAGCTTCCAGTTCATAAACTTTTTCCAAGGTTTGGTCAAAGTTCCAAGGTAAATCATAGGTGTCCAAAAATCGTTGAACATTCTCCTCTTCCCTATGTCCACTGTATTCTCTAGAATATGTTTCTTCTGTGAAAGGAATTCCAAAGTCTGCAAGCAATTCTTGATAAACTTTTAGAGAAATGATCTCAGTATCAGCTAATAAGCCATCTAAATCAAATATTACAGCGTCCATTTACTGCTCTCCTAGTCTAAAACGCGAGTGCCACCTGCAACTTCAGCGATATAGAAGCTTGGAGCGTATCCAACTACTTCCTCGTAGTGCTTGCCTACAGCTTCCTTAAAGGCCTCAACAGTATCTTTTTGCACCAAGGCAATGGCACATCCGCCAAAACCTGCCCCTGTCATACGAGCACCGAGAACGCCTTCTTGATTCCAAGCTGTGTGAACAAGGGTATCCAATTCCAAACCAGTTACTTCATAATCATGCTCCAGAGAAACGTGAGAAGCATTCATCAAACGACCAAATGTTTCCAAATCACCTGCTTGAAGGGCTGCTTGCGCTTTAAGGGTACGTTGGTTTTCAAGCACAGCATGGCGAGCGCGTTTCAAACGATTTTCGTCTTTAATCAGATAGCTGTATTGGTCAAAGGTCCACTCATTCAATTCACCCAAGGTCTGAATATCTAAAGCTGCTTGCAATTCTTCAACTGCTTTTTCACACTCAGCACGGCGTTCATTGTACTTAGAATCTGCTAGTTCACGACGTTTGTTGGTGTTCATGATAACAACGACATTGTCCTTCAAATCAAGTGGTACCAAATCATACTCTAAGGTGTTGGTATCCAGGTAAATAGCACGTTGGTCTGCACCCATACCGATAGCAAACTGGTCCATGATACCAGAGTTGACTCCGATAAAGTTGTTTTCTGTTTGTTTTCCGATTTTTACCAAATCCAAACGGTCTAGTTTTAAATCAAAGAGATGCTCTGCCACGACTCCTGTCAAGAGTTCCAAGGATGCTGAAGAAGACAAGCCAGCACCATTTGGGATATTCCCATAAACATAAAAATCAAAACCTTTGTCAATCACATGTCCAGCTTCTTGCAAGAAATGAAGAACACCTTTTGGATAGTTGGTCCAGCTGTGCTCTTTTTCAAACTTGAGATCCGCTAGAGGCACTTCGATAATACCCTTGTCCTCAAAGTTTGCTGAGTAGAAACGTAAAACTTGGTCGTCACGCTTGCGAGCTGCCCCGTATGTTCCCAAGGAAATAGCAGCAGGAAAAACGTGTCCACCGTTGTAATCTGTGTGTTCACCAATCAGATTGATACGACCTGGTGAGAAGAAAGTTTGGTCTGCTTCTTGACCAAAAACGGCAAGAAAGTCTTTGCGAAGTGCTTCAGCAGTAAGATGTTGTGTCATATGAATTCTCCTTTGACTGTCCGTTAAATCACCTTAACGTGTAATCGTTTTCTTCTATTGTATCCAAGGGATTTCCCAAGGTCAATCCTTTTTACTAAACTTTTACTAAACTATCAGTAAAAAGCAGAAAAATATGATATACTAACCTAAAAGAAGGAGGATTTATGGCTACCTTAAAAGACATTGCACAGCTAGCCTCTGTCTCTATCGCGACCGTATCTCGTGTCCTCAATCGCGACCAGAGTCTATCTGTCACAGAAGAAACCAGACACCGTATTTTAACCGTTGCTGAAGAGCTGGGCTACACCAAGCACCTCAAGACAGGCGAGTCCCACAAGCCCAAGCAAAAGATTGCCATTATCCAATGGGTCAGCGAACAAGGGGAGTTGGACGACCTCTACTACTACCAGATTCGTCTTGGTATTGAAAAAAGAGCCCAAGAGTTGGACTATGACATCTTGCGCTATTTTAACGACCATCCTTTTACATTAAGCGAGGAAGTGATTGGGATTCTCTGTATTGGAAAGTTCAGCCGATCACAAATCTCTGCCTTTGAAGAATACCAAAAACCTCTTGTATTTCTAGATAGTGATACCCTCTCGCTAGGACACACCTGCATTATCACGGATTTTTACACTGCCATGAAACAGGTTGTCGATTATTTTCTCAGCCAAGGGATGGATCGCATCGGGATTCTAACAGGCCTTGAAGAAACAACCGACCAAGAAGAAATCATTGAGGATAAGCGACTGGAAAATTTTAGAAACTACAGTCAAACAAAAGGAATCTATCATGATGAACTGGTCTTTCAAGGAAGCTTTACCGCCCAGTCTGGCTATGACTTAATGAAAGAGGCCATTCAGAGCTTGGGAAACCAACTCCCACCTGCCTTTTTCGCAGCTAGCGATAGTTTAGCTATCGGTGCCCTCCGTGCCCTCCAAGAAGCTGGAATCAGCCTGCCAGACCGCGTCAGCCTCATTTCCTTTAACGACACTAGCCTGACCAAGCAGGTCTTTCCTCCCCTCTCTAGCATCACGGTTTATACTGAGGAAATGGGCCGAGCAGGCATGGATATTCTTAACAAGGAAGTTCTCCACGGTCGCAAAATCCCTAGCTTGACTATGCTAGGAACCAGACTGACATTGAGAGAAAGTACAAGGAATGATTAAGATATTAAATAAGCTAGGCAAAAAGCGCATAGTGTCAAATGTTTAGAAACCTTGATACTATGAGTTTTTGTGTGAAGATTTACTTCATTCTCTCTTTAAATTGAGTTTTGTCCCAGCCTCTTTTTCTAGTGTTGATGCCCGTGGGGCTGCTCTAAAGCTGTTACCTTTCGCTTATGTTGCGCATGATTGCTTTGACTGGTGTCCACTTCGATAGTAATATTCTGCACACCTCTTTCTTCTAAGAGCTGACGTACTTGATTCTTTGTTTCCGTCATCTGCTCCCAATCTTCTAAACAGAGATGGATAATGGCATTATTTTCCAGACCATCCATGGACCAAATACTAAGTTGATTGACACTTTTGACATTGGTCAGAGCCTCCAAATCTTTCTCCAAATCACCTGTCTCTAGTCCTTCTGGCACAGCATCCAAGAAAATCTTGAGCGTAGACCAAAAACGTGGAAGGGCTTTTGACAGAATAAAGAAGGAAATAGCAAGAGACAAGAGCGGATCCAAGATATACCAATCGGTAAATCGAAGAACAATGGCCATCAGGATGACAGCCACCCAACCCAAGGTATCTTCCAGAAAGTGCAGGCTGAGAATAGACTCATTCTTTGTCTTTCCCTTACCAACCACTAGACTGGCTAACACATTGATAGTAATCGCAATAATTCCTAACCAGAGAATCCCCTCGTCATTGACTGGTTGCGGATTTAAAATCTTCGTAACATTTTCCAAAATAACTAGAACAGATCCTGTCATGAGTATTATCGCTGTTACCAAGGCTCCTAGCAGACTAAAACGCTTATAACCCAAGGTGTACTGATTGTCTTCTTCACGATTGGAGATGGTTTCTAGAAAAGCTGATATTCCAATTGCAATCGCATCTCCCAAGTCATGCACAGAGTCAGCAAGAACAGCGCTCGAACCAAATACTCCACCTGCAATAAACTCGACAATGGCATAAGTCAAATTTAAGAAAAAAGCTAGCCAAACAGTATATTTTGCCTTCATATTTCTCATTCCTTTGTTATAATAGATTTATGAACATCTTGTTCATTATCATTATCCACTAAAACTCAAAGGAAGGATAGAAGCAAAGCGTCAGCTTTATTCAGTTCTGAACAATTTGCTTCAAGTGTCCATATGACTAAGATTGACCGCCGTATCAGTAAAACAAAAAAAGCCATTTATCAAGCTTTTCTACAACTTTTGAACGATAAGGGCTACGAGGCCACTACTGTTCAGGATATTATTGACCTAGCAGATGTGGGACGCTCCACCTTTTACTGTCACTATGAGAGCAAGGAGCTGCTTCTGGACGAGCTATGTCGCTACCTCTTCCATCATCTTTTTGAAAAACAGATAGCCATTTCAACCGAAGATTACCTCGCCCACCTCTTTCTGCATTTTCAGAAAAACCAAGATCATATCACCAGTTTACTATTCTCCAAAAATGACTACTTCCTCCGTCAACTCCAGAGAGAGTTGGAATACCACGTCTATCCCATGCTGGCTGATGAGTTGAAAGAAGCTCACCCAGGTCTGCCTGCTTCTTATCTCCAACACTTAGTTGTAACCAACTTTATCGAGACATTGACCTGGTGGCTAAAAAAAGGACAAGACTTCACAGAACAGGAAGTTGTCCAGTTTTATCTAGACCTTCTCATTCCTAAAAATTGAATACAGAGTAGAGCTCAGTTGCCTTATTTCTAGGCTACTGAGTTTTTTATCTTTTCAACAACAAAAGAGAACCCACCGATCCTCTCTTTCATCATCTCAAATCCTCGATTATCAACTCTATCTGTTTTATCCCAAAACTTAAAACATCTTTTTCTAGTTAGGTAAATCCGTATTCTGCTTAGCTGCCTTGCTCCACTGGTACCAACCAACTAGACTGTTAATGAGATAAATCAAGTATTTCCCTTGGATTTGCAGGCTTTCTCCCCACCAGAGATAGATTGAAAAGACATTAGTAGCAGCCCAGAATATCCACTGTTCACGGTAAACAGCTGTCATGAGGATTTGCCCTACACCATTGGTCGCATCAGTGATAGAATCACGATAGGGACGATTAGCTCCGATAGACTGATAAATAAACCCAAAGGCCAACCACCAAAGAACACTAATAGAAAGATACTTTGTCCAACCCTTGCCGTCTAGTTTACGTGCGACAAACTCTTGTTGTTCTTTCTTAAACTGGGCTTGATAAATCCAAACCAAGAGACCAATTGGCTGCATAATTGTAAAATAGAGAGTTGTTAAAACCTCACCATAGAAGCCTTTTTGAAGGGCAAGCACCAGATAAATTATGGAGTTAATCAAACCAAATAGGTAGTTACTAGCACGACCTTCAGCTTCTCAAAGAGCAGAAAAAAGGTTAGTAAGGCTTGAGAGATGAATCATTTTAAAGGCAAACAATTCCAACAAGACGTCATCATTGTCGCTGTTGGTTATTACCTACGTTACAATCTGAGCTATCGTGAAGTTCAGGAATTGCTTTATGACCGTGGAATAAATGTTTGTCACACTACGATTTATCGGTGGGTTCAAGAATACAGTAAAATCCTCTATCATCTCTGGAAAAAGAAAAATAAACAGTCCTTCTATTCGTGGAAAATGGATGAAACCTATATCAAAATTAAGGGGCGTTGGCATTATCTCTATCGAGCGATTGATGCGGACGGTTTAACATTGGATATCTGGTTACGAAAGAAACGTCGAGCAGACGATAACAGCTATAAGTTAGAAGATACCGCCTATCAAGAAGATAAAGCACGCAAAGCAGAAACCGAAGATAAGCTAGCTATTGAAGCAATGAAAAGCAAGTACACCACGCTATTGCTAGAAAATATGTTGCTAAGTCCGTTTGAAATGCAAGATACAAAAATCATGGCAGGATTGCAAGTCCATGTTTACCCCCTCTATGACGAACTGAAAGAATTAAGAGGGCTAAATAGTGTTAAAGACCACTTGTCTTATGTTGCCAGCAGACGTGAAGAATATTCTAAGCATAATATCGCACGCTACCTCAAAAAAGCCATTGAACAATATCTACCAACGGTTAAAAGGCAGGACTTAAACCATGAGTGAAGACTTAAAAACGATCAAAGAGTTGGCGGATGAGTTGAGTGTTACAAAACAAAATATTCAATATCACTACCAAAGGTTACCAAAAGAATTACAGCTTAAAAGTTCCAATGGGTCTAATCTAATAAATTCTAAAGCAGAAAAAATAATTTTAGGTAAAGTAGAAAGTAGTAGCAAATCAAATACCAAAGACCAACAAATAAGTAGCAAAGACCAAAAAATAGAAAAACTAACTAATTTGTTAGACCAGTAACAACGATTAGCCTTGCAAGATAAAAAGTTGCTAGAAGAATACAAGGCGGAAAATGATAACTTAAAAGCCCTCAAAATGCCTTCACAGGAAACAGAATTCAAACACTTAGACAATCAATATAAAGATGAAGTGAACGCTCTTAAAGAGAAGTTGGAAAATTTACAGGAACAAATCAAAGATCAAAAAAGGATAGAAGAACAAGAAAAACCAATAAAATGCTGGGGACTATGGCGAAAATAGATGATTCAGTTAAAAAGAAAGTTCCAGAATTGCGATTTAAAGGATTCACGGATGAATAGGAACAGCGTAAGTTGGGAGACGAAGTTCGAATAGTGATGGGACAGCCTCCTAATTCAGAAAATTATACTGATGATCCTAATGGACGCTAAAAATGCGAAGACCTATGAAGACCTATTTTGTATTAGTCAAACAAAAAATCCAAAAGAAATGGTATATGATTATGACCATGAAACAAAGTAAAATCAAACCGAGTGATCTGAGGAAGCACCCGATGATCATGAAACGTTATTAAACACAAAAGTCACCCATGTGAGTTCTTGACAGAAGCTGAAGTTAATCCTTCAACCTGGAAAACCCGCAGAGGTGACTTTTTCTATACATCTCGATTTTTCTGGCAATAATCATTAACCGATAAATATGTCTGTGAATCACCCAGCGACTCCGCTATGTCCATAATCCGCGGTGGTAGTAATCCCACTCGCTGGACAAGTTCGTGATTGCTGAACAATTCCCGTGGACTGCCGGCGAAGCCAAACTTCCCGTGTTCCATAACATACACCGACTCAAACTCGGCGGCGACCCAATCCATGTCATGGGTGATGGTCACAACTTGGTGGCCCGAATCAGCCAACTGATGGAAAATTGCGGTCAACTTGCGCCGGCTTTCCCAATCAAGCGACATCATCGGCTCATCAAATAAATAAATCGCCGGATTCACTGCCAAAACTGTGGCAACGCTCAACAGCTTGCGTTCCGACAATGACAGGTCATATGGACTTTCAGCTGTTTTATCATCCAAGCCAACTCTTTTTAGAGCCGCTAAAGCCCGCCTCGTAATCGTGTCGTGGTCATCCATGACCTGCGCGACACTCCACTCCACCTCTCGTTGAACGGTCGGGTTGAAAAGCTGATCGTCAGGATTCTGAAAAGTAATCCCAACCTTCAGTAACTTTTCGACTGGTTTAAGATCATTAAAATTTTCTCCATCGATCTTAATCACACCGGTTTGTGGTGTCAGCAAACCCGTCAACAATTTGAAGAGCGTTGATTTGCCGGCACCATTTTGGCCGACAATCGCCACCATCGGATCGGCGAAGTGTTTGTCTTCAACATCCAAGCTAAAGGACCGTTCCGGATAAGTGAACGTCAGGTGGCTCAGTTCAATTGTGGGCATAACGAACCTCCTTCAGATCAGCGTAATTCACCGGATACCGGCCATCAGCCAAGTGCCAATCCATTTTTTGAGCAAGTTGCTGGATTGTCGGGGCTGGAATCTGCCAGTCAGCTGCCAAATGATTAAACACCTCACCCGGCCTGCCCTGGGCTACCATTTGACCCTCGTGCAGCACCCACACAACGTCGGCGACTTCGCACAAATCGTCAATTTCACTGGTGACAATGAAGACAGTCGTCTCTTTGACTTGGGCCAGCCATTGGAAAAATTGTCGGCGGCCAAGGGGATCCATTTGACTGGTCGGATCATCCATAATCAAAACAGCCGGGTTAGCCGCAATCGCCGTGGCAATTGCCAACCGCTGGCTCTGACCACCGGAAAGACTCTCGGGACGCAAATTCAGCTGTTCAATCAGCCCCATTTGCGTGGCAACTTCTTCAACCCGTTTTTGAATCAGTCCTTCAGCCATTCCCTGATTAATCAAGTCAAAGGCGATTTCATCGGCAACCGTCTCTGCCAACCCGCTTAGTTGGCCAGCTGGATTTTGCAGTACAACTCCATTCATGGCATTATAAACGGGCCAATTGTCAGACACTCGCTGGCCAAACATGTGCCAATCGCCCTCAATCTCAGCAGACACAATTTTGGGAATGACCCCTGCCAGCACACGGCACAAAGTCGATTTGCCGGAGTGGCTATTCCCGATAATCCCAACCACCTGACCGGTATGAACCTCCGCATTAATCTGACGCAGTTGTGGTTGCTCAGTACCCGGATAACGGGTGGTCAAATTTTCAATTACAATCCGTTTATCTTCGTCCATATCTTCCACCCAATCAATAAAATTGCCAATCCAGTCAGACCAATGTGCAGCGTCCGCGACAGGCGATACACGCGCTGGGAGGTTCTGACAGTCCGGTTGAGATTATCAAAACCTCTCAGTTGGAGAGAAATCGACCGCGTCATCGATTGATCCAAGGTCTTAATCACCAATGGAATTAGAACCGGCAGGACTGACTTTAATTTCTGAATCAACGTTTTTTGCGGATTGGTTCCGCGAACTTTTTGTGCCTGCTGGATTTTCCGCATATTGCGCATCATTTCTGGCAAAATATAACACACCGACATCAGAACGTAGACGGTTTTATAAGACAATCCGGACAGTTCCAAATAGGCCGCGTTTTCTGAAATACTCGTGGTCACCATAAAAAAGCCACTGGTCAAAATAATCACCAATACTCGACAACCCAGAGTGGTGGCGTAAATCAGGCCTTCTTTGTAGAACGACACCCCAAGCACAGAAAACAGCACAGTTTGATTCCGACTGTAAAATAACCCTTGGATAATCAGCATGGTGCAAATCAGAAACAGGCTGAATCCCAGCGCCTTAAAGGTGGTAGAACTCAATTTGGAAAATAACAATAGCAGTGTTGCGACAAGAATTAATCCGGCCTGAAGCAATAAATTCATACTGGCAAAGCTCAACAACGTCATGTCCAAGATGAACAAGAGCTTAGTAATCGGATCAATCACCTGGTACCACTTGAGCTTGACCCGTGGCGCTCCAGAAATCAATGTTTTATCAGTCATCATTTATCATCGCTAAAGAAGTGCACCATCCGCTTCGGCAGCTGACGATAGATGAAGAATGCCAGGTAGGCCACGCAGACTTTATCCAAAATATCCAAGACAAACTCATCGGTAAATGAGGCCAGCCACACTGGTGCATGATTGGCGACCATTACCGCAAACAATGAGTCACCCCAAGCGATACCGGTCTGACCACCCCAAAAGATGACGTTGAGTGGCGTTGAAATGACAGCTGAAACGATGGCAATAATAATAGCAGAAACAAATACTCGTCGCGCTGACGAGAACCACCCATTGGCGTGCAAAACTCCGACAGCAATCCCAATTCCGATGCTGGTAATCGCATACACGGTTGAAATTGGCGATAAGGTCAGCCCATAGATCACGTTGTTGATGAAACCACTAATGGCACCGGCAACCGGCCCAGCCAACATGCTGGTAAGAAAGGTTCCCAAAGACCCCAGCCAAACGGGCAACTTTAACCCCTCCGCCAAGGCTTTGGCAACATAGTTAATCCCCACGGCAGCGGGAATCAAAGTCATGGTGGCAGCACTTAACTTAAATTTCCACATACTGGTACGATGAATCGGTTCTGTTTTCATAATCTTCTCCTTTTGTTTTTAAAGAGCCGTGTCTGGATAGACTTTCGGACGCAACGCTCTATTATATATCTACTGAACTGTCTATACACAAGATTTCCATCCTTAGTCGACATGAGCTGGAAATCTTTATTTGTTAAGTAGTTCACAACACATTATACACCTATTTTATGAATAGTCAAGTGTATTTACAGTAAAATTTTAGAAAGTCCTAAAAATTTCCTCTTATTTTCCATTTTGAAAGACATTCAGTAACTCTAATATCAAAAAAGCCCAGACGACATTGTCTGAGCATTCTTCTATATAGACATTTAACCAAGTTGAGTTTAGCTTTTCAAGCTATTTCTTCAACAAACCTTGTTCTTGTAGAAACTCCTTGGCTACTTGTTCTGCTGACTTGCCTTCAACACCGACTTGGTAGTTGAGCTGGCTCATCTGGCTTTCCGTAATTTTACCAGCCAATTTATTGAGAACTTTTTCCAACTCAGGATGTTTCTTGAGAAGAGCTTCTTTCATTAGTGGAGCTCCTTGATAAGGTGGGAAGAGTTGCTTGTCATCTTCCAAGACCTGCAAATCATAACGCGCCAACTCTGCATCCGTCGAATAGGCATCTGTGATTTGAATATCGCCTGACTGAATAGCCTGATAACGAAGAGCTGGCTCCATGGTCGCTACGTTGAGATTGAGACCATACATTGATTGCAAGCCCTTATTACCATCTTCACGGTCATTAAATTCGAGTGTAAAACCTGCCTTCAGCTGCCCTTCCACTTTTTTCAAGTCCGAAATGGTCTTCAAGCCATATTCTTGAGCAATCTTTTTCGGAACAGCTACAGCGTAGGTATTTTGATAAGACATGGGTTTGAGATAGGCTAGATGATCCTGTTTGGCAATACCATCACGCGCCACATCATAAACCTGCTCTGGCTCATGACTCACTTTTGGTGATGGTTGAAGCAGGCTTTCAGTCACCGTACCAGTAAATTCAGGATAGATGTCAATATCGCCTTTTTTCAGTGCTTCATAGAGGAAGCTTGTTTTCCCAAAATTCGGTTTAACAGTCGCAGTCATACTGGTATTTTCTTCAATCAGCAACTTATACATATTGGCCAAAATTTCTGGTTCTGGACCCAATTTCCCAGCAATCACCAAATTTTCTTTCTCTTTCTGAGCCAAAAGAGCTGGACTATAAGACAGACCGAGCAATATTGTCACCAAGGCAAAACCAGAAAAAATCGTCCGCAATTTTGCTTTTTCCATCACTTTTAGTAGGAAGTTAAAGGCAATGGCCAGCACTGCAGAAGAAAGGGCCCCAATCAAAATCAGACTGGCATTATTACGGTCAATTCCCAAAAGGATAAAGGAACCCAGTCCTCCAGCACCAATCAAGGCTGCCAAGGTCGCCGTACCGATAATCAAGACCGCTGCCGTCCGAATCCCAGACATAATGACAGGCATGGCAAGTGGAATTTCAAACTTCTTGAGACGCTCCCACCTAGTCATCCCAAAGGCAATTCCAGCCTCTTGCAGACTCGGATCAATTCCCTTCAGTCCAGTGATGGTATTTTGTAAAATCGGAAAAATCGCATAAATCACTAGTGCTGTCAAAGCCGGCAAGGTTCCAATTCCCATCAAGGGGATAAAGAGCCCCAACAAGGCCAAAGACGGGATGGTCTGGAAAATCCCTGCAATCTGCAAGACCCAGTCCGCCAACTTCTCATGATAGCGAAGATAAACAGCCAAGGGAATCGCAATAAAAATAGCCAGCAACAAGGTCAAAAGTGACAACTGCAAATGCTGAGATAGAGCTGTCAACCAATCACTAAAACGATCCTGAAAAGTTGCAATTAAATTAGTCATGAACACTACCTCCAAACAAGTCTGCTACAAATTCTGTTGCAGGCGCTTTTAAAATTGTCTCGGGATTCGCTACCTGGCGAATTTCTCCATCCTGCAAGACAGCAATACGGTCCGCCAATTTCAAAGCTTCATCCGTATCATGGGTCACAAAAATCGTTGTCATCCCAAACTCTTTATGCAATTCTTTCGTCAGAACCTGCAACTGCTTTCTCGAAATAGCATCCAAAGCCGAAAAAGGTTCATCCATGAGGAGAATCTTAGGCTGACCAATCATGGCACGAACAATACCAACCCTTTGCTGTTCACCACCAGATAATTCACTAGGAAGTCGATGTCCATACTCAGTCACTGGTAAACCAACCTTAGCCAAAAGCTCTTCTGTTTTCTGAGCAATTTCTTCCTTAGTCCAGCCCTTCATCTCAGGAATCA
Source organism: bacterium (assembly GCA_905221215.1). Lineage (GTDB taxonomy): Bacteria > Bacillota > Bacilli > Lactobacillales > Streptococcaceae > Streptococcus. The sequence continues at coordinate 98,200 of CAJNCI010000006.1, forward strand.
GAGCAATATTTTCCGCAACCGTTAGATTTGGAAACAGTGCAATGGCTTGTAAAACATAACCAGTAGAAAGACGCAGTTCCCGCTCATCATAATCTTTGATGCGCTTGCCATCCATATAAATATTTCCATCAGTAGGCTCCAATAGACGGTTAATCATCTTAATCATGGTCGTCTTACCGGACCCAGAAGGTCCAACTAAAACCATAAACTCCCCATTCTCAATCCGTAAATTGACATCTCTCAAAACATCTTTTTCCGTGTAGCGTAGCGCTACATTTTTGTATTCAATCATTCTTTGTCCTCAATTTAAAACTTTCCTCGATTGGTCAAGTCTTCTACCTTAGGCATAAGTTCCTTATTATCCCAATGCTCCACAATTTTACCGTTTTCTAGTCGGAAGATATCATACTGTGCATAGGCAAGGCCATCAATTTGAGTTTGACCATAACTAACCACATAGTTTCCTTGTCCCAAAAGCTGGAAAACAAAGTCGAAAGTGACACCATGTTCAGCCACATAGTTTTTATAAGCAGCACTTCCTTGGCCAATCTCATGATTATGCTGAATCAAATCATCTGCCACATAATCACTCCACTGCTCCAGTTCCCTATTTTGAAAAATTTCTGTCAAGAAACGGCGAACCAACTTTTTATTTTCTGCTGTTTTGTCCAAATCCTTGATCTCAAAATCTCCAAAGATCTGGTCTAACTGTCCATTTTCTGGAGCACGATAGTAGTCAATGACATCCCAATGCTCCACGATACGTCCATTCTCATCTGCACGGAAAGTATCTGTCGTCACCCATTGTGCTTCCCCACCATTCAGATATTGATGAACATGAACAAAGACCAGATTGCCATCCTCAATAGTACGGACAATCTTCATCTGACGCTCGGGATGGCGCTCGAAGAAATTTGCAAAGAAGGCCGCAAACCCTTCTTTCCCGTCAGGTACACCTGTCGAGTGTTGGATATAAATATCCCCTACAGACTGGGCTTGAGCCTCAGCAACTCGTCCATCTTGGATAGCATGAATGTAGAGGTTGTGAGCATTTTTCACTTGTTGTGACATGGTTTAAACCTCATTTTCACCCTCTTTCAGATTAGCCAAAATTCTTTCTTGAAAGGCTTCAAACTGCCGAATTTCTTCCTCGGTGAATCCTTTATAAAAAATCGTATCCAATTTCTGACTGACACGATGTCCCACTTCTTTCTGAGAATGCCCCAAGTCTGTTAGAACTAAATACTTCTTACGCTTATCTTCTCCACATGGACTAACAGTTACAAGATTTTGTTCCTCTAGTTTTTTTATCATAGTCGTCAGCGTATTATTAGCAAGACCAGTTGCCAAAGCAATATCTGTCGCAGTTGCACAGCCAGTTTCACTATTCCATAAAACCGCTAAAATCTTGCCCTGCTCACTCCGATAAAGAGCTTCAGGATCTTGGCTCAGTAACTTTTGAAAAATCCGCCCATTCAACAAACGAATATGATGGGCTAGCAAATGACTATCTTTCATAACACCTCCAATTTATTTCGATATCGAAAAGAATAAAACAATTGTAACACTCATTATTCCAACTGTCAACTATTTCGATTTGGAAATAATTTTTTCTAGTAAAAAAATCTCCTACACAAGGTAGAAGATTGGCTCTATAATATTTGTAGTGGGTAAATCCCCTATAGATATTATGGAGCCTATTTTTGTGTAGAAAAAAAGTCCCAT
>CAJNCI010000007.1 GCA_905221215.1 bacterium
TAATTCCACCATAAAAATCCGTTTTAGACTAATTTCCACTTCGGTTGGGCAAGTGGAAGTTACTTTGAGAAGTTAGCGGATTGTCAAACAGTCCTTTCCTTTTTGGTTTTGACTAGCTTTTTTGTGAAAAATTGTGTAAAATAGAATAGATAAACGAGGGGAAACCTCGGAAAATTTAAAGGAGAATCCATCTAATGGTAAAATTGGTTTTTGCTCGCCACGGTGAGTCTGAATGGAACAAAGCTAACCTTTTCACTGGTTGGGCTGATGTTGATTTGTCTGAAAAAGGTACACAACAAGCGATTGACGCTGGTAAATTGATCAAAGAAGCTGGTATCGAATTTGATCAAGCTTACACTTCAGTATTGAAACGTGCTATCAAAACAACAAACTTGGCTCTTGAAGCTTCTGACCAATTGTGGGTTCCAGTTGAAAAATCATGGCGCTTGAACGAACGTCACTACGGTGGTTTGACTGGTAAAAACAAAGCTGAAGCTGCTGAACAATTTGGTGATGAGCAAGTTCACATCTGGCGTCGTTCATACGATGTATTGCCTCCAAACATGGACCGTGATGATGAACACTCAGCTCACACAGACCGTCGTTACGCTTCACTTGACGACTCAGTTATCCCAGATGCTGAAAACTTGAAAGTGACTTTGGAACGTGCCCTTCCTTTCTGGGAAGATAAAATCGCTCCAGCTCTTAAAGATGGTAAAAACGTATTCGTAGGAGCTCATGGTAACTCAATCCGCGCTCTTGTAAAACACATCAAAGGTTTGTCAGATGACGAAATCATGGACGTGGAAATCCCTAACTTCCCACCATTGGTATTCGAATTCGATGAAAAATTGAACGTAGTTTCTGAATACTACCTTGGAAAATAAAAAATTGTAAGTCTAGAATTGATTTCTAGGCTTTTTATGTTAGTATGGTAGTATGATAAGGAATAAAAAACAAGATTATGTGCTGACCTACAAGCAACCAGCTTCAACCACTTACAAGGGGTGGGAAGAAGAGGCCTTACCGATAGGTAATGGTTCTTTAGGTGCTAAAGTATTTGGGTTTATAGGTGCTGAGCGGATTCAATTCAATGAAAAAAGTCTTTGGTCTGGTGGTCCACTTCCTGATAGTTCAGATTATCAGGGTGGAAATCTTCAGGATCAGTATGGTTTTTTAGCTGAGATTCGGCAGGCTTTGGAAAAGAGAGATTACAATACTGCTAAGGAACTGGCTGAGCAGCACCTAGTTGGGCCCCAAACGAGTCAATATGGGACCTATCTGTCCTTTGGAGATATTTTCATTGAGTTCAGCCGGCAAGGTAAGTCTTTGTCTCAGGTGACGGATTACCAGAGACAGCTGAATATCAGTAAGGCACTTGCGACAACTTCTTATGCCTATAAGGGAACGAGATTTGAACGAGAAACCTTTGCCAGTTTTCCAGATGATCTCTTGGTTCAACGTTTTACTAAGGAAGGGTTGGAAACTCTAGATTTTACTATGGAACTGTCCTTGACCCGTGATTTGGCTTCTGATGGAAAGTATGAGCAGAAAAAGTCTGATTACAAGGAAGGCCAGCTGGATATCACTGATTCTCATATCTTGATGAAGGGACGGGTTAAGGATAATGACCTGCGGTTTGCTGGCTGTCTTGCTTGGCAAACGGATGGTGATATTAGAGTCTGGTCGAATAAGGTTCAGATATCAGGAGCCAGTTATGCCAATCTCTTATTGACAGCTAAGACAGATTTTGCTCAAAATCCTGCTAGCAATTATCGCAAGAAACTAGATTTGGAGCGACAAGTAAAGGATTTGGTGGAGACAGCTAAAGAAAAGGGCTATGACCAATTGAAATCAAGGCATATTCGGGACTACCAAGCTTTATTTCAGCGTGTTCAATTGGATTTGGGGGCTGAAGTTGACGCATCCACTACAGATGATTTGTTAAAAAATTATAAGCCACAAGAGGGGCAGGCTTTGGAGGAACTGTTCTTCCAGTATGGGCGGTATTTATTGATTAGTTCTTCCAGAGATTGTCCAGATGCTCTACCAGCTAACCTGCAAGGTGTCTGGAATGCGGTCGACAATCCTCCTTGGAATTCAGACTATCATCTGAATATCAACCTGCAGATGAATTATTGGCCAGCCTATGTGACTAATCTCTTAGAAACGGCCTTTCCGGTCATCAACTATGTCGATGATTTGCGTGTCTATGGTCGCCTAGCAGCTGCAAGGTATGCAGGAATCGTTTCTCAGAAAGGGGAAGAGAATGGTTGGTTAGTCCATACCCAAGCGACTCCTTTTGGCTGGACGGCACCTGGTTGGGATTACTATTGGGGATGGTCACCAGCTGCCAATGCGTGGATGATGCAAACGGTTTATGAGCTCTACTCATTTTACAGGGACCAAGACTATCTCAGGGAGAAAATTTATCCCATGCTGAGGGAAACGGCTCGTTTTTGGAATGCTTTTTTACATGAGGATCAGCAGGCCCAGCGTTGGGTATCTTCTCCGTCTTATTCTCCAGAACATGGGCCGATTTCGATTGGCAATACCTATGACCAATCTCTGATTTGGCAATTATTCCATGATTTTATTCAAGCTGCTCAAGAATTGAAATTGGATGAGGACTTGTTGACTGAAGTCAAAGAAAAGTATGATTTACTAAATCCTCTGCAAATTACTCAATCTGGTCGAATCAGGGAGTGGTATGAGGAGGAAGAACAGCATTTTCAAAATGAGAAAGTGGAGGCCCAACATCGGCACGCTTCCCATCTGGTGGGACTCTATCCTGGAACTCTCTTTAGTCATAAGGGACAAGACTATCTTGATGCGGCGCGTGATAGCCTCAATGATCGTGGAGATGGGGGCACAGGTTGGTCCAAGGCTAATAAGATCAATCTCTGGGCCCGTTTGGGAGATGGCAATCGAGCCCATAAATTATTAGCAGAGCAGTTAGAGACATCCACCTTGCCCAATCTTTGGTGTAGCCATCCTCCTTTTCAGATAGATGGTAATTTTGGTGCTACTAGTGGTATGGCGGAAATGTTACTCCAGTCTCATGCAGCCTATCTAGTCCCTCTAGCTGCCCTACCTGATGCATGGTCATCAGGTTCTGTTTCAGGTTTAATGGCACGTGGACATTTTGAAGTTAGTATGTGCTGGGAGGATAAAAAACTCTTACAGATGACCATTTTATCAAGAAGTGGAGGAGATTTGCGAGTCTCCTATCCAGGTATTGAAAATAGTGTGATTGAAGTCAATCAAGAAAAAGCAGAAGTGAAATGCATGGGGAAAGATTGTATTTCAGTAGCGACAGCAGAAGGAGATTTTGTTCAATTTTATTTTTAAGAAGATGATAGAAGGCAGTGGTTTGAGACTGACTTTTTTGAAGGATTTGAGAATGTAATACTCTTCGAAAATCAAATTCAAACCACGTCAGCTTCGCCTTGCCGTACTCAAGTACAGCCTGCGGCTAGCTTCCTAGTTTGCTCTTTGATTTTCATTGAGTATGAGCAGTTTCCAACTAGTTGAAAAAGCGTTATAATGGTAATAGGAAGTAATTTGTTTGAGAGAGGGTGAGTCTGATGGCTTATATTGAGATGAAACACTGTTACAAACGTTATCAGGTTGGTGACACGGAGATTGTGGCCAATCGTGATATGAATTTTGAAATTGAAAAAGGGGAGCTAGTGATTATCCTTGGTGCGTCAGGTGCTGGCAAGTCAACGGTTCTTAACCTTCTTGGGGGAATGGACACCAATGATGAAGGAGAAATCTGGATCGATGGTGCCAATATTGCAGACTATAGTTCCCACCAGCGAACCAATTACCGTAGAAATGATGTTGGTTTTGTTTTTCAGTTTTATAATCTAGTGTCCAATTTGACTGCTAAGGAAAATGTGGAGTTGGCTTCAGAAATCGTGACAGATGCCTTGAATCCTGAACAGGTCTTGACAGATGTAGGTCTGGCTCATCGTCTCAATAATTTCCCAGCCCAGCTTTCTGGAGGGGAGCAACAGCGAGTCTCCATTGCACGCGCAGTAGCCAAAAATCCTAAAATCCTCCTTTGTGATGAACCGACCGGAGCCTTGGATTATCAGACGGGTAAGCAGGTTTTGAAAATTCTCCAAGATATGTCTCGTCAAAAGGGAGCGACGGTGATTATCGTGACTCACAATGGAGCTTTGGCGCCCATTGCTGATCGCGTGATTCATATGCACGATGCCAGTGTCAAGGATGTGGTGATCAACCAGCATCCTCAGGATATTGACAGTTTGGAGTACTAGCATGATTAAGCGAAAAACTTATTGGAAGGACTTGATTCAGTCCTTTACAGGCTCCAAGGGGCGTTTTTTATCTATTTTGACATTGATGATGTTGGGCTCTCTAGCCCTAGTAGGTCTCAAAGTAACCAGCCCCAATATGGAGGAGACAGCTAATGACTATTTAAGAACTGCTAAAACCTTGGATTTGGCAGTCATGTCTAACTATGGTTTGGATCAAGCAGATCAAAAAGAACTAGAACATATAGAGGGCGCAGAGGTCGAGTTTGGCTATTTGACAGATGTGGCTATGGATAATGGCCAGGATGCTATTCGGCTGTACTCCAAACCAGAGCGAATTTCAACCTTTCAGCTAAGAGAGGGACGACTTCCGCAGTCAGACCAGGAAATTGCTTTGGCCAGTCATCTGCAAGGGCAATATCTATTAGGACAGGAGATTAGTTTTAAAGAAAAAGAAGGCAGTCATTCCTCTTTAAAAGACCATACTTTTACCATTACTGGTTTTGTGGATTCAGCTGAAATCCTCTCCCAGCGAGATATGGGATACTCAGGAAGTGGAAGTGGGACTCTGACAGCCTACGGGGTGATTTTGCCTAGCCAGTTTGATCAGAAAGTCTACAATATAGGTCGTTTGAAATATCAAGATTTAGCAGGTTTAAATGCCTTTTCATCAGCTTATGAAGAAAAATCCAAGCAACATCAGGAAGACCTTGAACAAGCTTTATCAGATAATGGCAAGGCACGTCTGCAAGTCTTGAAAAAAGAAGGACAAGAATCTATCGATAAGGGGCAAGAGACACTTGACCAAGCACAGGGTAATTTGCAGGAAGGCAAGCGTCGTTTAGCAACTGCTCAAGCTCGTTTACAGGCTCAGGAAAGTCAATTAGCCTTGCTGCCTCAAGCTCAGAGAGAGCAGGTCCGTGCTCAACTTACCCAAGCGAAGCAGGAATTAAGCAAGGAAGAAGATAAACTAAAGCAGGCTGAACAAAATCTAGTCCAAGAAAAGGAAAAATTAGACAAACATCAGCAAGTCTTGGATGATTTGGCTGAGCCCAAGTATCAAGTATATAATCGTCAGACCATGCCTGGCGGTCAAGGCTATCTCATGTACAGCAATGCTTCAGCCAGTATTCGGGCAGTGGGCAATATCTTTCCTGTGGTACTTTATGCCGTAGCAGCTATGGTAACCTTTACCACCATGACTCGTTTTGTGGATGAAGAGCGAACTCATGCAGGGATTTTTAAGGCCTTGGGCTATCGTAGTAAGGATATTATCGCCAAGTTTCTCCTTTACGGTCTAGTAGCTGGGACTGTCGGAACAGCTCTAGGCAGTATACTTGGTCATTATTTGCTAGCCAGTGTGATTTCAAGTGTCATTACAAAAGGCATGGTGGTGGGAGAAACCCAGATTCAGTTCTATTGGAGCTATAGTTTACTGGCACTTGGTCTGAGTTGGTTGGCGAGTGTGTTACCAGCCTATCTGGTGGCTAGGAAGGAACTTCACGACGAAGCAGCCCAACTTTTACTGCCTAAACCACCTGTCAAAGGAGCTAAAATCTTACTAGAGCGCATCGGTTTTATCTGGCGTCGTCTCAGTTTTGCCCATAAGGTAACAGCCCGCAATATCTTCCGTTATAAACAGCGAATGTTGATGACAATCTTTGGTGTGGCAGGTTCAGTCGCTCTGCTCTTTGCAGGCTTGGGAATCCAATCCTCTGTAGCAGGAGTTCCGTCTAGACAGTTTCAACAAATCCAACAGTATCAAATGATTGTCTCTGAAAATCCTAGTGCTACCAATCAGGAAAAAGAAGAGCTAGAAGAAGTGTTGAAAGGGCAGGATATCCAAGCCTACCAGAAAATTTATTCTAAGACTCTAGACAAGGATTTCAAAGGCAAGGCTGGCCTTCAGACCATTACCCTTATGATGACAGAGAAGGAGGATTTGACACCCTTTATCCATCTGCAAAATCATCAGCAGGAGCTGACATTAAACGATGGCGTCGTTATTACAGCTAAACTAGCCCAGCTGGCAGGTGTCAAGGCTGGACAGACACTAGAAATTGAAGGTAAGGAACTAAAGGTCGCTGCCATTGCTGAGAACTACGTTGGTCACTTTATTTATATGAGTCAAGCCAGTTATGAGCAACTTTACGGACAGCTACCCCAATCCAACACTTATTTGGTTACGCTAAAGGATACTAGTGCGCCTAGTATCGAAAGGCAGGCAGGCTTGCTTATGAATCAAGCTGCGGTGTCTAGCGTCGTCCAGAATGCTTCAGCCATTCGACTCTTTGACTCCGTCGCTAGCTCACTCAATCAGACTATGACCATCTTGGTCATCGTATCGGTTCTATTGGCTATTGTTATCCTTTACAATCTAACCAACATTAACGTAGCTGAGAGAATCCGTGAACTCTCCACTATCAAGGTTCTCGGTTTTCATAATAATGAAGTTACCCTCTACATTTATCGTGAGACGATTGTGCTGTCTCTTGTGGGAATCGTCCTTGGTCTGGTATCCGGTTTCTATTTACACCAATTTCTGATTCAAATGATTTCGCCTGCGACTATTCTCTTTTATCCGCAGGTAGGTTGGGAGGTCTATGTAATTCCAGTGGCAGCAGTAAGCATCATTTTGACCGTACTTGGTTTCTTTGTCAATCATCATCTGAGAAAAGTTGATATGTTAGAAGCCTTGAAATCTGTAGAGTAAGGCGACTGTTTTTCTGATTGAACTTTTATTTACTAGTATTCAAAAATCCTCCGTTTCAAAGAGCAGGAAACTCTTTGTGACAGAGGATTTTTTCTATAGGGCTTTAGCAGCTGCAATTGCGGCTTCGAAGTTGGGTTCTGAGTTGATATTGTCCACGTATTCAACGTAGCGAATAGTGTTGTCGGTGTCAAGGACAAAGACTGCGCGTGCTAATAGGTGCCATTCATTGATTAAGAGGGCATAATCACGTCCAAAGGAATGGTCGAAATAGTCTGAGAGCATGATGGCATTTTCAATGCCTTCAGCACCACACCAACGTTTTTGGGCAAAGGGTAGGTCCATGGAAACAGTCAAGACGACCGTGTTGTCCAGTCCAGCCAGTTCTTCATTAAAACGACGCGTTTGAGTTGAGCAGATGCCTGTATCGATAGAAGGAACGACACTCAAAACTTTTTTCTTCCCATCAAAATCAGATAGAGATTTTTTAGAAAGGTCTGTTGTAGTGAGTGAAAAATCAAGTGCTTTGTCGCCGACTTGTAGTTGTTTACCTGTAAAGCTCACAGGATTTCCGAGGAAAGTTACCATAAGATACTCCAATCTTTTTTCTTCCATTTTAGCTAAAACAATCAGAATTTTCCAATGATTTGACCGGAAATATGGGCAGAAAAAAACGTCAGCTCACGTGTGAGAATGACGTTTTTCAGAGGCTTATACTCAATGAAAATCAAAGAGCAAACTAGGAAGCTAGCCACAGGCTGTACTTGAGTACGGCAAGGCGACGCTGACGTGGTTTGAATTTGATTTTTGAAGAGTATTATTTTGCCAATCCTTCAGCAATCTTGTCAAGGTTGTATTTCATCATGTTGTAGTAGCTGTCGCCTTCTTTACCTTGTTCTGCGATAGAGTCAGTAAAGATTTGAGCGTAGATTGGGATGTTTGTGTCTTGAGATACAGTTTTCATTGGACGGTCATCCACGCTTGATTCTACAAAGAGTGAAGGAGTTTTTGTTTGGCGAAGTTTTTCAACCAAGGTCTTGATTTGATCAGGTGTTCCTTCTTCTTCAGTGTTGATTTCCCAGATGTAGGCACTTGGGACACCGTAAGCTTTAGAGAAGTATTTGAAGCATCCTTCGCTGGTTACGATGAGTTTTTTCTCAGCAGGGATGTTGTTAAATTTCTCTTTAGCTTCCTTATCAAGCTTGTCTAGTTTTTCAGTATATTCTTTGAGATTTTTTTCGTAGAATTCCTTATTGCTAGGGTCTTTCGCGCTCAATTGTTTTGCGATATTTTTAGCAAAGATCATACCGTTTTCAAGGTTGAGCCAAGCGTGTGGGTCTTCTTTGCCTTTTTCGTTTTGGCCTTCAAGGTAGATAACATCAACACCTTCGCTGACTGCAAAGTAGTCTTTGTTTTCAGTTTTCTTGGCATTTTCTACCAATTTTGTAAACCAAGCATTGCCACCTGTTTCAAGGTTGATACCGTTGTAGAAAATCAAATCAGCTTGAGAAGTTTTCTTAACGTCTTCAGGTAGTGGTTCGTATTCGTGTGGGTCTTGACCAACAGGAACGATACTGTGAAGATCAATCTTGTCACCAGCAATATTTTTAGTAATATCAGCAATGATTGAGTTTGTAGCAACAACTTTTAGTTTTTGACCAGAAGCTGCATCTTTTTTTCCGCTCGCACATGCTACAAGAGCAATGACGGAAAGAAAGAGAACGAGTAATGTACCTAATTTTTTCATTAGATCCTCCAATTTATTGGGGTTTTGCCCCTTATTTTAACAAATGTTTATTTTTCAGTTTCAAATATCGTTGTTTTGGAGCGATAAAGAAGCTAATGAGAAAGAAACTAGCGGCTGTAAGCACGATACTAGAACCTGCCGCAACGTTAAAGCTATAGCCGATAAAGAGCCCCAAAACTGAAGCTGTCGCTCCAAAGGTTGAGGAAAGGAAAATCATGCTTTTCAGGCTATTAGCATACAGATAAGCAGTTGCAGCTGGGGTAATCAGCATGGCTACAATCAGGATAGTTCCGACACTTTGCATGGCTGTCACAGACACGAGAGTTAGGAGTACCATGAGAAGGTAGTGATAGAAATTGACAGGCATTCCCATGGCTTTAGCCAAGAGTTCATCAAAAGATGTAATCAAGAGTTGCTTGAAGAAAATCCAGATTAACAAGAGAATGGCTGCTCCTACACCCATAGTAATAAACATATCCGTATCTTGGACGGCCAGGATATTTCCGAAAAGGATATGGAAAAGGTCAGTTGAACTTTTAGCGACACTAATCAAGATGATACCGAGGGCTAAGAAAGAAGAAAAGGTAATGCCGATGGCGGTATCGCTTTTGATAATCGAGTTCCCCTTGATGTAGGTAATGATGATAGCAGCTAGTAGTCCAAAGACAATGGCTCCGATGAAGAAGTCAAGGCCCAAGATAAAGGAGAGGGCTACACCTGGCAAGACAGCATGTGAAATGGCATCTCCCATGAGTGACATCCCGCGTAGGATGATGAAACATCCCACAGCTCCAGCTACGACCCCGATGACAATGGCTGTTATCAAGGCATTTTGTAAGAAATGGAATTTTTGTAATCCATCGATAAATTCTGCAATCATAGGTCACCTCCATTGAAAAATAGTCGATTACCGTAAGCTTCTTTGAGATTGGCTTCGGTAAAGGTTTCTTTGGTCGGACCAAAGGCAATCACTTCTCGATTGACAAGCAAGACTTGATCGAAGTAGTGGGGAACCTTGCTGAGGTCGTGGTGGACGATGAGAACCGTCTTCCCAGCTTTTTTCAGATCTCTCAGCGTATTCATGATGATTTCCTCACTGACAGAATCAATCCCAACAAAGGGTTCATCCAAGAGGATATAGTCGGCTTCCTGAACCAAACATCTGGCAATCAAGACCCGCTGGAACTGACCTCCAGACAGTTGACTGATTTGCCGTTCAGCGTAGTCAGCTAGGCCGACGATTTCAAGGGCTTCTTTTACTTTCTTCCAATGTTTAGCCTTTAAACTTCGAAAGAGAGGGATAGAAGGAAAGAGTCCTAGCGAGACGCATTCCTTGACCTTGATGGGAAAGTTGTAGTCGATATTGATTTTTTGTTCGACATAGGCAATTCGGTGTAAGGATTTTTTAACTTCCTTGTCATCGAGAAATGCCTGACCTTGATGTGGGATAATTCCCAGCATCCCTTTTAATAATGTTGATTTTCCAGCACCGTTTGGACCAATGATTCCGGTAATTGTTGGTCCTTGGAGCACTAGTGAAATATCCTTAAGTGCCAACGTTTCTTTGTAGGAGACACTGAGGTTTTCGATACGTATCATAAACTTGTATTCCTCCTGCCTCTTAATATACATTAAAAAAAAAATTAAGTCAAGTTAATTTTTAAAAAAATTAAAATAATAACTGAAAAATGATAGAAAAGGAAAGTTCATTTTTAATTGCATTCCCAGTTAATTTTTGTTAAGCTAAAAACAAGTACAAATGAAAGCGAGAACAAGATGACACGTTATCAAGATGATTTTTATGATGCAATCAATGGAGAATGGCAACAGACAGCTGAAATTCCAGCAGATAAGTCTCAAACGGGAGGTTTTGTTGATTTAGACCAGGAAATTGAAGACTTGATGTTGGCGACAACAGACAAGTGGTTGGCAGGTGAAGAGGTGCCTGAGGATGCTATCTTGGCAAACTTTGTCAAATACCACCGCCTAGTTCGTGATTTTGATAAGAGAGAAGCTGACGGTATCACACCTGTCTTACCACTCCTTAAAGAATTCCAAGAATTGGAGACTTTTGCAGATTTCACTGCCAAACTAGCAGAGTTTGAACTTGCAGGAAAACCGAACTTCCTTCCTTTTGGTGTATCGCCAGACTTTATGGATGCTAGAATCAACGTTTTATGGGCCAGTGCTCCAAGCACAATCCTGCCAGATACGACCTACTATGCAGAAGACCATCCTCAGCGCGAAGAGCTCTTGACTCTTTGGAAAGAAAGCAGCGCAAATCTTCTCAAGGCTTATGATTTCTCTGATGAAGAAATTGAAGACTTGCTAGAGAAAAGATTAGAATTGGACCGCCGAGTTGCAGCAGTGGTGCTTTCTAATGAAGAAAGTTCAGAATATGCTAAACTTTACCATCCATATTCATATGAAGATTTCAAGAAATTTGCGCCTGCCCTACCTCTGGATGACTTCTTCCAAGTCGTTCTTGGACAAGTACCAGACAAGGTTATCGTAGACGAAGAACGTTTCTGGCAAGCCGCAGATCAATTCTATAGTGAAGAAGCTTGGCCTCTCCTCAAGGCAACCTTGATTTTGAGTGTTGTCAATCTCTCAACCAGCTATTTAACAGAAGAAATCCGTGTCTTGTCAGGTGCCTATAGCCGTGCGCTTTCAGGAGTTCCAGAGGCCAAAGACAAGGTTAAGGCAGCCTACCAGCTAGCACAAGGTCCATTCAAACAAGCCTTGGGGCTCTGGTATGCCCATGAAAAATTCTCCCCAGAAGCCAAGGCGGACGTGGAGAAAAAAGTAGCAACCATGATTGATGTCTATAAGGAGCGCTTGGCTAAAAATGACTGGCTGACTCCTGAAACTCGTGACAAGGCCATCGTCAAACTCAATGTTATCAAGCCTTATATTGGTTACCCAGAAGAATTGCCAGAACGCTATAAGGACAAGGTAGTGGATGAAAATGCTAGTCTTTTTGACAATGCTCTAGCCTTTGCGCGTGTGGAAATCAAGCACAGTTGGAGCAAGTGGAACCAGCCTGTAGATTACAAGGAATGGGGCATGCCTGCTCATATGGTCAACGCCTACTACAATCCACAGAAGAACCTAATTGTCTTCCCAGCGGCCATTTTACAAGCACCCTTCTATGACTTGCATCAGTCATCTTCTGCTAACTACGGTGGTATTGGGGCAGTTATTGCCCATGAAATTTCTCACGCCTTTGATACTAACGGAGCTTCCTTTGATGAAAATGGTAGCCTAAAGGATTGGTGGACAGAGAGCGACTATGCCGCCTTCAAAGAGAAAACACAAAAAGTTATCGATCAATTTGATGGACAGGATTCTTATGGAGCAACCATTAACGGTAAATTGACTGTGTCAGAAAACGTGGCTGACTTGGGAGGAATCGCTGCAGCGCTTGAAGCAGCCAAGAGAGAACCAGACTTCTCCGCAGAAGAATTCTTCTACAACTTTGGTCGCATCTGGCGCATGAAAGGTCGTCCAGAATTTATGAAACTTTTGGCTAGCGTCGATGTGCACGCGCCAGCCAAACTCCGTGTCAATGTGCAAGTACCAAACTTCGATGATTTCTTTACAACCTATGATGTTCAAGAGGGAGACGGTATGTGGCGTTCACCAGAAGAGCGCGTGATTATTTGGTAATGCAAAAAATCTAGTCATCAGAAAAAGGCATCCAATCAGGTGTGAAAACCTTGACAGGATGCCTTTTGTAATGGAAAGACTTGCTGAATAGTTTACTTAAAATGCGATAGTCATTGATATCATTTTACTAGAAAAAAGGATTGAAGGTTTTTTCGTGAGCAATAGTAGTAGCAGGACCATGCCCTGGATAGACATCGTAGTTTGGTAGGGTGAAGAGTTGGGTCTGGATACTGTGAAGGAGTTGCTCCATACTACCAGTTGGAAGGTCGGTCCGTCCGATGGTTTCTCGGAACAGAGCATCACCTGTCAAGACTAGGTGAGCTTGTGGAAAGACGATAGAAACGCCACCGATAGAATGCCCTGGGGTCGGTAGAACGGTAAAACGAAATTCTTCAATCTGGTATTCTTCATGAAAGACAAAGGTGTGTTCAGCTGGTTTTGCGACCACATCTACCATATCATCATGACGAGGGAGGCCAGAGAGATTATCGACAGGAGTGTAGAGCCAGCTGGCTTCACTCTCTGCGATATAGACAGGAGGATTGCCAAAAGTCTCTCGCACCAGGTCCAGACTCATGATATGGTCATAATGGGCGTGGGTCAATAGAATGGCACAGATCGGTTTGTTGATCGTCTCGATGGTCTGACGAATGGCGTCCCAATGGCTCCCGGGATCGACAACGATGAGGTGTTTTTCACCTTCTAGGTAATAGGTATTTTCATAGGCAACAGGATTGACGGTTTTATGGATTTTCATATTGACTCCAATCTCAAAGAATGTACTAAATTAAGTATAGCACAGTTGGGAAGAATAGGTAAGGATTTAGAATGAACTTAAAAACCAGCATGACTAGATGAAGACAGGCTGGTTTTTAAGTTATCAATATTGGAGAGGTGTCAATTGCCCTTCATAGGTTGCATAAACTCCGTCATTAGCTTGTTTGATAGATGTGATGTTTAGAGTGCCACCGTAGTTGGCTTCTCGTTTGTCGCTATATTCACTATAACTTATCCTATTGGGCAGGTTCTGGTCGTTAGCATAGTATTGAACGACTGTTTTTTTATAGCTTTGCTGGTTGAATATGAACAAACAGCTAACTCCTAAAACTAGGAGAGCAAAGATAGAAATAGCAGTTTTTTTCATAGGTGTTCTCCTTATAAACTAAAGGATAGAAGAAAGTATCTTGAGGATTTTTATACTCTTCGAAAATCTCTTCAAACCGCGTCAGCTTTATCTACAACCTCAAAGCGGTGCTTTGAGCAACCTGCGGCTAGTTTCCTAGTTTGCTCTTTGATTTTCATTGAGTATTAATTCCAAAATCCAGTCAAGGGACCAGTGTATGTGACACGAGTTCCACTGTTTAGCTTTCGTATCTTCAAGGAAATTGAGGGAAGTCAGAAAGTCTTTGGGTTACAATATGGTTTCCGTTGGTCTATCTCTCCTTCTATCACCTAAGTTTAAAATCTAACTTCGTAATATATTATATACTAATAATTCTGAATTATCAATCAATTCTGAATTATTTTTTTCCTATTCTGTTCCAATCTAGTTTTCATATTCTTAAAAAAGTGATAAAATGGTAGGAAGAATTGGAGAGTAGAGATGCCGAAAGAAGTGAATTTAACAGGCGAAGAAGTTGTCGCTTTAACCAAAGAATATTTAACGGAAGAGGATGTCCATTTTGTCTATAAGGCCTTGGTCTATGCGGTGGAATGTCATAGTGGTCAATACCGTAAATCAGGTGAGCCTTATATCATTCACCCTATCCAAGTAGCAGGTATTTTAGCCAAACTCAAGCTGGACGCTGTAACGGTAGCTTGTGGTTTCTTGCATGATGTGGTAGAAGATACAGATGCGACCTTGGACGATTTGGAAAGAGAGTTTGGTCCTGATGTGCGAGTAATCGTAGATGGGGTTACCAAGCTTGGTAAAGTTAAATACAAGTCTCACGAAGAGCAGTTGGCAGAAAACCATCGCAAGATGCTCATGGCCATGTCTGAGGATATCCGTGTTATCTTGGTCAAACTGTCTGACCGCCTGCACAATATGCGGACCCTAAAACACCTTCGAAAAGATAAGCAGGAGCGCATTTCCAAAGAAACTATGGAAATCTATGCCCCGCTTGCCCACCGTTTGGGGATTTCCAGTGTCAAATGGGAATTAGAAGACCTATCTTTCCGTTATCTCAATCCTACGGAATTTTACAAGATTACCCATATGATGAAGGAAAAGCGCAGAGAGCGTGAAGCCTTGGTGGATGAGGTAGTCACAAAATTAGAGGAATATACGACAGATCGTCACTTGAAAGGGAAGATTTACGGTCGTCCCAAGCATATTTACTCGATTTTCCGTAAAATGCAGGATAAGAGAAAACGTTTTGAGGAAATCTATGACCTGATTGCCATTCGCTGTATTTTAGATACCCAAAGTGATGTTTATGCCATGCTTGGTTACGTGCATGAGCTTTGGAAGCCGATGCCTGGTCGCTTTAAAGACTACATCGCTAACCGCAAGGCCAATGGTTATCAGTCTATCCATACGACTGTTTATGGGCCAAAAGGGCCGATTGAATTCCAGATTCGTACTAAAGAAATGCATGAGGTGGCTGAGTACGGGGTTGCGGCTCACTGGGCTTATAAGAAAGGCATTAAGGGGCAGGTCAACAGCAAGGAATCAGCTATTGGGATGAACTGGATTAAGGAGATGATGGAACTCCAAGATCAAGCTGATGATGCCAAGGAATTTGTGGATTCAGTTAAGGAAAACTATCTGGCTGAGGAGATTTACGTCTTTACTCCAGATGGTGCTGTCCGTTCTCTTCCAAAAGATTCAGGACCGATTGACTTTGCCTACGAAATCCATACCAAAGTCGGTGAAAAAGCGACGGGTGCCAAGGTCAATGGTCGTATGGTCCCACTGACAACCAAGCTCAAGACAGGGGATCAGGTTGAGATTGTTACCAACCCGAACTCCTTTGGGCCTAGTCGTGACTGGCTCAATATGGTCAAGACCAGCAAGGCTCGTAACAAGATTCGTCAGTTCTTTAAAAATCAAGACAAGGAATTGTCTGTCAATAAGGGCCGTGAAATGTTGATGGCTCAGTTCCAAGAAAATGGCTATGTGGCCAATAAATTCATGGACAAGCGCCACATGGACCAAGTTCTTCAAAAGACCAGCTACAAGACAGAAGAATCCCTCTTTGCGGCCATCGGTTTTGGAGAAATCGGTGCGATTACCGTCTTTAACCGTCTGACTGAAAAGGAACGCCGTGAAGAAGAGCGTGCCAAGGCCAAGGCGGAGGCAGAAGAGCTTGTCAAAGGTGGCGAGATTAAGGTTGAAAATAAAGAAACCCTCAAGGTCAAGCATGAGGGTGGTGTGGTCATTGAAGGTGCATCAGGTCTCCTCGTGCGGATTGCCAAGTGTTGTAATCCAGTGCCAGGTGACGATATTGTTGGTTATATCACAAAGGGGCGTGGTGTAGCCATTCACCGTGTAGACTGTATGAACCTGCGCGCCCAAGAAAACTATGAGCAACGTCTCCTTGATGTGGAATGGGAAGACCAGTACTCTAGCTCAAATAAGGAGTATATGGCCCATATCGATATCTACGGCCTCAACCGTACAGGATTGTTGAACGATGTACTGCAAGTTCTTTCAAACACAACCAAGAATATCTCGACAGTCAACGCCCAACCAACCAAGGATATGAAATTTGCCAATATCCATGTGTCCTTCGGTATTGCCAACCTCTCTACATTGACTACGGTCGTAGATAAGATTAAGAGTGTGCCTGAGGTTTATTCTGTCAAACGGACCAACGGCTAATTGTCCTAGCTCTTACTAGAAAGGCTATAAAGGCTATTATGAGAATCATTATCCAACGGGTTAAAAAAGCCCAAGTGAGTATTCAAGGTCAGATTCAGGGGAAAATCAATCAGGGGCTCTTATTACTGGTGGGTGTTGGACCAGAGGACCAAGAGGAAGATTTGGACTATGCTGTGAGAAAGCTTGTCAACATGCGGATTTTTTCAGACACAGAAGGCAAGATGAATCTGTCTGTCAAAGATATCGAAGGAGCAATCCTCTCTATTTCACAGTTTACCCTCTTTGCGGATACCAAGAAAGGCAATCGTCCAGCCTTCACAGGCGCAGCCAAGCCTGATATGGCATCAGATTTCTATGATGCCTTTAATCGAAAATTAGCGCAAGAAGTGCCCGTTCAGACAGGCATCTTTGGAGCAGATATGCAGGTTGAGCTGGTCAATGACGGACCTGTTACCATTATCCTTGATACGAAAAATAGATAAGAAAGACCAAGCCAGCCGGCTTGGTTTTTCTTATCTATCACAAAATACTCCAAAATGAAATTGGTGCTTGATAGGCTTGGGGGAAGTCTCTTTTCAGGATTTGGCAGGTGCGATAGGAGGGGATGAGATGTCCTAGGATGAGGAGACTTCCCTGAAGGAAAAGTGGGACACTCCTTAAAAACAGCAAGGAGAGAATTATCAGGCTATCCCAGAGGAGAATTTGTAAGGCAAAACGCCAGAATTTCAGTCTAATCTGGGAATAGAGTTGACTAAAGTGGTCACAAAGTTGGTTGGAAAGATAGGTCAATAGCACAGGGTGAAAGAAGATGAGCCAACCGCTATAAATCAAAATCCAGTCCCAAGTAAGCCCCCCTTTAAATGCCAAAAATGCCAGCATGATTCCATCGATGACAAGGAGTTGAATGGTTTTGATGTAGATAATTTTTTTCATGATAAAACCTCCTTTTCACTAGAGACACTCCCACAAAGAGATGTGTTTATCGTAAAAGTCTGGATAGTTTTCTCTCAGGTGGCTAGCCGTTATATAATAAAAAGTAGAATGACAGGAAGTAAAGACTGGAGTAAGAGAGTAAAAATGTTGAGGGCCAGTGATAGCTAAAAAGACAAATAATAGTAGGTCAGTGGAGAGAATCTCTAAGTAGTAAAGGCGAATTTTTTTGTTCATCTGAGGATCAATCTCAGAGAAATGTTTTTTGAGTCGATTGACCAAGCGAAATAGCAGTAGTCCTTGAGCAAGGATGAAAATGAAGCAAAAAATCAGGCCTCTCTCCAAAGAAAGTTCGTATCGGGGTCTGAAAGTTACTAACAGTAGCAAATCGCTGACTACGATGGCTGTAAAATGGATTCTAAAGAGATTTTTCATAAGATGACCTCCCTCTTTTATCTAACTTCATTCTACTCCAAAAGAATGGAAGTTACAAGTAAAATGATAAAAAATTTTAGTAAGGAGATTCTATTAGATTTCTTTATTTGAGTTTCCTCTTATTGTTTTACTTCTTCATCATTCCAGACAAATAAAGCTCCGATTGCATTGAGGATATAAAAGATGTATTTTCCGATATTGGCAAAGTTTCCTTGAATGCCAGCCTTTGTCAGCTGAACGAAATTGTAAATCAACCAAAAGCCCCATTGAGTTGTCAGTTTCAATGCGTTCAAAGCATTGGCAATGAGGGACAGTGCGAAGGCAATAGTTGTTACATAGGCAAGGAGATTCATCTTTCCTCCATAGCCGATATAGTTGGTCGCAAAGGCAAAGAGGAAGGCGATGATGGAAATGATGATGGCCGCCAATTTTAGTTGTTTTTGGCTCATTTGGTTGGGTCTGCCTTCTTGCGAAGCTTCCCATTTCTTAATAGCAAAGGTATAAATGAGGAAGGTGACAGGATAGGTAATGATGGCCGCCTTATTTCCAAGGATATAGTCAATGGTGCCAGACAAAATCGTATTGATAATGCCAAAGTAATTTCCCCATTTGCTTAATTTTCCCGTGAAACGAGTGGACAACATGGAAATCCCAACGTTGGTTACGGAAATCAATCCAAAGGGAACAAGAGCTGTCCATGGTCCCCAGTCTACGAATTTGTCGAGACGGGAGTTAAGATAGCCAGATGCAATCGCAATCCCAACGACCAGAGCAACCCCGAAGAGGTCAAACCATTTAGATGTCGCAAAAATTTTTAGTGATTTTTTCATAGGTTAAGGTATCTTTCTTGTTTTTTACAAACATTCTACAACTAAATGAAAGTAAAATCAAATGATAGAAATAAAACCCTGAAAATCAAACTTTCAGGGTTGGTAGGGGACTTGAGAAATTAGTTGATTTTCTCGACATAGAGTTGTTTGGCAATATCCATATTCACTTGTAAATCTTCATTTTTAGTGAGGATAGTGAAGGTATTGCTGAAGCCATCAAACTGCTTGACTTGGAGCGGATCACCGATGTGAAGTGAGTGCTCGTCCAGATAATGGAGAATGTCAAAACTATCGTGCACTCGAGTCAGACGGTAGGAGCCAGCTTCCTTGATATCAGCTAGTGGTAGGTTATTGATTTCAACTAAGAGTTCTCCCTTGGCAGGAATGGTACCTCCGTGGGGGCAGTTTTTTGGGAATCCTAGTAGTTTATCCAGTCTTTCCACGAAGAGGTCCGATACAGTATGTTCCAAGACTTCAGCTTCCTCGTGAATCTGATCACTCGTATAGTCTAAATGATGAACTAGAAAAACTTCAATCAAGCGGTGTTTGCGATAGAGCTCAGAGACCAGTTTGAGTCCGAGATCTGTCAGTAGATAGCCACATTCCTTGTCCTTAAGGATGAGATTTTCACTCTTCATCCGTTTAATCATTTCAGTTACGGCAGGGGGAGAGACTTGCATGCGGGCAGCAATTTCTTTGTTGGTGATTTTATGCAGGTCTATGCCGATTTCATAAATACATTTTAGATAATCTTCTTTATTCGGGGTCATTCGCTTCCTCTTGTCTAATATCTTTATCTAGTATATCAAAAAAAGCTAGATTTCTCTAGCTGTGACTTTTTATGTTATACTTATTGCAAGAGAAAAAACGAGGAGATAGATATGACAAAAATAGCTCTTCTTTCAGATATTCATGGAAATACTACCGCTTTGGAGGCTGTTTTGGCAGATGCACGGCAGTTAGGAGTGGATGAATACTGGCTTTTGGGAGATATTCTCATGCCAGGGACAGGACGTAGAAGGATTTTGGACTTGTTGGATCAACTACCGATTAGGGCTAGAGTTTTGGGAAACTGGGAAGACAGTCTGTGGCATGGTGTCCGCAAGGAACTGGATAATACTCGTCCCAGTCAACGCTATCTTTTGCGCCAGTGCCAGTATGTTTTAGAGGAAATTTCCCTAGAAGAAATTGAATTGCTTCACAATCAACCTCTTCAGATCCATCGTCAGTTTGGGGATTTGACGGTGGGAATTAGCCATCATTTGCCTGATAAGAACTGGGGTCGAGAGTTGATTCATACTGGGGCGCAAGAGGATTTTGACCGCTTGGTGACCAATCCGTCTTGTGATATTGCTGTTTATGGTCATATTCACCAGCAGTTGCTTCGTTACGGGACTGGTGGGCAATTGATTGTCAATCCGGGTTCGATTGGGCAACCTTTCTTTCTAGATGCCCAGTTGCGGAAGGACTTGCGGGCCCAGTATATGATTTTGGAGTTTGATGACAAGGGCTTGGTAGATATGGATTTCCGACGGGTGGACTACGATGTGGCAGCTGAATTGCAGCTAGCTAAAGACCTCAAACTTCCCTATTTTGAGGTTTACTATGAAAGTCTGGTCAATGGTATCCACCATACTCATAATCAGGAATTTCTGAGAGAATTGGCCCAGAAAGAGGGTTATGATAGGGAATTAGATGCTTGGTTGAAAAGTGGTAACGATTGACATTACAACTAAAAAGGGTATAATAAAAGAAAAAGAAGAGTAGAGGCAGGCTAGCCTCATAAAAAGGAGAAGAGGATGCAAATTCCAAGTAGATTTACCATTGCGACTCATATGCTGATAATCATTGCCCTCGAGGGGAAGGAAAGCAAGGTGACCAGTGATTTTCTGGCTGCTAGTGTAGGGGTCAATCCTGTCATTATCAGAAAAACCTTGTCCCAGTTGAAGAAGGCAGAGCTAATTTCAGTTGCGCGCGGAACAGGGGGAACAGAGATTGTTAAGGATCTCAAAGACATTAGTCTATTAGATGTTTATCAAGCGGTTGAGTGTCTTGGAAAGACTGGTCAACTCTTCAGTTTTCATGACAATCCAAATCCAAATTGTCCAGTCGGTGCTCATATTCATGATGTTTTGGATCAAAAATTGGAGAGAATTCAGCTGGCTATGGAGGCTGAACTTGGTCAGACTAGCTTAGAGCAAGTTGTGGCCGATGCAGATAGTCAGATGAAGGAGTGAATTCTTCTTTAAAATAAAAAAGCTTATGAAAAGGTTTTTGCCTTTTCATAAGCTTTTTATCTATTTTTCCAGGCTTGGTAACGGGTATCAATCAATAATTGGGTAAGGCGTCCCATGGTTTCCCTTTCTTCTGGAGTGAGGGATTGCGCTTGGACGAAGAGATGACGAATGTGTTCGATAGCCTTTAAGGAAGACAGGTCATTGATGGAGCTAATCCCAGCATCTAGAATGGTGCCAAAGAAGAGGTCGAAGTAGAGCTGGAGTTCTTCGTCAGGGACTGTGGCCACCCACTCCTTGAAGGTTGTGTCGACTTGTTGGCTATCACTGTTGGTCTTATCTAGTTGGACGAAGTGCTTGTCCTCAATCTGCCAACTAAAGGTATCATGTTGGGCGATACCACCCAAGGCAGTACTGTGCACGATGATTTGGTGGTTAGGGATTTCCATCATCATACCGATAATGGACCCTTGTGGGATGAAGACCTTGGTTCTATCCATTATCCTTTGATAGCCCTCGGTTTGTGTCAGTTCTTTGTGGAGACCAGGTGCATCAAATGTATAAACTGCTGTGATCTGATCTTGCAAACTTTGCTCAATTTGGCTAGCCGCATAGATAGCTAGATTTCCTCCCTTGGAATGGCCAGCCAGAATGACTTTTTTCCTAGGATGGTGGACAAAAAAGTTCTCTAAATAGCATAGGGCGTGCTTTTGAGCAGGAATTTCCTTCATATAGGTCATGTGGAAATCTTCCTTCCAGCCAATGATACTGTCATCTGTCCCACGAAAGACAATCAGATAGGTATCGAGAGTGAGGCGGTAGGTCATAGCCGCAAATTGCTTTTGCAGTTCAGGGTCGATGTCGTTTATAAAATAGGAGAGTTTGCAATTTTTGAAGCGCTTGTGTTGAGACAGCTCATCCAATAGCTGGAGTCGATTTTTGCTGGTCAACATGCTAGACTCTCTTGGAACCTGAGGTGCCAAGTCTAAAAGTCGCTGAGGACTTGTGGATACTAGATTATCAAAGGGAAGGTAGGTGCTTTCTGTTAAGGCTAGAATGTCTAATTCATTTAAAGGTAGGTCGTAAAAGGAATCGTATGCGACATCTTTCAGGTAGTCAAAAATATTGGCCATAAGAGCTCCTTTCTTTTTATTTATCTTATCAAATTTCCCTTAAATTAGCTACTAGGATTGCCTCACTTTGTTGGCTAAAAACAAGCTATGTCAAATTCAGTTTCAGACCTTCTAGCATAGAAAAATCTGTTATAATAATAGAAAAGGAGGAGCGCATGCACAAGATTTTACTAGTAGAAGATGATCAGGTTATTCGTCAACAGGTCGGGAAAATGCTCTCTGAATGGGGATTTGAAGTGGTCTTGGTAGAAGACTTTATGGAAGTTTTGAGTCTTTTTGTCCAGTCGGAACCTCATTTGGTTCTTATGGATATTGGCTTGCCCTTGTTTAACGGCTATCATTGGTGTCAGGAGATTCGTAAGATTTCTAAGGTGCCGATTATGTTTCTGTCTTCGAGAGACCAGGCTATGGATATCGTCATGGCGATTAATATGGGGGCGGATGACTTTGTGACCAAGCCTTTTGACCAGCAGGTTCTTTTAGCCAAGGTTCAGGGCTTGTTGCGTCGTTCCTATGAGTTTGGGCGTGACGAAAGTTTACTGGAATATGCCGGTGTGATCCTCAATACCAAATCTATGGATTTACATTATCAAGGGCAAGTCTTGAATTTGACCAAGAACGAATTCCAGATTTTACGCGTTTTGTTTGAGCATGCAGGCAATATCGTAGCGCGTGACGACCTCATGCGGGAACTTTGGAACAGTGACTTTTTCATTGATGACAATACCCTCTCAGTTAATGTGGCTCGTTTGCGTAAAAAGTTGGAAGAGCAGGGCTTGGTAGGATTTATCGAGACCAAGAAAGGGATAGGATACGGACTGAAGCATGCTTGATTGGAAACAATTTTTTCTAGATTATCTGCGCTCCCGTAGTCGTCTGTTTGTCTATCTGCTTGCTTTAGCATTTCTGGTCTTACTCTTTCAGTTTTTATTTGCCAGTCTAGGAATTTACTTTCTCTACTTTTTCCTCTTGTGTTGCTTTGTAACCATTTTATTTTTCACTTGGGATATATTAGTAGAAATGCAAGTCTATCGTCAGGAAATTCTCTATGGGGAGAGGGAAGCCAAGTCTCCTTTGGAAAGAGCTTTAGCAGAAAAATTAGAAGCGCGTGAGATGGAACTCTATCAGCAGAGGTCAGATGCAGAAAGAAAACTGACAGATTTGCTGGATTACTATACCTTGTGGGTTCATCAGATTAAGACTCCCATTGCAGCTAGTCAACTCTTAGTTGCAGAAGTAGCCGATCGCCAACTGAAGCAGCAACTAGAACAGGAAATTTTCAAAATTGACTCCTATACCAATCTAGTCTTGCAGTACCTGCGTTTAGAAAGTTTTCATGATGATTTGGTCTTAAAGCAGGTTCACATCGAAGACTTGGTTAAGGAAATACTTCGTAAATATGCTCTTTTCTTTATTCAAAAAGGTTTGAGCGTCAATCTACATGACCTTGATAAAGAAATTGTGACGGATAAAAAGTGGCTGCTAGTAGTCATTGAGCAAATCATCTCCAACAGTCTCAAGTACACCAAGGAAGGTGGTCTGGAGATTTATATGGACGGTCAAGAGCTCTGTATCAAGGATACGGGAATCGGGATAAAAAACAGTGATGTTCTCCGAGTCTTTGAACGTGGCTTTTCAGGATACAATGGTCGTTTGACCCAGCAGTCATCTGGTCTTGGCCTCTATCTATCTAAGAAAATTTCTGAAGAACTGGGTCATCAGATTCGGATCGATTCTGAGGTCGGAAAAGGAACGACAGTAAGGATTCAGTTTGCTCAAGTGAACTTAGTACTTGAGTGAGAATAGACAATGAGGTTGAGTTAAAACTCATTTTTTCCAAGAATTGAGTTTTTACCCAATCTCTTTTTGCTATATTTCAGGATATTTGAAGACTGTTTTTTACAAAACGAATAATAGAATTTTTAATACGGATATAGTATAAATACTGGTTCAAAGTGAAGTTTTGTATGCTTTATACTTTTATTGAGTATAAAATCTATAAACTAAGGTGGAATTACAAAAATTAATTTGAGATGAAGTGAATTGTAGTCTTGGGAAATATCTCCTATTCGATTTCAGAATGAATCGCTGATACAGGATTAAAAGAACTGTTTCCAAAGAATTATTGAATGTATCGAATACACACATTCTATTGATTTTGAACCAGTTTTTAATTTCTAAATGTTATAATAGTTTTATCAAGTAAAAGGAGACTGCCATGATTGGAGACAATATAAAATTCTTACGAAAATCACATAATCTGATATAACCAGAATTTTCACGGATTGTGGGTGTGTCACGAAATAGCCTAAATCGTTAGAAAAACTGAAAAAGCTTACTTTCAATAGAAGTATTGAAAATATTCATTTTACATCTATCAAAGAAACATGGGATAGACCTATATTTTACAAAATAGCAAATTATATTTTGAATGATAGTAAAAACTGCAGTACTTGTGTGATTTACAATTATTGCACTCAATGTCCGAGTATCGCACTATCTGAAACAGGGAATAGTAGAGATTGTTCTGCGATATGTAAAAAAACCGCATTAGCAAGGAGTATCGTATATGCTACCATATCTTAAAACTATTAGATGGTATCTCTTCTTTAATTTTATTTTTGGTGTAGTATCGAATATCTGCACAGCTTTGTTACCGTATTTCACGCAGGCATTAATCAAAGGGGATTATCAAGTAGCTCTATATGGTTACTCTATGTCAGTGGCAGGCTATTTGAGTTGTAACTATATCCAAATGATACTTGATTGGAAGCAGGGGATTATCTTTTCGACTATTTTGAAAAATGAGTGGTTTCGTTCACTTCTGGGACTCAGTCACCACGATTTCAAGCAGAAAACAGTAGCAGAGTATATTTCCTATCAATCTAATGACCTAGATTCGTTGGAAAAGGATTACCTTCCTCCATTGATGAGTTTTATCAAACAAATTTTACGTATCATCATTTACGCTTTCATTATTAGCAGAACAATTAATCCTATTGTATCACTGATTTTAATCTTTTCTACTGGAATTAGTATTCAAATTCCTAAAATCGTTGGGAAGTTGACCGCTAATCGTAGACAGGTTTACTTGAAAAAACAAGGAGATTACTATCGAACTTTGGAGGATTTGCTCATGGGACATCATTTGGTAAATAAACTAACTATGTCGCATTTTTTGAATCAACAAAAAAGTTCTCTAAAGAATTTGCAGGATAAGTATTTTAAGTATGGTTTGACAAAAATTACAGGCATCTTATTGACAGGTGTTTCTTTTGAATTCATTAGTCTTGTTCTGTTTATTTATTTAGCCTACTCTCTATCTCACCAGCAACTCGGTATTCCTGAGGTGGTGGCGAGTTTCGGATATATTAATGCTTTTTCTGAACCAATACAGGAAATCCTTTATGATTTACAAATGTTAGAGTCCGTAAAGCCTGTAATCAAGAGTTTTCAAAACATTGTTGGGAGACCCGTTTCAGTTCAAGCACCTCAACATTCTTTTGATACGATTACTTTGAAAAACATTTCCAAACAACTGGGAGAATCAAAATTGATAATTACTTCCGCTACGATTCAAAAAGGGGATAAAATTGCGCTTATTGGTAAGAATGGGTCTGGAAAAAGTAGTCTGCTCAACATTTTAAATGGAACAGATGAAGATTTTGAAGGACAAATTGTGCTAGATGAGCTTGTTTTGGACCATCTTTGGGGAAAATTCGGTATGATTCTGCAACAAGAACATACATTTATTTCGAGTTATGAAAATAATGTAACGCTATTCAATAGTTTCAATGAAAAATTCAGAGAAGAAGATTTTGAAAAAATTCCACCACAATCCCTGTCAGGTGGTCAGCAACAACGAATGTATTTAAATCGTGAGAAAAATCGTAAAAATCCATTGCTTATCCTAGACGAACCTTTCTCTGCCTTGGATACTAATCAGTTTAAAATGGAATTGGAAAGAGTTCTGGAACTACCAAGTGCCGTCATTGTTACTTTACATCGCCAAAACGAATTATTAAGTAAGTTTGACCAAGTTTGGGAAATTAAGAATGGAGAACTTGTAATTTTGAAATAGCTAAATTATAAAGAATAAAACGCATAGTATCAAGGTTCAGGAGATACCGTTTTTCCTTCTTCGGATAAGGAAACAAAAATTTCTTGCTTCATCTATCTGTTCAATTGATAGATTTCCTCAGAGAAAGACTGTAAAATTTTTGATATAATGTTAAGGATGGACTGATGGATAGTTAGAGGATAATTTTCAACAGAATAACAGGTGAGAAGAAAAATATATAAGATTGGACAGAAGTCTCTCTACCATCATCCATGCAGAAACAAGATTATATGAAATAAAAGGAGTAACCAATGAACGGAAACTATTCAACACGTGAATACCGTGAGAAATTATATGATGACCTTCATGTTCGATTAAGAGATACAGTGATTTTGATGTGTGCGATTTTTATTGCCTCTATAGGTTTAAATATGAATTCAACAGCTGTCATTATTGGAGCCATGTTGATTTCCCCTCTTATGACATCGATTGTTGGACTAGGATTCGGTTTAGCTATTTTTGATACGCGTTTAATCAAGCAATCTTTAGAGGTTTTATTTACTCAAGTATTGGTCAGCTTGCTTGTTTCGACTCTGTATTTCTGGATTTCTCCCTTATCTTATGCAAGTAGCGAATTGATTGCACGAATCTCTCCAACCATTTGGGATGTTCTCATAGCTATTGCTGGTGGGATAGCAGGTGTAATTGGGTCAAGGAAAAAAGAAGCAAACAATATCGTGCCAGGAGTAGCTATTGCAACAGCTCTGATGCCACCTATCTGTACTGCAGGTTATGGTTTAGCTAATGGAAATGTACGATTTTTATTTGGAGCTCTCTATCTTTTCTTGATCAACTGTGTTTTTATCATGCTAACCAACATTGTTGGAACAAGAATTTTGATGAGAAAATCTCCCTTAAGTTCATTTAAAGAGCTAAATATTAAAATGAGAATTGGCTTGATATCCTTGATTGTATTATTGATTCTTCCAGCTAGTTATTCAGCAGTCACTCTGACGATAGATCAAGCACGAAAAGAAGGGATCAAACAGTTTGTAGGAAAAGAGTTCGCTAATCATACGGTCATTAATCAAGTCTACAAGTCAAGGAGCAATGAATTGGTCTTGACGGTTGTTGGAGATCCGATTTCAGAAGAAGAATTAGAAACGATCCACCAAAAACAAGCCTCTTATGGTATTCAATCTGTTCAATTGAAAGTCAATCAAGTCCATAATTCGACAAAATTAGACAGTGAGATGACCAAGGAATTTTATGAAACCATTAACAAGTATATCGATCAAAAACTCTCTGAAAAGGATTCACAAAAAGATCTTGTAAAAGAAAATGAAGCAGACAAGGATTGAGGATATTGACCTTATCTAACTCATGAAAGCAAATCTTGGGAGGATATCATTTGTGGTGGTTTGACCAATCACTACTAGCTCAGGTTAAATAAAATATAAAAAGCAACAGCTGAAATAGTTGTTGCTTTTTAGGTAGCTAGGATTTTATCCCAGGTTTTATATCTTATTTCTCAACGCGTGATTTGTTGGCGATATCAGCAAGGATAGCTTGAACAAAGTCATCAACTGAGACAGTTTGTGTTTCTTTTTGGCCATAACGACGAACGTTGACAGTTCCGTCTTCCATTTCCTTGTCCCCAACAATCAATTGGTAAGGAATCTTGCTGGTTTGTGAAGCACGGATCTTGAACTGCATTTTTTCATTGCGTTCATCCACATCAGCACGGACACCACGGTCACGTAGTTTCTTAGCCACTTCCCAAGCGTAGTCTACGTGTTTTTCGTTAGAAACTGGGATGAGGGTTACTTGGTGTGGTGCAAGCCATGTTGGGAAGGCACCCTTGTAGTTTTCAATCAAGATAGCTGTGAAGCGTTCCATAGTTGAGATAACTCCACGGTGGATCATAACTGGACGGTGTTCTTCACCATCAGCTCCGATGTATTTGAGGTCGAAGCGTTCTGGAAGTAAGAAGTCAAGCTGGATAGTAGAAAGGGTTTCTTCTTTACCAAGGGCAGTTTTAACCTGGATATCCAATTTTGGTCCGTAGAAGGCTGCTTCACCCTCAGCTTCAAAGTAGTCCACACCCATTTCGTCAAGGGCTGCACGAAGCATAGTTTGAGCATTTTCCCACATCTCATCGTTATCAAAGTACTTGTGAGTATCTTGAGGGTCACGAAGAGAGAGACGGAAGCGGTATTCAGTCAAGTTGAAGTCTTCATAAACATCGATAATCAACTGAAGGGCACGTTGGAATTCTTCTTGGATTTGTTCTGGGGTAACGAAGAGGTGCCCATCGTTGAGAGACATTTCACGCACACGTTGAAGACCAGTGAGGGAACCAGATTTTTCGTAACGGTGCATCATACCGATTTCAGCGATACGGATTGGCAATTCGCGGTATGAGTGAACATGGTGTTTGAAGACTTGAATGTGGTGTGGACAGTTCATTGGACGAAGGACAAATTCTTCCCCGTCACCCATGTCCATGGTTGGGAACATGTCTTCTTGATAATGATCCCAGTGACCAGAAGTCTTGTAAAGTTCAACAGACGCAAGTGGTGGAGTGTAGACGTGTTGGTAGCCTGAAGCTAGCTCTTTGTCTACGATGTAGCGTTCCAACTCACGACGAATAGTCGCACCATTTGGCAACCAGAATGGAAGTCCTTGCCCAACCTCTTGAGAAATCATGAAGAGGTCAAGTTCTTTACCAAGTTTACGGTGGTCACGCTCCTTAGCTTCTTCACGCATTTGAAGGTAGTTTTTCAAGTCTTTCTTGTCAAACCAAGCTGTACCGTAGATACGTTGCATCATAGCGTTGTCGCTATTTCCGCGCCAGTAAGCACCTGCTACATGGAGAAGGTGGAAGATTTGGATACGGCCTGTTGATGGAACGTGAGGTCCACGGCAAAGGTCCACGTATTCACCCTGACGGTAGATAGTCAAACCACCCTCGTCTTCAGAGTGTTCTTCAATCAATTCCAACTTGTAAGGGTCGTTCTTGAAGATTTCACGAGCCTCGTCTTTCGTAACTTCTTCACGGATTGATGGGAAGTTTTCTTTGACGATTTTTTGCATTTCTTCTTCGATACGAGGAAGGTCTTCATTTGAGATTTGACCAGCAGTATTGTCAGTATCGTAGTAGAAACCATCTTCGATAGCTGGACCAACTCCCAAGTGAATGTCTGGGAAAAGGCGACGAGCTGCTTGGGCGAACAAGTGGGCAGCTGAGTGACGCAAGATTGGAAGGGCATCTTCGTGATCAGGTGTCACGATTTCGATACTTCCATCTTCAGTGATAGCACGAGTTGTGTCGATGAGTTTGCCGTTGAATTTACCAGCCAAGGCTTTTTTAGCTAGGGAATTGCTGATAGATTGGGCAATTTCAAAAGTAGTAACGCCAGATTCGAATTCACGAACAGCGCCATCTGGGAAAGTAATGTTAATCATGATGTTCTCCTTACTTATATTATTGACGAATGTGTTAACCCTATTCTGAAAACAGGGACAGAGGATAGTGAAAGCTAGAAAAACAAAAAGCGACATCCTCGAAAGGACGTCGCAACGTGGTTCCACCTTCATTTATGTTCCTCAAAAAAGAGGGACACCTCTGATTGGCTCTAACGTGGCCACCGTTTTATGTTTTCATAAAAACTCAAGAGTAGTATCAGTTTAGGCTTTCTATGCGTTTCCAGCAACCACGCACTCTCTAGTAGAAAGGGACTAAGTGACTTGTCTCTATGGATTATTATAGCATGATTGTGAGATTTTTCAAGGATTTTGTGAAAGTTTTTTGTTTTTCATTTTTGTAGAATATGCTTGATACCAATACCAGCAGCCATGCCCACCAGAGCCAAGGTTTCATAGATTAGCAAGTAAATTAGTATAAACTCACCAAAAGTTATGATAGTAAAGCAAAAGAGCAGTCCGTTACCAATTAACCACCAAAGTGAGAAACGGAAACGGTAGCTATAGAGTAGCGATATAATCAAGATTACCAGAGGTGTAAAGAAGAGAATATTATTTACGTAGAGACTCTTGAGCAAAAGGGGGTCAGAAATAATTAGTGATAACAACTGATAAAGTGGCCAATAAAAGAAAAATATGACCAGATAGTAGGGGAGATGGGAATAGAATCTACGCATGATAATCACCTCGTTTTAAAAAACAGACAACTTGGATTTCTTACTATGATTATTATAGCATATTTAAAACAAGAAAGTAAATCTGTTGACAAAGAAGTTAGTTATTGGTAGAATAGGGATTGTCGTAAAGACAAATAACTTCTTCTTGGTTACAGGCATGCCAACCTGTCACTCGGATGAAGCCAAATAAAAAGGAGAAACATCATGGCAATCTCAAAAGAGAAAAAAAATGAAATCATCGCACAATATGCACGTCACGAAGGTGATACAGGTTCAGTAGAGGTTCAAGTTGCTGTCCTTACTTGGGAAATCAACCACCTTAACGAACACATCAAACAACACAAAAAAGACCACGCTACTTACCGTGGATTGATGAAAAAAATCGGTCGCCGTCGTAACTTGCTTGCATACTTGCGTAAAAACGACGTTAACCGTTACCGTGAGTTAATCAACTCTCTAGGACTTCGTCGCTAATTCAAGATACAAAGGCCGTCAAAAGCACAAAGCAAAAATAGGAAAATTGACGAAGAAACTTCAGTTTCTAGGAGATTTTATCTTTTTTGCCAAGTGCTTAGGCCGTGTTCAATTGAGCATATCTTGATAATGAAGCTACTCTAAATTGGGTAGCTTTTTTGTATGGATTTTAGACAGAGCTCAAGTTAGCTCTCTGATTTTCAGAGGGCTTTTTACGTTGTTACCTTACCTCGATATACTCAAGTATAATCTTCGGTTACGGTTCCTAGCACTGTAAGGTAAAATAAACCAGATATTCTCCCTTCAGGGAGATTTTTTTGTTTCACTAAAAATTTTGTACAACCTTCGCCTCGTCGCCTAGTCTATAAACGGTTTATCCAGCAAGAATTATGATGCTAAGGGCGTAAGAAATCCGTATGAAAATAGGGAAATGACACAGTGTTCGATGAACACAAGGAGTTTCATCTTTTTCACTAGGATTTTAGCCCGGGCTCAAATCAGCTCTCTGACTTCAGAGGGCTTTTTTATTGAGGTTTTATCGGTCACAATTTTGGAGACTACAAAAACCTCAAATGGTATCAGCTAATTACACCATAAGGGTGCGTAGCTACTCGGCTTGAAAAGCCGAGTAGCTGTCTGCAAGCCCCTTCGGAGAGCCCACACTTTACGAAGTAAAGTATAGTATGTTATACTTTACATGGAAGTAGTCACCGAATTCCAGTTAGAAATTACTTTGTAACTACGTTTTAAGGAGGAGTAAAATGCTTTCCTATGTTCGAAATTACCCACTAGCGATAGCTAAATTAATGTGTCTGTGCTCTCCTAAAATCTGCTGATTTATTACTGACCAATACAGGAGGTTTTTTATGGGACAGACAATCATATCTGCTATTGGTGTTTATATTTCCACCAGTATCGATTATTTAATTATTTTATTTATTTTATTTGCACAGCTATCACAGAATAAACAAAAATGGCATATTTATGCGGGACAATATCTAGGCACAGGCTTACTTGTAGGGGCGAGTTTAGTTGCTGCTTATGTCGTTAATTTCGTGCCTGAAGAATGGATGGTTGGATTGCTTGGTTTAATCCCTATCTATTTAGGGATTCGCTTTGCAATTGTTGGAGAAGGTGAGGAAGAAGAGGAAGAAATTATTGAAAGATTAGAACAAAGCAAGGCAAATCAACTGTTTTGGACAGTTACATTGCTGACAATTGCGTCTGGCGGAGATAATTTAGGTATCTATATACCTTATTTTGCTTCATTAGATTGGTCACAGACCCTCGTGGCCTTGCTTGTGTTTGTAATCGGCATAATTATCTTATGCGAGATTAGTCGGGTGTTATCCTCTATTCCGTTAATATTCGAGACAATTGAAAAATACGAGCGAATCATTGTGCCCTTAGTATTCATTCTACTTGGACTATACATCATGTATGAAAATGGCACGATAGAGACTTTTCTGACCGTGTAGATTTTTTTGTTTCACTAGGATTTTAGCCCGAGCTCAAATTAGCTCTCTGACTTCAGAGGGCTTTTTATATTGTCGCCTTACCTCGATATACTCAAGTATGATCTTCGGTTACGGTTCCTAGCACAATAAAACCAACTATATTCATTCTTTCTCATCTTGTTCCATTGTTGAAAATATGGTATACTTTTCATGAGAATTTTCTAAATTTTTAATATTCTATCAAAGGAGGTTTGCATGCTTTCCAAATTTTCTGGAAGCCGACGGGACCTGCAATTTTTGTTACTTTTAGGTATTTTGCTAGCTGTTTTAGGAATTTCCCTCTTTCTAGCAGTCTCTATGGGATCCGTTGCGATTCATCTAAGCGATACCTATCGGATTATTTTGAGCAGGTTGGGATTTCCTCTTGAGATAGGAGAGGTTTCCAAGTCTACTCTTGCCATTGTATGGAACATGAGATTCCCCCGAGTATTGTTAGGCTTGATAGTTGGGGCTGGTCTTTCTATGTGTGGTAGCGTGATGCAGTCTACAGTGAACAATCCCATCGCAGAGCCTTATGTCTTAGGAATATCTGCGGGTGCAACTCTAGGGGCAACCTTGAGCATCATTCTTGGTTTAAAAGTGATGATTAGCCTTGGAGCTTTTCTTGGAGCTATTTTGGCAACAATTGCTGTCCTCATCATTGCCTCTATGCAGGGAAGGATGACGACTTCCAGTCTGATCTTATCAGGAACGGTTGTCAATGCTCTTTTTCTGGCATTTTCCAATTTTATAATCTCAGTTGGAGCTAACGCGGACAGTGTGATGACCATTAAGTTTTGGACCATGGGCTCGCTTGCTGGGACTACCTGGTCTGACTTAGTCTTGCCAACTATAGTAGTAGGAATGGCCTTTCTATTTTTCTCTACTCAGTATCGTGTTTTTAATGCGATGATGATGGGAGATGAGGCTGCTTTAACTTTGGGGATTCCCTTACGCTTTTATTGGTATCTTTATGTGACCATGGTGGCTGTGCTGACAGCAGTCTTAGTGGCAACCTGTGGGATTATTGGATTTGTTGGTCTGATTACTCCTCACTTAGCTCGAGGGTTAGTAGGAACGAATTATAAGAGACTTTTCCCTGTTGCGACTTTACTAGGTGCCCTTTTTGTTATCTGGGCAGATGTACTCTCTCGTGTCACTATTCCAAATGCTGAGTTGCCTATTGGTATTTTCACGGCCTTAGTAGGTGCTCCCTTCTTTATTTACATTGTTGGAGGTAAGCGAAGGGAGGTGAAGGGCTGATATGGACTTGATTTGTCAGGATGTCCACTTTGGACTAGGGGAGAAAAAAATCCTCAAAGGAGTTTCTCTTAGGATTGAGGGGCATCAATTTCACACGATATTAGGGCCAAATGGAAGTGGAAAAACCAGTCTGCTTAAACTCCTCTATCGTCAGGAAAAGGCGGACAAAGGCTTGATAAGCCTAGATGGAAAACCTCTTGAACAATGGACAATCAAAGAAACAGCCAAGCAAATGGCGGTCGTCACCCAGTTTAATCAATTGCAGTTTGATTGTACAGTTGAGGAAATTGTCTTGCTGGGAAGAACTCCCCACCTCTCTTTTTTACAGAAGGAAAGGGAAAGGGATTATGCCCTCGTTCAAGATGCTCTTGTCAAGGTGGATATGCTTGAGAAGAAAACTCGTCTCTATTCGTCTCTATCAGGGGGGGAGAAACAACGAGTCTTATTAGCCCGCGCCTTGGCGCAAGAACCGACTCTCTTGCTACTGGACGAACCAACCAATCACCTGGATATCAAGTATCAGCTAGACTTGTTGGCCATTGTGAAGAATCTCAAGGTCAATGTTCTAGCTGTCCTACATGATATTCAACTTGCTTGTCGCTATTCGGATTATCTCTATCTGATGAAAGAGGGAGAAATCCTTTACCAAGGGACTCCAAAGGAGACCATCACCCCTGAGTCATTGCAAGCTGTATACGGAGTTCAAAGTCAGGTGACTTGGACCGAGGATCAGCAAGCCATGATTCACTATTTATAAGAATGAAAAGGAAAACTAGATGAAAAAAACACTCAGTATTTTACTGGTAACAGTAGCTACTTTAACGATGGCAGCTTGTGGTAATACTACTACAGAAAAAGCTACCACACAATCTAGCACAGAAACAAGTCAAAAGGCCAGCGCAGAGACGACTTATCCGCTAACGGTCAAAACCTATGATGCTAAGGGAAATGAAGTCGAACAAGTCTTTGACAAGGCACCTGAAAAAGTGATCACCAACAATCTTTCAACCACCGAAATCTTATTGGAGTTAGGCTTGAAGGATAAAATTGCTGGCATGCTCAACCCTGATAATGCTGTGACGGACAAATACAAGGACGCGATTTCGACTATTCCTCAAATTGGGGATAAAAAACAGTCTCACAAGAGACAGTCCTTTCTTATGAGCCAGACGCTGTGATGGGTCGAAACATGATGTTCTCTGAAAAATCCTTGGGGACAGTTAACACTTGGAATGAAAATAAAATCCCAGTTTATACACAAAAAGCTTCTCTCTCAACGATTCAGCAAGATTTGGGGAATATCGTAGAAGATGTCAAAAATCTGGGAATGATTTTTAATGTTCAGGACAAGGCCAATGAATACGCAGCCCAATTACAAACTAAAATTGACGCTGTTAAGAAAGCAAACCCAGCAAGCCAAGGTGAAAAGAAAAAGGCTTTGATTATGGTTGCTTATAATGACGAAACCTTCGGCGCTTACAAGTCTGCTTTGCAAGAAAGTTTGCTGAATCAACTTGGTTATACCAACGTTGCAACGGGAACATCAGGCTTGACCTTGGAAAATCTCGTGTCAATGGATCCTGAGTTGATTATCTATGTAACCAGCGACCGCAATAAAAAATTGGATGAAAAAGCAGTAGAGTTGATGAAGGCAAATGCTGTTTTGGAAAGCGTTCCTGCTATTAAGAATCAAAAAATCATGACTATCTCTTACGATGAGTTGATGGATTACGGTCCAGCAGTGATTGATTCCCTTGAGAAAATCAATGACTTTATCAATAAATAATGAGTTTGATTGGGAAGGAATCCAAGTCAAGGTCAGCCTGCCTTCGACCTATGATCCCAATCAAATCTATCCAGCGATTCTCTTGAATGATGGAAACTTGGATTTCCTATCATCCCTGTCCGATTCTGTGATTTTAGTGGGCTTGACCTCTAAAAATCGCCTAGACGACTACACGCCCTGGAAGGCATCTGCTCTGAGAGATGGGGCTCCAGATTTTGGCGGTCAGGCAAATGCCTATCATTATCATTTATTTGGAGGTCTTTTAGATAAGTTGCAGTCGCTTTATCGACTGGACAAAAATCGTCTTGCTTATGGAGGTTACTCACTAGGTGGTTTGGCGGCAGTTTACAGTCTTTTCAGCTTTGACAAGGTTTCCTGTGTCTTCTCCATCTGCGGTTCCTTTTGGTATCCTGATTTTGTGACTTACTGTAGGGAAGAAAAGGTGAAAAATTTGGACTGTTTACTGTATTTACAGAATGGTCAAACAGAAGGAGCTCATCATAGCAATCGCTTGGCTCAAGCACCAGTCTATGCTGAGCAGATCCATACTAGTCTTCAAAAACGCTATCCGAATGGTCAGTTTGTCTTTGATCCTTATGGGCACCATGAACAAGTTGATGAGCGATTTCTAGCCTTTTCCGGCTGGTTGGCCCAAAAATGGAAAATCAAATAAAAGAATTATCCCTTGGCTTTTGCCAAGGGATTGTTGTGTTTTTTAACCAAGAGCCTCTCTTTTCTTATCTGGATTCCAGACGAAGCTTGCGATAAAGCTAAAGATGATGGTTAGGATAGAGAGGATAATGGCAAGGATGAGGGCAGGAATGCGGATAAACCACCAGAGTGGGTTTGGTTTTTTATCATTGTGCCATTGTTTCGTTTCGTCGTCCAGACGTTGGAATTCCGTTTGGATACGATTGGCGACTGTTTCAATGCCTTCATCATTCATTTTCTTGATATCTGAGATATCAATTGGATTTCCAAAGTTCATATCCACACGCTCACGGCTAACCAAGCCTTTCAAGGTCATGGGACCTGTGTAGGTAACCGGCATGATACGGACCTTGGCCATT
This sequence comes from bacterium, assembly GCA_905221215.1. Lineage (GTDB taxonomy): Bacteria > Bacillota > Bacilli > Lactobacillales > Streptococcaceae > Streptococcus. Next base: position 36,113 of record CAJNCI010000007.1, read on the forward strand.
TTGGCAATCAGAGCAACTCCACCCTTGACATCATTTGAGTGACGGCTCCCACTGGGAAACATGATGAGAGAGCGGTCACTTTTTTTGAGAACATTGATAGGATATTTGATGGCAGAAGCGCTAGGATTTTCACGGTCGATGGGAAAGGCACCACACATACGAATCCACCAGCCAAAGATACGGTTGGTAAAGAGTTCTTTTTTGGCCATAAAGATGAACTGTTTTGGCTTGGTCGCAAAGGCCATATAAACAGGATCCCACCAGGTGCGGTGAGGAGCCACTAGGATATAATTTTCATCTTGATTAGGAATTTTATCAGTATTATGATAGTGGGCATTGCCATTGATGGACCATAGGAGCAATACAACCAATCCACGTAAATAAGTATAAAACATGCGATCTCCTTCGATTGTTTTCTTGTTATTATTATACCTTATCAAAGGAGGGCTGGCAAACTTTTCCCTTGACTAGGTGCATATTTGGGATGAGATTAGAATTCTTTTAGAAAAAATGATATGATAGAATTTATGGATAAAAATAAGATTATGGGATTAACCCAAAGAGAAGTCAAGGAAAGACAGGTTGAGGGCTTGGTCAATGATTTTACCGCTTCGGCTAGTACCAGCACTTGGCAAATCGTTAAACGAAATGTCTTTACCCTTTTTAACGCTTTGAACTTTGCTATTGCTTTGGCACTAGCCTTTGTGCAGGCTTGGAGCAATCTGGTCTTCTTTGCTGTTATCTGCTTTAACGCTTTTTCTGGGATTGTGACTGAGCTGCGGGCTAAACACATGGTGGACAAGCTCAATCTCATGACCAAGGAAAAGGTCAAAACCATTCGTGATGGACAGGAAGTTGCCCTCAATCCTGAAGAATTGGTGCTAGGAGATGTCATTCGTTTGTCTGCTGGGGAGCAGATTCCCAGTGATGCCTTGGTTCTAGAAGGTTTTGCGGAAGTCAATGAAGCCATGTTGACGGGAGAAAGTGATTTGGTGCAAAAGGAAGTGGATGCCTTGCTTTTGTCTGGAAGTTTCTTAGCTAGTGGGTCAGTTTTGGCTCAAGTCCACCATGTCGGGGCTGACAACTATGCTGCTAAACTCATGCTGGAAGCCAAGACCGTTAAACCCATCAACTCCCGTATCATGAAATCGCTGGACAGGTTAGCTGGTTTTACTGGGAAGATTATCATTCCTTTTGGTCTGGCTCTTTTGCTAGAAGCCTTGATGTTAAAAGGCTTGCCTCTCAAGTCATCCGTTGTAAATTCGTCGACAGCCCTTTTGGGAATGTTGCCCAAGGGAATTGCCCTTCTGACCATTACTTCTCTCTTGACTGCAGTGATCAAACTGGGCTTGAAAAAGGTCTTGGTGCAGGAGATGTATTCTGTTGAGACCTTGGCGCGCGTGGATATGCTCTGTCTGGACAAGACGGGCACCATCACCCAAGGAAAGATGCAGGTGGAGGCTGTTCTTCCACTGACGAAAACTTACGGTGAAGAGGCTATTGCCAGTATCTTGACCAGTTATATGGCCCATAGTGAGGATAAGAATCCAACAGCTCAAGCCATTCGCCAGCGTTTCCAAGGTCAGGTAGCCTACCCTATGATCTCTAATCTTCCTTTCTCAAGCGACCGCAAGTGGGGAGCCCTGGAATTGGAAGGTCTGGGGACAGTTTTCTTAGGTGCGCCTGAGATGTTGCTGGACTCTGAAGTTCCAGAAGCCAGAGAGGCCTTGGAGAGAGGGTCACGTGTCTTGGTCTTAGCTCTCAGTCAGGAGAAATTAGACCATCACAAACCACAGAAACCTTCTGATATTCAGGCTCTGGCCTTGCTGGAAATCTTGGACCCCATTCGAGAGGGAGCAGCAGAGACGCTGGACTATCTCCGTTCTCAAGAAGTGGGACTCAAGATTATCTCTGGTGACAATCCAGTTACTGTGTCTAGTATTGCTCAGAAAGCTGGTTTTGCCGACTATCACAGCTATGTAGATTGCTCAAAAATCACAGATGAGGAATTGATTGCCATGGCTGAAGAAACTGCAATTTTCGGACGTGTTTCCCCTCATCAAAAGAAACTCATCATCCAAACTCTGAAAAAAGCAGGGCATACAACAGCTATGACTGGGGATGGAGTTAATGATATCCTGGCTCTTCGTGAGGCAGATTGTTCTATCGTGATGGCTGAGGGAGACCCTGCGACTCGTCAGATTGCCAATCTGGTTCTCTTGAACTCTGACTTTAATGATGTTCCTGAGATTCTCTTTGAAGGTCGTCGGGTGGTCAATAACATCGCCCACATCGCACCGATTTTCTTGATTAAAACTATCTATTCCTTCCTGTTGGCAGTTATCTGTATCGCCAGTGCCCTTCTAGGACGGTCAGAGTGGATTTTGATTTTCCCCTTCATTCCGATCCAGATTACCATGATTGACCAATTCGTAGAAGGTTTCCCACCATTCGTTCTGACTTTTGAGCGAAATATCAAACCTGTTGAACCAAACTTCCTCAGAAAATCAATGCTTCGTGCCCTACCAAGTGCCCTTATGGTTGTGTTCAGCGTTCTTTTTGTGAAACTATTTGGAAGTAGTCAAGGTTGGTCTGAGATAGAAATCTCAACCCTCCTCTATTACTTACTTGGGTCTATTGGTTTCTTATCCGTATTTAGAGCCTGCATGCCATTTACCCTATGGCGTGTCCTCTTGATTGTCTGGTCAGTAGGTGGCTTCCTAGCTACAGCTCTCTTCCCAAGGATTCAAAAACTGCTTGAAATTTCAACCTTAACAGGACAAACTTTACCTGTTTATGGTGTCATGATGTTGGTCTTTACCGTGATTTTCATCCTGACTAGTCGCTATCAAGCCAGAAAATAAAGAAAGACTGCAATCTGTGGATTGCGGTTTTTTTTAGGTGCAAGATTGCCAGCCGAAATATGGTATAATAAGAGGTAATAGAGTTTGGAAAGTGAGAGAAGATGATTTCAAAGAGATTAGAATTAGTGGCTTCCTTTGTTCCCCAAGGGGCCATTTTACTAGATGTGGGGAGTGACCATGCTTATCTGCCAATCGAGTTAGTCGAGAGAGGCCAAATCAAAAGCGCCATTGCAGGCGAGGTTGTGGAAGGTCCCTATCAGTCTGCGATCAAAAATGTTGAGGCTCACGGCCTAAAGGAGAAAATCCAGGTTCGTTTAGCCAATGGCTTGGCAGCCTTTGAAGAGGCAGACCAAGTGTCGGTCATTACCATTGCTGGTATGGGTGGTCGTTTGATTGCTAGGATCTTAGAAGAAGGCTTGGACAAGCTAGCTAATGTAGAGCGTTTGATCCTCCAGCCTAATAATCGTGAAGACGACTTGCGCATTTGGTTGCAAGACAATGGTTTTAAGATTGTAGCAGAAAGCATTTTAGAAGAAGCTGGTAAATTTTATGAAATTCTAGTTGTGGAAGCAGGACAAATGAAGTTATCAGCCAGTGATGTCCGCTTTGGCCCCTTCTTGTCCAAAGAAGTCAGTCCAGTCTTTGTCCAAAAATGGCAAAAAGAAGCTGTTAAGCTAGAGTTTGCCCTCGGACAAATCCCTGAAAAAAATTTGGAAGAACGTCAAGTTCTAGTAGATAAGATTCAAGCCATCAAGGAGGTGCTCCATGTTAGCAAGTGAAGTGATTAACGCGTATGAAGCCTTTTGCCCTCAGGAATTTTCAATGGAGGGAGACAGTCGTGGCCTGCAAATTGGCACTTTGGACAAGGATATTCAAAGGGTTATGGTTGCCCTGGATATTCGTGAAGAGACGGTTGCTGAAGCCATTGAAAAGGGTGTGGATTTAATTATCGTCAAGCACGCGCCGATTTTTCGTCCGATCAAGGACTTGGTAGCCAGTCGTCCGCAAAACCAGATTTACATTGATTTGATTAAGCATGATATTGCAGTTTATGTCAGCCATACCAATATTGATATCGTTGAAAGTGGCCTCAATGACTGGTTCTGTCAGATGCTAGGTATCGAGGAAACGACTTATCTGCAGGAAACAGGCCCTGAACGTGGGATTGGTCGTATTGGAAATATTCAGCCTCAGACATTTGGGGAATTGGCCCAGCATGTCAAGCAAGTCTTTGGTCTAGATAGTCTTCGAATGGTGCATTATCGAGAGAGTGATTTGCAGAAGCCTATTTCAAGAGTGGCTATCTGTGGTGGTAGCGGGCAGTCATTCTATAAGGATGCCTTAGCTAAGGGAGCAGATGTCTATATCACTGGTGACATTTATTACCACACTGCCCAGGATATGCTGTCTGATGGCTTGCTGGCACTGGATCCAGGACATTATATCGAAGTGCTGTTTGTGGAAAAAATCGCAGCAATCCTTACTCAATGGAAAGAAGAAAAGGGCTGGGATATTGATATCTTGCCTAGTCAAGCATCGACCAATCCTTTCCACCATATCTAGTTAGAAAGTGAAGACAATGAAAAAAGTAGCCATTATCGGAGCAGGGATTGTAGGTGTCACAGCTGCCTACTACCTCTCAAAAGAAAGTGACCTAGAGGTGACAGTTTTTGATCATGGACAAGGTCAGGCCACCAAGGCCGCAGCAGGAATTATCAGTCCTTGGTTTTCAAAACGCCGTAATAAAGCCTGGTACAAGATGGCACGCTTGGGAGCTGACTTTTATGTGGATTTGTTGGCTGATTTAGAGAAGTCAGGGCAGGAGATTGACTTTTACCAGCGTTCGGGAGTTTTTCTCTTGAAAAAGGACGAATCTAAGCTAGAAGAACTCTATGAATTAGCCCTCCAGCGTAGGGAAGAATCTCCTTTAATAGGTCAGTTAGCTATTTGGGACCAAGCATCTGCAAATGAATTATTCCCTGGCTTGCAGGGATTCGACCGCCTGCTCTATGCTTCTGGTGGAGCAAGAGTAGATGGTCAACTCTTGGTGACTCGTTTGCTAGAAGCCAGTCAGGTCAAGCTGGTCAAAGAAAAAGTGAGTCTGACACCTTTAGCATCAGGTTACCAGATTGGCACAGAGGTGTTTAATCAGGTTATTTTAGCGACGGGAGCTTGGTTGGGATACATATTAGAACCCTTAGGATATGAAGTGGATGTTCGTCCTCAAAAAGGACAATTACGAGACTATCAACTTGTTCAAGACATGGAATCCTACCCTGTTGTTATGCCCGAGGGGGAGTGGGATTTGATTCCTTTTGCAGGTGGAAAATTGTCCCTAGGCGCTACCCATGAAAATGATATGGGATTTGATTTGTCGGTGGATGACACCTTGCTCCAGCAAATGGAGGAGGCGGCCTTGACTCACTACCCAACCTTGGCAGAAGCGAAATCATCCGGTGAGCGTGTGGGCATCCGTGCCTATACCCGTGATTTCTCACCTTTCTTTGGGCAAGTGCCAGAATTGGCAGGTGTCTATGCGGCTAGTGGACTAGGTTCATCAGGCCTCACAACTGGTCCTATCATTGGTTACCATCTAGCTCAACTGGTTCAAGATAAAGAGTTGACCTTGGATCCATTAAACTACCCAATTGAGAACTATGTCAAACGACTAAAAAGCGAATAAGATTTTACTGAAATTTTAGCCTTGCCCCTAGGATGGCAAATGACATTCCCTATCAAAAATGGTAAAATAAGAAAAAATCCGAGAATCGAGGAAAAAAGATGCAAGAAAAGATTTTGGTAACAGGTGGAGCAGGTTTTATCGGAACCCACACTGTTATTGAGTTAATCCAAGCAGGTCATCAGGTTGTTGTGGTGGATAACCTTGTCAACAGCAACCGTAAAAGTTTAGAGATTGTTGAAAGAATCACAGGAGTTGAAGTTCCTTTCTATGAGGCAGATATCCGTGATACGGATACTCTCAGAGATATTTTCAAGCAAGAAGAACCAACTGGTGTCATTCACTTTGCTGGTTTGAAGGCTGTTGGAGAGTCTACCCGTATCCCTCTTGCCTATTATGACAACAATATCGCAGGAACTGTTAGCCTTTTGAAGGTCATGGAAGAAAATAACTGTAAAAATATCATTTTCAGTTCTTCTGCGACAGTTTACGGGGATCCTCATACAGTGCCAATCTTGGAAGATTTCCCACTTTCAGTGACCAACCCATACGGTCGCACCAAGCTTATGCTAGAGGAAATTTTGACCGATATTTACAAGGCAGACTCAGAATGGAATGTGGTCTTGCTTCGTTACTTTAACCCAATCGGAGCCCATGAGAGTGGGGATTTGGGAGAAAATCCAAACGGTATTCCGAACAATCTCTTGCCATATGTGACTCAAGTAGCCGTTGGGAAATTAGAGCAAGTGCAAGTGTTTGGAGATGATTACGATACAGAGGACGGAACTGGTGTTCGTGACTATATCCACGTTGTCGATTTGGCTAAAGGTCACGTTGCAGCTCTACAAAAAATTCAAAAAGGTTCAGGTCTAAACGTTTATAACCTTGGAACAGGGAAAGGCTACTCAGTTCTTGAAATTATCCAAAACATGGAAAAAGCAGTGGGACGCCCAATTCCTTACCGCATTGTAGACCGTCGCCCGGGTGACATCGCAGCCTGCTATTCAGACCCAGCAAAAGCCAAAGCAGAACTTGGCTGGGAAGCAGAACTAGATATCACCCAAATGTGTGAAGACGCATGGCGTTGGCAAAGCAAGCATCCAAATGGATTTGAAGACTAAGATGGTGATGTCAATCATTGTCCCCTGTTTAAACGAAGAGGAAGTACTTCCTCTTTTTTATCAGGCTTTGGAAGCTTTGATTCCTGACTTGAGAGCAGAAATAGAGTATGTCTTTGTCGATGATGGATCGAGTGATGGGACCTTGGAACTCTTAAAGGCCTATCGGGAACAAAATCCGGCAGTGCATTATCTTTCTTTCTCTCGAAATTTTGGCAAAGAAGCGGCTCTGTATGCAGGTTTGCAATATGCGACAGGAGATCTGGTGGTGGTAATGGATGCAGACCTCCAAGATCCTCCTAGTATGTTACTTGAGATGAAAGCCTTACTAGATCAAAATGCAGACTTGGACTGCGTTGGAACACGGAGAACTAGTCGGGAGGGAGAACCCTTCTTTCGCAGTTTCTGTGCTAATCTTTTTTATCGCCTCATGCAAAAAATTAGTCCAGTAGCCTTACCGTCAGGTGTTCGTGATTTTCGCATGATGAGAAGGTCTGTAGTGGATGCCATTTTATCCTTGACAGAGTCCAATCGTTTTTCAAAGGGACTCTTTGCTTGGGTGGGTTTTAAAACCCACTATCTGGACTATCCTAATGTAGAAAGACAGGCTGGCAAGACCAGTTGGAGTTTTAGGCAACTCTTTTTCTACTCCATTGAAGGGATTGTTAACTTTTCAGATTTTCCCTTGATTATAGCCTTTGTGGCAGGTCTCCTATCTTGTTTTATTTCTCTACTAATGACCTTTTTTGTTGTGGTTCGGACCCTCATTTTGGGAAATCCGACATCAGGTTGGACCTCTCTGATGGCTGTCATTCTTTTTCTTGGAGGCATTCAACTCTTGACCATTGGGATTCTCGGCAAGTACATCAGTAAAATTTATCTAGAGACTAAAAAAAGACCACTTTATCTTATCAAAGAAAAAAGTGATCTTCCTGATTTTACAGAAAAAAATAAAGAGAAAAGACTATAATTTTACATGGAAATGTGCTAAACTAGAGGGAGTGGATTATCGCCATTGATTTAGGTTTCCTGATTTCCAATCAGGGCGCGAGTTGGGCAATTTTTAACAGCCTCTAAGACGTCCTGACTAGGAGAAATTTCTTTTTCTAGTTGGTCAGGATCATCGTAAAAACGCACGATTCCATTATCGTGGTAATCAAATAAATCAGAATAAGTTTGGCAAAGCCCACAGGCGATGCATCGTTCAGGTATAAGTGTGATTTTCATATTTATATTGTAATAAGAAAAGTTAAAAAAAACAAGGAGTAAGGTATGGCAAAAGAACCGTGGCAAGAAGATATTTATGAAAACCAAGAAGAAACAAGATCAGAACGTCGTAAGAGAACTCAAGGTAGAGATGTAGTAGCCAATCGTGTTTTGACAATCCTAGCCAGTATTTTCTTTGTAATTGTGGTCGTGATGATTATTGTTCTCATCTATCTATCATCGGGTGGGAGTAATCGCACAGCAGCCTTGAAAGATTTTCACGATTCAGACGCAAATGTAGTACAGATTTCATCTTCTAGTAGCTCCCAGCCTGAACAGAGTTCAGAATCAGAATCTTCTTCTGAACACTCGGAGGAAGCTACAGATCCAGAAGGGACGACAAAAGTCTTGGCTGGAGAAGGAGAAGCAGCCATTGCAGCTCGCGCTGGGATTTCGATTGCGCAGTTAGAGGCCTTGAATCCTGGGCACATGGCTACAGGATCTTGGTTTGCTAATCCAGGTGATGTTGTTAAAATCAAATAGGAGTTGATATGAAAACCATTCAAATTGCTATTGACGGTCCTGCTTCAAGTGGTAAGAGTACAGTCGCAAAGATTATTGCCAAAGATTTTGGATTCACCTACCTAGATACAGGTGCTATGTATCGTTCAGCAACCTACATGGCTCTCAAGAACCAATTAGGAGTTGAACAAGTTGAAGAACTCTTAGGCTTATTGGACCAACATCCAATCAGCTTTGGGCGTTCAGAAACTGGGGAGCAGCTTGTTTTTGTAGGAGATGTGGATATTACTCATCCTATCCGTGAAAATGAAGTGACTAATCATGTTTCTGCTATTGCAGCAATTCCTGAGGTTCGTGAGAAACTAGTTTCCCTCCAACAAGAGATTGCCCAGCAAGGTGGAATTGTCATGGACGGTCGCGATATTGGGACTGTTGTATTGCCACAAGCAGAATTGAAAATTTTCCTAGTAGCCTCTGTTGATGAGAGAGCAGAGCGCCGTTACAAGGAAAATATTGCCAAGGGAATTGAAACAGACCTTGAAACCCTAAAAGAGGAAATTGCTACGCGTGACTACAAGGATAGCCATCGTGAGACTTCGCCTCTCAAACAAGCAGAGGATGCTGTCTACCTTGATACAACTGGTTTGAACATCCAAGAAGTAGTTGAAAAAATCAAAGCAGAAGCTAAAAAAAGAATGTAAATGTTGAAAAGCCGATAGATTGATATCGGTTTTTTCTAAATTTGTCAAAATGCTGATTTTAAGGTATAATAGTTGCTGTTCGAGAAATTTTGATTTTCAAAGAATAGTGAATGATGATAAGGAGAAACCATGAACAACCTACCAAATTGCCCACAATGTAACTCAGAGTATGTCTACGAAGACGGTGCCCTACTGGTTTGCCCAGAGTGTGCTCATGAGTGGAATCCTGCTGAAGTTTCAGAAGTAGAAGAAGGTCTTGTCGCTATCGATGCCAACGGAAATAAATTGGCTGACGGTGATACTGTTACCCTCATCAAGGACTTGAAAGTAAAAGGTGCGCCAAAAGATTTGAAACAAGGGACGCGCGTGAAAAATATCCGCATTGTAGAAGGCGACCACAATATTGACTGTAAGATTGATGGCTTTGGTGCCATGAAACTAAAATCAGAGTTTGTGAAGAAAATTTAAGCATGTCAAAGCACTACAAACTTGTATTTTATAGCCGTATCTTCTTGTTTCTAGCGGCTTTTACGGGAGTTTATCTTGAAATCGCCAAGCATGGTGGATTTGGGATGCTTCTCTATTATACGGTTCTGTCAAATCTTTTAGTAGCGATTTTTACACTCTATCTCCTAAAGGTTATGAGCCGTTTAGGTGAAAACTGGCAAAGGCCAAGTCTCTTGCGCTTAAAAGGTGGGGTCACTATGAGTATCATGATTACCTGTGTGATTTACCATTTCCTCTTAGCGCCCATTGCGACTAATTTCTATACTCTGGAAAATTTCCTTTGCCACTATATCGTTCCCCTCTGGTTTTTAGCAGATACCCTCTTTTTTGACAAACAGGGTCAATACAAGATTTGGGATCCAGTTGTGTGGACGATTTTACCCTTGCTGTATATGATGTTTGCTCTTTTTAATGGCTTGGTACTGAAATTAGATATTCCTAATTCTAAGGTTAGTCCTTTCCCTTACTTCTTTTTGAATGTGAACAAGGGTTGGGATGTCGTGTTCAAGTGGTGTCTGATTATCTTTGTTGCCTATATGGTGGCAGGATTTATCTTCTACTTTATTAAGCAAATCAAGAGAAAATCATCCTAATACTCTTCGAAAATCTCTTCAAACCACGTCAGCTTCACCTTGCCGTACTTAAGTACAGCCTGCGGCTAGCTTCCTAGTTTGCTCTTTGATTTTCATTGAGTATAAGACACAAGGGATTCATTTTCGAGTTTAAGAAGGAGTCTACAAACCAATGAGACTTCTTCTTTTCTTGCTTGATAACCATCAAAAAATAGAAGATTAAGAGAAAGATAGAAAGAGATTTCATGAAACAATTTTTAGAACGGGCCAGTATTTTGGCTCTCTCCCTCGTTTTGATTACGTCCTTTTCGATTTCAAGTGCCCTACCAGCCATGTTTGCCTATTATCAAGGTTATCCTAAGGAACAAATTGAGCTTTTGGCGAGCTTGCCTTCCTTTGGTATCATGATCATGTTACTACTAAATGGTTTCTTAGAAAAAATATTCCCTGAGCGCATACAGATTAGTTTGGGCTTGTTGATTTTATCACTCAGCGGGACGGCTCCCTTCTGGTATCAAGCCTATCCTTTTGTCTTTGGAACACGGATTCTCTTTGGTTTGGGAGTTGGGATGATCAATGCCAAGGCCATTTCCATTATCAGTGAACGTTATCAAGGAAAAACGCGAATTCAGATGTTAGGGCTACGCGGTTCTGCAGAGGTTGTTGGAGCTTCTCTCATTACCTTGGCAGTCGGCCAGTTGTTGGCCTTTGGTTGGACAGCTACCTTTCTAGCCTATAGTGCTGGATTTTTGGTGCTGACCCTTTATCTGCTCTTTGTCCCTTATGGAAAAGAAAAGAAAGAAGTCAAGAAAAAAGCGAAGGAAGCAAGTCGTTTAACTCGTGAAATGAAAGGCTTGATTTTTACCCTAGCTATAGAAGCGGCAGTTGTAGTTTGTACCAATACGGCTATTACTATTCGTATTCCAAGTTTGATGGTGGAAAGAGGGCTTGGAGATGCCCAGTTATCTAGTTTTGTCCTAAGTGTCATGCAGCTGATTGGGATTGTGGCTGGGGTGAGTTTTTCTTTCTTGATTTCTATCTTTAAGGAAAAATTGCTCCTCTGGTCTGGTATTACCTTCGGCTTAGGGCAAATTGTGATTGCTTTATCTCCATCCTTGTGGGTGGTAGTGGCAGGAAGCATTCTGGCTGGTTTTGCCTACAGTGTAGCCTTGACGACGGTCTTTCAACTTGTCTCTGAAAGAATTCCAGCTAAACTCCTCAATCAAGCAACCTCATTTGCAGTTTTAGGCTGTAGTTTCGGAGCTTTCACAACCCCATTCGTTCTAGGTGCGATTGGATTACTAACTCACAATGGGATGCTGGTCTTCGCCATTTTAGGATCCTGGTTGATTGTTACCTCTATCTTTGTTATGTACCTACTTCAAAAGAGAGCTTAGGATTGATTCCTAAGTTTTTCTTTTTAGGAATATTGTACCCATACAATTATAAATTTTCTGGCTTGTTACGAGACCAATTTCTTGATAAAATAGAAGTTATGACGAGATATAAAGCAACTATTTCCTATGATGGTTACGCCTTTGCTGGCTTTCAGCGCCAGTCTCATACGCGTAGCGTTCAGGAAGAAATTGAAAAAACCTTGACTAGATTGAATAAGGGACAAGCCATTACCGTTCAGGGTGCCGGTAGGACTGATAGTGGGGTTCATGCTTTGGGACAGGTGATTCATTTTGACCTCCCCTATCAAATGGATGAGGAGAAACTTCGTTTTGCCTTGGATACCCAGTCCCCTGAAGATATTGATGTGATTTCAATTGAGATTGTAGCGGATGATTTTCATTGTCGTTATGCCAAGCACAGCAAGACCTATGAGTTTGTTGTGGATAGGGGGCGTCCTAAAAATCCTATGCGCCGTCACTATGCAACTCACTTTTCCTATCCGCTCGATGTGGAGCGGATGCAGGAGGCCGTCAAAAAGCTTGAGGGGACCCATGATTTTACCGGTTTTACAGCCTCTGGAACCAGTGTAGAGGACAAGGTCCGTACCATCACAGAAGCTAGTCTCAGCGTTGATGAGACAGGACAATTTTTGACCTTTACCTTTTCAGGAAATGGTTTCTTGTATAAACAGATTCGCAATATGGTGGGGACGCTGCTCAAAATCGGCAATAATCGTATGCCAGTAGAGCAGATTGACTTGATTTTAGAGAAGAAGGACAGGCAGCTAGCAGGTCCAACGGCAGCACCAAATGGCTTGTATTTAAAGGAGATTCGTTATGAAGAATAATCGTATTTTAGCACTTTCAGGAAATGATATTTTTAGTGGTGGTGGTTTATCAGCAGATTTGGCTACCTATACCCTAAACGGCTTGCATGGCTTTGTAGCTGTGACTTGTTTAACAGCCTTGACAGAGAAGGGCTTTGAAGTCTTTCCAACTGAGGATGCCATTTTTCAACATGAATTAGATAGCTTGCGTGATGTGGAGTTTGGGGGAATTAAGATTGGTCTTCTCCCTACTGTTAGTGTGGCTGAGAAGGCATTGGACTTTATCAAGCAACGTCCAGGAGTGCCTGTGGTATTGGACCCCGTCTTGGTCTGCAAGGAAACGCACGATGTAGCTGTCAGTGAACTCTGTCAAGAATTGATTCGCTTTTTCCCTCATGTCAGTGTGATTACGCCTAACCTCCCAGAAGCAGAATTATTGGCTGGTCAAGAAATCAAAACCTTGGAAGACATGAAAGCTGCAGCGCAGAAATTGCATGAATTAGGAGCGCCAGCAGTCATTATCAAGGGAGGCAATCGCCTTAGTCAGGACAAGGCTGTAGATGTCTTTTATGATGGACAGACCTTTACAGTCCTAGAAAATCCCGTTATCCAAGGCCAAAATGCTGGGGCAGGTTGTACCTTTGCCTCAAGCATTGCCAGTCACTTGGTTAAAGGTGATGAACTTTTACCAGCAGTAGAAAGTTCTAAAGCTTTCGTTTATCGTGCCATTGCACAAGCAGATCAATATGGAGTAAGACAATATGAAGCAAACCAAAACAACTAAAATCGCCCTTGTATCCCTATTAACCGCCCTCTCTGTGGTTCTAGGTTATTTCTTAAAAATCCCAACACCGACAGGCATTCTAACTCTTTTAGATGCGGGTATCTTCTTTGCGGCCTTTTACTTTGGTAGTCGTGAAGGTGCTGTAGTCGGAGGACTAGCAGGTTTCTTGATTGACCTCTTATCAGGCTACCCTCAATGGATGTTCTTTAGCTTGGTCAACCATGGCTTGCAAGGATTTTTCGCAGGATTTAAAGGCAAAACTCAGTGGCTAGGCCTCGTTTTGGCAACTATTGCCATGGTAGGGGGCTACGCCTTGGGTTCTACTTTAATGAATGGCTGGGCAGCAGCTCTACCAGAAATCTTACCAAATTTCATGCAAAATATAGTAGGGATGATTGTAGGATTTATCCTTAGTCAAAGTATCAAGAAGATTAAGTAATACTCTTCGAAAATCGAATTCAAACCACGTCAGCTTCATCTTACCGTAGATATGGTTACTGACTTCATCAGTCTTATCTATAACCTCAAAACAGTGTTTTGAGCAACCTGCGGTTAGCTTCCTAGTTTGCACTTTGATTTTCATTGAGTATAAAGAGGCTGAGTAAAAAGTCCTAAAAATCAGCAAAAACGCATAGTATCAGGTGTTGAAAAACCTTGATACTATGCGTTTTATTGTGGGAAGATTTTCGAAGAATATTAATTAAAATAAAGCAAGTCTTTGCTGGTGTTTGTAAAGAGGTCGAAGCCATCCTTGGTAACAACACCGCAGTCTTCGATACGGACACCGACTTTACCAGGGATATAGATACCTGGTTCAACAGAGAAGCACATGCCTTCTTCGATGACCATGTCGTTTCCTTCCATGATAGATGGGAATTCGTGGACATCCATACCGATACCGTGACCGAGACGGTGGTTAAAGTACTCACCGTAACCAGCTTTTTCGATGACCTCACGGGCAGCGCGGTCCACTTCATGAGCAGTCACACCTGGCTTAATAAAGTCAAGAGCAGCTTGTTGGGCTTCAAGAGTCAAGTTGTAAATATCTTTCTTGAATTGGTCAGGTTTACCGACAGCGACTGTACGAGTCATATCTGACGCGTAGCCATTGACGAGGACACCAAGGTCAAAGAGGAGAAGAGCATCATTTTCCACCTTGTTAGCTGCTGGGATACCGTGTGGATTTGCAGCATTGTCACCAGTCAAGACCATGGTATCAAAGCTCATTTCATAGCCTTCACGTTTCATGGCAAAGTCAATTTGGGCAATAATATCTGTCTCAGTCTTATCAAGAGAAATATTGTCAAAACCAACATTGACAGCCTTGTCAGCATAGAGACCTGCAACCATCATTTTTTGCACTTCATCAGCTGATTTGATGAGGCGCATGCGTTGGATACGAGGTGTGAGGTTTTCAAACTCAGCAGTTTCAAAGACTGTTTTCAAGCCATGATATTTGGTCAAGATGAGATTGTCAAACTCAACAGCGACATGTTTGAAGTCAAGTTGTGGAAGAGCATGTTTCATTTTTTGCCAAGGATTTTCAGAATCCACATAGCCCACAACTGGGAAAGAAACAGTGCTGCTTGCACGTTCCACTTCAAGGGCTGGGACAAAGAGGAGAGGTTCCTGATCTGCTAGGACAAAAAGGAACATTTGGCGTTCATGGGGATCACTGTAAAATCCAGTGAGGTAATTGATTGTGACGGGGTCAGATACGACAGCGACGTCTAGTTTTTCTGATTCAAGATATGTTACGATTTGTTGTAATTTAGACATATGCTACCTTCTTTCTACCCCTCTATTTTGGCAAAAAATGAGAGAAAATGCAAGGGAGAAGGGTAAAAGAAACGACAAAAAGAACTCCGACAAGATAACGGAGTTCTTTGATATCATTTTACTTTGTTTAAGAAAAGTCAGCCTTGCTTTTGACGTCGCTGTATTCTTCAGCGATTTCTTGGCTGAGAATGTCCTCATAGGCAGGGAGTTGGATGTCCTGACCATATTTCTTCTTGAGGGCAGTAGTGACTAGGCGATAGGCCAGATTGGCATTACGAGAGAGGATAGGCCCGTGGAAGTAGGAACCAAAGACATTCTTATAATGAACCCCTTCGCCGACCTTTTCTTCGTTGTTTCCATTTCCATAGACAACCTGCCCCAGCGGTTTTTGGTCATCAGAAAGGAAGGTACGACCCTGGTGATTTTCAAAACCATAATAGGTTTCATCGAAATCTTCATTGTGAATCTTGATATCACCGATAAAGCGGTTATTGGTCTGGTTGAGGGTGTAGTGGCCCATGACCCCTAGCCCTTCGATGCGTTTACCTGAAGCTTCAACATAATATTGGCCCAATAGTTGGAAACCACCGCAGATAGCGAGAACTACACCGTCGTTCTGGATGTAGTTATCAATGCTCTCTTTTTTAGCAGGTAGGTCGTCTGCAATAATACTCTGTTCAAAGTCTTGACCACCGCCGAAAAAGGCGATATCATAGTGGTTTTCATCAAAATCATCATGGAGAGAAACGATGTCAACCGTCACATGGGCCCCCAGCTTTTCAGCCACATACTTGAGCATGAGGATGTTTCCATTGTCCCCGTAGGTATTCATGAGGTTTCCATAGAGGTGGGCAATGTTGAGCTGATATGGGTAATTGCCAGCTTTTGAGGAAAGTGAAGTATAAACCATTAGTTCATCTCCTTTCTAACAATCTGACGACTAGCCAGTAGTTCACGGAATTCAAGCATAGCAGTATAGGTAGCCAGAATATAGGCATGCTTGCAATCTTGATTCTTGATGGTCTTGAGAACTTGTTCCAGATTACTTGTTTCAGTGATTTTCTCAGCTGGATAGCCAGTTACTCGAAGTCGGCGTGCAATTTCAGAATGACGAACACCGCCAGCGTTGATTTCGGGAATGTCCATCTCAGTGATTTGTTCAAAGTCCGCATCCCAAATCCAGCTAGTATCAATACCGTCTGCATAGTTGGCATTGAGGAGAACAGAAAGGCTAAATGGATAAGGTGCTAGTTTAATCATTTCGATAGCTTGGGTCGCACCGACTGGATTTTTAATCAAGACAAGGGTGCATTCTTTATCACCGATATGGAAGGTTTCTTGGCGTCCAAAGACAGCACGGCTCTTGTCAAATCCCTGCTTGATGAGTTGTGAATCTGTACCGAGGAAACGGGCGATAGCAACCGCAGCAAGGGCGTTGTAGATATTGTAGAGCCCGCCGATTTGGATACCGTATTCTTGGCCGTCGATGACAAAGCGAGAGCGATTGTTGGTCAACTCAACTAGTTCTGTCAAGCGATAGTCCAGATCAGGACGTTTACATCCGCAGTCTTCACAGATATAGGCACCCAAGTTTGCATAAGTATTGTGCTCATATTTGAGGATGCTTTGACAGTCAGGGCAGAGAATCCCTTCGGTATTGTAGTGAGCCAGTTTGGCTGGTCCTTTTTCCAAGTCAAAACCAAAATACTCTACAGGATTTGGAATTGCTGGCTTGTAGAAAAGCGGACTGTCACCATTGAGGAGAACAGTAGCCGTAGGTACCTTACGAATAGCATCCAAAATCATCTTATAAGTTGTGTAAATCTCACCATAGCGGTCCATCTGGTCACGGAAGATATTAGTGATGACAAAAAGGCTAGGTTGGATATAGTCACAGATACGAGATAGACTGGCTTCGTCGATTTCGAGGACGGCAATATTTTTCCCAGTTTTAGAAGATTTGGCTGTTAAGAAAGTTGTCGCAATTCCTGTAATCATGTTGGCACCGCTCGGGTTGGTCAGAACCTGACCATAGACCTCTTTTAAAATGCCGACAGTAAGGGCAGTTGTCAGGGTTTTTCCATTGGTTCCAGTGACCACGACAATCTCGTAGTTCTTAGCTAGGTTTTGTAAAATATCTTTATCAAATTGAAGGGCAAGTTTACCTGGGAGCGTACTTCCGCGGCCAATACGGCTTAAAACGAAGTGGGAAGAACGCCCAGCAAGAAGGCCCAAAGTAGTTTTTAAGTTCATGTTTCTATTATATCACAAAAGAGGGAAAAGACAGATTTGAGATTTCGCAGAAGCAAAAACAGCCCAAATAGGGCTGTCAGCTAACAAATCAGTCTCAACTTAAATCGCAAACAAGTCATTCAAGTTCTCAGCCAAGGTTGGGTGAGTGAAGATTTGTTTTGTGAAGTAAGTGTAAGGAATCTTGTTGTCCATCGCAACAGTGATGATGTTGATGATTTCTTGTGAACCTTCTGAGAAGATAGTTGCACCAATAATTTCTTTGGTTTCAGTATTGACAACAGCTTTGAAGGCTCCGCGAAGGTCTCCATTTACGTGACCACGAGGCATGGCTGCAACAGGGATTTCCTTCACTGCGTATGGAAGTTTCAAATCAGCTGCTTGGCTTTCAGTCAAACCAACTTGTGAAAGTGCAGGTGTGATGAACATAGTGTTTGGTACATTGAGACGGTCTTCAAGTGTGTAGCTGCCATCTCCAGCAAGGTAGCTGTAGACAACACGGAAGTCATCAAGTGAAATGTAGGTAAATTGAGGTCCACCGTTGACATCTCCAACTGCAAAGACACCAGGAACGTTTGTTTGACAGTGTTTGTCGACCTTGATAGCACCACGCTCAGTTAGTTCAATATCTGTATTTTCAAGTTGAAGTGGTTCTACATTTGGTTTGCGTCCAGTTGCGTAGAGAAGGGCATCGAAACGGTAAGTTTCGTTTTCAGTTACGACAAGGACTTGGTCACCATCATTTTTGATTTCAGTAGTACGGATATTTTGAAGCAATTCAATACCGTCTTCTTCCATGTATTGTTTAGCAAGAGCTGCAATGGAAGGTTCTGCACGAGGTAGGAAAGTATCCAAGGCATCTAGGACTGTGACCTTGCTTCCAAGTTTGTTGTAAAGGCCGGCAAATTCAAGACCGATATTTCCGCCACCAAGGACACCAAGTTTTTCAGGCAATTTGTTCAAGTTTTGGATACCTGTTGAGTCAAAGACGTTTTTGCTTGTAGCAAGTCCTGGAATTGGCAAGACGTTTGAAACAGCACCAGTGTTGATGACGATTGTTTCGGCAGTTAGTTCTTGTTTTTCATCACCAGCTTGGATTTCGATGACTTTATTTGAAAGGAAGTGAGCTTCCGCATCAAAGATATCGACACCAGTACCAGCAACAGTCGCATAGTTTTTACCGTTGAGGCGACCAGTGATAGTGTTTTTAGTAGCAATGACTTCTTCAAAAGACAAATCTTTCTCAGCAGCAACTAGCAAAGTTTTAGTTGGGATACAACCGATGTTGATACAAGTTCCACCGTACATAGCTTTGCTACGTTCAACGAGGGCAACTTTTTTGCCAGCTGAAGCCAATTTACCAGCTAGTGTTTTACCAGCTTTACCAAATCCGATAACGATTAAATCATAAGTTAACATTTATCTTCCTCCTATTCGAATTTCATTCTAGCACAAGAAAAAAACTTTTGCACAATTCTGCTACGCTTTAAAAAAGTTAATGAAATAGTGGAAATTTTAGCTTCATTTTCTAAGGAAAATCGTTTACATGATATTATCGACGGATTTAACTATCTTTTGCTCTGGTCTTGTGTTATACTAGATAGGTTGCAAAGAAAACAGTACTTTTCTTTTGTGGAAAAGAAGCAACACGATTTTGTATCCAGTATATGAAAATACGTCATAAAAAGAAAAGTATAAACTAAGCCCTATAGGGTGGCTTCGCACCACCTTTAGAAAGAAGAATAACGTGAAATTTAATGAATTAAACTTGTCTGCTGATTTGCTAGCAGAGATTGAAAAAGCTGGTTTTGTAGAAGCCAGTCCTATCCAAGAACAAACTATTCCCTTGGCACTTGAAGGTAAGGATGTTATCGGTCAAGCTCAGACTGGTACAGGAAAAACTGCAGCCTTTGGTTTGCCAACCCTTGAAAAAATCCGTACAGAAGAAGCGACCATCCAAGCTTTGGTTATCGCTCCAACACGTGAACTTGCTGTCCAAAGTCAAGAAGAACTCTTCCGCTTTGGTCGTAGTAAGGGAGTCAAAGTCCGCTCAGTATATGGCGGATCAAGCATTGAAAAACAAATTAAGGCTCTTAAATCTGGTGCCCATATCGTAGTGGGAACACCTGGTCGCCTTTTGGACTTGATTAAACGCAAGGCCTTGAAATTACAAGACATTGAAACCCTTATCCTTGACGAAGCGGATGAAATGCTCAACATGGGCTTCCTTGAAGATATCGAAGCGATCATCTCGCGTGTCCCTGAAAGCCGTCAAACCTTACTTTTCTCAGCAACTATGCCAGATGCCATCAAACGTATCGGTGTTCAGTTTATGAAAGAGCCTGAGCATGTGAAGATTGCTGCTAAGGAATTGACAACAGAATTGGTTGACCAGTACTATATCCGAGTTAAGGAGCAAGAAAAATTTGATACAATGACACGTCTCATGGATGTGGAACAACCAGAACTTGCTATCGTATTTGGTCGTACAAAACGTCGTGTAGATGAATTGACTCGTGGTCTGAAAATCCGTGGCTTCCGTGCTGAAGGAATTCATGGAGACCTAGACCAAAACAAACGTCTTCGTGTCCTTCGTGACTTCAAAAATGGCAATCTCGATGTTTTGGTTGCGACAGACGTTGCAGCGCGTGGGTTGGATATTTCAGGTGTGACCCATGTCTATAACTACGATATTCCACAAGATCCTGAAAGTTATGTTCACCGTATCGGTCGTACAGGTCGTGCTGGTAAATCAGGTCAATCAATTACCTTTGTTGCTCCAAATGAAATGGGCTACCTTCAAATCATCGAAAACTTGACTAAGAAACGCATGAAAGGTCTCAAACCTGCAAGTGCAGAAGAAGCCTTCCAAGCTAAAAAACAAGTGGCTCTCAAGAAAATCGAACGTGATTTTGCAGATGAGACAATCCGTGGTAACTTTGAGAAATTTGGCAAGGATGCTCGTAAGTTGGCTGCCGAATTTACTCCAGAAGAATTGGCCATGTATATCTTGAGTCTGACAGTCCAAGATCCGGATAGCCTTCCAGAAGTTGAGATTGCGCGTGAAAAACCACTGCCATTTAAACCATCAGGTAATGGCTTCGGTGGTAAAGGTAAGGGAGGTCGTCGTGTAGATGACCGTCGTGATCGCGAACGCCGTGGCAATGGTCGCCGTGATGATTTCAAAAAAGGCAGTCGTGGAAATGATCGTTATGATAAGGAAAAACGTTACCGTAAGGATAATAAAAAACCACGTAACACTTCAAGCGAAAAGAAAACAGGCTTTGTTATTCGTAACAAGGGCGATAAATAAGAAAAAGCGGTTCAAAATGAATCGCTTTTTATATAAGGAGACCGAATGGAAAAAGAAAGATAAATAAAATAGTTATATCATATTCTTATAATATTATGATACACAAAAATAGGAAGCTTGTCAATAGAAAAAAAGCAATTTAATTAAAAATATTCTTGTTTTTTCAAATTGCAATTAAATAAGCAATTTTCAGATAATAATTGAAAATGCAAGCTGTTTATGTTATAATGATAGCGATTAAATTCGAGGTGAAAAATGGCACATTTATTAGAAAAAACTAGAAAAATTACTTCTATCCTGAAGCGCTCTGAGGAGCAGTTACAGGAAGAGCTTCCCTACAATGCGATTACCCGTCAATTGGCAGATATTATTGATTGTAACGCCTGTATTGTTAACAGCAAGGGACGTCTCCTTGGCTATTTTATGCGTTATAAAACCAATACAGATCGCGTGGAGCAATTCTTCCAAACTAAGATTTTCCCGGATGATTATGTACAGGGCGCAAACATGATTTACGATACAGAAGCCAATCTGACAGTGGATCATGATTTGAGTATTTTCCCTGTAGAGAGTCGTTCTGATTTTCCAGATGGCTTGACAACCATTGCGCCAATTCATGTATCAGGGATTCGTTTAGGTTCTTTGATTATTTGGCGCAATGATAAGAAATTCGAAGATGAGGACTTGATCCTTGTTGAGATTGCCAGTACCGTTGTTGGGATTCAGCTTCTCAACTTCCAACGTGAAGAAGATGAGAAAAATATCCGCCGTCGTACTGCTGTTACCATGGCGGTCAATACCCTTTCTTACTCAGAACTTCGTGCTGTTTCAGCTATTTTAGGGGAGTTAAACGGAAATGAAGGTCAGTTGACTGCGTCAGTGATTGCAGACCGTATTGGAATTACTCGCTCTGTGATTGTTAATGCTCTTCGTAAACTTGAGTCTGCTGGGATTATTGAAAGTCGCTCACTTGGAATGAAGGGAACCTACCTTAAGGTCTTGATTTCAGATATTTTTGAAGAAGTGAAGAAAAGAGATTACTAATGACTAAGGCTTTAATTTCGATTGATTATACAGAAGATTTTGTTGCTGATAGTGGAAAGTTGACAGCAGGTGCTCCAGCTCAAGCAATTTCAGATGCCATTAGCAAGGTAACTCGATTGGCTTTTGAACGTGGAGATTACATCTTCTTTACCATCGATGCTCATGAGGAAAACGATTGTTTCCATCCAGAAAGTAAACTATTTCCTCCTCATAATTTGATTGGGACTAGTGGGCGTAATTTATACGGAGATTTGGGAACCTTTTATCAAGAGCATGGTTCAGACAGTCGTGTCTTTTGGATGGATAAACGTCATTACTCAGCTTTTTCAGGGACTGACTTGGATATCCGTTTGAGAGAGCGTCGCGTGTCTACAGTTATTTTAACAGGTGTTTTGACAGACATCTGTGTCCTACATACAGCTATAGATGCCTATAATCTAGGATATGACATTGAAATTGTTAAACCAGCTGTTGCTTCCATCTGGCCTGAAAATCATCAATTTGCCCTAGGTCATTTCAAAAACACACTTGGAGCTAAGTTAGTAGATGAAAATCTAAATGAACTTTCTGAGTGATTTGGTTGTGAAATGAAAAAAATCTGAAAAAAGTGTTGACAAGCCTCCCAAAAGTTGATATACTAGTAAAGTAATCGACGCGGGGATGGCGGAATTGGCAGACGCGCAGGACTAAGGATCCTGTGACCGCTTTAGGTCGTGAGGGTTCAAGTCCCTCTCTCCGCATAGGATAAGAGTTAGCTTAGGCTAGCTCTTTTGTTTTTGTAAGCTTTATAATATCTATGCTGGGCGTCCATCTCTTTCAGATAAATAATATAGTTTGAAATTTCTCCTGATTCTCTCTACTCTTTCTATTTTTTTCGAATAAATAGATAGAACCATCGAATCTAGCAAAATTAGATTTAAAAATATGGTATAATAGAAGGAGGAAATGGATGACTTTAAGACATCCGGGCATCAGCCCGACCAATGATTTGGTAGCTAAGAAGATTTTTAGTAATCCAGAAATCACTTGTCAATTTATCCGCGATATGCTGGACTTGCCAGCAAAAAATGTGACCATTTTGGAGGGAAACAATATTCACGTCTTGCCTTCCCTGCCATACTCGGCGCAGGATTTCTATACCAGTATAGATGTCTTGGCGGAACTAGACAATGGAACTCAAGTTATTATCGAAATACAGGTACATCATCAGAATTTTTTCATCAATCGCCTGTGGGCTTATTTGTGCAGTCAGGTCAATCAGAATCTTGAAAAAATTCGCCAACGTGAAGGTGATACCCACCAGAGCTACAAACACATCGCACCTGTTTACGCAATAGCTATTGTGGATAGTAATTATTTCCAAGATGATCTAGCTTTCCACAGTTTTAGCATGCGCGAGGATACGACAGGTGAGGTCTTAACTATCACCAGTAATGGACAGGAAAACCATCTGGTCAAAATTGCGTTCTTGGAACTGAAAAAATACAGAGAAACCAGCAAAGACGAGGTTCGCAAGCCATGGTTGGAGTTTTTTGGGAACAAACCCTTTACTCAAGAACCCGAGCGAGCCATCAGTCAAGCAGACCAACTGCTGGACTATAAAAGCTGGTCCGAGGAGGACAGGAAAATGTTTAGTCAATTACGTATGCGCGAAGAACAAGCCTTGTTAGCACAGGACTATGCCTTGGAACAAGCTGAAGAAAAAGGAATAGAGCGTGGTCTTGAACGTGGGCGAGCTGAGGGTCTTGAAAAAGGTTTAGAGTGTGGACAACTGCTTGCTTTTTTAGATATGGTTCGTAAGCATCTTTTGACAGCTGAGGTTGCGAGTGAGCAATTAGGCATGACTGTCGCTGAGTTTGAAGAACTATTGAAAGTGCATCACGAATAAGAACAAAAAAATACAGAGAAACCAGCAAAGACGAGGTTCGCAAACCGTGGTTGGAGTTTTTCGGTAACAAACCCTTTACCCAGCAACCTGAGCGAGCCATCAGCCAGGCAGACCAACTGCTGGACTACAAGAGCTGGTCCGAGGAGGACAGGAAAATGTTTAGTGAACAACGCAGGCGTGAGGAACAAGCATTGTTAGCACAGGACTATGCCTTGGAACAAGCTGAGGAAAAAGGGTTATAGCGGGGACTAGAGCGTGGTCGAGCTGAAGGTGGTTTCGCGATGTTGGCAAATCTAGTCCGTCAACATGTATTAAGCACTGAATTTGCCAGCCAACAATTAGGTATGTCGGTTGTTGAGTTTGAGGTACTATTGAAGGACCAACATAAATAAGAACTAAAAAAATACAGAGAAACCAGCAAAGATGTGGTTCGTAAACCGTGGTTAGGTTTTTTTGGGAACAAACCCTTTACTCAATAATAAGCTTTCATCAATCCGCTGTCTATAAAATGTAAGGATAGGCAGTCTACCATTTAAAATAATGACAGATTTTTCCGAGGCAAAAGGTAAGATCTGTTTTTTGTTTATATTAAATTTTATAGTTTAGATATTCGAAATATAAGTATAATAACACTTGCATATATATATATATATATAATTCTTGAAAAATGCTCATAAATACGATTGTTGTAGTATTTTTATTTTGGACACTCTTTATGAAAATGCTTGCTTTTACACTGCGAAAGTATTAATATAGTGTTGAGATATTATGTTTCAAAGCGTGTTAGCTAATCAGTTGAAACAATGAAAGGATATGCTTATGTTTGGTAAAAAGCGTGACGACAATGGTGAAAAAGTTTACCGTTATTCTATAAGAAAGTACCATTTTGGTGCTGCGAGTGTGGCGATTGCAGCGCTCATCTTTTTTGCGAATGGAGTAGCTAAGGCGG
This sequence comes from bacterium, assembly GCA_905221215.1. Lineage (GTDB taxonomy): Bacteria > Bacillota > Bacilli > Lactobacillales > Streptococcaceae > Streptococcus. Next base: position 60,514 of record CAJNCI010000007.1, read on the forward strand.
ATATGGCCGTCTCTCCTGTAACAGCCAATAGTACACATCAGACAGTTGCTGGTGGCGGAGGAGATACATCGGGAGATAGTGGGTCAGCAGGTGATCCTAACGATCCAGCTATCATTACAAACTCAATTTCAGAGGCAACAACTCCTACAAAAGCTGGAATAAGTACAGTAACTACAAGTGTAGAAAATCCAGTAGTATCAGATTCATCAAAACATAGCGAAAATACTGAGTCTACGACTAGTAATGTATCTGAAAAAACAGAAATACCTACAGTAACTAGTGGCAAAGTACAAGGCGATGTAGCCTCTACTGAAACTAAAAAAGTAAATGTTACTGACTTAAAAACAGCTTTAGCGGAATTGGAAGGCAAAATAGCATCTATAACTGATGAAGCTAAAAAAGCGCAGCTAAATGTAGTAATTGCAGAAGCTAAAAAAGTTTTAGCGGATAAAAATGCTACACAAGAACAAATAGATTCACAATTGACGCTTGTGCAAGACGCTGTTAAATCGGTTCAAGAAGTAGCTAAAAAAGTAGATGAGGCTAAACCGTCAGAAAAAAATGGAAGTAAGTCATTAGAGGCTGACAGCACAGCCCTCCCAACCAGAAGTTCTCGTAGAGGAAGAGGGCGGAGCACTGAAGTTCAACCGGAAACTAGCGAAGGTGCAACTCCAAAATTAGAAGCAGCGAATTCTAACAAAGAAACTGCACCAAAAGCATTACCGACGTACACAAATGGTACGGATAATTATAAATTGGCAGAAGAAATGTACAATATCGCTACATATCTTAGAAATAAAGGTGCAAACCAAGCAGAAGCAGCTGCTATCAAAGCTAACGCCGACAAGTTAAACGAAAAATTAGGGCTTATTGATGAAAATGCAGTGTTGTCTGAAACCGACTTTGCGACAGCTCTAGCAGACTTAACAGCAGCTCGTAATACGATTGAAGCATTCTTGGATACACAATCTTCGAATGGACAACCTACAGTTCCAGGGACAGAACGTTCGGTAGGGGATGAGTCTAGTCGTACAGAACGTTCTGTAGGTCAAGACCGTGATGGATCAAATGAATATAAAAATAGTCTGGAATACTATTTCGAAGACGGTAAAAAAGGAGTTTCTCCTTATGATAGGTATACGTATGTATTCTACACTAGTAGACAATCAGGTGTGATATGGGATGGTGTTAGAAAACCTGTAGAAGAGGGTAGAGATTTTATTTATGCCGATGTGGCTCCGACTAGTAATGGATTTAAGTGGGATATTTATATTAATCGTGCCAGACACGATTTGAGTGATTCGGTGGGATGGTTTACCCTTCCAAAAGGTGTCAATGTCGTTGGAAATTCGGTAACGATATCTTGGTCTAACAGTGAAGGGAACCGTGCGATTTCACCGAACGATGGAAGAATAGAAACAGCACTTAGCCAAGCTGGGCTTAAAATGGTAACAAAAGGTACGACGAAAGCATCTGGAATAGATAAGAGAAATTCTGGTTATTCTAAGAGTTGGAATTCTGGTGATATAAAAGCCTTGGCTACAACTGGTGGAGTAAACGGAAATAACCCATACAAATTTGACCTTCTTAATAATGACAGCAATGGTCAAGCTTTACAAGATGCGAAGATTAATGCAATCTATAACAATAATGGAGACTTGTATTATTTTCAACAAGGTGCTGACCGAACAACGTATCACCTTTCTTTTGAAACAACAGGGATTACAAGTAAGCGAGACTTAATCTATGCAGCTGGTATGAAAGGTGAAAGGACAGACAATACGGCTCAACCTCCTGTAAGAGTTCGTTTCATTGCTAACCAATGGTCTGCAAAAACCTCATTAGAAAAGACTGATGCTGACGAATATTCGCCAACTATCACTTATCCAGCCTACATTGTAAAACAGGGAGAGTATGCAAACGTTGGTACTAGTAGAGAACTAGAACGTCATCCGGAAAAAGGGGATAAACTTTTAACTTACGGGTTTGAAAGTTATACAAAAAACGATTTTGATGCAAACAACTATTATCATTTTGAAGCTAGAAATGGAAAAAATTCTGAAGAAGTTCTTCTTGAAGCTAATAAAAGAGGGTTCAATGATAGCTTTAGAATGTATAGACCTGATGGAACAGAGATTTCTAAACATGATATGGGACATAGTGGTGCGGATAAGCCGGGAGATTTTGAATATACATGGAAATGGGTTTATAAGGACGGCTCTAAGGCATCTGAACATGTGAGGTTTATCGTAGTTCCTAAAGAACCGAGACTAGTTACTAACTTAACAAATGAAGCAGGTAAGAAAAATGTAAGAATTCAGGCAAGCGGTGGTACAGCAGGATTCAAGATGGAACTTTACCATAAGGTAGGGAGTGTACTGACAAAAGTTGCAGAAGCCGACCCAAATGCAAACGGAGAAGCAACATTTGTTCTTTTAGATAAAAATAATAATCCTAGAGCCTTGGAAGTAGGGGAATATGTTGCAAAAACAGTTGCTAACCTTAATAAAGACTATAGAGACTATGCTGGAATCACTCATAAACAAGAAGATGGACTAAGATCTGGTGAATCGAATGTAATGACAGCTACAGATGGAGTGCCACCTGTAGTGCGCATGATTGGTAGCACTGAATCACTTCCAGAGTCAAGACCAGGGAATAATGATCCTGCTGTATATTCAGTAACTCAAGGTGATCGATTTGCACCAATGTTAGAAGCCTTTGACAACACAGGTAAGATGACTAAGTTTGAGATTACGAACCTTCCAAATGGGGTAACTGCTACTAACTTAAATGCTAAATTCCCAATAGGTAATAACTATACGGAGATAAATACATTTGGGCCTGCTACATTTACTGGAAATGTTCCTAGTAATCAAAATCCAGGTACTTATACAAGTGAGATAAAAGTTAGTGATGGTGTAACAGGAGATAAGACGTATTACTTCAAATACAAAGTTCTACCAGTAGCGCCAACGATTACTACTCCTCAAAATCAAGGAGGAACTCTAGTATCAACTGACCGTAGTATTTCAGGTACAGGTATAGCCGGTTCAACAATTACAGTAACCTTGCAAGATGGTACAACTGGTACAGCAACCGTTAACAATCAAGGAAACTGGACGTATAACTTGAAACAAAATGAAAAGTTAACGCAAAATACTAAACAGGATGCAAATACGAAAGCTGATAGAGGAATTTCTATTACGCAATCTAAAAATGGTGCTGAATCAAGACCAGCGACAGTAGATGTACAATTAGCTAGAGCAATCTCTATTGATACTCCAGTTCAAGCGGGACGCGATATTACTGTTAAAGTTCCTCATGATGCTGGATTACTCTATGTACAGGTAAAAAATGGTAACAATACGGTTTACGAATATGGAGTTAGAAAAGTTGGTAACAGCTGGCAAATAACTGATACAGCAAAAGCTAATCTAACTGAGTTACGAGTAACTGATGGAAAAAATGTTTCTGAGAAAGTATTGACTTTCCATATTAAAGATCCAAAGAACAATATTCCGTTTACGCTTTCTGCAACTAATGATGTTACAATGCGTGTGCATTATGATAATAACGTAGGAAATCCGTCGGATCCAACTGGTGAAAATGCTGGATGGGTTACTGCTGCCAAACCAACCAATACAAATCCAACAATCACAGTCAAGGCGCCAAACACTCGTAATTACACTGCTGATGGTAGCTTGACAATGGCAGGATTGAAAGACCTTGTAACGGTAAGAGACCAAGAAGATGATGCGAACAAGACAGTAGGTCGTACTGCTAATGAAAACTTTAGTGTTACAATCAGACAAGGAAATCAAGTTGTTAACCTAGCAAATAATGAGTATCTGAAAAAAGGTGAGTATACTCTAACGTATACAACAACGGATGCAGCAGGTGCAACGGTTAATGCGACTCACAATATTACAGTTTCATCACTTGCAGAGGCCTATGCGAACGATATTTCATATCCAACTGATAAAGTAGAATATAGGAATACTGATGTTACAAGTGGTAACTTTACATCAGAAATCAAACAAAGTTTTGCTAAAAAACTAGAACAAGCAAATCCAACGTTAAAAGGTCATCCTACGTTTACAGCAGGGACAACAAATGAAACGAATAAAGTTGTCAAAGTGACTTTCTCTGATGGTTCAAGTATAGATGTTTCTCATGATAAAGTGGCGAAACCAGAAGCACCTACAGTAACACCAACGGTTGGAGACAAAGTTTTATCAACAGATAGAACTTTAAAAGGAACAGGTATTGCAGGGTCTACTATCACAGTGAAAGTGGCAGATAGAGCTATTAAAACAACGACAGTAAGGGCAGACGGAACATGGGAAGTTACTCTAGATAGAGGGTTAAATAGTAACTATGCTGACAGCCAACCGCAACTTGTCCCTAAAGATCCTGTAAAAGTTATACAAAGTCGATTGAATGTAGAAAGTTCTGAGAAGAATGTTGTAGTAGCAGTAGGGGAAGCTAGAATTCAACCGTCAGAAACAGGTGGCAATAGCTTGTATGCTGGAGCTAAAAACATTACAGTAACTGTACCTCATGATTCAGGGAAATTCTATATTAGTTATTATGATGCTCAGACAAATCAAAAACGAGAATTTGGTGTAAAACGAGATTCTATAGGTGGAGCATGGACATCTACGAATGAAACGTATGCTAGAGTTCTTTCTTATAGTAATAGTAATACTGATACATTTACTAGTACAATTACTCTTGAAATGAAAGAGTCTATTAAAGAAAGTACACCACGCCCTTCAAATAGACCGTTAAAACCAAATGATCCAGATGATGATAGAGCTTATGCAATTGCAAATATTAAGGAGAATGGCTATGGTAGTCCGTATAGATGGGAACCGATTAACGTAACCAACGAAAAACCAACGTTAGCAGCTGCTTTCCAAGGAGATAAGAAAGTCGTTGAATATGGCTCACCACTTAATCTGAATGATCTAGTTAGAGCAAGCGATAAGGAAGATGATAAAAACTTAACAAGAGGTAATGGAACATCAGTTGAAATTCTTTCCGTTAATGATAGTTCTACAACTAAAGCGATTAACACACGAGAACTTGGTAGATATACTGTAAAATATAGAGCTACAGATAGCCAAGGAAAACAATCTGATGAAAAAACAATAACAGTAGAAGTTGTTGATACGGTTAAACCAACTGTCAAACTCGTCGGTGATGACGGTCAAGATATTACATTGACAGAAGGAACTGCTGATGGAAGCTTACCAAAAGTGACAGTATATCGTGGAGAAAGAGCGAATGTTACGATAAAAGCTTCAGATAATACAGGTAAAATCCTGGAACTTCGTGGAAATGGGATGCCAAATGGTATTTGGTTTAATAAAAATCCGAATGCGAATAGTGAAGTTTGGTTAACGAGCGATACTGCCACAGAAACAAATCCACTAAGTCATACGATTACAGGTGTTGTAGAAACAGGTAACAGGATAGAAGAAAAAATTGTTACAATAAGAGCAACTGATAAGACTGATCCAGCAAACGTGACAACTGTTAAATTCAAAATGGTTGTGAAGGAACAAAAAGAAAAATATACACCAACAGCACCAACAAATGCAGTAAATTTCAATAATCTTGGAACTTCTGTGACATCAACAGAAGATGTGAAGAAAATTACCGACCTGGTGAATGTGCCAGATTTATCTGCAGAAGCAACAAATGCAGGTGGAGTAAGGAAAGCACTTAAAAACAATGGTGAAATTACAACAGAAAATGGCAAAAAAGTTGTGACTGTAACGGTGACTTATCCAGACCATTCTACAGATGAAGTGACTGTGCCAGTTGCGCAAAACTATAATGTAGTAGCACGACCTACCATTAACTTGAAACAAGGTGAAACCTTGTCTGATACAGATAAACGTAGCTTAGTGCAATTGCAAGATGGTGATAAGAAAGTAGATATTCCTAGTGATGCTAGAGTTGAGGTTGAGCTAGATACTACTTCAAGAGGTGATAAAACAGCATCAGCTACTGTAGTGTTTGCAGATAATACAAGAACAACTCCAGTTACTATTAATTACAAGGTTCTTCCAACATTCCCAGTAGCTGAAACAGTTTACGATTTTGTCGGTGTTACTAGAAATCAAAACGAGGGTGCTTATTATAGTAATCCTAATAAAATTCTACCTCCAGGTTTTGACTGGTTTGTTAGACAAAATGGAACAGCTAAACCTGATGGATATATTCAAAATTATTTGAGAAATGATCCTGTAGGAACAACAAGTTATGTTTTCGGTGCAAAATATAGAGAAGGCAGATTTTCAAATAATGCTTCAGGAAATGATAGACTAGAACATTCTGGCACAGTTTCGCATACGGTGTTTGATGTAGGAGCTAATACAACTCGTATTATGGTAAATAGGGGTGGTAGCCTGTCGGATGACCAAGCAAGAACTGCTGTAATGCCTATAAACAGCTCAGCAGATTTGCCAAGTGGCACAACTTATGAATGGGTAAATCAAGATGGTACACCACTTGCGAATAAGAAGGTGACAGAGAAGGGTGAAGCTACTCGTTATGTAAAAGTAACATTACCAAAAACTGCGGAAGATGGGCCAGCAGCGACTCAACATCAACCATATAAGATAGTAGAAGTTAAAATAAATGAAGCTGTTAACCCTACGGTATCATTCAGATATGGAAATGACACAATTCCATTGACAACTACTGCAGAAAATAGATTTGTAATTTTCCGTGGAGCAACTTTCAATCCTACATTGACTGTTAATGATAATTCAGGAACTGTATCGTATCTTAAAGTTTCTGGACTTCCAAGTGGAAGAGAAGTGATTAAAGATACAGCAATGACTAGCGGAACAAATGTAACGATAGAAGGCGATAACGCAGCAACAACTAATGCTGAATTAGGAAGACATGAAGCAAGTGTAGTTGTAAGGGATGCATCAGGTAATGAGGAAACTTACAAATTTGCATACACTGTTGAAGACGCTGTTATAAAAGAAACTCCCAAAATAGTTCCTTTAGGTACTAAGCTAGGTGATTCGCATGACTATGTGAACTTAGCTAATTCAACAGAGCCAGACTTTAGAGTTTATCCAGGTGGAATGACATTCAAATGGAAAAAAGATAATGCAGAAGTAAATGGAAGCACAACTGCACTAAATGAACCAGGTAGAGTAACTGGTTATAAAGCAGTCGTTAAATTCCCAGCAGCAGGTTTCTATACAATAAATGGTGTGAAAACTTATGTTCCAGAGTCAATTGAAAGAGACATTACATTCCTTGTTAAACCAACAGCGCCGACTGTAACACCAAAAGATAACGGTGATGTAGAAGTTACAAACGAAAATCAACAAAATGTTAATAAGATTAAAGTAACTTATACAAAACAACAAGGCAATACTCCAGTAGAAGTAACCTACACAGCTACTAAAAAAGCTACTGGATGGGAACTTGAAGCAGGTGCGCCATTAACAATTGATTCAACATCAGGAAAAATTAAAATCAGTGACGCAGAAGTAAGAGATAAAACAACAGTTAAAACAAAAGCAATCACAACTGATGATGTTGAAAGTAATGAAGCTAATGGAACTGTGAAGGGCGCCACACCAACAGCTAAGGAAACGACCGTCAAACATAATGCGCAACCGAAAGCTGAAGATAGCATTGGCAATAAAGATGATCTACCAGCAGGAACAACCTATGCATGGAAGCCAGATGCCACACCAAACACATCAACACCAGGAACAAAACAAGGAAAAGTAATCGTAACTTATCCAGACACATCAACAGAAGAAGTAGATGTAGTCGTAAAAGTAACTCCACAAAGTGATGATGCCACACCAACAGCTAAGGAAACGACCGTCAAACATAATGCGCAACCGAAAGCTGAAGATAGCATTGGCAATAAAGATGATCTACCAGCAGGAACAACCTATGCATGGAAGCCAGATGCCACACCAAACACATCAACACCAGGAACAAAACAAGGAAAAGTAATCGTAACTTATCCAGACACATCAACAGAAGAAGTAGATGTAGTCGTAAAAGTTAGAAAAGTAGAAGTAAACGGTGAACCAGAGGTACAACCAGAAAATCCAGGATACAACGGTCCAATTGGAACGACAGGAGTAGACGAAAATGGAGAATTAATACAGCCTCCAGTAGTAGATGTCCCAGAATTCAACGGTGCAGTAAATGGTGAACTTCCTGAACCAACCGAGTTGCCAAAAATTCAGCTTATCATCACTAAATGGACTGATGAACAAGGTAATGAATTGAAACCAGCGGATGCCAAAGCTCCAACGGTATTTGGTGAAGCCAATGAAGCATTTGAACATGGTGAAATTGAAGGTTATGTATTTGTAAGAACAGAAACTAAAGGTGATGTTATAACTCACGTCTTCAGAAAAGTGAGTCCAGTTAGACCAACAGGTGACGCTCAACAAAGACCAACTACACCATCTGACGATACAAATCCTAGACTGGATACTGCTACCCCTGCTGAGGTGCCAGCTACTCAACCAGCTGGACAACCAAGTCAAGCAGTTGAAGTGCCTGCTCAATTGCCGAACGAAGTGTCAGAAACGAACTCATCAGTTTCTCAACCGCAAGCAGTATTGCCAAATACTGGTATACAAGAAGACCGTGCTACAGGTGCATTAGGAGCTCTCTCTCTTCTTGGCGCATTTGGTTTGCTATTTGCTAAAAAGAAAAAAGACGATGAAGAGGAAGCTTAAATAGATGATCTCATCTGATCCTTAGTAGCTTTCCATACATGAAGTCTTTGTAAATCAAAAAGAACTAGAAAACTCACTCATTTGTGAGAATTCTAGTTCTTTTTTCGTATTTCATAAAGATTTCATATTTGGATTTTATAATAGTCTTACAAATATGGAGGTGACAAATGAATCCAATCCAAAGAGCTTGGGCTTATGTCAGCAGAAAACGACTGAGAAGTTTTATTTTATTTCTGATTTTATTGGTCCTATTAGGCGGAATTTCAGCCTGTTTGACTCTGATGAAGTCCAATAAGACAGTGGAAACCAATCTTTATAAATCACTCAACACATCTTTTTCTATTAAGAAGATAGAAAATGGTCAGACTTTTAAGTTGTCAGATTTATCATCTGTGAGTAAGATTAAGGGACTGGAACATGTCTCCCCTGAACTCGAGACGGTCGCAAAACTGAAAGACAAGGAAGCGGTGAGTGGTGAGCAGAGCGTAGAACGTGATGATTTGTCAGCAGCGGACAAGAACTTGGTCAGCTTAACGGCTCTTGAGGATTCATCAAAGGATGTTACCTTTACTAGTTCGGCTTTCAATCTAAAAGAAGGGCGACACCTTGAAAAAGGGGATTCCAAGAAAATCATCATCCACGAAGAATTGGCTAAGAAGAATGGTCTTTCGCTTCATGACAAGATTGGCTTGGATGCTGGTCAGTCAGAAGCTGGTAAAGGGCAAACAGTAGAGTTTGAGATTGTCGGTATCTTTTCTGGTAAAAAACAAGAGAAATTCACAGGCTTGTCTTCTGACTTTAGTGAAAACCAGGTCTTTACAGACTATGAAAGTAGCCAGACCCTTTCGGGGAATAGTGAACTGCAAGTCAGTGCAGCCCGCTTCTACGTAGAAAATCCTAAAGAAATGGACGGACTCATGAAGCAGGTGGAAAACTTGGCCTTAGAAAATCAAGGCTACCAAGTTGAGAAGGAAAGCAAGGCTTTTGAACAAATCAAAGACTCAGTAGCAACTTTCCAAACCTTCCTGACCATCTTCCTTTATGGGATGTTGATAGCAGGAGCAGGTGCCTTGATTTTAGTCTTGTCTCTCTGGTTGAGAGAACGAGTCTACGAAGTGGGGATTTTACTTGCACTTGGAAAAGGCAAAAGCTCAATCTTCCTACAATTCTGTTTAGAGGTGGTGCTGGTATCTCTTGGAGCTTTGCTTCCAGCATTTGTTGTAGGAAACGCCATCACATCCTATCTACTCCAAACTCTACTAGCAAGTGGAGATCAGGCAGCCCTACAAGACACGCTAGCCAAAGCAAGCAGTTTATCAACCAGCATCTTATCTTTTGCAGAATCCTATGTTTTTCTAGTCCTGCTTAGTTGCTTATCTGTAGCCCTTTGTTTCCTATTCTTATTTAGAAAATCACCGAAAGAAATTTTATCATCTATTAGTTAAGAAGGAGAAATCATGACTTTATTACAATTACAAGACCTTACCTACCGTTATAAGAACACTGCTGAGGCAGTTTTATATCAGATCAATTATAATTTTGAACCCGGGAAATTTTACAGTATCATTGGTGAGTCAGGAGCAGGAAAATCCACTCTCTTGTCCCTCCTGGCTGGTCTAGATAGTCCTGTTGAAGGTTCTATCCTTTTTCAAGGAGAGGATATTCGTAAGAAGGGATATTCTTATCATCGCATGCACCATATTTCCTTGGTCTTTCAAAATTATAACTTGATAGATTATCTTTCTCCGCTGGAAAATATCCGCTTGGTCAACAAAAAAGCAAGCAAGGATACACTTCTTGAGCTTGGTTTGGATGAAAGTCAGATCAAGCGGAACGTTCTTCAGTTATCAGGTGGTCAACAGCAACGTGTTGCCATCGCTCGTAGTTTGGTCTCAGAAGCTCCAGTGATTCTAGCAGATGAGCCGACAGGGAATCTAGACCCTAAAACTGCCGGAGATATTGTCGAACTACTCAAATCACTTGCCCAGAAAACAGGTAAATGTGTGATCGTCGTCACCCACAGCAAAGAAGTGGCACAAGCATCAGATGTTACACTTGAATTGAAGGATAAGAAACTGACTGAAACTCGCAAAACTAGTAAATAATATGAGCTTTTCTGTTAGAACTATAAGAAAGAACAAAACCTAGAAAGGAAACCTATGTTACACAACGCATTTGCCTATGTTACAAGGAAGTTTTTCAAATCGATTGTCATCTTCCTGATTATTCTCCTCATGGCGAGCTTGAGTTTGGTCGGCTTGTCGATCAAGGGAGCTACTGCCAAGGCTTCTCAGGAGACATTTAAAAATATCACCAACAGCTTCTCCATGCAAATCAATCGTCGCGTCAATCAAGGAACGCCTCGTGGTGCTGGAAATATCAAGGGTGAGGATATCAAAAAAATCACCGAAAATAAGGCCATCGAGTCTTATGTGAAACGCATCAACGCTATCGGGGATTTGACTGGATATGACCTGATTGAAACGCCAGAAACCAAGAAAAATCTAACACCTGACCGTGCTAAACATTTTGGAAGTAGCTTGATGATTACAGGTGTTAATGATTCCTCTAAAGAAGACAAGTTTGTCTCTGGCTCTTATAAACTAGTCGAAGGTGAGCACCTAACCAACGACGACAAAGATAAGATTCTCATGCACAAGGACTTGGCAGCCAAACACGGTTGGAAAGTCGGAGATAAGGTCAAACTAGACTCCAATGTCTATGATGCAGACAATGAAAAAGGAGCCAAGGAAACAGTTGAAGTGACAATCAAGGGGCTCTTTGATGGTCATAATAAGTCAGCAGTAACCTACTCGCAAGAACTTTATGAAAATACAGCTATTACAGACATTCACACTGCTGCAAAACTTTATGGATACACAGAAGACACAGCTATTTATGGGGACGCAACCTTCTTTGTAACAGCGGATAAAAACTTGGATGATGTCATGAAAGAGTTGAATGGCATCAGTGGTATCAACTGGAAGAGCTACACACTGGTGAAGAGCTCCTCTAACTACCCAGCTCTTGAACAATCCATCTCTGGCATGTACAAGATGGCCAACCTCCTCTTCTGGGGTAGCTTGAGCTTCTCAGTCCTTCTCCTTGCACTCTTGCTCAGTCTTTGGATCAACGCCCGTCGCAAGGAAGTGGGAATTCTCCTCTCTATCGGTCTCAAGCAGGCAAGTATATTGGGGCAATTCATCACCGAATCTATCTTGATTGCCATTCCTGCTCTTGTTTCTGCTTACTTCCTAGCCAGCTACACAGCTCGTGCCATCGGAAACACTGTTCTTGCCAATGTCACTTCAGGTGTTGCCAAGCAAGCCAGCAAGGCAGCTCAAGCCTCTAACCTTGGTGGTGGTGCAGAAGTAGATGGCTTTAGCAAGACCTTGTCGAGCCTAGACATTTCCATTCAGACATCAGACTTTATCATTGTCTTTGTCCTAGCCTTGGTTCTAGTGGTTCTCGTTATGGCGCTTGCATCAAGCAATCTCCTTAGAAAACAACCAAAAGAGCTCTTGCTGGATGGTGAATAAATTTGAAAAAATTAGTCTGAAATAGAGACTACATCTTATTTTTCTATTCAAGAATGATGGATAGAGAATGATTATTTAACAATTCAAAATAGAGCCGAAAGCAGTGGTGAAAATCATTGCTTTCAGTTGCTTTCTTTGTACTTTAGTCTTAAATATGATATACTAAGGTTATGGAATTTATTAGAAAGGAATTTCACATTTTATATATGGAATTGTGCATAAAAATCTATAGAAATTTTATCTTGAAAATAGATAGATAAATCGGTAGAAGCCTATCCATATTGCAAACATAGGCTAGTAGACTTAGGTAGGGTCTACTTTGGAAAATATAGAATAGTGAGGAAAAATAAACATTATGAGACAAACAAATGTTAGAGGAACATTATCCCTACGTGGCTTTAGAAAATTAAGAACTGGTGCAATTGTTGCGACAGGTGTCATTTTGCTGGGGCTGGGCTTTTTAGCTCCAACTGTATCAGCCAGTGAACAAGATGGTGTTTGGGTAGCTAGAACAGTTGCAGAAGTAAAAGCTGATATTCAAAAAGAAGGTGATTTATTTAAGTATGTCATTAAGTGGGGAGATACATTAAGTGTTATCAGCGAAGCAAGCAATATCCCTGTAGATGTACTCCAAGAAATGAATCAAGTTTCAGGCAAGAATTTATTCTTACCGCACAATGAATTGTACTTTACCGAAGCTGAAACGGTTTCAGATACAGTCACAAAACACAAGATTGTCATCAAAGAAAGTGGTGCCAGTGGCGAAGTTCGCACTTACGAAGTTTTGCTCAAGAAAGACCAGGAAACAAAAGCTCTTACCTTTGAATTAACAGATGTCACTGAGAAAGTTGAAAAAATGGCTGTGAACTATAGCCCAGTCTATCAGCCTGTATCAGCACCAATAGTGGAAAGTGCGGAAGAATCAGGTGAAGAACTTGCCCCAGCAGCACCAGCACCGAAAGCAGACGAGCCAGCGGCACCAGCGCCAAAAGCAGAGGAACCAGCAGCAGGCACAACACCGAAAGCGGAAGAACCAGCAGCAGGCACAACGCCAAAATCGGACGAGCCAGCGGCAGGCACAACGCCGAAAGCAGAAGAACCAGCAGCAACAACACCAAAATCGGAAGAGCCAGCGGCGCCAGGACCAAAAGCAGAAGAACCAGCGGCGCCAGGACCAAAAGCAGAAGAACCAGTAGGCACAACGCCAAAAGCAGACGAGCCAGCGGCACCATCGCCAAAAGCAGGGGAACCAGTGGTACCAGCACCAAAAGCAGAGGAACCAGCAGCAGGCACAACACCGAAAGCGGAAGACCCAGCAGTAGGCACAACACCAAAAGCGGACGAGCCAGCGGCACCATCGCCAAAAGCAGAAGAACCAGTGGCACCAGCACCAAAAGCAGAAGAGCCAGCAGCAGGCACAACGCCAAAAGCAGAAGAGCCAGCAGCAGGCACAACACCAAAAGCAGAAGACCCAGCAGTAGGCACAACGCCAAAAGCGGAAGAACCAACAGCAGGCACAACGCCAAAAGCGGAGGAACCAGCAGGCACAACACCAAAAGTGGAAGACCCAGCAGCAGGCACAACGCCAAAAGCAGAAGAGCCAGCAGCAGGCACAACGCCAAAAGCAGAAGACCCAGCAGCAGGCACAACGCCAAAAGCGGACGAGCCAGCAGGCACAACGCCGAAAGCGGAAGAGCCAGCAGGCACAACACCGAAAGCGGAAGAGCCAGCAGGCACAACACCGAAAGCGGACGAGCCAGCAGCAGGCACAACACCAAAAGCGGAAGAACCAGCGACTCCAGCACCAAAAGTAGAAGAGCCAGCGGCACCAGCGCCAAAAGCGGACGAGCCAGCAGCAGGCACAACACCAAAAGTGGAAGAACCAGCAGGCACAACGCCAAAAGCGGAAGAGCCAGCTGCAACACCAAAAGAAGATACTCCGTCTGAAGAAGTAGCACCTAAAGATGAAAAACTTGAGGAAGCCAAAAAAGATGGAAAAGATGCTATTGAAAAAATTGCAGCTTCAAAACTTAGTGAAATTGAAAAAGTTAAAGATGAATCAGAAAAATCTAAGTTAGAAGCTAAATTAAAAGAATTAAAAGAAGCAGGATTAGAAGCGATAAATAATGCTAAAGATCACGATGCAGCAGTAGATGCTACGGATGAATATCAAACTAAGATTGATGAGATTAATGTTCCAGGTGAAGAATTACCAGCACCAAATTATAATAAAGATAATTTAACAAATGGACGTAATGAAGGTACTACTATCAATGATGGAAGTACAGCAATAGGTCATGGGTCAGGTGAAGCTACAGCAACAACTCCAGCACAACCTGCTACAACTGAAAGATCAACTTCACCAACAACTTCAGCACAGCCTTCTTCAACTTCAGAAGGGATTTCAAGTTTTAGAAATGCCCCATCAGTTCAAGCGAGAGCAAGAAGAGTGGCGCGTTCAACATCAGAACCAGATGGAACTGTAAATATTAGCTATAATTTCGCTGGGATGCCAGATATTCATGGTTTCCTATCTGACCCAGGAGAAAATAACACTGTCACAATTCCTGCTGGAACGAGTGAAGCACAGGCAAAAGAGCTAGTAAAAGAAAAAATTGAAGCCAAGATAAAAGATCTAGCTGCTAGAGGGTATCATGTGAAAAATGACATTATTTTTGAACAAGATACTACTGTGAAAAATTATAACTACGTCGTTACATTTACTAAGGAGACTACAGGAACTTCAGGTTTCAGAATGGCTCCAGCAGTTCAACCACGCGCTAGCAGAAATCGTAGAAGTCTAGAACAGCCAGCTCCTCAAAAGGTCAAAGTCAATGTTTTTTATAACTTTGATCAAATGAAAGATATTGCAGGTTTCCTAGGAGATATCAATGGAACACCTCTTGAAGTCGCGGAAGGTTCAACAAATGAACAGGTGAAAGAAGCGGTTAAGAGCCAAGTTGATGCTAAGAAAGAAGAGTTGCGCAAACGTGGCTATTCTTTCAAAGAAGACTATGTATATCAAGCTAATGGGAAAGATTATAATTACGTTGTAACATTTTCAAAAGCAGCTAAATAACTTCTATTCCATAGAGAGCCAAATGTGAGCAGAGAGAGCGATAGGCTCTCTTTGTTTTATCTAGTGGTCAGTTGCTTACAGACAAAAGGCCAGTAAGAGGCTATAATAAAAATAGAGTAGGTATTTATTCTAAGAAAAAAAAAATAGAGAGCAGTTAAAGTATGAAAATTTTAATTGTAGAAGATGAAGAAATGATCCGTGAGGGGATCAGTGACTATTTGACGGATTGTGGCTATGAAACCATTGAGGCGGCGGACGGTCAAGAAGCCTTAGAGCAATTTTCTAGCTATGAGGTAGCTTTGGTTTTACTGGATATCCAAATGCCCAAGCTCAATGGTCTAGAAGTCCTAGCTGAGATTCGTAAAACCAGTCAGGTTCCTGTTTTGATGTTGACTGCCTTTCAGGATGAGGAATACAAGATGAGTGCCTTTGCTTCGCTCGCAGATGGCTATCTGGAAAAACCTTTTTCTCTGTCCCTCTTAAAAGTGAGGGTAGACGCGATTTTCAAGCGCTACTACGATACGGGACGAGTCTTCTCTTATAAGGATGCTAAGGTGGATTTTGAGAGCTACAGTGCAAGCCTCGCGGGTCAAGAAGTGGCCATTAATGCCAAAGAGTTGGAAATTCTGGACTATCTGGTGAAAAATGAAGGCCGGGCCTTGACTCGTTCTCAGATTATCGATGCGGTCTGGAAGGCGACAGATGAGATTCCCTTTGACCGTGTCATTGATGTCTATATCAAGGAATTGCGGAAAAAGTTAGAGTTGGACTGCATCCTCACTGTGCGCAATGTTGGTTATAAATTGGAGCGAAAATGAAACGAACAGGTTTATTTACAAAGATATTTATCTACACCTTCTCGATTTTTAGTATTCTGGTCGTCTGTCTCCATTTAGCCATTTATTTTCTCTTTCCCTCGACTTATCTGAGCCACCGTCAGGAAACCATTGGCCAGAAAGCGACAGCTATTGCCCGGTCACTAGAAGGAAAGGATAGACAGAGTATAGAGCAAGTCTTAGACCTGTATTCCCAGACCAGTGAGATCAAGGGAGCAGTCAAGGGAGAGATGACTGAGGACAAGTTGGAGGTCAAGGAAAGTCTTCCTCTGGACACAGACCGCCAGACTACCTCCCTCTTTATCGAAGAGCGTGAGGTGAAAACGCAAGACGGTGGCACCATGACTCTCCAGTTTCTGGTTTCCATGGACTTGCAAAAGGAAGCAGAGCAGATCAGTCTTCAATTTCTTCCCTATACCTTGCTGGCCTCCTTTTTAATTTCCCTCTTGGTGGCCTACATCTATGCTCGGACCATTGTTGCCCCGATTTTGGAAATCAAGCGGGTGACCCGTCGGATGATGGATCTGGATGCTCAAGTGCGATTGCACGTGGATTCTAAGGATGAGATTGGGGATCTCAAGGAACAAATCAATAGCCTTTACCAGCACCTTTTAACTGTCATTGCGGACTTGCATGAAAAGAATGAAGCCATTCTCCAGCTTGAGAAAATGAAGGTCGAATTCCTACGAGGGGCTTCTCATGAACTGAAAACACCACTGGCTAGTTTGAAAATCCTAATCGAAAATATGAAAGAGAATATCGGCCGCTATAAAGATAGAGACCACTATCTAGGAGTAGCCTTGGGGATTGTGGATGAGCTCAATCACCATGTTCTCCAGATACTTTCTCTCTCTTCTGTGCAGGAATTGCGAGATGATAGGGAACAAATTGACTTATACCAGATGACGCAAAGTTTGGTTAAGGATTATGCTTTACTAGCCAGGGAGAGAGAACTCCGGATTGACAATAGTTTGAACAATCAGCAGGCTTATCTAAATCCATCTGTCATGAAATTGATCCTATCTAATCTCATTAGCAATGCTATCAAGCACTCTGTTCCAGGTGGCTTGGTTCGCATTGGCGAAAGAGAAGGGGAACTTTTTATCGAGAATAGCTGTAGTCCTGAAGAACAAGAAAAACTGGCCCAGTCTTTTTCTGATAATGCTAGTCGCAAGGCTAAGGGGTCGGGGATGGGGCTCTTTGTTGTTAAAAGTTTATTAGAACATGAAAAATTACCTTACCGGTTCGAAATGCAAGAGAATCGCTTAACCTTCTTCATAGCTTTTCCAAAAGTTGCCCAAGACTAGGAAGAGAAAGGGTTTACATAGATGAAGCTAGAAGAAATTCAATCGAAACTGCGGGAAAAACTAGATTTTTTTGTCAAAAAGTGATAAAATGAACAATGTAAATGGGATGACCCATAAAAATATACAGGAGGCCTGATAAAATGGCAATCGTTTCAGCAGAAAAATTTGTCCAAGCAGCTCGTGACAACGGTTATGCAGTTGGTGGATTTAACACAAACAACCTTGAGTGGACTCAAGCTATCTTGCGCGCAGCAGAAGCTAAAAAAGCTCCAGTTTTGATCCAAACTTCAATGGGTGCTGCTAAATACATGGGTGGTTACAAAGTTGCTCGCAACTTGATCGCTAACCTTGTTGAATCAATGGGTATCACTGTACCAGTAGCTATCCACCTTGACCACGGTCACTACGAAGATGCACTTGAGTGTATCCGAGTTGGTTATACTTCAGTTATGTTTGATGGTTCACACCTTCCAGTTGAAGAAAACCTTGACAAAGCTCGTAAAGTTGTAGAATTTGCTCATGCAAATGGTGTATCAGTAGAAGCTGAAGTTGGTACTATCGGTGGTGAAGAAGACGGCATCATCGGTGATGGTGAATTGGCTCCAATCGAAGACGCTAAAGCAATGGTTGAAACTGGTATCGACTTCTTGGCAGCTGGTATCGGTAACATCCACGGTCCTTACCCAGAAAACTGGAAAGGTCTTCACCTTGATCACTTGCAAAAATTGACTGAAGCTGTTCCAGGATTCCCAATCGTATTGCACGGTGGTTCAGGTATTCCTGATGAGCAAATCCAAGCAGCTATCAAACTTGGTGTTGCTAAAGTTAACGTTAACACAGAATGCCAAATCGCATTCGCTAACGCAACTCGTAAATTTGCTCGTGATTACGAAGCAAACGAAGCAGAATACGACAAGAAAAAACTCTTCGACCCACGTAAATTCTTGGCTGACGGTGTAAAAGCTATCCAAGCATCAGTTGAAGAACGTATCGACGTATTCGGTTCAGAAGGTAAAGCTTAATCTAGCTGAACTATACAAATCAGAAACCTGCCCATTGGGTGGGTTTTTGTTTACAAATAGGGGTTAGGATTACGAGAGCGTTTCACGGTCAATAGTTTTCTGTGTTACTGCTTTTTTATCGGATAGGCTAATCTAATCTTTCAACAGTGTAATAGTGGTATTTTGTTTTCAGAAAACATTTATACTCTTCGAAAAACTCTTCAAACCTCAACGTCGCCTTGTAGTATATATGTGACTGACTTCGTCAGTTTCATCTGCAACCTCCAAACAGTGTTTTGAGCTGACTTCGTCAGTTCTATCTACAACCTCAAAGCAGTGCTTTGAGCAACCTGCGGCTAGTTTCCTAGTTTGCTCTTTGATTTTCATTGAGTATTAATTGACAAGTAATGCAAATTGCTGTACAATTACAGTACAAATCGTAAGTGAGGTGATAAGAATGGGAAAAACAGCTACAATTAGTGTTCGAGTTGATGAATTAGATAAACAATCAGCTGAACAGGTTTTGAAGCAGCTTGGGATGCCGATATCAACATTAGTTACACTATTATTGAAACAAGTGTCATTAACGAAGAAAATCCCTTTTGAAATTGCATTGCCAGATGTACCTTCATCAGTGAATGTAGAGGAAATGACAGCTGAACGATTTGGACAAATGATGGTTGAAGCTTATCATGAAGCAGAAAACGGTCATGTTCGATCTGTCAATGAGTTCTTTAAAGAATTTAAGGAACGGAACCTATGACTAAAATAACTATTAATATTTTAAAAAGAGCTGAAGGAGATATGGAAGCCATTTATCATTATATCGCAGATGAGCTTCAATCGCCGGAAACTGCTATGAGTCACTTTGAAGCCATTGCAGAAGGGATTAAAACCTTAGAAATATTTCCTGAATGATGTGCTATTGTAGAGGAATTGCTCAGTTTAGATATTAAAGTTAGACGACTACTAGTAAAAAATTATTCAGTGTTTTATCGTTTTGATAAGGATACAGTTACCATCTTGAGAGTGTTACATCAATCAAGTAGTTTGGACAGATTACTGTTTGAAATCGGGAACAAATCCGATTGACATATACGTATTTAGTCAGATTATATTCTATTTCATGGAACTTATATATAGTAGATTGAATCTAAAATAGTACACTGCGACTGCTAAAAATATTTCCAGAAATTGGATTGATTTTCCTAATCGATTTGTTCATACCTTATTCAATCTACTATAAAATCATAATTAAAGCTTTTTAAGAAACATGGAAAAAACTGTTCATTATGCTCCAGATGCTAAAGCTTAATCTAGCTGAACAATACAAAATAGAAATCTGCCCATTGGGTGGGTTTTTTAGTGTTTTAAGGAGACTATTAAACCAGAATTTTGGACTAATACTCTTCGAAAATCAAATTCAAACCACGTCAGCTTCGCCTTGCCGTACTCAAGTACTGCCTACGGCTAGCTTCCTAGTTTGCTCTTTGATTTTCATTGAGTATAAAAATACCATTTTAAGAGAGAAATCTCTAATTTTATAATCTGCAGGCAAACGCTTGCATTCCATTTTTTATTGGACTATAATAGGTTGGTATAAAGCCTTTTGTAATAATAAAATGTAGAAGGTGTAGAAAGTAAGGATTTAGAATATTTGTAGTCAAAAATACAATGTTGCTATTCCTTGCTATAGGGAGAGATTTATGGCAATGATAGAAGTGGAACATCTTCAGAAAAATTTTGTGAAGACTGTCAAGGAACCAGGTTTGAAGGGGGCATTGCGCTCCTTTATTCATCCTGAAAAGCAGACCTTTGAAGCGGTCAAGGATTTAACCTTTGAGGTTCCTAAGGGACAGATTTTAGGCTTTATCGGGGCAAATGGTGCTGGGAAGTCGACAACCATCAAGATGCTGACAGGAATTTTGAAACCGACATCTGGTTTCTGTCGGATTAACGGCAAGATTCCGCAGGACAATCGCCAAGACTATGTCAAGGATATTGGGGTTGTCTTTGGGCAACGAACCCAGCTATGGTGGGATTTGGCTCTGCAAGAGACCTACACAGTCTTGAAAGAGATTTACGATGTACCAGACTCGCTCTTTCATAAGCGCATGGATTTTTTGAATGAAGTCTTGGATTTGAAGGACTTTATCAAAGACCCCGTGCGGACTCTTTCACTGGGTCAACGAATGCGTGCGGACATCGCAGCCTCCTTGCTCCACAATCCCAAGGTTCTCTTTTTAGATGAGCCGACCATTGGTCTGGATGTGTCGGTCAAGGATAACATTCGTCGGGCCATTACCCAGATCAATCAGGAGGAAGAAACAACCATACTCTTGACTACTCATGATTTAAGTGATATTGAGCAACTTTGTAATCGGATTTTTATGATTGACAAGGGGCAGGAGATTTTTGATGGAACGGTGATCCAGCTCAAGGAGACCTTTGGCAAGATGAAGACTCTCTCCTTTGATTTGATGCCAGGTCAAAGTCATCTCGCTTCTCACTATGAAGGACTACCTGATATGACTGTTGATAGACAAGGAAATAACCTTAATATTGAATTTGATAGTTCACGCTACCAGTCAGCTGATATTATCAAGCAAACCTTGTCTGATTTTGAAATCCGCGATTTGAAGATGGTGGATACGGATATTGAGGATATTATCCGTCGCTTCTATCGGAAGGAGCTCTAAGATGGTCAAATTGTGGAGACGTTATAAACCCTTTATCAATGCAGGGATTCAGGAGTTGATTACCTATCGAGTCAACTTTATTCTCTATCGGATTGGCGATGTCATGGGGGCTTTTGTGGCTTTCTATCTCTGGAAGGCTGTCTTTGATTCCTCACAGGAGTCCTTGATTCAGGGCTTCAGCATGGCAGATATTACCCTTTACATCATCATGAGTTTTGTGACCAATCTGTTGACCAAGTCAGATTCTTCTTTCATGATTGGGGAGGAGGTCAAGGATGGTTCCATTATCATGCGCTTGCTGCGACCGGTACATTTTGCGGCCTCTTATCTCTTTACTGAGCTTGGTTCCAAGTGGTTGATTTTTATCAGCGTTGGCCTTCCATTTTTAAGTGTCATTGTTTTGATGAAAATCTTATCTGGGAAAGGGGTTATAGAAGTACTGGGATTAACTGTCCTTTATCTCTTTAGCTTAACCCTAGCCTATCTGATTAACTTTTTCTTTAATATCTGCTTTGGATTTTCAGCCTTTGTATTTAAAAATCTATGGGGTTCCAATCTACTAAAGACTTCCATAGTGGCCTTTATGTCTGGGAGTTTAATTCCCTTGGCTTTCTTTCCAAAGGTTGTTTCAGATATTCTGTCCTTCTTGCCTTTTTCATCCTTGATTTACACGCCAGTCATGATTATTGTTGGGAAATACGATGCCAGTCAGATTCTTCAGGCTCTCGCTTTGCAGTTTTTCTGGCTCTTAGTGATGGTGGGGGTGTCTAAGTTGATTTGGAAACGAGTTCAGTCCTTTATCACCATTCAGGGAGGTTAGTATGAAAAAATATCAACGCATGCATCTGATTTTTATCAGACAATACATTAAACAAATCATGGAATACAAGGTGGATTTTGTGGTTGGTGTGCTGGGAGTTTTTCTAACTCAAGGCTTAAACCTCTTATTTCTCAATGTCATTTTTCAACACATCCCATCCCTAGAAGGCTGGACCTTTCAAGAGATTGCCTTTATCTATGGATTTTCTTTGATTCCCAAGGGATTGGATCATCTCTTTTTTGACAATCTCTGGGCGCTAGGGCAACGCCTAGTCCGAAAAGGGGAGTTTGATAAGTATCTGACTCGTCCTATCAATCCTCTCTTTCACATCCTAGTTGAGACCTTTCAGATTGATGCCTTGGGCGAGCTCTTGGTCGGTGGCATTTTACTAGGGACTACGATGACTAGCATTGCTTGGACACTTCCCAAATTCTTTCTTTTCCTAGTTTGTATTCCTTTTGCGACCTTGATTTATACTTCCTTGAAAATCGCGACAGCTAGCATCGCTTTTTGGACCAAGCAGTCAGGCGCCATGATTTACATTTTCTATATGTTTAATGATTTTGCCAAGTATCCCATTTCTATTTATAATTCAGCTCTTCGTTGGTTGATTAGCTTTATCGTGCCTTTTGCCTTTACGGCCTACTATCCTGCTAGCTATTTCTTGCAGGACAAGGATGTACTCTTTAACATTGGTGGGTTGATTTTGATTTCCATTGTTTTCTTAGGTATTTCCTTGAAACTCTGGGACAAGGGCTTGGATTCTTACGAAAGTGCAGGTTCTTAAGAGGAAGAAACCTAAAGCCTTGTCTTAGGACAGGCTTTTTCAAATAGAGATGAAAATTCCTTGACATCTATTCTCAAAGTGCTATACTGTAGGTGTAATCGCCGATTTAGCTCAGTTGGTAGAGCAAGGCACTCGTAAAGCCTAGGTCACAGGTTCAAGCCCTGCAATCGGCAAAGTGAAGAAACTCATTCTACTGGGTTTCTTTTTATTTTATCTTATACTCAATTACTCAATGAAAATCAAAAAGCAAACTAGGAAGTTAGCCGAAGCTTGCTCAAAACACTGTTTTGAGGTTGCAGATGGAAACTGACGTGGTTTGAAGAGATTTTCGAAGAATTCAACCACATAGACCGAGATAGAGACCAGATAGGCAAAAGACCTTGTTCTTGAGAAATTCCTCTGCTATAATGGTTCATGTAAAGGACATGAAGGGTCTATGTCAGGCACGTCAAGTTCCTAAAAAGAAATTGGAGATAAAGAAATGAAAAAATTATTGGGAATTGTATTTTTAGTAGCAGCAGCGACAGTATTGTATTTTGGTTCTGTAGGCTGGCCAAGTTTGGATGTCAACTTTTGGTCACTGATTCCGGTAGGATTGTTCCTATTTTTTACTCTAGAGAATCTTTGGAAAAAGGATTACAAGGCTAGTCTGATGTGTTTGATTATCGCCTTTATCATTGCGAATGCAATTTTGGATCTGTTACCAATTTCAAGTGGCTTGGTGATTGGAGCAGGTGTGCTAGCTTGTGTAGGTATTGGATACCTCTTTCCTGATAAAGAAGGAAAATAATACTCTTCGAAAATCTCTTCAAACCACGTCAGCTCTATCTACAACCTCAAAGCAGTGTTTTGAACAACCTGCGGCTAGCTTCCTAGTTTGCTTTTTGATTTTCATTGAGTATAAGAATTATTAAAAAAGATATAAAGAAAAAACACTTCAACCACTGTATTTTTAGTTTGATTGAGGTGTTTTTGATTTCATTTTTTTATTTCTGAGCCATCAATTCAACAATCATCTCGATATACATGACAAGGGTCAATAAGAATCCTGCACGCCAGAAGAATTTGATGAATTTAGGATAGTAAAAGCTACGTTTTTTCAAAAGAAAGAAAAAAACGAGGATAATAGCTAGGAGTGAGAGGGCTAGGCCAAGTCTAGGGAGAAAATTATGGGTAAAGGTTTTAGCTGTGATCAGGTAATACTCAAATACCAAGACTGGAAAAGCCAGATCCGCAAAGTTTCGTCCTAGTTTTTTTAATCTAAAAAGTTTGGTTATGATAATGCAGACGACTAAGGTCAGTATCAATAATAAAATAGATGCTAATTTCATTAAAATCATATCCATATTGTATCATAAAAAATCGCTAAAGGAAACGAGAAACAGAGGAATTTATAGGAAAGCCAGGCTTTTGAGATTGTGGGTGATTTTTGTTATAATGAAAGTTATGAAATCTTATAATACCTTGAATGACTATTATCGAAAACTTTTTGGAGAAAAGACTTTTAAAGTCCCTATTGATGCGGGATTTGACTGTCCCAATCGTGATGGAACTGTGGCTCATGGGGGCTGTACTTTTTGTACGGTTTCAGGTTCAGGAGATGCTATTGTAGCACCAGATGCGCCTATCCGTGAGCAATTTTATAAGGAAATTGACTTTATGCACCGCAAGTGGCCAGATGTTCAGAAGTATTTAGTTTATTTTCAAAATTTTACCAACACCCATGAAAAGGTGGAAGTTATTCGGGAACGTTATGAGCAGGCTATCAATGAGCCGGGTGTAGTAGGAATCAATATTGGAACACGGCCAGACTGTTTACCAGACGAAACTATCGAATATTTGGCTGAGTTGTCAGAGCGTATGCATGTGACGGTTGAATTGGGCTTGCAGACCACTTATGAAACAACCTCTGACTTGATTAACCGTGCCCATTCCTATGAATTGTACGTAGAAACGGTCAAGCGTTTGAGAAAGTATCCCAAGATTGAGATTGTTTCTCATTTGATCAATGGTTTGCCTGGTGAAACTCATGAGATGATGGTTGAAAATGTACGCCGCTGTGTTACGGATAACGATATTCAAGGAATTAAACTGCACTTGCTTCACCTGATGACAAATACACGTATGCAACGGGACTATCACGAGGGACGTTTGCAACTGATGAGTCAGGACGAATATGTCAAGGTCATTTGTGACCAACTGGAAATCATTCCCAAGCACATCGTCATCCACCGAATCACAGGAGATGCACCTAGAGATATGTTGATTGGTCCTATGTGGAGCCTCAATAAATGGGAAGTTCTCAACAGCATTGAGATGGAGATGCGACGTCGTGGAAGTGTTCAAGGATGCAAGGCTGTAAAACAGGAGTTTAATAATGAAAAGACCACTTGAGATGGCACATGATTTTTTGGCTGAAGTAGTGACAAAAGAGGATGTCGTAGTGGATGCAACCATGGGAAATGGTCATGACACGCTTTTTTTAGCTAAGCTAGCTAAGCAAGTCTATGCCTTTGATATTCAGGAGCAAGCTCTGGAGAAAACCCAAGAGCGTTTGGACCAGGCTGGAATGACAAATGCCCAGCTAATCTTGCAAGGTCATGAGACGCTGGACCAGTTTGTGACAGAGGCCAAGGCAGGAATTTTTAATCTGGGTTATCTGCCGTCGGCTGATAAGTCCGTCATTACTCAACCTCAGACAACGATTGAAGCCTTAGAAAAGCTGTGTCACTTGCTTGTCAAAGGGGGACGGATTGCTATTATGATCTACTATGGTCATGAGGGAGGCGACCTAGAGAGGGATGCTGTCTTGGATTTTGTTAGCCAGTTGAACCAACAAGAGTATACAGCTGCCATTTACCGAACTTTAAACCAAGTCAACAACCCACCATTTTTAGTGATGATTGAGAAATTAGAGAGATATAGACATGGATAAACAATACCTACGTGAAAAGCTAGATACCATGCGCCAGAAATTTGTAGAGTCTACTCACCACGAACGTGCGGTTGGTGTGTTAGACCAAGCGCATATGAGCAAAAAAATGCTTAAAATCAAGAAAAAATTAGTAGCTCTTGAAATGGAACGGTGCCAGAGAAAAATTGAGCACAAAGACTGTTCCAAGATTGATCAAAAAATCAAAGAGCAGAAGGAGATATTTGAATCCTGTTGTAAAAAAGACTAAGGAGGAATTGCGTGGAATTACTGATTTACCTCATCCTATTTTTACTGGTCTTGATTGTCTCAAGTACAACCAATAAGCTCCTGCCCTTTTTGCCCCTTCCCTTGGTGCAAATTCTGTTGGGAATTGTGATTGGTCTCTTTTTACCCAATACTGACTTTCATCTCAATACGGAGTTATTTTTGGCCCTGGTCATCGGGCCCTTGCTTTTCCGAGAGTCAGAGGAAGCAGATATTACGGCTATTTTAAAACACTGGCGAATCATTGTTTATCTCATTTTTCCAGTGATTTTTATCTCGACCCTGAGTTTGGGTGGCTTGGCCCATCTTCTTTGGCTCAGCCTTCCCTTGGCGGCTTGTTTGGCTGTTGGGGCTGCGCTTGGGCCTACGGACCTGGTGGCCTTTGCCTCTCTTTCGGAGCGCTTTAGCTTTCCTAAGCGCGTGTCCAATATTCTCAAAGGTGAAGGTCTCTTGAATGATGCTTCTGGCTTGGTGGCTTTTCAGGTTGCCTTGGCGGCTTGGACAACTGGAGCCTTTTCCCTTGGGCAAGCTGGTAGTTCGCTCATCTTTTCAATCCTAGGCGGTTTTTTGATTGGCTTTTTAACAGCCATGACCAATCGTTTCCTCCATACCTTCTTATTAAGTGTACGTGCAACGGATATAGCCAGTGAGCTCCTTCTGGAATTGAGTTTGCCTCTGGTGACCTTCTTTCTAGCAGAAGAAGTACACGTTTCAGGGATTATTGCTGTTGTAGTTGCGGGGATTTTAAAGGCAAGCCGCTTTAAGAAAATCACGCTCCTCGAAGCCCAAGTGGATACGGTGACCGAGACGGTTTGGCATACAGTGAATTTTATGCTCAATGGTTCTGTCTTTGTGATTTTAGGGATGGAGTTGGAAATGATAGCAGAGCCTATTTTAACCAATCCAATCTATAATCCCTTACTTTTATTGCTATCTCTTGTCGCCCTGACCTTTGTCCTCTTTGCCATTCGTTTTGTCATGATCTATGGCTATTATGCTTATAGGACCCGACGCCTCAAGAAAAAACTGAATAAGTATATGAAGGATATGCTTCTCTTGACCTTCTCAGGTGTCAAGGGAACGGTGTCGATTGCTACAATTCTTCTGATACCAAGTGATTTAGAGCAAGAGTATCCAATCTTACTTTTCCTTGTTGCAGGTGTGACGCTTGTCAGCTTTTTAACAGGTCTCTTGGTCTTGCCTCATCTTTCTGATGAACAGGAAGAAAGCAAGGACTATCTCATGCATATCGCTATTTTGAATGAAGTGACGCTAGAGTTGGAAAAAGAGTTGGAAGACACCAGAAATAAACTTCCCCTCTATGCGGCTATTGACAATTACCATGGACGTATTGAAAATCTCATTCTGAGTCAGGAAAATAAGGTGGCTCAAGAAGACTGGGAGGCCTTGAAACTTCTCATCCTCAGTATTGAAAGTGATGGTCTAGAACAGGCCTACGAAGAAGGCAAGATGAGTGAGCGTGCTTATCGAGTTTACCAACGTTACTTGAAAAACATGGAACAAGGTATCAATCGCAAGTTTGCTTCACGTTTGACCTATTACTTCCTTGTTTCCTTGCGGATTCTACGTTTTCTCCTTCACGAAGTCTTTACCTTTGGCAAGACCTTCCGCAGTTGGAAAAATGAAGAATCACAGAAACTCAGAGCCCTTGACTATGACCAAATTGCAGAGCTTTATCTAGAAAATACAGAGATGATTATCGAAAGTTTGGAGAACCTAAAAGGGATTTATAAGAGTTCCTTGATTAGCTTCATGCAGGATTCTCGTCTCCGTGAAACAGCTATCATCACCAGTGGTGCCTTTGTCGAACGGGTTATCAATCGTGTCAAACCCAACAATATCGACGAAATGCTGAGAGGCTATTATCTGGAGCGTAAATTGATTTTCGAATATGAAGAAAAACGATTGATTACGACCAAGTACGCCAAGAAGTTACGACAAAATGTAAATAACTTAGAGAACTATTCTCTAAAGGAAGCTGCCAATACCCTGCCTTATGATATGGTGGAATTGGTAAGAAGAAATTAGTTAATACTCTTCGAAAATCTCTTCAAACCACGTCAGCTCTATCTGCAACCTCAAAACAGTGTTTTGAGCAACCTGCGGCTAGCTTCCTAGTTTGTTCTTTGATTTTCATTGAGTATAAGATTGTAAGTGAAGGAGTGTGACATGAAGAAGTGGTGGAAAGAGCTGATAGACAGGCCTTTAGTAAAAGCTTTTTTGCATTATTATCAAGCCTCAGATAGTGAATTGACCAGTGTCGCAGTAGCCTACTATTGGTTGATTTCAATTTTTCCCCTGCTTTTGGTGGTGGTCAATATCCTCCCTTATTTTCAGATTCCAGTTTCCAATTTTTTAAAGGTTGTCGATGAATTTTTGCCGGATACGGTCTATGATGTGGTGGCAAAGATTATTACAGAGGTACTGACCCAACCTTCAACGGGCTTATTGAGTTTTGCGGTTTTGTCAGCCCTCTGGACCTTTTCAAAATCCATGAACTTCCTGCAGAAAGCCTTTAATAAAGCTTACGGAGTAGCAAAAAATCGTGGAATGATTTCTCATCAACTCATGAGTTTGTTTGTCAGTTTTGGTCTGCAGATTCTCTTTGCCTTGGCTCTATTTTTGAGTATTTTTGACCGCATGCTCCTCAATCTCATCAAAAGCTACTTGAAATCGGATAGTCTTCTCTTTGATTATCTGCAGGATCTGACAGGCCCCTTGGTCTATACCTTGATTTTTGCTATCTTGGTTATGCTTTATTATTTCCTGCCCAATGTTAAGGTGCGACGAATTCGACATGTATTACCAGGTAGCACCTTTGTCTTGTTGACTCTGGTCTTACTGCTCAATATTTTTTCAGTCTATGTCAACAACTATGTTAATCACCTTGTGGACGTCCGTTTTTTCAGTTCCATCGTCGTGGTGGTCATGATGTTCTGGTTTATTCTCATCGCTAAGATTTTGATTGTCGGAGCGGTGATCAATGCCAGTGTGCAGAGTTTGAAAGATCCGAGCTTGGGGAAAGACTAATTCTTTATCCATAACAAAACGCATACTATCAAGGTTTTATTGCCTGATAATATGCGTTTTTTGATTATGTAAATTAATAGATAAACATGGCATCGCCAAAACTAAAGAAGCGGTAATGTTCTTGGATGGCATGGTGGTAGGCCTCTAAGACTAATTCACGGCCAGCAAAGGCAGAAACCAACATGACCAGAGTTGATTTTGGTAGGTGGAAATTTGTTGAAAAGGCATCTACAACCTTCCATTCGTAGCCAGGTTTGATAAAGATGTTGGTCCAACCAGAATCTGCCTGGATTTGCCCATCAAACTTGGAACCAATAGTCTCCAAGGTGCGGATAGAAGTGGTTCCGACAGCAATGACACGACCACCATTTTCCTTGACAGAGCGAAGGGTGGCAGCTGCTTCCTCAGAAAGCTGGTAGAATTCTGAGTGCATTTCGTGTTCGTCTAGATTATCCACAGAAACAGGTCTAAAGGTTCCGAGTCCGACATGGAGAGTCAGATAGACCAGATGAACCCCCTTGGCTTGGATTTCTGCCAGCAGTTCTTTGGTGAAGTGCAATCCAGCAGTCGGTGCAGCAGCAGAGCCACTTTCCTTGGCGTAGACGGTTTGATAGCGTTCGCGGTCATCCAATTTTTCATGGATATAAGGTGGCAGAGGCATTTCTCCCAGACTTTCCAAGACTTCTAGGAAAATTCCTTGGTACTCAAAGCGGACAATTCGCCCCCCGTGGGTTAATTCTTCTGTAACGACAGCGCTGAGACGACCATCACCAAAGTTAACACGAGTGCCAACCTTGAGGCGTTTGGCAGGTTTAGCCAGAACTTCCCACTCATCTCCAGCAGTGTTTTTGAGGAGGAGAAGTTCCACATGGCCTCCAGTTTCCTCTTTTTGACCATAGAGGCGGGCAGGAAGAACACGGGTGTCATTCATAACAAGGGCATCACCAGGTTCCAGCATATCAATAATAGAGTGGAAGTGTTTATCCTGCATTTCTCCCGTCTCACGGTTGACAATGAGAAGTTTAGAGGCATCCCGTTTTTCAAGGGGTGTTTGGGCAATCAATTCCTCTGGCAAGTGGAAATCAAAATCAGCTGTATTCATATATCTGTTCATTCTTTCTAAGTTCTAATCCTATCCATTATAACATGTTTCCAGTTTGGACGCTCTTTTTTTAGAAATTAAATCGTTTTCACTTGACAAAAATTGGTCTATACCATATAATAAATATAGATAGAAATGGAGGATGAAAAGATGAAAGTCATTAAAGTTGAAAACCAAGTTGAAGGTGGAAAAGTTGCGTTTGAGATTTTGAAGGAAAAATTGGCTAATGGTGCTGAAACATTGGGACTTGCGACAGGAAGCAGTCCGCTTGAATTTTACAAGGAAATCGTTGAAAGTGACCTTGATTTTTCAAATCTAACCAGTGTCAACCTTGATGAATATGTAGGTCTTGATGGCGACAATCCTCAGTCTTACCGCCACTTCATGCAAGAAAACTTGTTCAACCAAAAACCATTTAAAGAAAGTTTCTTGCCTCGTGGGGTTAAGGATCATGCTGAAGCTGAAGTTGAACGCTACAATCAAATTTTAGCTGACCATCCAGTTGATCTGCAAATCTTGGGAATTGGTCGCAATGGACATATCGGCTTTAATGAGCCTGGGACTCCATTTGACAGTCAAACACATCTAGTAGAACTTGACCAGTCTACTATCGAAGCCAATGCTCGCTTCTTTGAAAAGATTGAAGATGTTCCAACACAAGCCATTTCAATGGGGATTAAAAACATCTTGGATGCCAAGTCTATTATTCTCTTTGCTTACGGTGAGTCGAAAGCAGAAGCTATTGCTGGAACAGTTTCTGGACCAGTGACTGAGAACCTACCAGCAAGTATCCTACAAAATCACCCTGATGTGACCATTATTGCAGATGCTGAAGCGCTTAGCTTACTTGAAAAATAAAAAGTATGAGAACCACTTGTTCTTTGGAGTGAGTGGCTTTTTACTTCAAATGTTCACTATCCTGCTAAAAGAAATTTTTCTGCAAATCGCCGTAATAGTTGTCGATATTTCATATAAAAAGGCATCCAATAGAAAATTCTTAAATGTCTGTAAACTTTGATATAATTGTATTGACTATTCTTATGATACTATACGATTTTTATTAAGACAGTTGTTGATGCTGTAAACTATGATATAACTAGCAATTCCTGACATGTGAAGAAAGGTTGAAATCCAGCCTGTTATATTTGGTAGAAGCATGGTGAGAGATAGAACGATTAAAAGGATATAAAATAGTTTTAATCCTAAATTGAAATTTTTCCATATACTAAACATACTCATCACCCCACCTGTTACAAAAGCATAGCCAATAGCAGAGATACCCGATGCCTGAATTTCTTGATTCTGTGTTAAAATATGGAATACAATTGAAGATATTACCATAGAAGTAATAAAAACTAAAAATACATATTTTGATCCCCTTTTATACTCCAATAGCCCACCAAAAGGAAGTAACATTAAAGTATTTAAAACTAAATGAAACCATATAAACCATACTGGTGCTTCTTTACTTCCATGCATAAATGTACCACTAAAGTATTGCCAACAATAAATTGGCTTTGAATGAAATGCAAATAAGTCATACATTACACTTCCCAAAAAGGTAGTAAGAATTCCTAGCAATAAACAAATTACAACTAAAATACTGACCACAGGGCAAATTTTTATGATTCTTTTCATGTTATAGATTCACTTCTAAATAATACTAATTTTTGCTAATCAATATGTGCCACTATTATATCATTTCCATCTATAAATGTTAATCAATTTTAACAAGATTAAAATTGAAGATAAGGTAAATTCCCAAACTAAGTTCCACCGCTAGTACAAGTGGAAGTTAGTCTGATAAAAATCGTAAAAACCAGTGGAAA
>CAJNCI010000008.1 GCA_905221215.1 bacterium
TAATTCCACCATAAAAATCCGTTTTAGACTAATTTCCACTTCGGTTGGGCAAGTGGAAGTTACTTTGAGAAGTTAGCACATTAGAAAAAGCTGGAAACATTTGCCTAGAGCTATTGACAAAAGTGAAAGAATCAGATAGAATAGTAAAGTATGTTTAGTAACTGATCACTTTATAGCCGGCTAAACGAATACAAAATCTATGAGGAGGTATTCATCGTGAAACGTACTTATCAACCAAGTAAACTTCGTCGTGCGCGCAAACACGGATTCCGTAACCGTATGTCAACTAAAAACGGTCGTCGCGTATTGGCAGCTCGTCGTCGTAAAGGACGCAAAGTTTTGGCTGCATAATCCAAACGAACTATATCAAAAATCAGTAGGAACTCGAGTCTACTGATTTTTATTTTTGTAAAAAAGTACAAAAGGCTTTATATTTTTGCTGGAATGGTGTATAATATTTCACATACTGTAAAAAATGGAGAATAATCATGAAGAAATCAAAAGTTATGCTGTTTGGAGCTATGGCTTTGACAGCAGGTCTAGCTCTAGCGGCATGTGGATCATCTCAATCAAGTAATGCAGACAAGACTTACTCTTATATCTTTGTCAATAACCCAGACACCTTGGATTATATTACCTCTACACGAGATTCTACATCTAGTATCACAACTAACTTGATTGATGGTTTGTTGGAAAATGACCAGTATGGAAATCTCATCCCATCTATGGCTGAGTCATGGACAGTGTCAAAAGATGGTTTGACTTATACTTATAAAATCCGTCAGGGAGCTAAATGGTACACTTCTGAAGGAGAAGAGTATGCGGATGTAACGGCTCATGACTTTGTGACAGGTCTTAAGTATGCTGCTGATAAAAAAGCTGAAAACTTGTACTTGGTACAGGACTCTATCAAGGGTCTAGCAGACTATGTTGAAGGGAAATCATCTGATTTTGGAACTGTTGGTGTGAAGGCAGTGGATGATTACACACTACAATACACCCTCATCCAACCTGAAACTTATTGGAACTCTAAAACAACAGCAAGTATTCTTAGTCCTGTAAATGAAGCTTTCTTGAAGTCTAAGGGAGATGACTTTGGAAGTGTGACACCATCAAGTATCTTGTCAAATGGTCCTTACTTGTTTAAGTCCTTCACATCCAAATCTTTGATTGAATTTGACAAAAATCCTAATTACTGGGATAAGGACAATGTTAAAATCGAGAAAGTGAAACTCTCTTTCTTTGATGGTTCTGACCAAGACAGCATTGCAAGAGGATTCTTGGAAGGCAACTATACAGATGGTCGTATTTTCCCAACTAGCTCAGTCTTTGCTGAACTCAAGAAGGGAAATGAGGACAAGATTACCTATACACCACAAAACTCAGTTACCTTCTACTATCTTTTCAACGTCAATCGCCAAAGCTACAAGCAGACTATGAAACAGTCTGATAAGGAAAAGACAGATGCACGCGCAGCTATGCAGAATAAAGATTTCCGTCAGGCTATCAACTTTGCCTTTGACCGTCATGCTTATGCAGCGCAAACAAATGGTGAAGATGGAGCAGACCGTATCTTGCGTAACACGGTTACACCAAGTAACTTTGTCCAAGTTGGCGATAAGAACTTTGGTGATATTGTCAATGAAAAAATTGTCAACTACGGTAAAGATTGGGCAAATATCAACCTAAACGATGGTAAGCAAGCCTTCTTGAACCCTGACAAGGCCAAAGAGAAATTTGCTAAGGCCAAAGAAAGCCTGCAAGCTCAGGGAGTAACCTTCCCAATTCATTTGGATATGCCAGTTGACCAGACTGCTAAGTTAGATGTACAACAGGCTGGATCTTTCAAACAAACAGTGGAAGAAACTCTTGGTAAGGATAATGTAGTTATCGACGTTATCCAACTTTCTCCAGATGAAAAAGATCAGGCAACCTACTTTGCAGATACAGCAGAACAAAAAGACTACGACATCGACATCTCAGGATGGGGTGGAGACTACTCAGATCCTAAGACTTACCTAGCAATCCTTGATCCAGAGACAGGTTCTCAGTTGAAAAACATGGGCTTGTCTGAAGGAAAAGACAAGGAAGTCAAGGACAAGATTGGTCTTTCTGACTATAAGAAACTCTTGGATGAGGCCGACGCTGAAATCACAGATACTCAAGCTCGCTATGAAAAATATGCTGAAGCCCAAGCTTGGTTGACAGATAGTGCCTTGTTCCTACCAGTTCAGAGTGGTGGAGCCAACCCAATCTTCCGTAAGACTGTACCGTTTACAGGCCCATTCTCATTCGTTGGACACAAAGGAGATGCAGACAACTATAAATATGTTGAATTGCAAAAAGAGCCAGTAACTGCTAAACAGTACCAAGAACTTTATGAAAAATGGCTAAAAGAAAAAGCTGAGTCAAATAAAAAAGCTCAGGAAGATTTAGCTAACCATATTCAATAGTATTCCTAGTCATGCTTTTCAGTTAATACTCTTCGAAAATCTC
The DNA here is from genome assembly GCA_905221215.1 of bacterium. Classification (GTDB taxonomy): domain Bacteria; phylum Bacillota; class Bacilli; order Lactobacillales; family Streptococcaceae; genus Streptococcus. The sequence goes on from CAJNCI010000008.1 coordinate 2,497, forward strand.
TTCAAACCACGTCAGCGTTGCCTTGCCGTAGGTATGTTACTGACTTCGTCAGTTTCATCTGCAACCTCAAAACAGTGTTTTGAGCTGACTTCGTCAGTTTCATCTACAACCTCAAAGCAGTGCTTTGAGCAGCCTGCGGCTAGCTTCCTAGTTTGCTCTTTGATTTTCATTGAGTATAAGCATAGTGGATGGATTCAGAAAAAGGCCTTACCAGAGCTTCTTGCTTCTGGTAAGGCCTTTTCTTTATTCTTTTAAGTGATAAGAGTAGCTGGCGACAACGACGTCTTGGTGCCAACGAAGGGCATATTTGAGTTTGAGGCTCATCTGATTGTGTAGGATATTTTGCCAAGGTTTATTAGGGATAAACTGGGGGACGAGGACAGTGACTGTATAGTTCTTTTTCTGGGCATCCTCAGAGATTCGTTTGACATATTTGACGGTAGGGGTGATGATGTCGCGGTAGCTGGTTTTAATGTTTTTCAGAGTAATAGTTGGGAAGTAATCGGCGAATTCTTGGAGAATTTCTTGGTCTTTCTCTGCTGTTTCCTTAGTAGAAATGTGCATAGCTAAGACTTCGTCACCGATACTTTGGGCGTAGTTAATGGCTCCAACGCTGACTCTAGTAACATTTCCCACTAGGACGAGGACCAGATTACCATCGTAGGTACGTTTTTCGATTCCTTCATAGAGTCGTAGTTGTTGGGCCACTTTTTGGTAATGACTGTGAATGGCCAAGAAAAGTAGGGTGAGTACGAGAATAATCGGGAAGAAAGGCCAGATATCGCTGAGACGGAAAAAGAGCAGGATGAGCACGATAGCGTAGCAAATGATAGCCCCAAGGATATTGGCAAGAGCAGGTTTTAAGAAATTTGTCCCTTTTTCTTTTTTCCAATGACGAATCATCCCAGTCTGAGAAAGGGCAAAGGGCACGAAGACACCGATAGTATAGAGAGGAATCAAACGTTCGGTATTGCCATTAAAAATGAGAAGAAGAATCATAGCCCCAAATGCCAGAGTTAAGATTCCGTTGGAGTAGCCTAGGCGGTCTCCTTTTTCCATAAAGAGATGGGGCATGTATTTGTTTTTAGCCATATTGTAAGCCAGCATAGGAAAGGCTGAAAAGCCAGTATTTGCAGCTACAGCCAAAATCAAGGCTGTGGAGAATTGGAAAATATAATAGCCAAGGTGGCCTAAGAAGGAAGTGCCGAGGATACCCTGAGCCATCTGTGAAAGAATAGTTTCTCCGTGTTGAGGCATAATCCCCATCCAGTAGTTTAGGAAGGTAATGCCTGCAAAAAGAAATCCTAGAATCAGTGACATGATGGTCAAGGTCTGAGCAGCATTCTTCTCTTTCGGAGCCTTGAAGAAGGGAACGGCATTTGAAATAGCTTCAACCCCTGTCAGAGAGGCAGAGCCACTGGTAAAGGCTCTTAGGATAAGAACGATAGACAGACTCGGTACAGCATGCCCAATAGGTGAAGTTGCCTGATAGCTAAGAGACCCTGTCATTAGTTGAAAAATTCCATAGAGCAAGAGAAAGACAGTACTAATGATAAAGAGATAGACAGGAATCATCAGTGAACTGGCAGATTCTTTCAATCCCCGTAAGTTCAAGAGCATGAGTAAGCAAACCAGAAAAATGGAGATGTGGAGGTTGTAAGGGTGGAGAGCAGGGAGAGCTGCTGTGATAGCGTCAGCTCCAGATGATACCGATACTGCAACAGTCAGCATGTAGTCAACCAGTAGACTACCTCCAGCAATCAAGCCTAGCTCGGGCGATAGATTTTCTCGAGTAACCATATAGGCCCCTCCCCCTTGAGGGTAGGCGTGGATGATTTGACGGTAGGAAACAGTCAGACTGGCCAGGAGTAGGAGGACAAAAAGGCCGATAGGAAGGCTCCACCATATAGCAAGAGGAGAGAGACTAACCAAGACGAGGACTACTTGCTCAGGCCCATAGGCAATGGAAGATAGAGCGTCGCTTGACAACATGGCTAAGGCCTGCATTTTTCCCAGCAGCCCTCCCTCGCCTTCTGTTAAGGACTTAAGAGGCCGACCGATAAAGGTCTGTTTTAATTTTGTAAACATGGTCATTTCCTTTTCTGAAAATTTCAATAAGTGCTATTATACTGCTTTGGAAAAATAGCGTCAAGAGACGACGATGGATTTTAGAATATTTTTTACAGATGAGGAGAGAGGGCAGTTTTTTGGTATAATAGAAGATAGAAAACGAGGTTAGAAGAGATGATTTTTGATACACATACACACTTGAATGTAGAAGAATTTGCGGGTCGTGAGGCAGAAGAAATTGCCTTGGCTGCTGAGATGGGTGTGACACAGATGAATATTGTTGGTTTTGATGAACCGACGATAGAGCGTGCTTTGGAGTTGGTGGATGAATATGATCAACTCTATGCGACAATAGGTTGGCATCCTACAGAAGCTGGAACCTACACAGAGGAGATTGAAGTCTACTTGCTTGACAAGCTCAAGCATCCAAAGATTGTTGCCTTGGGTGAAATTGGCTTGGATTATCATTGGATGACAGCGCCCAAAGAGGTGCAGGAGCAGGTTTTTCGTCGTCAGATTCAGCTGTCTAAGGACTTGGATTTGCCTTTTGTTGTCCATACCCGTGATGCGCTGGAAGATACCTATGAGATTATCAAGAGTGAGGGAGTTGGTCCTCGAGGTGGGATCATGCATTCTTTCTCAGGAACTCTTGAATGGGCAGAGAAGTTTGTCGAGCTTGGTATGACCATTTCTTTCTCAGGAGTGGTGAGTTTTAAGAAGGCAACCGATATCCAAGAAGCGGCTAGAGAACTTCCTTTGGACAAGATTTTGGTGGAGACGGATGCGCCTTACTTGGCTCCTGTTCCTAAACGTGGTCGCGAAAACAAAACAGCCTACACTCGCTATGTAGTAGACTTTATCGCGGATTTGCGTGGTATGACGACAGAAGAGCTGGCGGCAGCAACGACTGCAAATGCAGAGCGCATTTTTGGATTGGACAGTAAATAATGAAAGAAAAAATTTCCCAAGTCATCGTGGTTGAAGGTCGCGATGATACGGCCAATCTCAAGCGTTATTTTGATGTGGAAACCTATGAGACCAGAGGTTCTGCCATCAATGACCAGGATATAGAGCGGATTCAGCGCCTGCACAAACGCCATGGAGTCATTGTCTTTACAGACCCAGATTTTAATGGGGAACGGATTCGGCGCATGATTATGACGGCCATTCCAACAGTTCAGCATGCCTTCCTCAAACGAGATGAAGCTGTTCCCAAGTCCAAGACCAAGGGAAGGTCTCTGGGAATTGAGCATGCCAGCTATGAAGACCTGAGAACGGCTCTAGCTCAGGTGACGGAACAATTTGAACAGGAGAGCCAGTTTGACATCAGTCGTAGCGACTTGATCCGCCTTGGTTTTCTAGCAGGAGCAGATAGCCGTAAGCGACGAGAATATTTAGGAGAGGCTCTCCGAATCGGCTATTCCAACGGCAAGCAACTCCTCAAACGCCTAGAGTTATTTGGGGTCACCTTGGCAGAAGTGGAAGAAGCTATGAAATCTTATGAGAACAGCTAAGCAGCCCCCAAATGTAAGGGGAATGTGTTACAATAGTAGTAACAGATAATAGAAAAGAGAATAGATGAGAATTGCAGATTATAGCGTGACCAAGGCAGTGCTGGAGCGTCACGGTTTTACCTTTAAAAAGTCCTTCGGGCAAAATTTCTTGACGGATACCAATATCCTTCAAAAAATCGTGGATACAGCTGAAATTGATGACCAGGTCAATGTTATCGAAATTGGGCCAGGTATTGGTGCCTTGACGGAGTTTCTAGCTGAGCATGCAGCTCAAGTCATGGCCTTTGAGATCGACCACCGTTTGGTACCGATTTTGGCAGATACCCTGCGTGATTTTGATAATGTGACCGTGGTCAACGAGGACATTCTCAAAGTTGATTTGGCGCAACATATCCAGAATTTTAAAAATCCTGACCTGCCAATCAAGGTAGTAGCTAACTTGCCTTACTACATCACAACGCCTATTCTCATGCACTTGATCGAGAGTGGGATTCCTTTTAGTGAGTTTGTGGTCATGATGCAAAAAGAAGTGGCGGACCGTATCTCGGCCCAGCCTAATACAAAGGCTTACGGTAGCTTGTCGATTGCGGTTCAGTATTACATGACTGCCAAGGTTGCCTTTATCGTGCCTCGTACGGTCTTTGTGCCAGCGCCAAATGTGGACTCAGCCATTTTGAAAATGGTGCGCCGTCCAGAGCCAGCCGTAGCAGTAGAAGATGAGAATTTCTTCTTTAAGGTTTCCAAGGCTAGTTTCACCCATCGCCGTAAGACCTTGTGGAACAACTTGACAGGTTACTTTGGCAAAACTGAAGAAGTCAAGGAGAAATTGACCAAGGCCTTGGATCAAGCGGGCTTGTCACCAAGTGTGCGTGGGGAAGCTCTCAGCTTGGCAGAATTTGCTAGCCTAGCAGACGCACTTAAAGGACAAGGACTCTAAGATGCAGGGACAAATCATTAAAGCCTTGGCAGGGTTCTACTATGTAGAAAGTGATGGCCAGGTTTATCAGACACGCGCGCGTGGGAATTTCCGTAAAAAAGGCCATACACCTTACGTTGGGGACTGGGTAGATTTTTCTGCCGAGGAAAATTCAGAAGGTTATATCCTCAAAATTCACGAACGGAAAAACAGTCTGGTTCGCCCACCTATTGTTAATATTGACCAAGCTGTGGTAATCATGTCCGTCAAGGAACCTGATTTTAACAGCAATTTGCTGGATCGGTTTTTGGTTCTTTTGGAGCACAAGGGCATTCATCCTATTGTTTATATTTCTAAAATGGACTTGTTGGAAGATAGAGGAGAACTGGATTTTTACCAACAAACCTATGGTGACATTGGTTATGATTTTGTGACTAGTAAAGAAGAACTTTTGCCTTTGTTAACAGGAAAAGTGACGGTCTTTATGGGGCAGACAGGTGTTGGGAAATCAACCCTTCTCAATAAAATCGCACCGGATCTCAATCTCGAAACAGGGGAAATCTCAGATAGTCTAGGTCGCGGTCGTCATACCACTCGTGCGGTCAGTTTCTATAACCTCAATGGAGGTAAAATCGCAGACACACCAGGCTTTTCATCGCTGGACTATGAAGTCTCAATGGCTGAAGACCTTAATCAAGCCTTTCCAGAGCTTGCTAGTATCAGTCGAGATTGTAAGTTCCGTAGCTGTACCCATACTCATGAGCCGTCTTGTGCGATCAAGCCAGCTGTAGAAGAAGGGACCATTGCCACCTTCCGTTTCGAAAACTACCTGCAATTCCTCAGCGAAATTGAAAATCGCAGAGAAACCTACAAAAAAGTCAGCAAAAAAATTCCAAAATAAGGAGAAGCCTATGTCTCAATACAAGATTGCTCCGTCAATTCTGGCAGCAGATTATGCCAACTTTGAACGTGAAATCAAACGCCTAGAAGCAACTGGGGCAGAGTATGCCCATATCGATATCATGGACGGTCACTTTGTACCACAAATCAGTTTTGGTGCAGGTGTGGTTGCAGCTCTTCGACCACATAGTAAGATGGTCTTTGATTGCCACTTGATGGTGTCAAACCCTGAGCATCATTTAGAAGATTTTGCGCGTGCAGGGGCAGATATCATCAGCATCCATGTTGAAGCAACGCCTCATATCCACGGAGCCCTCCAAAAGATTCGTTCGCTCGGTGTCAAACCTTCGGTTGTCATTAACCCTGGTACGCCTGTTGAGGCCATTAAGCACGTTCTTCACCTAGTTGACCAAGTCTTAGTCATGACAGTAAACCCTGGCTTCGGTGGTCAAGCTTTTCTACCTGAAACCATGGATAAGGTTCGTGAGTTGGTTGCCCTTCGTCAGGAAAAAGGCTTGCACTTTGAAATCGAAGTGGATGGCGGAATTGATGATCAAACCATTGCTCAGGCTAAAAAAGCTGGTGCGACCGTTTTTGTAGCAGGTTCCTATGTCTTTAAGGGAGATGTCAATGAGCGAGTACAAACTCTCAGAAAACAACTGGACTAGAGTTGCCGTTTTTGCAGGCGGAGACCGCGGTCATTATCGGACGGACTTTGATTGCTTTGTCGGTGTGGATCGGGGCTCGCTCTGGGTCTTAGAGGAAAAACTTCCTCTCGCCATAGCAGTTGGGGATTTTGATTCTGTAACCGCAGAAGAGCGTCAGTTGATTCAAAAACGTGCCCAGCATTTTGTCCAAGCTCAACCGGAAAAAGATGATACTGATCTGGAATTGGCTCTCTTAACCGTCTTTGAGCAAAATCCTCAGGCTCAGGTCACTGTTTTCGGTGCTCTTGGTGGCCGTATTGACCATATGCTGGCTAATGTCTTTCTGCCTAGCAATCCCAAGTTGGCACCTTATATGCGCCAGATAGCGATTGAGGATGGGCAAAACTTGATTACCTATTGCCCAGAAGGGACCAGTCAGTTAGAACCTCGTTCAGACTATGACTATCTTGCTTTTATGCCAGTTCGGGATAGCCAGCTGACCATTCTTGGTGCCAAGTATGAGTTGACAGAGGAAAATTTTTTCTTTAAAAAAGTGTACGCTTCTAACGAATATATAGATAGGGAAGTGTCGGTGACTTGCCCAGATGGCTATGTGGTTGTCTTGCATAGCAAGGACAGGAGGTAGGATGGAAAGTTTACTTGTTCTATTATTGATTGCCAATCTAGCTGGGCTTTTTCTGATTTGGCAAAGACAGGATAAGCAGGAAAAACATCTTAGCAAGAGTTTGGAGGATCAGGCAGATCATTTATCAGACCAGTTGGATTATCGTTTTGAACAAGCCAGACAAGCCAGCCAGTTGGATCAAAAAGATTTGGAAGTGGCTGTTAGCGACCGTTTGCAAGAAGTGCGAATAGAATTGCACCAAGGTCTGACTCAGGTTCGTCAAGAAATGACAGATAATCTCTTGCAAACTAGAGACAAGACTGACCAACGCCTCCAAGCCTTGCAGGAATCAAATGAGCAACGTTTGGAACAAATGCGCCAGACGGTCGAGGAAAAACTAGAAAAAACCTTGCAGACACGTTTACAGGCTTCCTTTGAGACAGTTTCCAAGCAACTGGAGTCGGTAAATCGTGGTCTGGGAGAAATGCAGACAGTTGCCCGTGATGTCGGAGCCCTTAACAAGGTTCTCTCTGGAACCAAAACGCGAGGAATTTTGGGAGAATTGCAACTGGGGCAAATCATTGAAGACATTATGACACCAGCCCAGTATGAACGAGAATACGCAACGGTTGAAAACTCCAGTGAACGAGTGGAGTACGCTATCAAGTTGCCTGGACAGGGTGACCAGGAATATGTCTATTTGCCGATTGACTCCAAGTTTCCACTGGCGGATTATTACCGCTTGGAAGAAGCTTATGAAGCAGGTGACAAGGATGAAATCGAACGTTGTCGCAAGTCACTTCTAGCAAGTGTCAAGCGCTTTGCCAAGGATATCAAGAGCAAGTACATAGCACCGCCTCGGACGACCAATTTTGGAGTCTTGTTTGTTCCGACAGAAGGTCTCTACTCAGAAATTGTCCGCAATCCGGTTTTCTTTGATGATTTGAGGCGGGAGGAGCAAATTATTGTCGCTGGTCCAAGTACCCTATCAGCCCTTCTCAATTCCCTATCAGTTGGCTTCAAGACCCTCAATATCCAAAAGAGTGCTGACCATATTAGTAAGACCCTTGCCAGTGTCAAGACCGAGTTTGGCAAGTTTGGTGGCATTCTGGTCAAGGCACAAAAACATCTCCAACATGCCTCTGGCAATATTGATGAATTATTAAACCGTCGCACTACAGCTATCGAGCGGACGCTCCGTCACATTGAGTTATCAGAAGGTGAGCCTGCGCTTGATCTACTCCATTTCCAAGAAGATGAGGAAGAATATGAAGATTAGTCACATGAAAAAAGATGAGCTGTTTGAAGGCTTTTACCTAATCAAGTCAGCTGATTTGAGGCAAACTCGCGCTGGGAAAAACTACCTAGCCTTTACCTTCCAAGATGATAGTGGCGAGATTGAAGGGAAACTCTGGGATGCCCAACCTCATAACGTTGAGGCCTTTACAGCAGGTAAGGTTGTTCACATGAAAGGGCGCCGAGAAGTTTATAACAACACTCCACAGGTCAATCAAATTACTCTCCGCCTGCCTCAACCTGGTGAACCCAATGATCCAGCTGATTTCAAGGTCAAGTCGCCAGTTGATGTCAAGGAAATCCGTGACTATATGTCGCAGATGATTTTCAAAATAGAAAATCCTGTTTGGCAACGAATTGTCCGAAATCTATACACCAAGTACGATAAGGAATTCTATTCTTATCCAGCTGCCAAGACCAACCATCACGCCTTTGAAACGGGCTTGGCCTATCATACGGCGACCATGGTGCGTTTGGCAGATGCCATTAGTGAGGTCTATCCTCAGCTCAATAAGAGTCTGCTCTATGCAGGAATTATGCTACATGACTTGGCTAAGGTCATTGAATTGACGGGACCAGACCAGACCGAGTACACAGTGCGAGGCAATCTTCTTGGACATATCGCTCTCATTGATAGCGAAATTACCAAGACAGTTATGGAACTCGGCATTGATGATACCAAGGAAGAAGTCGTTCTGCTTCGTCACGTTATCCTCAGCCACCACGGCTTACTTGAGTACGGAAGTCCAGTTCGTCCACGTATCATGGAGGCAGAGATTATCCATATGATTGACAATCTGGATGCTAGCATGATGATGATGTCAACAGCTCTTGCTCTGGTGGATAAGGGAGAGATGACCAATAAAATCTTCGCTATGGACAATCGTTCCTTCTATAAACCAGATTTAGATTAATAATTTAAGAAAAACGAACATTTTTAGGGCAAGAATGTTCGTTTTTTTATGTGAATATGGTATAATAGATAAAATATCAAAATTAAATGAAGTGGGAAATAGAAATGAAATTAAGAAGAAGTGATCGGATGGTTGTCATTTCCAACTATTTGATTAATAATCCTTATAAACTAACTAGTCTTAATACTTTTGCTGAAAAGTATGAATCTGCTAAATCATCTATCTCAGAAGATATCGTCATTATCAAACGTGCCTTTGAGGAAATCGAAATCGGTCACATCCAGACTGTAACTGGGGCTGGTGGTGGTGTCATCTTCACACCATCAATTTCGAGCCAGGATGCCAAGGAAATGGTTGAGGACTTGCGTGCCAAGTTGTCAGAAAGTGACCGTATCTTGCCAGGTGGCTATATCTACTTGTCAGATTTGCTTAGCACACCAGCCATCTTGAAAAATATTGGTCGCATTATTGCCAAGAGCTTTATGGATCAAAAAATTGATGCGGTTATGACAGTAGCGACCAAGGGTGTGCCACTTGCAAATGCAGTTGCCAATGTCCTCAATGTTCCTTTTGTCATTGTGCGCCGTGACTTGAAAATTACCGAAGGTTCAACAGTCAGCGTCAACTATGTATCAGGTTCAAGTGGTGACCGCATTGAGAAAATGTTCCTTTCAAAACGCAGTCTCAAGGCAGGCAGCCGTGTCTTGATTGTGGATGACTTCTTGAAAGGTGGCGGAACGGTCAACGGGATGATCAGTCTCTTGCGTGAGTTTGATTCAGAATTGGCTGGTGTCGCAGTCTTTGCGGACAATGCCCAAGAAGAACGTGAAAAGCAGTTTGACTACAAGTCACTCTTGAAGGTAACCAATATTGATGTCAAGAACCAAGCCATCGATGTTGAGGTTGGCAATATCTTTGACGAAGATAAATAAGAGATAGAACTAAAGGTTGGAACGATTGTCCCAGCCTTTCTTTGCAAATAGAATAGAAGGAAGCTTATGAAAACACCATTTATCAATAGAGAAGACTTAGAAACGATTGTTGCTGAGTTCCCAACTCCCTTTCACTTGTATGATGAGAAGGGAATTCGTGAGAAGGCAAGAGCTGTCAACCAAGCCTTTTCGTGGAACAAAGGCTTTAAGGAATATTTTGCAGTCAAGGCAACTCCAACACCAGCTATCTTGAAAATCCTCCAAGAGGAAGGTTGCGGTGTGGACTGCTCTAGTTACGTAGAGCTTTTAATGAGCCATAAACTGGACTTTCCAGGTTCTGAGATTATGTTCTCTTCTAACAACACGCCAGACAAGGAATATGCCTATGCGCGTGAATTGGGAGCAACCATTAACTTGGATGCCTTTGAAGATATTGAACATCTGGAGCGAGCAGCAGGCATTCCAGAAATCATCTCTTGTCGTTACAATCCTGGCGGTGTTTTTGAACTGGGGACAGACATTATGGACAATCCTGGAGAAGCCAAGTTTGGGATGACTAAGGACCAGCTTTTTGAAGCCTTTGCAATTTTGAAGGAAAAAGGAGCCAAGATTTTTGGGATTCACTCCTTTCTAGCATCTAATACGGTGACCCATCTCTATTATCCAGAGTTGGCTCGTCAGCTTTTTGAATTGGCTGTTGAAATCAAGGAAAAGTTGGGTATTTCGCTAGAATTTATCAATCTTTCTGGTGGTATTGGTGTTAACTATCGTCCTGATCAGGAACCAAATGATATTGCCTTGATTGGTGAGGGAGTTCGTAAGGTGTATGAAGAAGTCCTTACACCAGCAGGTCTTGGTGATGTCAAGATTTTCACAGAATTGGGTCGCTTTATGTTAGCCCCTCATGGAGCTCTCGTCACAAGAGTTACCCATAAGAAGAAAACCTACCGTACCTATCTAGGTGTGGATGCATCAGCAGTCAACCTTATGCGTCCAGCCATGTATGGAGCCTACCACCATATTACCAACATAACTCGTCCAGAAGGAGCATCTGAGGTAGTAGACGTGGTTGGTTCTCTCTGTGAAAACAATGATAAATTTGCAGTGAATCGCGAACTGCCTCATACAGAAATCGGTGATTTGCTGGTAATTCATGATACAGGTGCCCACGGTTTTTCAATGGGCTACCAGTACAACGCCAAACTTCGTTCTGCGGAAATCCTCTATACTGAAGAAGGCAAAGCGCGTCAAATCCGCCGTGCAGAGCGCCCTGAGGACTATTTTGCAACCTTGTATGGCTTTGATTTTGAAGAATAATCTGAGAATAGATTGAAAATGAAATTGAAAAACAGATTGCTTTCTAAAAAATAGGCAAAAATCTTGTTTTTCCTTCAAGTCGTGATATAATAAAACTATAAAACGTTTTCAAGGAAGGTAACGATATGTCTGAAGAAACAATTGATTATGGACAAGTGACAGGAATGGTGCATTCGACAGAAAGCTTTGGGTCAGTAGATGGGCCTGGGATTCGCTTTATTGTCTTTTTGCAGGGCTGTCACATGCGTTGCCAGTATTGCCACAATCCTGATACTTGGGCTATGGAGTCCAATAAATCACGTGAACGGACGGTAGATGATGTCTTGACAGAGGCCTTGCGCTATCGCGGTTTCTGGGGAAATAAGGGCGGTATTACAGTCAGTGGGGGAGAAGCTCTCTTGCAGATTGATTTCCTGATTGCCCTCTTCACCAAGGCTAAGGAACAAGGAATCCACTGTACTTTGGATACCTGTGCCCTTCCATTCCGTAATAAACCACGTTACCTTGAAAAGTTTGACAAGCTCATGGCAGTCACTGACTTGGTTCTCTTGGATATCAAGGAAATTAACGAAGAACAGCACAAGATTGTCACTAGCCAAACCAATAAAAACATCCTGGCCTGTGCCCAGTATCTATCAGATATTGGAAAACCTGTCTGGATTCGCCACGTGTTAGTTCCAGGCTTAACAGACAGAGACGATGACTTGATTGAGCTTGGTAAGTTCGTCAAGACCCTCAAAAATGTTGATAAGTTTGAAATCCTTCCTTATCATACCATGGGTGAGTTCAAGTGGCGTGAACTTGGGATTCCTTATTCACTTGAAGGAGTCAAACCACCAACAGCAGACCGTGTGAAAAACGCTAAAAAACTCATGGATACCGAAAGTTATCAAGACTATATGAAACGTGTACATGGATAATAACAAAGCCTGATGGAAACATCGGGCTTTTGAGTTACAAAAAAAGACTTAGCAAACTAGCTAAGCCTTTTTCTTCTTATCTTGAACGTTGTTTTCCAGCGTTACGATTTTTGTGTTTTTTCTTGCTTGTGATAGCAGTTGGTTGTTCAGGGGTAACGTCTTTTCGTCCGTTTGCTGTTGAGAAAGCACTTGCTTTTGGTGGGTTCTTTGCCAGTTCTTCACGGACTTTTTTGCGAAGTTTTGGACGAACGATATAGTTGACGATAAACTGTTGGAGAATCATCATGAAACCACCGACAACCCAGTAAAGTGTAACACTAGCTGGTGAGAAGAGGGAGAAGACGACAATCATGAGTGGGCTCATGTAAATCATTTTCTTGATTTGTTCTCTTTGCATTTCATCTTCTACTCCGTGAAGTGAAAGGAGCGATTGAAGATAGTAAAGGACACCAGCGCAGGCAACTAAAATCATACTTGGAGAACCTAGAGGAATGCCTAGGTAGCTTGCTTGAGCAACCCCTTCGGTATGTTGGGCAGCAAAGTAGATCGCAGAGAAGAAAGGCATTTGAAGGAGGATAGGGAAACATCCTACACCACCAAACATGCTGATGCCATGCTCTTTTTGAGCAGCAAAGAGAGCTTGTTGGGCTTCGAGTTTTTCTTCTTGAGTAGTTGCTTCCTTGAGACGAGTTTGATGTGGTTCAAGGACGTGTTTGAGGGCGTTCATCTTTTCAGAGTGAAGCGTTGCCTTCCATGATTGGTAGATACCAAGCGGCAAGATAATCAAGCGCACGATAATGGTTACGATGATGATACCAACCCCAAAACCAAGTCCCTTGTCATTGGCAAAGTACTTGATAGCTTCAGCCATCGGCGCTCCGATAGTATTCCAAATAAATCCTGTTGGCTGGCCTGTGGCTTTATCGACATTGACACAGCCAGTCAAGACAAGCAACATAGCTACTCCCATAGCTGAGAGTGCAAAACGTTTAATAGATTTCACTGTTTTTATTCCTTCTTAAAAAATTATACCTTTCTATTCTACTGTTTTTTTACAAAATATACAATAGTTCTAGAGACCTAATTTGCGATTTTAAAGTCAGGGTAAGGAGGAAAGTTGCTCAGTTGGACATCTAAGTAGCTAACTTTTGAAAAAGGTGTAGGTCCTTTTCGTATTTCTTGGATAAATTTTGCCATGATAGCAGATGAGTCTGCTTGGGCTAAGATCTCCACTGTGCCATCGTCGTTATTCCATACTCGGCCTGTGATGCCACCAATTTCAAGCGCCAGGCTGTAAACACCCCAACGAAAGCCAACTCCCTGAACCCTGCCTTGGGCAATCATTCTAACCTTTTGCATACCAAACCCCTTTGATTGTGTTATAATATTTCTATGACTATTATAACCTCAAAAGCCAATTCTGTGGTAAAAAATGCCAAGAAATTACACCAAAAAAAATACCGCAAGTCTACCTATTTGATTGAAGGTTGGCACTTGTTTGAAGAAGCTGTTCAAGCTGGGGTGACGATTGAGAAGATTTTTACCCTAGAAAGTTACCGAGATCAGTTAGCTGCTTTTCCACAAACTGTCTGGGTATCAGAGGATATTTTGCTGGATTTGGCAGATTCTCAGACTCCACAGGGAATTGTTGCCGTCGTTCAAAAAGAAGAAGTTGGACAAGCTGACTTTAGTCAGGGCAAGTTCTTGTTTTTGGAAGATGTGCAAGATCCTGGTAATGTGGGAACCATTATTCGGACTGCGGATGCAGCAGGCTTTACAGGAGTCATTGTCTCAGATAAGTCAGCAGACATCTATAGTCTTAAGACCTTGCGTTCTATGCAAGGCAGTCATTTCCATCTGCCCATTTATCGGATGTCGAGCCAAGCGCTTCTCGAGGAAACTAAAAAGGCAGGTATCCCTGTGCTGGCAACCACCCTTTCCAAGGATTCTAAAAATTATCGTGACTTGCCTCGTTTAGATCAGTTTATCTTGGTTATGGGAAATGAGGGTCAAGGGATTAGTCCCCTCATGGCTGAAAGTGCAGACCAGTTGGTCCATATTAGCATGAAAGGTCAGGCCGAGAGTCTCAATGTTGCAGTTGCAGCCGGTATTTTGATTTTCCATTTAAGCTAATTTTAACTTTCTTTGTTATAATCAAGGAAAGACACTCATAGAAAAGGAGAAAAGATGAATCATACTATTATACAAGACCGTACTGGTCTCAATCAATTTTACGCTAAGGTCTATGCCTTTGTTGGACTAGGAATCGGGCTATCCGCCTTGGTATCTGGCCTCATGTTGACAGTCTTTCAGTCTCAGTTGGTTTACTTTTTGATGCAGGGACGTCTCTGGTTGACCATTGCAACCCTTGCAGAGCTAGCACTAGTCTTCGTTGCTAGTAACATGGCCTTAAAGAATAGTCCAGCGGCTCTTCCAGTATTTTTACTTTACTCCGTTTTAAACGGCTTTACCCTTAGTTTTGTAGTGGCCTTCTATACTCCAGGTACAGTTTTATCGGCCTTTGTATCTAGCGCCCTTCTCTTCTTTGTTATGGCGGCAGTTGGTATGTTCACCAAGAAAGACTTGAGTGGTCTTGGTCGAGCGATGATGGCAGCTCTTATCGGTTTGATTATTGCTATGGTAGTCAATATTTTCTTGGCTAGCGGTTTCTTTGATTATATGATTAGCGTAGTCATGGTTTTGGTCTTCTCAGGGCTGATTGCTTGGGACAACCAAAGAATTCGCCTTGCCTATGAACAATCACAAGGTCGAGTAGCGACAGGCTGGGTTGTGTCAATGGCTCTCAGTATTTATCTTGATTTTATCAATCTTTTCCTAAGTATTTTACGTATCTTTGGTCGCAATGACTAGAGGGTTCATGACATCAGTGTTCCAAGGAGCACTGATTTTTTTAAATTTTCTCTTTTCTTTTCTTGGAAATAGGTGTATAATGCTTTTAATTAATTTTTGAGGAGTAGCCTATGAAGAAAAGTTTTATCCATCAACAAGAAGAAATTTCCTTTGTCAAAAATACTTTTACCCAGTATTTGAAAGATAAGCTAGAAGTTGTCGAAGTTCAAGGTCCTATCTTGAGCAAGGTCGGTGACGGGATGCAGGATAACCTGTCTGGTGTGGAAAATCCAGTATCTGTTAAGGTTTTGCAGATTCCTGACGAAACCTATGAAGTGGTGCACTCACTTGCTAAATGGAAACGTCATACTTTGGCTCGTTTTGGTTTCGGTGAGGGTGAAGGTCTTTTCGTTCACATGAAGGCCCTTCGTCCGGACGAAGATTCGCTTGATGCGACTCACTCTGTTTATGTTGACCAGTGGGACTGGGAAAAAGTCATTCCAAATGGACAACGTAACATTGCCTACCTAAAAGAAACAGTTGAGAAAATTTATAAGGCCATTCGCCTAACTGAGCTAGCTGTTGAAGCTCGCTATGATATCGAATCGATCTTGCCAAAACAAATCACCTTTATCCATACAGAAGAGTTGGTAGAACGCTACCCAGACTTGACTCCAAAAGAACGTGAAAATGCTATCTGTAAAGAATTTGGAGCTGTCTTCTTGATTGGTATCGGTGGCGAATTGCCAGACGGTAAACCGCACGATGGACGTGCCCCAGACTACGATGACTGGACAACTGAGTCTGAAAATGGCTACAAGGGTCTGAATGGCGATATTCTGGTTTGGAATGAGTCTCTGGGTGGAGCCTTTGAGTTGTCTTCAATGGGGATTCGTGTAGATGAAGAAACCCTTCGCCGTCAGGTAGAAATCACTGGTGATGAAGACCGCTTAGAATTGGAATGGCACAAGGCTTTGTTGAATGGCCTATTCCCATTGACAATTGGTGGAGGAATTGGACAATCTCGTATGGCCATGTTCTTACTTCGCAAGAAACATATCGGAGAAGTGCAAACAAGTGTTTGGCCTCAAGAAGTCCGCGATACTTACGAAAATATTTTGTAGAGAATCGAACCGCAAGGTTCGGTTTTCTTTCTCTTTTCGCCCATAATTTGGTATAATAAACGGTATGAAAATCGTATCAGGAATCTATGGGGGACGTCCCCTCAAGACACTAGAAGGCAAGACAACAAGACCCACTTCGGATAAGGTTAGGGGAGCTATTTTTAACATGATTGGTCCCTACTTTGAAGGGGGACGGGTCTTGGACCTTTATGCAGGTAGTGGTGGTTTATCTATCGAGGCAGTATCGCGTGGCATGGCCAGTGCTGTTTTGGTAGAGCGAGACCGTAAGGCTCAGGCTATTGTGGCCGAAAATATCCAGATGACCAAGGAAGTTGGAAAATTTCAACTCCTCAAGATGGATGCGGAAAGGGCTCTGGAGCAGGTGTCTGGTCCCTTTGATCTCATTTTCTTAGACCCTCCTTATGCCAAGGAACAAATCGTAGCAGATATTGAAAAAATGGCTGAGAGAGAGCTTTTTTCTGAAGATGTCATGGTCGTGTGTGAGACGGATAAAGCCGTTGAACTTCCAGAAGAAATTGCCTGCCTGGGCATCTGGAAGGAAAAAATTTATGGAATTAGTAAGGTGACAGTCTATGTCAGATAAGATTGGCTTATTCACAGGCTCATTTGATCCGATGACAAATGGGCATCTGGATATGATTGAACGGGTTAGCAAACTTTTTGATAAGCTCTATGTAGGTATTTTTTTTAATCCTCACAAACAAGGATTTCTCCCAATCGAAAATCGTAAACGGGGGCTGGAAAAGGCTTTGGAGCATTTGGAAAATGTTGAAGTCGTGTCTTCACATGATGAATTGGTGGTTGATGTCGCAAAAAGACTGGGTGCTACTTGCCTAGTGCGGGGGTTGAGAAATGCGGTGGATTTGCAATATGAAGCCAGTTTTGATTATTACAATCATCAGCTGTCTCCTGATATAGAGACCATTTATTTACATAGCCGACCGGAACATCTCTATATCAGTTCATCTGGTGTTAGAGAGCTGTTGAAGTTCGGTCAGGATATTGCCTGCTATGTTCCCGAGAGTATTTTGGAGGAAATAAGAAATGAAAAAAAAGATTAGATGGCCCTTATATGTCATTGCGGCCTTGATAGCGACTTTCTTGGCATTTGTAGTGCCCTTGCCCTACTATATAGAGGTTCCAGGTGGTTCGGAAGATATTCGCCAAGTCCTCAAAGTCAATGACACAGAAGATAAGGAAGCTGGGGCCTATCACTTCGTTACGGTTGGTGTCCAGCATGCTACTTTAGCCCATATGATTTATGCTTGGCTCACGCCTTTTACAGATATTCGTAGTGCTCAGGAGACTACAGGTGGTTCTTCTGATGTTGAATTTATGCGAATTAATCAATTCTACATGCAAACATCGCAAAATATGGCCAAGTATCAAGGTCTAAAAACAGCTGGTAAAGATATCGAACTCAAATATCTTGGAGTTTATGTCTTGACTGTGACGGATAATTCGACCTTTAAAGGGATTCTTAACATCTCTGATACGGTCACAGCAGTCAATGACCAGACATTTGACAGTTCCAAAGATTTGATTGATTACGTCAATTCTCAAAAACTAGGGGACTCCGTCAAGGTCACCTATGAAGAGGATGGGCAAACCAAGTCTGCAGAAGGTAAGATTATCACCTTGGAAAATGGCAAAAATGGGATTGGAATTGGCTTGATTGACCGTACAGAAGTAACCAGTGATGTCCCAATTCGCTTTTCAACAGCTGGTATCGGTGGTCCAAGTGCTGGTCTCATGTTTAGTCTGGCTATCTATACTCAAATAGCTGATCCGGGTCTTCGTAACGGCCGTATCGTTGCTGGTACAGGGACCATTGACCGCGATGGTAATGTGGGGGACATTGGAGGTATTGATAAGAAAGTTGTAGCTTCGGCTAGAGAAGGTGCCGCTATTTTCTTTGCACCTGATAATCCCGTTAGCGAAGAAGAACAAAAAGCGCATCCGGATGCGAAAAACAACTACCAAACAGCCCTAGAAGCAGCCAAAACAATCAAGACGGATATGAAAATCGTGCCTGTTAAAACCCTACAAGATGCAATTGATTACTTGAAAAACAATCCCTAGTTTTTGAGTGAAGTTTCCAAACTAGCGCACAAACAGAGAAGATGGTATAATAGTCAAATGGTTCAATTATTATTCACTCTAAGCAGTCACATGCTCTTTATTTATGTGAGTTTTTACCTTTTAAAGAATCTTGTTAGATGGGAAAAGGTCTTAAAAGTAACAGCTGAGAACACAGGAAAAGTTCGTTTATTAGTAGCCTTTTTTAGCATTGTAATGGGCTACATCATGAGTTCTTTCTTTATCAGCCTGTATCAGTTGTGGCAAGAAGCGCTTAGGGGATTATTATAAAATCAAATGTAAAGGAAATAAGTATGGAAAAAATTGTGGTTCAAGGTGGCGATAATCGTCTGGTAGGAAGTGTTACGATCGAAGGAGCAAAGAATGCAGTCTTGCCCTTGTTAGCAGCGACTATTCTAGCAAGTGAAGGAAAGACCGTCTTGCAGAATGTTCCTATTTTGTCAGATGTTTTCACTATGAATCAGGTGGTTCGTGGTTTGAATGCCAAGGTAGATTTTGATGAGGAGGCTCATCTTGTCGAGGTGGATGCGACTGGTGATATCACTGAGGAAGCCCCCTACAAGTATGTCAGCAAGATGCGCGCATCCATCGTTGTCTTGGGCCCAATTCTTGCCCGTGTAGGTCATGCCAAGGTATCCATGCCAGGTGGTTGTACAATTGGTAGCCGTCCTATTGATCTTCATTTGAAAGGTCTGGAAGCTATGGGGGCTAAGATTAGCCAGACAGCTGGTTACATCGAAGCCAAGGCTGATCGCTTACATGGTGCCCATATCTACATGGACTTCCCAAGTGTTGGTGCAACGCAGAACTTGATGATGGCAGCGACTCTGGCTGATGGGGTGACAGTTATTGAAAATGCTGCGCGTGAGCCTGAGATTGTGGATCTAGCTATTCTCCTCAATGAAATGGGAGCTAAGGTCAAAGGGGCTGGTACAGAGACCATTACCATTACTGGTGTGGAGAAACTTCACGGCACGACTCACAATGTGGTACAAGACCGTATCGAAGCTGGAACCTTCATGGTGGCTGCTGCCATGACTGGTGGTGATGTCTTGATTAAAGACGCTGTTTGGGAGCACAATCGTCCCTTGATTGCTAAATTGCTTGAAATGGGAGTGGAAGTGACAGAGGAGACTGAAGGAATTCGCGTTCGCTCTCAGCTAGAAAATCTAAAAGCTGTCCATGTGAAAACCTTGCCCCACCCAGGATTTCCAACAGATATGCAGGCTCAATTTACAGCTTTGATGACCGTCGCAAAAGGGGAATCAACTATGGTGGAGACGGTATTTGAAAATCGTTTCCAACACCTAGAAGAAATGCGTCGCATGGGTTTGCACTCTGAGATTATCCGTGACACAGCTCGTATTGTTGGTGGACAGCCTTTGCAGGGAGCAGAAGTTCTTTCAACTGACCTTCGTGCCAGCGCAGCCTTGATCTTGACAGGTTTGGTAGCGCAAGGAGAAACTGTGGTCGGTAAATTGGTCCACTTGGATAGAGGTTACTACCGTTTCCATGAGAAATTGGCGCAGCTAGGTGCTAAGATTCAGCGGATTGAGGCAAGTGATGAAGATGAATAAGAAATCAAGCTACGTAGTCAAGCGTTTACTTTTAGTCATCATGGTACTGTTTTTAGGTGCTCTAGCCCTAGGTATCGGCTTAATGGTCGGCTATGGAATTTTGGGCAAGGGTCAAGATCCATGGGCTATCCTGTCTCCAGCAAAATGGCAGGAATTGATTCATAAATTTACAGGAAATTAGGCTGGAAAACCAGCCTTTTTTAAAGATAAGGAGAAATATGAACAAAAAAACAAGACAGACACTAATCGGACTGTTAGTGTTATTGCTTTTATCTGCAGGGAGTTATTATATCAAGCAGATGCAGACGACAGCTAATGGTCCCAAAACCAAGCTTAGTCAGAAAAAACAAGCGCCTGAAGCTCCTAGTCAAGAATTGGCAGAAAGTGTCTTGACAGATGCAGTCAAAAGCCAAATAAAAGGGAGTATTGAGTGGAATGGCTCAGGTGCTTTTATCGTCAATGGTAATAAAACAAATCTAGATGCCAAGGTTTCAAGTAAACCCTACGCTGATAATAAAACAAAGACAGTGGGCAAGGAAACCGTGCCAACTGTAGCCAATGCTCTCTTGTCTAAGGCAACTCGCCAGTACAAGAATCGTGAGGAAACGGGGAATGGTTCGACTTCATGGACTCCTCCAGGCTGGCATCAGGTTAAGAATCTTAAGGGTTCTTATACCCATGCGGTCGATAGAGGTCACTTGTTAGGCTATGCCTTAATCGGTGGCTTGGATGGTTTTGATGCCTCAACAAGCAATCCTAAAAACATTGCTGTCCAGACAGCTTGGGCAAATCAGGCGCAAGCTGAAGATTCGACAGGGCAAAACTACTATGAAAGTCTGGTGCGTAAAGCCCTAGACCAAAACAAGCGTGTCCGTTACCGTGTAACCCTTTATTACGCTACAAATGAGGATTTAGTTCCTTCAGCTTCACAGATTGAAGCCAAGTCTTCAGACGGAGAATTGGAATTCAATGTTCTAGTTCCCAATGTTCAAAAGGGACTTCAACTGGATTACCGAACTGGAGAAGTAACGGTCACTCAGTAAAAGATAAGATTAACTCCTATGTCACTTGTGGATGTGGGAGTTTTTTTGACAATTTAAGTAGGACTAGAATAGACACTGAGAAAAAATAATATGTACTGGATTAAATTTTATGATATAATAGAGGGTAAGATACTATTTTAGGAGAAGAACTATGGAAGACCCAAGTAGTCAGAATTTGTTGCTACAATTTGTTTTATTGTTTATCTTGACGGTATTAAATGCCTTTTTCTCAGCCACAGAAATGGCCATGGTGTCACTAAACCGTGCGCGTGTTGAACAAAAGGCAGAAGAAGGAGATAGACGCTATATCCGTCTGCTGAAGGTGCGAGAAAATCCTAACCACTTTTTATCGACTATTCAAGTAGGAATAACCTTGATTACAATCTTGTCAGGGGCAAGTTTGGCAGAAACTCTGGGACGAGAAATTGCATCTTGGCTTGGAAATGGCGAAACAGCTTATGCCATTGCAAGTTTTCTATCTTTAGCATTTTTGACTTATATTTCCATCGTTTTTGGGGAATTGTATCCTAAGAGAATCGCTCTTAATCTAAAGGATGCCTTGGCGATTCGTACAGCGCCAGTTATCATTGGACTGGGGAAACTAGTTAGTCCCTTTGTTTGGCTTTTGTCTGCGTCTACCAATCTTTTGAGTCGCTTGACTCCCATGACCTTTGACGATGCTGACGAAAAAATGACCCGTGATGAGATTGAGTACATGTTGACAAATAGTGAAGAAACACTAGATGCTGACGAAATTGAGATGTTACAGGGGATTTTTTCACTGGACGAATTGATGGCCAGAGAAGTCATGGTTCCTCGGACGGATGCCTTTATGGTCGATATTCAGGATGACAATCAGGCTATTATTGAAAGTATTTTAAAGCAAAATTATTCTCGTATCCCTGTCTATGATGGAGACAAGGATAATGTAATCGGTTTGATTCATACCAAGCGCTTACTCAATGCAGCCTTTGTGGATGGCTTTGACAATATTGTTTGGAGACGCATTTTACAAACACCGCTTTTTGTACCAGAGACGATTTTTGTGGATGATCTTTTGAAAGCTCTTCGCAATACGCAAAATCAAATGGCAATTTTGCTGGATGAGTACGGTGGGATGGCTGGTTTGGTGACCCTAGAAGACCTCTTAGAGGAAATTGTAGGGGAAATCGATGACGAAACAGATAAGGCTGAAATCGAAGTTCATCAAATTGGAGAAGACACCTATATCGTTCAAGGTACCATGAATCTCAATGACTTCAATGACTACTTTGATGTTGAACTGGAAAGTGATGATGTTGATACCATCGCTGGTTATTATTTGACAGGAGTTGGGACCATTCCAACGACCGAGAAACTCAGCTATGAATTGGTCAGCCAAAACAAACAGCTTATCCTAACCAATGATAAGGTGAAAAATGGACGTGTTACCAAGGTAAAAGTCCAAATCACAGAAGTAGAAATTGAAGAAGAAACAGAGTAAATTAGAGGCTTTTGTCATCATGAGTGACAAAGCTTTTTTCAGTTGATTTTAAAAGGGAATAGTATCCTCGAAAAACTCAGCCCCCAAATCTGCCCCAAAAGTTTTTAAAATCTATCCGTATTTATCCGAAGAAAAAATAAAAAAAGCCCTATTTTACGGGCTTTTTGTCCTGATAAATTCCGATTAATTCGGTATTGAAAGGCGGTAGACGGATTTGAACCGACGATCAAGCTTTTGCAGAGCCGTGCCTTACCACTTGGCTATACCGCCTTAACGTTTATTATTATACCTTGAAAATGATTTTCAGTCAATAGCTTTTTCAGATTTTTTGTGTCAATAAGCCTAAATATTCTGAAAATTCGTTTACTTTTCTTGAAATCTATGGTATAATTGATGATAACCTATACTTTATAAGAGGAGTAAAGAAATGAAAAAAAGTCAAGTGCTTGCTGTAGCAGGAGCTACCTTATTAGCGTCAGGAGTTCTAGCTGCGTGTTCAAACACTAGTTCAAATAATGCTAAACTAGCAAAAGATTACCAATATGTTTATCAAACAGATCCAGAAACCTTGGATTATATCGTTAGCAATATTGATTCAACATCTTTCATTACAACAAATGCTGTAGATGGTTTGTTGGCTAACGATAAATATGGTAATCTGGTTCCTTCTATTGCTGAATCATGGACAGTTTCAAAAGATGGTTTGACTTATACTTATAAAATCCGTAAGGATGCTAAATGGGTAACTGCAGAGGGAGAAGAATATGCTCCTGTCACTGCTAAAGACTTCGTTACTGGTTTGAAACATGCGGTAGATGGAAAATCAAAAGGACTTTCAATCGTTAGCTCTTCTATTAAAGGATTAGAAGCATATATCAAGGGTGAAACAAGTGATTTTTCAACCGTTGGAGTAAAAGCAGTTGATGATCAAACACTAGAATATACCTTGAACCAGCCAGAAACTTTCTGGAATGACAAGACAACTAGTGGTGTTTTGATGCCAGTTAATGAAGAATTCTTAGCTTCAAAAGGGGAAGGTTTTGGTGCCCCAACAGATGCCAACTCTATTCTTTATAACGGTCCATTTGTCTTGAAGGCTGTAACTCCTAAATCATCTATCGAGATGGCTAAAAATGACGCTTACTGGGATAAAGAAAATGTAAAAATTGAGAACGTTAAGTTCACTTTTTGGGATGGTAAGGATCAAGATGTAATTGCCAAAGGTTTTTCTGATGGTCAATATAGCAAAGCTCGTATCTTCCCTACAAGTTCTACATATGAAAAATATGCAGCTGACTTCAAAGATAACATTTACTTTAACGAACCAGGTGCGGGTGTTGCAACTGTCAGCTTGAACTATGGTCGTACAACTTATAACCACACTGCTAAGACAAGTGATGCCCAAAAGACATCTACTAAGAAAGCCTTGTTGAACAAGGAATTCCGTCAAGCCTTGAACTTTGCGGTAGATCGCAGTTCTTATTCAGCTCAAACAAATGGTACTGATGGAGCTGCAGTAGCCATCCGTAATACATTTGCACCATATAATCTTCAAGTTGGTAAGAAAACATTTGGTGAATTGGTACAAGATAGCTTGGCTAAGACAAATTCTTCTACTTGGTCAAACGTATCTCTAGCAGATTCTCAAAATGGCCTTTACAATGAAGAAAAAGCGAAAGAAGTCTTTGCTAAAGCTAAATCAAGCCTACAAGCTGAAGGTGTTGAATTCCCAATCCACTTGGATGCCTTGGTTATCCAAGAATCAACAGCGGTTGTAAACCGTGTGCAATCATTGAAACAATCAATTGAAAAAGTATTGGGTTCAGATAATGTTGTTGTAGATTTGCAACAAATGACTCAAGCGGAAGCTTTACCAATTTCATTTAGTGCTCCAACAGCTAAAGAGCAAGACTGGGATATCCATACCTTGCTAGGATGGAACCCTGATTATCAAGATCCTTCTACTTTCTTGGATCAGTTCGTCCTTAAGGGAGGAAGTACTCGTCTTTACCTTGGTATTGACCAAAACACTGATGCATCAGTATTAAGCAAACTTGGTTTAGCTGACTATGGAAAATTACTTGATGACGCAAACAGCGAAAACCAAGACGTTCAAAAACGTTATGAAAAATATGCAGTAGCTCAAGCTTGGTTGACTGACAATGCTTTGACAATTCCAGTAATGGCTTCTCCTAAAGAAACAGCCGTTTCATATGTTTCAAAAGTTCTACCATTTAGCTCTTCATATTCTGTAGCTGGCCTTAAAGGTGAAAATGCAGGATACTTGAAGTATACTGAAGTTGGTGAAAAAGCAATCACCAAAGAAGAGTATGAAAAAGCTCGTGAAAAATGGTTGAAAGAAAAGACTGAGTCAAACGAGAAAGCTCAAAAAGAATTGGCAAGTCATGTGAAGTAAATAATTTTCAATAGAACTTTCTCTCCATGAGGAGAAGGTTCTTTTGGGATTTTTAAAGGAAATGATATGAAAAAATATATTTTTATGCGTGTTTTGCGGTCATTGGTTTCTATCTTCTTAGTAACAACCTTGACTTACACGATTATCTATACAATGGTTCCTCGAAAATTGATTTTCAAACAGGATACCAACTATAACAAGATTGCGACAACTGCTGATAAACGTGATAACTATGAAAATACTGTTTATGAGCGTATGGGCTATATCGAGTACTACGATACCAAAGAGTTGCAAGAAAAAGCTAGCCAGATGGATGCCTCTGTAACAGTTGAAGCTAATGATACCAACAAGGCTATCTATGAAAAATACATCAAACAAATCGGTCATGGTTGGACCCTGGGAGAATTTACTGAAAGTGGCCAATTCTACGCTACTCGTGAAATCCCGATTTTTGAACGTGTTTTCAAATTCTATGCTAACTTGATTGACATTGACCATACTAATAAAATTCAAGACCCTGAAAACCCAGACTTGAAACGTTACCTTCGTTTCGAAAATGATCCAGCGATCGGATGGTCATTGGTTGGTTCAGGAACTAAGCACAAATATCTCTTGTACTTCAACAGTCAGTTCCCATTTGTGCATCAAAACTTTGTTAACATCAATTTAGGTGACTCTTATCCAACCTATGCCAATAGTCCTGTTTTACAGGTTATTACTCAGGGACAAGGGCAAACAAAAACTGCTCAAGTTCAGTTCCCAACAGGTAAGAAAACTTCTTCTGTAAATATTTACTCAAGAACCTACAAATCACCTAGTCAGGCTGATTCTCGTGAAGTAGCCAACTACGGAAAAGATGATCCTTATACAGCTACTGAAAGTAACTACCAATATCCGTCTATGATTGCCAGCTCTGCTGTCGTTGGATTGATTGGTTTGGTGATTTCTTATGCGATTGCCGTGCCACTTGGTTCAGCTATGGCTCGCTTCAAGAACACTTGGATTGATAGCTTCTCAACAGGGGCTTTGACCTTCTTGATGGCTCTTCCAACAATTGCCTTGGTTTATATCGTTCGTTTGGCTGGTTCTTCAATTGGCTTGCCAGATTCATTCCCTATCTTGGGTGCTGGAGATTGGCGTTCTTACGTTTTACCAGCAGTTATCCTTGGTTTGTTGGGGGCTCCTGGTACAGCTATTTGGATTCGTCGTTACATGATTGACTTGCAATCACAAGATTTTGTACGTTTTGCTCGTGCAAAAGGTTTGTCTGAAAAAGAAATTTCAAACAAACACATCTTTAAAAATGCCATGGTTCCTCTGGTTTCAGGAATTCCTGGTGCCGTTATCGGGGTTATCGGTGGTGCAACTCTTACTGAAACAGTCTTCGCCTTCCCAGGTATGGGTAAAATGTTGATTGACTCTGTAAAAGCATCTAATAACTCTATGGTCGTAGGTCTTGTCTTCATCTTTACATGTATTTCTATCTTCTCACTTCTTTTAGGAGATATTTGGATGACCATTATTGACCCACGTATTAAATTGACTGAGAAAGGAGGCAAATAATGTCTACAATCGATAAAGAAAAATTTCAGTTTGTAAAACGTGACGATTTTGCCTCTGAAGCCATTGATGCGCCAGCTTATTCATACTGGGGTTCAGTGTTTAGACAGTTTATGAAGAAAAAATCAACTGTAGTCATGTTGGGAATCTTGGTAGCTATCATTTTGATGAGTTTCATCTACCCAATGTTTTCTAAGTTTGATTTCAATGATGTCAGCAAGGTAAACGATTTTAGCGCTCGTTATATCAAGCCAAATGCGGAGCATTGGTTCGGTACTGACAGTAACGGTAAATCTCTCTTTGACGGTGTCTGGTTTGGAGCTCGTAACTCTATCCTCATTTCTGTGATTGCGACAGTGATTAACTTGGTTATCGGTGTCTTTGTCGGAGGTATTTGGGGAATTTCAAAATCCGTTGACCGTGTCATGATGGAAGTTTATAACGTCATCTCAAACATCCCATCTCTTTTGATTGTCATTGTCTTGACTTACTCAATCGGAGCTGGATTCTGGAATCTGATTTTTGCCATGAGTGTGACAACATGGATCGGAATTGCCTTCATGATTCGTGTGCAAATCTTACGTTATCGTGATTTGGAATACAACTTGGCGTCACGTACTTTGGGAACACCAACCTTGAAAATTGTTGCTAAAAACATTATGCCACAATTGGTATCTGTTATTGTGACAACGATGACTCAAATGCTTCCAAGCTTTATCTCATACGAAGCCTTCTTGTCTTTCTTCGGTTTGGGATTACCGATTACAGTACCAAGTTTGGGTCGTTTGATTTCGGATTATTCACAAAACGTAACAACCAATGCTTACTTGTTCTGGATTCCATTGACAACTCTTGTCTTGGTATCCTTGTCCCTTTTCGTAGTTGGTCAAAACTTAGCGGATGCTAGTGATCCACGTACACATAGATAGGAGTAGAAATGACAAAAGAAAAAAATGTAATTTTGACTGCTCGCGATATTGTCGTGGAATTTGACGTTCGTGACAAAGTATTGACAGCCATTCGCGGCGTTTCCCTTGAACTAGTTGAAGGTGAAGTATTGGCCTTGGTAGGTGAGTCAGGATCAGGGAAATCTGTTTTGACAAAGACCTTCACAGGTATGCTCGAAGAAAATGGTCGCATTGCCCAAGGTAGCATTGACTACCGTGGCCAGGATTTGACAGCCTTGTCTTCTCACAAAGATTGGGAACAAATTCGTGGTGCTAAGATTGCGACTATCTTCCAGGACCCAATGACTAGTTTGGACCCAATTAAAACAATTGGTAGTCAGATTACAGAAGTTATTGTAAAACACCAAGGGAAAACAGCCAAGGAAGCAAAAGAATTGGCTATTGACTACATGAATAAGGTTGGGATTCCAGATGCAGATAGACGTTTTGATGAATACCCATTCCAATATTCTGGAGGAATGCGTCAACGTATCGTTATTGCTATTGCCCTTGCCTGCCGACCTGATGTCTTGATTTGTGATGAGCCAACAACTGCCTTGGATGTGACCATTCAAGCACAGATTATTGATTTGCTCAAATCATTACAAAATGAGTACCATTTCACAACAATCTTTATTACTCACGACCTTGGTGTGGTAGCAAGTATTGCGGATAAGGTAGCGGTTATGTATGCAGGAGAAATCGTTGAGTATGGAACTGTCGAGGAAGTCTTCTATGACCCTCGCCATCCATATACATGGAGTCTCTTGTCTAGCTTGCCTCAGCTTGCTGATGATAAAGGGGATCTTTACTCAATCCCAGGAACACCTCCGTCACTTTATACTGACCTGAAAGGGGATGCCTTTGCCTTGCGTTCAGACTATGCAATGCAGATTGACTTCGAACAAAAAGCCCCTCAATTCTCAGTATCAGAGACACATTGGGCTAAAACTTGGCTTCTTCATGAGGATGCTCCAAAAGTAGAAAAACCAGCTGTGATTGCAAATCTCCACGATAAGATCCGTGAAAAAATGGGATTTGCCCATCTGGCTGACTAGGAGGAAGGAAATGTCTGAAAAATTAGTAGAAATCAAAGATTTAGAAATTTCCTTCGGTGAAGGAAGTAAGAAGTTTGTCGCGGTCAAAAATGCTAACTTCTTTATCAACAAGGGAGAAACTTTCTCGCTTGTAGGTGAGTCAGGTAGTGGGAAAACAACTATTGGTCGTGCCATCATTGGTCTAAATGACACAAGTAATGGTGATATCATTTTTGATGGTCAAAAGATTAATGGTAAGAAATCGCGTGAACAAGCTGCGGAATTGATTCGTCGTATCCAGATGATTTTCCAAGACCCTGCAGCAAGTTTGAATGAACGTGCGACTGTTGATTATATTATTTCTGAAGGTCTTTACAATCACCGTCTATTTAAGGATGAAGAGGAACGTAAAGAGAAAGTTAAAAATATTATCCGTGAAGTGGGGCTTCTTGCTGAGCACTTGACTCGTTATCCTCATGAGTTTTCAGGTGGTCAACGCCAACGTATCGGTATTGCCCGTGCCTTGGTCATGCAACCAGACTTTGTTATTGCGGATGAGCCCATTTCAGCCTTGGACGTTTCTGTGCGTGCCCAAGTCTTGAATTTGCTTAAAAAATTCCAAAAAGAGCTCGGTTTGACCTATCTCTTTATCGCCCATGACTTGTCGGTCGTTCGCTTTATTTCAGATCGAATCGCAGTTATTTACAAGGGTGTTATTGTAGAAGTTGCCGAAACAGAAGAATTGTTTAACAATCCAATTCACCCATATACTCAAGCCTTGCTTTCGGCGGTACCAATTCCAGACCCAATCTTGGAACGTAAGAAGGTCTTGAAGGTTTACGACCCGAGTCAACACGACTATGAGACTGATAAGCCATCCATGGTAGAAATCCGTCCAGGTCACTATGTTTGGGCAAACCAAGCGGAATTGGCACGTTACCAACAAGGGTTAAACTAATAATGGTTTTATAATTTCCATGTCAATTTTTATGGGAATTATAAAACTTTTTTTGTTGGACTGATTTGAAAAAAACTTTGAAAGAATTTTCGAAAAATATTAAAAAATTCTGAAATATTCTTGACAGCTGATGAAAAAGGTGGTAAGATAGGAAACATCAAAAAAGAAAGCAGAAAAAGAAATGAATAAAAGACAAGCTGTAACAATGAATCAAAACTTTTACTTTAGCTACTTTAGATAGTGTTTGTAGACATGTCACCATGGATGCAAACAGTTCAAGCAATTTGTTTGTATCTATGTGGCTAAGATTTTTGATTGTAGTCCATATAGATGAATATCTAAATGGACTAGCTAAGTTATAACTTGTTAGATTATTTCAAGCATCCGTTTAGATATTATCTAGGCGGTTTTTTGTTTTATCTTTTCTGAGAAGGAGTTTCATTATGAAAGTTGTTCGAAAATTACTAGCCCCTCTCTTGGTAGTGGGGATCCTCTTGACCTCTCTGATCAGTTTGCATCAGTTGAAGGCAGATAAGAAAAAAGATGTTTTTCGTATCGGTATTTCGCAGTTTATTACCCACCAGTCCCTAGACGCTACTAGAGAAGGTTTTGTGGATGAGCTGGCCAAACAAGGCTATGTTGAAGGGAAAAATATCGAGATTGATTTGCAAAATGCACAGGGAGAGCAAAGAAATCTAAAAACCATTTCCCAGCAACTAGCAGAATCTAGTGATGTCGTTCTAGCCATCGCAACGCCTTCTGCTCAGAGCTTGGCTAATACAACACAAACGACACCGGTTATCTTTTCAGCTGTAACAGACCCTGTTAGTGCTAAATTGGTTGAGTCAAGAGAACATCCTGGGGGCAATGTAACTGGAACAAGCGACCAGTCATCAGATGCCATTTCAACCCAAATCAATTTGATAAAGAAAGTGTTGCCAAAGGCTAAAACGATTGGAATCCTCTATACTCAGAGCGAGCCAAACTCAGTTGTCCAAAAGGATGAAGCTAAGCGACTTCTGGAAGAAAAAGGCTTTAGCGTTGTTGAAAAAACAATCTTGGACAGTAACAACGTCAAGGCGGCAGCAGAGAGCTTGATGGCAGAAGTGGATATGGTCTTTGTACCAACGGACAATATCATTTCGTCAACCATGGAAACAGTCAAGCAGGTTTCAATTAAACACAAGGTTCCAGTATTTGGTGGTTCAACAGAAATGATTGCGGTTGGTGGCTTGTATAACTACGGTACCAATTATGAAGAATTGGGACGGCAGACAGCCCGCATGTTGATTCGTGTTTTAAAAGGTGAGGAGCCAGAAAATATAGCAGTTGAGTTACCTGAAAAACTGGAATTGCATACTAATAAAGAAATGGCAGATGCACTAGGAATTGATATTAGTAAGTTAGAAAGCAAGGAATAGGGAGGTTTAAGATGAGTTTTGTATTATCTAGTTTATCAGAAGGTTTGTTGTGGTCGATTATGGCCATTGGAGTCTACTTGACTTTCCGTATTTTGGATATTGCGGATATGACTGCTGAAGGAGCCTTTCCACTGGGGGCGGCTGTCGTCGTATCTCAGATACAGGCAGGGACAAATCCTTGGATTGCGACCGTGCTAGCTTTGCTGGCAGGTATGGTAGCAGGTCTAGTATCAGGAATGCTCCACACCAAGATGAAAATTCCAGCTCTCTTGACAGGGATTGTGACCTTGACAGGGCTTTATTCGATCAATATTAAAATCATGGGAAGTGTGCCCAATCTTTCCTTGGGAGATTCTGCAACCGTCTTTAAACAGTTGGCGAGCTTAGGGCTGACAACTGAAGAAGCTGTTTTCACGCTCAGCTTGGTTTGTCTCTTACTTGTTTGTTTGGTCTTGACTCTTTTGATGAAAACGGAGATTGGATTAGTCTTGCGTTCGACGGGAGACAATATTCCGATGAGTGAGGCTAATGGGGTCAATGTAGACACCATGAAGATTGTTGGTTACATGATTTCAAACGGTTTGATTGCTCTATGTGGTTCCTTGTTTGCCCAGAATGATGGATTTTCAGATGTGACTTCTGGGACAGGGACCATCGTTGTTGGTTTGAGTGCAGTCATTATTGCGGAAGTTTTGATACACGACTTGACCATTGGAGGTCGCTTGTTATCTATCGGAATCGGTGCCATTGTTTACCGTTTGATTATTTTAAATATCTATGAAATTCCAAATCTAGATCAGAACCTGGTTCGTCTCTTTAATGCAATCTTGTTAGCCTTGGTTTTATTTGCACCAGAATTACAAAAGAGACTAAAGATTCGTGGTTTGAAATTGAGAAATGAATAGGAGGAGAAAGTTATGGCAAGTTTGTTAACACTTGAAAATATTCACAAAACATTTGAAGCAGGGACGGTCAATGAGAACCATGTCCTCAAAGGATTAGATTTAGAGGTTGAAGAGGGAGATTTTATCTCTGTGATTGGTGGAAATGGAGCAGGGAAATCCACTTTGATGAATATCTTGGCTGGAAATCTATCTGTGGACGAAGGGGACCTTTTGTTGGAAGGCAAATCCATTAAAAATCTGAGTGTACGAAAGAGAGCCAAGGAAATTGCCCGTGTCTTTCAAGATCCTAAGATGGGGACAGCTTCTCGTTTGACGATTGAGGAGAATATGGCCATTGCCTTGAGACGTGGACAAAAAAGAGGACTTGGCTGGGGCGTGAAGGAGAAGGACAGAATTCAGTTTCAAGAGGCCTTGAAAGAGTTGAATATTGGTCTGGAAAATCGCTTGAAAGTGGATACTCAATACCTTTCAGGAGGACAAAGACAGGCCTTGACCCTAGTCATGGCAGCCTTGGTGAAACCTAAGCTCTTGTTGTTGGATGAACACACTGCGGCACTTGATCCGAAAACTAGTCAAATGGTGATGGACTTGACGCAAAAGATTGTGGAGCACCATCAGTTGACTACTCTGATGATTACCCATGATATGAATCATGCGATTGAGTACGGCAATCGTCTCATTATGCTCTATCAAGGCAAGATAGTGGTGGATGTCAAAGGAGAAGAGAAGAAGCATTTGACAGTTGAAGACCTCATGCATCTCTTCCAGAAAAATAGTGGCCAAAGTCTGGTCAGTGATGAATTGGTTTTGGGATAAAGAAAAAGGCTGAAATCTAGTGTTTCAGTCTTTTATTTCTTACGTTTTGCGAAATCGACAAATCTGAATTTTTCGAGTTTATGGCGGCTTTCGGTGAACTGAAACTGGCGCCCGTCTTGGAGGTAGACTTTTGACTTGATTGAAACGACATAAGGGTCTTTTCCTATGTCCATGAGAATCTTATCTCGATCACTCGTGTGGTCAATGGTAATTTCCTTCTGAGCATAATCAATAAGAAGTTTGAGGTTGTCCTCAATATAAGAATAGATAGACTGCTCAGCAATTTCTCGACTGAGTCCAGGAATCAGCTCCATATCCAGGTAGTCAATATCTAGTACAGAAACTTGATCATCCACCACACGCTGGCGGACCACCTTCCAAACCATGCGAAATTCTGGAAATCCGGTTATCAGTGAGGATTTTTTATCGATAATAATTTTGTCTAGACTGACGACATTGGTTTTGGAGCGCAGTCCAAGTTCCTGGACCAATTCTTGGTAGCTGGTTAGGTTGGAGACAGGGAAATTGACCGTTTCTTCTTTGACGACTTGAGAACCTTGCCCCCTAATCTTCTTAATCAATCCTTCCTCTTGGAGGAGGGACAGAGCTTTTCGGACGGTGTCACGGCTCACTTGATACTGGTTCATGAGTTCGTGCTCGCTGGGAAGAAAATCTCCGACAGCGTAAGTCTCGTTTTGAATGGTTTCTTGAATTTGCTTAAATAGTTGTTGGTATTTCTTCATGTTACTTCCTTAAATGGGGTTCGAGTCTTATTCTACACATACTTGTATCTATTTTACCATACAAGTGCTGGAAAATTTATAAAAATATCCTCTTTTTGTTTCAAACAAGTTGCATACAAGTTTGATATCGTTTACAATAACCTTATCAAATCAAACTTGCTTTGACAAGTATAAGGAGAATCAAATGGGAAAATTTGAACAAGAAGCTAAAGATCTGCTTCAGGCAATCGGAGGCAAAGAAAATGTGACGGCTGTCACCCACTGTGCGACACGGATGCGCTTTGTTTTAGGGGATGATAAGAAGGCTAATGTTAAGGCTATCGAATCAATTCCAGCAGTCAAAGGAACCTTTACCAATGCGGGTCAATTTCAGGTAATAATAGGAAATGACGTGCCTATCTTTTATAATGATTTTACAGCTATTTCCGGCATTGAGGGTGTTTCCAAAGAAGCCGCCAAGTCTGCAGCTAAGAGTAATCAAAACGTGGTCCAACGTGTCATGACCACCCTAGCGGAAATCTTTACTCCGATTATTCCAGCCTTGATTGTTGGTGGTTTGATCCTCGGTTTCCGTAATGTCTTGGAAGGTGTACATTGGTCAATGTTGGATGGCAAGACCATCACAGAATCCTCTCAGTTTTGGGCAGGGGTTAATCACTTCCTCTGGTTACCTGGTGAAGCGATCTTCCAGTTCTTACCAGTAGGGATTACTTGGTCTGTTTCTCGTAAGATGGGAACTAGCCAAATCTTGGGAATTGTTCTCGGGATCTGTTTGGTTTCTCCTCAGTTGCTCAATGCCTATGCGGTTGCTTCGACACCTGCATCAGAAATTGCAGCAAACTGGGTTTGGAATTTTGGATACTTTACTGTTAATCGTATCGGTTACCAAGCCCAAGTTATTCCAGCCTTGCTTGCAGGTTTGAGTCTGTCTTATCTTGAAATCTTCTGGCGCAAGCATATTCCAGAAGTGATTTCGATGATTTTTGTGCCTTTCTTGTCATTGATTCCAGCCTTGATTTTGGCTCATACTGTCTTGGGACCAATCGGTTGGACAATTGGTCAAGGACTTTCATCAGTTGTGTTGGCAGGTTTGACGGGTCCAGTTAAATGGCTCTTCGGTGCGATTTTTGGTGCCCTCTACGCTCCATTTGTCATCACAGGTTTGCACCATATGACCAATGCAATTGACACACAATTGATTGCGGATGCTGGTGGAACTGCTCTCTGGCCAATGATTTCTCTTTCTAATATTGCCCAAGGTTCAGCAGTATTTGCCTATTATTTCATGCACCGTCATGATGAGCGTGAGGCTCAGGTTTCACTTCCTGCAACCATTTCAGCCTATCTTGGTGTTACAGAACCAGCCCTCTTTGGGGTCAATGTCAAATACATCTATCCATTTGTAGCTGGGATGATGGGTTCGGCCCTTGCAGGCATGTTGTCCGTTACTTTCAATGTAACTGCAGCTTCTATCGGTATCGGAGGTTTGCCAGGTATTCTCTCTATTCAACCTCAATACATGCTGCCATTTGCAGGAACTATGCTAGTTGCGATTGCTGTTCCAATGCTCTTGACTTTCTTCTTCCGTAAGGCAGGTCTCTTTACAAAAACAGAGGACGATACGGACTTGCAGGCAGAATTTGTTGCCCAAGAAGAGGCAGAATTTGTGACTCATGAACCAGTAACCCTTGCTCCAGTAGAAATTGTCAGCCCACTTGCAGGTCAAGTGAAAGAATTGAGTCAAGCGACAGATCCTGTTTTTGCATCAGGCGTCATGGGCCAAGGTCTGGTCATTGAACCAAGCCAAGGTGATTTGACTTCTCCAGTCAATGGGACAGTGACGGTTCTTTTCCCTACCAAGCATGCTATCGGTATTGTCTCTGATGAGGGGGTGGAATTGCTCATCCACATCGGTATGGATACAGTTAGTCTTGATGGTAAAGGTTTTGAAAGTTTTGTAGCTCAAGGAGACCACGTCACAGTTGGTCAGAAACTGATTCGTTTTGATATGGATGTCATTAAGGCTGCAGGTCTGGTAACAGAAACTCCTGTTATTATCACCAACCAAGATGCCTATACAGCAACTATTACTGGAACTTATCCAACAGCTATCCAAGCTGGTGAAGCTCTTATGGTGGCTACACGAATCTAATGAAAATAGCACAAAT
This sequence comes from bacterium, assembly GCA_905221215.1. Lineage (GTDB taxonomy): Bacteria > Bacillota > Bacilli > Lactobacillales > Streptococcaceae > Streptococcus. The sequence continues at coordinate 37,717 of CAJNCI010000008.1, forward strand.
AGGGACGGAACAGAGATTCCTCCCTTTTATCAGAAAAGGAGAAACAGATGACACTTGATAAAAGAAAAGTAGTCTATCAAATCTATCCAAAATCATACAAAGACACCACTGGAAATGGTATTGGGGATTTCCGTGGGATTATCGAAAAAATCCCCTATCTAACCAAACTGGGTGTGGATATGGTCTGGCTCAATCCATTCTATCCAAGCCCCCAGCGTGATAATGGTTACGATATTTCAGATTATATGGCAGTAGATCCTCTTTTTGGTGATATGGCTGATTTTGAGGAAATGGTGCGTGTTGGTAAAGAACACAAGATTGACTTTATGCTGGACATGGTGCTCAATCATTGTTCGACAGAGCATGAATGGTTTCAGAAAGCCCTAGCTGGCGACCAGTATTACCAAGACTTTTTCTTCATCCAAGATCAACCGACAGACTGGCAGTCTAAATTTGGTGGTTCTGCCTGGGCGCCTTTCGGGGATACTGGGAAATACTATCTTCACCTCTTTGATGAGACTCAGGCTGACCTTAATTGGCGCAATCCCAATGTTCGTAAAGAGCTTTTCAAGGTTGTTAATTTCTGGCGCGAAAAGGGGGTCAAAGGTTTCCGATTTGATGTGATCAATTTGATTGGCAAGGATGAGGTCTTAGTGGATTGTCCTGAAAATGAAGGAAAGCCAGCTTACACAGACAAGCCCATCGTTCATGACTATTTACGTATGATGAACCAAGCCACTTTTGGATCAGATGATAGCTTTATGACAGTTGGAGAAATGTCTTCTACAACCATGGAAAACTGTGTCCTCTATTCGTCGCCTGACCGTCAGGAATTATCCATGACCTTTAATTTCCATCATCTCAAGGTGGACTACAAGAATGGGCAAAAGTGGACCTTGGCTCCCTTTGATTTCGAAGAGTTGAAAAGTCTTTATCATAGCTGGGGCAAGGAGATGAGTGACAAAAACGGTTGGAGTGCCCTTTTCTGGAACAATCACGACCAACCACGCGCCCTGAACCGCTTTGTGGATATCCAAAACTTCCGTAATGAAGGGGCAACCATGCTAGCAGCCAGCATTCACCTGTCACGTGGGACACCTTATATCTACATGGGTGAGGAAATTGGGATGGTTGACCCTGATTATTATTCCATGGCTGATTATGTGGATGTTGAATCGCTCAATGCTTATCAGATGCTCTTAAAAGAAGGGAAAAGCCAGCAAGAAGCCTTCCAGATTATTCAGGCCAAGTCGCGTGATAATTCACGCATCCCTATGCAGTGGGATACTTCTGAAAATGCTGGTTTCACAAAAGGGACACCTTGGCTGAAGACAGGAAAATCCTATAAAGATATCAACGTAGAAAATGAAATCCAAGGTCCAATTTTCACCTTCTATCAAGACTTGATTCGACTTCGTAAGGAAATGCCAATCATCTCAGAAGGAAGTTACAAACCTGCTTTTGAAGACAGTCAGCAAGTTTATGCTTTTGAACGTCAGTATGAGGACCGCAAATTACTAGCGCTCAATAACTTTTATGCCACAGAAGTGGAAATCGAGCTGCCAGCAGCCTACCGAAATGGACAGATTCTGATTTCAAACTATGAAGATGTAGAAGTATCAGAAAAAATTCTTCTGAAACCGTATCAAACACTGGCTATCTATGTAAATTAAACTTAGTAAGGAGCCCTCTTTTGCAGAAAAGCAGGGTTCTTTTTGCTGTCTATTCCATTCCTGAAAGTGTAGAACAAACTAGTCAGGGTGGCTAGTTTGTGGTATAATGAAAGGGACTCAAAAAGAAACAGGAGAAAAATGATGGATTTACTTTTAGCAATTGTATTGATTGTGCTAGCTTTTCTAGGAGGAGCTCTTGGAGGAATGTACTTGGTTCGTAAGCAAATCGAAAAAGAATTCGCTGACAACCCACGTTTGAATGCTGAAGCAGTTCGTACTCTTTTGAGTGCAAATGGTCAAAAACCAAGCGAAGCCAAGGTACAACAAGTTTACCACCAAATCATCCGCCAACAAAAAGCAGCCCTTGCCAACAATAAAAAGAAAAAATAAATAAGGAAAAGTCTGGGATGAAAGTTCCAGACTTCTCACTATGTTGGCTATGGTTTAGGGATGAGACTTTTTCCTTGCATTCTATTGATATTTGATTATGATTAAGAGAGATAGTAGTTGTTGAAGCTGTCCTTCAGTTCTTAAAGATGAGTAATCATAATGAACTATCAATCAGAAAAAAGACTAGAAAGAAGACTGTATGGATAATCGACCAATTGGTTTTTTGGATTCGGGTGTCGGGGGTTTGACCGTTGTGCGGGAGCTCATGCGCCAGCTTCCCCATGAAGAAATCGTCTATATTGGAGATTCGGCGCGGGCGCCCTATGGTCCCCGTCCTGCTGAGCAAATTCGGGAATATACTTGGCAGTTGGTCAACTTTCTCTTGACCAAGGATGTCAAGATGATTGTCATTGCTTGTAACACTGCGACTGCGGTCGTCTGGGAAGAAATCAAGGCTCAACTAGACATTCCTGTCTTGGGTGTGATTTTACCAGGAGCTTCGGCAGCCATCAAGTCTAGCCAAGGTGGGAAAATCGGAGTCATTGGAACGCCCATGACGGTCCAATCAGACATTTACCGTCAGAAAATCCATGATCTGGATCCGGACTTACAGGTGGAGAGTTTGGCCTGTCCCAAGTTTGCCCCCTTGGTGGAGTCTGGTGCCCTGTCAACCAGTGTCACCAAGAAAGTGGTTTATGAAACTCTGCGTCCCTTGGTAGGAAAGGTGGATAGCCTGATTTTGGGTTGTACCCATTATCCACTTCTCAGACCTATTATTCAAAATGTCATGGGACCCAAGGTTCAGCTCATCGATAGTGGGGCAGAGTGCGTGCGGGATATCTCAGTCTTACTCAATTATTTTGAAATCAATCGTGGTCGCGATGCTGGACCACTCCAACACCGTTTTTACACAACAGCTAGTAGCCAAAGTTTTGCCCAAATAGGTGAAGAATGGCTGGAAAAAGAAATTCATGTGGAGCATGTAGAATTATGACAAATAAAATTTATGAATACAAGGATGACCAGGACTGGTATGTCGGGTCCTATAGTATTTTTGGTGGCGTCCGGACGTTGACTGATGAAGACTTGGATTTCCCTCTGGTTGGATTGGCCAAAATCTTTCGAGACGAGGAACGAGGTTTCCCGATTTCAGTTACTGTTTTACGCTATGGTTCTCGCTACCGTTTATTGTCTTTTGTGGTAGATATACTAAACCAAGAAGTAGGTCGCAATCTAGAAGTCATCCAACGTCAGGGAGCTTTGCTTTTGGTTGAAAATGGCCAACTCTTGTATGTGGAATTGCCTAAAGAAGGGGTCAATGTTCATGATTTCTTTGAAACAAATAAGGTCAGAGAAACCTTGTTGATTGCGACTCGTAACGAGGGCAAGACCAAGGAATTTCGAGCTATCTTTGATAAGTTAGGCTACGATGTGGAAAATCTTAATGACTACCCTGACCTGCCTGAAGTAGCAGAAACAGGCATGACCTTTGAAGAAAATGCCCGCCTCAAGGCAGAAACCATTTCTCAATTAACGGGCAAGATGGTTCTGGCAGATGATTCTGGACTTAAAGTTGATGTCCTTGGTGGCTTGCCAGGTGTCTGGTCAGCTCGTTTCGCAGGTGTGGGAGCTACTGACCGTGAAAACAATGCCAAACTCTTGCACGAATTGGCCATGGTCTTTGAACTCAAGGACCGCTCGGCTCAATTCCATACAACCCTAGTCGTAGCAAGTCCAAACAAGGAAAGCTTGGTTGTTGAAGCAGACTGGCCTGGCTACATTAACTTTGAACCTAAGGGTGAAAATGGCTTTGGCTATGACCCTCTCTTCCTTGTAGGAGAGACAGGCAAGTCCTCAGCTGAATTAACCCTTGAAGAAAAAAATAGTCAATCTCACCGTGCCTTAGCCGTTAAGAAACTTTTGGAGGTATTTCCATCATGGCAAAGCAAACCATCATTATAATGAGCGATTCTCATGGCGATAGCTTGATTGTGGAAGAAATCCGTGATCGCTATGTAGGCAAAGTTGATGCCGTTTTTCATAACGGCGATTCTGAACTGCGCCCTGATTCACCACTTTGGGAGGGAATCCGTGTTGTTAAAGGGAATATGGACTTTTACGCAGGCTACCCAGAACGTTTGGTGACTGAGCTTGGTTCGACCAAGATTATCCAAACCCATGGTCACTTGTTTGACATCAATTTCAACTTTCAAAAGTTGGACTACTGGGCTCAGGAAGAAAAAGCCGATATCTGCCTCTATGGCCACTTGCATGTGCCAAGCGCTTGGATGGAAGGCAAGACTCTCTTTCTAAATCCAGGATCCATCAGCCAACCACGTGGGACTATCAGAGAATGTCTTTATGCTCGTGTGGAGATTGATGATAGTTACTTCAAAGTCGACTTTTTGACACGGAACCACGAGGTGTATCTAGGGTTGTCCAAGGAGTTTAGCAGATGATTGCCAAGGAGTTTGAGACTTTCTTGCTAGGTCAAGAGGAAACTTTTTTGACCCCTGCTGAAAATCTAGCTGTGTTGATTGATACCCACAATGCGGATCATGCGACCCTCTTGCTCAGTCAGATGACCTATACCCGTGTTCCCGTTGTGACAGATGAAAAGCAGTTTGTTGGGACTATTGGGCTCAGAGATATTATGGCTTATCAGATGGAGCATGACTTGAGCCCAGAAATCATGGCGGATACGGACATCGTTCATATGACGAAAAGTGATGTAGCGGTTGTTTCACCTGATTTTACCATTACGGAGGTCTTGCACAAGCTGGTAGATGAGTCTTTCTTACCGGTTGTGGACGCAGAGGGGATTTTCCAAGGGATTATCACGCGCAAGTCTATCCTCAAGGCTGTCAATGCTCTCTTGCATGACTTTAGTAAGGGCTATGAGATTCGATGCAAATGAGAGATAGGATTTCAGCCTTTTTAGAAGAAAAGCAGGGTTTGTCTGCCAATTCCAAGCAGTCCTATAAGTATGATTTGGAGCAATTTTTAGACATAGTAGGCGAGCGGATTTCTGAGACCAGTCTCAAGATTTACCAAGCCCAGCTAGCCAATCTAAAAATCAGTGCCCAGAAGCGAAAGATTTCGGCCTGTAACCAATTTCTCTACTTTCTCTATCAAACAGGAGAAGTGGATAGCTTTTACCGTTTGGAATTAGCTAAACAAGCTGAAAAGAAGACCGAAAAGCCAGAACTGTTAGACCTAGACTCTTTTTGGCAGGAAAGCGACTATCCAGAGGGTCGCTTGCTAGCGCTCTTAATCCTAGAAATGGGGCTCTTACCGAGTGAGATTTTAGCTCTAAAGGTTGCGGATATCAATCTGGATTTTCAGGTGTTGCGAATTAACAAGGCTTCCCAACAGAGGATTGTCACCATTCCCACAACCTTGCTTTCAGAATTGGAACCCTTGATGGGGCAGACTTATCTCTTTGAAAGGGGAGGGAAAGCCTATTCTCGTCAGTGGGCCTTTCGTCAGTTGGAGTCCTTTGTCAAGGAGAAAGGTTTCTCAACCTTATCAGCTCAAGCTCTACGGGAACAGTTCATTCTCAGACAAATAGAAAAGAAGGTCGATTTGTACGAAATTGCAAAAAAATTAGGATTAAAAACAGTCCTGACCTTAGAAAAATATAGATAATGGATATTAAATTAAAAGATTTTGAAGGGCCGCTGGACTTGCTCTTGCACCTGGTTTCTAAGTACCAGATGGATATCTACGATGTGCCCATTACGGAAGTCATCGAACAGTACTTAGCCTATGTCTCAACCCTGCAGGCCATGCGTCTGGAAGTGACGGGTGAGTACATGGTCATGGCCAGTCAGCTCATGCTGATCAAGAGCCGCAAACTCCTTCCAAAGGTGGCAGAAGTGACAGACTTGGAGGATGATCTGGAGCAGGATCTTCTCTCTCAAATTGAAGAATATCGCAAGTTCAAGCTCTTGGGGGAGCACTTGGAAGCCAAGCACCAAGAACGGGCCCAGTACTATTCCAAAGCGCCGACTGAGTTGATTTACGAAGATGCGGAGCTTGTGCATGACAAGACAACCATTGATCTCTTTTTGGCTTTTTCAAATATCCTAGCCAAGAAAAAAGAGGAGTTTGCACAGAATCACACGACTATCTTGCGGGATGAGTATAAGATTGAGGACATGATGGTTATCGTAAAAGAGTCCTTGACTGGACGAGATCATTTGCGCTTGCAGGATTTGTTCAAGGAAGCCCAGAATGTCCAAGAGGTCATTACCCTCTTTTTGGCGACCTTAGAGTTAATCAAAACCCAGGAGCTGATTCTCGTTCAAGAGGAGAGTTTCGGAGATATCTATCTCATGGAAAAGAAGGAAGAAAGTCAAGAGGCACAAAGCTAGACTTGATAGAGAGGAAAGATGAGTACTTTAGCAAAAATAGAAGCGCTCTTGTTTGTAGCGGGTGAAGATGGGATTAGGGTCCGCCAGTTAGCTGAACTCCTCTCTCTGCCACCGACAGGCATCCAACAGAGTTTAGAAAAATTAGCCCAGAAGTATGAAAAGGACCTAGATTCCAGTTTGGCTCTGATTGAGACAGGGGGCGCTTATAGATTGGTGACCAAGCCTCAATTTGCAGCGATTTTGAAGGAATATTCCAAGGCGCCTATCAACCAGAGCTTGTCTCGGGCTGCCCTTGAGACCTTGTCCATCATTGCCTACAAGCAACCCATCACACGGATAGAAATTGATGCCATTCGTGGGGTAAACTCGAGTGGGGCCTTGGCAAAGTTGCAGGCTTTTGACTTGATTAAAGAAGACGGGAAAAAAGAAGTGTTGGGTCGCCCCAACCTCTATGTGACTACGGATTATTTCCTGGATTACATGGGAATTAACCATTTGGAAGAATTACCAGTGATTGATGAGCTTGAGATTCAAGCCCAAGAAAGCCAATTATTTGGTGAAAGGATAGAAGAAGATGAGAATCAATAAGTATATTGCCCACGCAGGTGTGGCCAGTAGGAGAAAAGCAGAAGAGCTGATCAAGCAAGGTTTGGTGACGGTTAACGGCCAAGTGGTACGTGAACTAGCAACCACTATCAAGTCAGGCGACAAGGTCGAAGTGGAAGGTCAACCTATCTACAACGAAGAAAAGGTCTATTATCTGCTTAACAAACCACGCGGTGTCATTTCCAGTGTGACAGATGACAAGGGGCGCAAGACTGTTGTCGACCTCTTGCCCAATGTCAAAGAACGAATTTACCCTGTGGGACGTTTGGACTGGGATACATCAGGTGTTTTAATTTTGACCAATGATGGGGACTTTACGGATGAAATGATTCATCCCCGTAATGAGATTGATAAAGTCTATGTCGCGCGTGTTAAAGGTGTGGCTAATAAGGATAATCTCCGCCCCTTGACCCGTGGACTTGAGATTGATGGCAAGAAAACCAAGCCAGCTGTATATGAGATTCTCAAAGTGGATCCAGTCAAAAATCGCTCAGTAGTGCAGTTGACTATCCATGAAGGACGTAATCATCAGGTTAAAAAGATGTTTGAAGCCGTCGGTCTTCAAGTGGACAAGTTGTCGCGTACACGTTTTGGGCACCTAGACTTGACAGGCCTTCGTCCAGGTGAATCCCGTCGTCTTAATAAAAAAGAAATCAGCCAACTTCACACCATGGCTGTAACCAAGAAATAATGAAACGAATTTTAATAGCACCTGTGCGCTTTTACCAACGTTTTATCTCGCCAGCCTTTCCAGCCTCTTGTCGCTTTGAGCCTACTTGTTCCAACTATATGGTTCAGGCTATTGAAAAACATGGCTTTAAGGGTGTCTTGATGGGCTTGTCTCGGATTTTACGTTGCCATCCCTGGTCGAAAACAGGTAAGGACCCCGTCCCAGACCACTTTTCCCTTAAACGGAATCAAGAAGGGAAATGAGGCTGGGTAAACAGATTTCAAAATGATAAAAACGCATCCTATCAGGTTTGAGTGAGCTTGATAGGATGCGTTTTAGAATGTCAAAATTTTACTTAAATTGAGTTTGAAACAGCTTATTTCAAAGCTTTTTGAGCGTCTTCAATCATGAGTTTAGTTGATTCAAGCCCGCCACCACTTAGATACCAGAGGTCTGGTGTTAGTTGGATAATCTTACCATTTTTAGCGGCAGGAGTTTCAGCGATAAGGGCATTTTCTAGGACACCGTCGTTGCTGGAGTTGTCCCCACCGATGGCAAGGGTACGGTTGATAACAAAGAGGATGTCAGGATTGATTTCTTTGACACTTTCAAAGCTGACTTCCTGTCCGTGGCGAGAGTCTTCAAATTGAGTATCTGTTGGCTTGAATTTCAAGGTTTGGTACAAGAAAGAGAAACGAGATTGGGCACCAAAGGCTGCCATTTTTCCTTCATTGAGGAGGATAGCAAGGGCTTTTTTGTCAGAACTTTCGTTTTTAGTTGCGACTTCTTGGATGCTCTTGTCTAGCTTGGCCAATTCTTCTTTGGCTTTCTGTGTACCAGTTTCACCAAAGGCACTTGCTAGGGATTCGATATTAGCCTTGGTAGAAGTCCAGTAGTCGTCCTTGCTTGCTTGGAAGAGAACAGTCGGAGCGATTTCGTTGAACTTATCTACGAATTTTTGGGTACGTGGTGAAGCGATAATTAGGTCTGGTTCAAGAGCAGCAAGGGCTTCTAGGTCTGGCTCAACCATAGAACCAACATTTTTAACTTTTCCAGCTAGGTCTTTAAGATAAGTCGGAACAGTTTTTGTAGGCATTCCGACGATATTCTTTTCAAAACCTAAAGCGCGAATAGTATCCGCAGCACCGAGGTCAAAGGTCACAACCTTTTCAGGGACTTTTGAAAGTGTGACTACACCTAGTGAACTTTTAATGGTTACCTCTGTTGGAGCAGAGCTACTTGACTCCGTCTTGCTAGTACTTGAGTTTGTACTACATGCACCAAGTAGGAGCAAGAAGCTGGCCACTAGGGCAGTGAGATAAAATTTAAGGGATGTTTTCATGATTTCTCCTTTTTAAAATATGATAACGATGTAGGGAGTCTCTTAGTGATGTTTATTAAGAGACAGAGCTTTCTCTAACAGGGGCTCAGAATGGCTAGTTATAGATACAGATCTTTTTGCCATTGATATCCGCCAGCGTGATGGGAATCTCATAGAGTTGACTGAGCAGGTCAGCCTGCATGATTTGATCTGTCCTTCCCTTGCAAAAGACTTGGCCGTCCTTGAAGGCGACAATTTCATCCGCATACTGGCTGGCCATGTTGATATCGTGGAGGACGATGATAATGGTCTTCCCTAGTTCCTCCACCAGTCGCCGAAGAATCTGCATCATGCTGACACTTTGTTTGATGTCGAGATTGTTGAGTGGTTCGTCTAGCAAGATAAAGTCTGTATCCTGGGCCAGTACCATAGCGATAAAGACACGCTGGAGTTGTCCACCAGACAGACTATCGATGTAGCGGTCTTTTAAGTTGGTCAGTTCCAGATAGTCCAGAGTTTCTTGGATTTTTTCCCAGTCTTCTGCTCTCAGTCGACCACGGCTGTAGGGAAAACGTCCAAAACTGACCAGTTCTTCAACAGTCAATTTGGCTTGGTAATTGATCTTCTGCTTTAGGATGGTGAGTTCTTTGGCTAGTTCTTGGGAATTCCAACTCTCGATTTCACGACCTTTGATACTGAGAATTCCCTGATCTTTCTTGGCCAGTCTGCTCATGATGGAGAGGAGAGTCGATTTTCCAGCACCATTTGGACCAATGAAGGCTGTCAGTTTCTGAGGACTGACTTCAAGGGAAATGTCTTGCAAAATATTCTGTTTTTGAATGGATTTGTCAATGTTTTCCAGTTTCACCGACGCGCCCTCCTGTAAAGTAAGATAAAGAATAAGAGACCTCCAACGCTCTCAATAATCATGCTGATGCGAATTTCTAGTGCAAAGACTCGTTCGATAAGGGCTTGCCCCAAGGTCAAACTAATAAATCCAATCAGAATGGCTACGATAAAGAGCAACTTGTGCCGATAATCTTTGACGATTAGGTAGGTAAGATTGGCCAGCATAAAGCCGAAGAAGGCCATAGGCCCTACCAAGGCAGAGGCCGTTGAGGTCAAAAGTACGATACCCCAGAGGAGCTCTCTCTGTTCTTTTTCAACATCGAGTCCCAATATCTGAGCCGTTTCTCTTTGTAGGTGCAAGACATCCAGAATGACTGCTTTTCGAAAGAAAAAGATTGTCAAGATGAGTATGATCAGAGAACCGATGGCTAGGATGGAAGTGTTGAGATGTTGAAAGGAAGCAAAGAGACTGTTTTGCAGTTTATCGTATTCATTTGGATCCATCAGGACCTGAAGGAAGGTACTGATATTTCGAAAGAGACTTCCGAGGGCTAGGCAGATTAGCAGAATGAAGACCAGGTCTTGCTTCATCAGTGTCTTCAAGTGACCTTGTAAGGCGAGAAAGAAGAGGGATTGGAGCAGAAGTAAGACCAGAAATTCTAAGATAGGAGACTTTCCGAGCTGAAGGAATTTGCTTTCAAAAACTAGTAGCAGGGTTTGTAGTAGGACATAGAAGGATTCGATTCCCAAAATACTAGGTGTCAGGAAGCGATTTTCCGTCAGGGTTTGAAAACTAATGGTTGAAATCCCAGTCGCGATGGCTACCAAGAGATAAACGATAATCTTTTGAGAACGCAACTTCCAAGCAAAGGCAGATAGGTGGGTGATGGGCCAAAAGTAGAGGAGACAAGCTCCGATGGCCAGAATAATGAGAATCCAGAAGAGTTTGCTATGTTTGCTTTTAAACTGCATCTTTTCGTCCCCCTCTCCAAAGAAGTAGGATAAAGACAAGACTACCTATGATTCCTAGTAGGAGACTGACAGACAACTCATAGGGCCGAATCAAGACTCTAGAGAGGATATCGCAGGCCAAAACCAGATTGGCACCGACCAGTACGACCATGAGTTTGGTTTGACTCAAATTATCTCCATAACGCTTGCGAACAAGATTGGGAACGATGACCCCGAGAAATGGTAAGCCACCTACGGTAATCATGGTGACGCTTGTCGTTAGCGCAACCAGAAAGAGGGCCAGTTTTTCAAGTAGGGAGTAAGAAATCCCCAAACTCTCACTGGTTTCCTTGCCCAGATTCATGATGGTAAAGGTTTGGGACAATTTCCAAACGGCTATCAGGATAATGAGGCCTAAGAAGAGCCACTCATATTGATGGGTCTGAATCATGGAGAAGGAGCCCTGGGTCCAAGCAGTCATACTCTGAACCAGATTGAAACGATAGGCGATAACTTCTGTCACAGAACCGATAATCCCACTATAAATGATCCCAATCAAGGGCAACATCCACCTTTCCTTTACGGTAAAAATAGTCATAAAGGCCAGAAAGAAGAGGGTAAATAAGATGGATGATCCAAAAGCAAAGACCATCTTTTGGGTCAGACTAGCCGACGGAAAGACAAAGAGGCTCAGTACCATTCCTAGTTTGGCGGCTTCAGTGGTCCCAACTGTACTCGGAGCAGCAAACTGATTTTGGGTAATAGTCTGCATGAGGAGCCCTGCCATACTCATACTAGAGGCAGTCAGGAGAATGCTAATCGTCCTTGGAAGACGGGACTCTTGAAAGAGAAGCCAAGTTTCATGATCCAGAGCAAAGAGTTTTCCCCATGAAAAATCACTGGTCCCAATGCTAATAGAGAGAAAGACTAGGAGTAGAAGTAAGCCAATTAAATAATGAGAAAGTTTCATACCCCGTCCTTTCATGTAGATTTGGTATCGAAAGATACCTGCGGATATTACTGTAACACGATTTCTTTAATCTGTCAATGAATTTTCTGACAATTTAATGTAAAAAGAAAGAAAAATTCCTGAAATAATATCTGCCCCTCTCTTTTATTGGAAAACTGAGTAAAAACTAATCCACCTTCCCGCTATCCTTCTCCTATAAAAAGTGGTAAAATGGATGAAAGAAAGAAGGAACTGAAATGACAACATTATTTTCAAAAATCAAAGAAGTAACAGAACTTGCTGCGATCTCAGGTCATGAAGCACCTGTCCGTGCCTATCTTCGTGAAAAGTTGACACCGCATGTGGATGAAGTGGTGACAGATGGCTTGGGTGGTATTTTTGGTATCAAGCATTCAGAAGCTGTGGATGCACCGCGCGTCCTGGTCGCTTCTCACATGGACGAAGTTGGTTTTATGGTTAGCGAGATTAAGCCAGACGGTACCTTCCGTGTGGTTGAAATTGGTGGTTGGAATCCTATGGTGGTCAGCAGCCAACGTTTCAAACTCTTGACTCGTGATGGTCGTGAAATTCCTGTGATTTCAGGCTCTGTTCCGCCACATTTGACTCGTGGAAAGGGTGGACCAACCATGCCAGCCATTGCAGATATTGTCTTTGATGGTGGTTTTGCGGACAAGGCTGAGGCAGAAAGTTTTGGCATCCGTCCTGGTGACACCATTGTCCCTGATAGCTCTGCTATCTTGACAGCCAATGAAAAAAATATCATCTCAAAAGCTTGGGATAATCGCTACGGTGTTCTCATGGTAAGCGAGCTAGCTGAAGCTTTATCAGGTCAAAAACTGGGAAATGAACTCTATCTTGGTTCTAATGTCCAAGAAGAGGTTGGTCTGCGTGGTGCTCATACTTCCACAACCAAGTTTGACCCAGAAGTCTTCCTCGCAGTTGATTGCTCACCAGCAGGTGATGTCTATGGTGGTCAAGGTAAGATTGGAGATGGAACCTTGATTCGTTTCTACGACCCAGGACACTTGCTTCTCCCAGGAATGAAGGATTTCCTTTTGACAACGGCTGAAGAAGCTGGTATCAAGTACCAATACTACTGTGGTAAAGGCGGAACAGACGCTGGCGCAGCTCATCTGAAAAATGATGGTGTCCCATCTACAACCATCGGTGTTTGCGCTCGTTATATCCATTCTCACCAAACCCTCTACGCTATGGATGACTTCCTAGAAGCTCAAGCTTTCTTGCAAGCCTTGGTGAAAAAATTGGATCGTTCAACGGTTGATTTGATTAAAAATTATTAAACATAAGGAGGTGGTAGGGATGGTAGAACCAAACCTAGAAAGCCTTATAAAAGATCTTTACAATCATGCCCGACATGATTTGAGTGAAGATTTAGTTGCTGCTCTCCTAGAGACTGCTAAAAAACTACCTGCTACAAATGAGCAATTGCTGGCAGTCCGTCTCTCAGGCCTGGTTAATCGTGAATTGCTCCTAAATCCCAAACACCCAGCACCTGAGTTGCTCAACTTGGCTCGTTTTATCAAAAGAGAAGAAGCCAAGTACAGAGGAACTGCAGCTTCTGCGCTTATGTACGGAGAGCTCTTTAAAATGCTTTGATTCCATTGTGAATCAAAGCATTTTTTTATATGGCAGAAAAGCTATTCTTGATTAGGAGAAGAAAAAGCTATCCAATTATGATGGATAGCTTCTTGGTGCTTAGATTTGTTCAGCAATGACCTTTTCAGCTAAATTCATAGCATGGTCTGATACACGAGTGTAGTGGGAAACGATGTCGATAAAGTTGACCCCAGCTTGCGTTGAACACTCGCCCTTGTTGAGGCGTTTGATGTGGGTCTTTCTGAGAATACGTTCCATATTGTTGATTTCTTTATGGCGTTCAATCAGACTTTGAGCTTTTTCGATATCATTGTTTTCCACGCTATCAAGGGCATCCTTGATAAACCCAGTGGTTTTTTGATAGATATCAGCTAATTCCTGCAAAGCAGCTTCAGAGAACTCAACATTTTTACGTTGAAGATAGTCAGTTAGATTGATTAGCGCTTCTGCGTGATCCCCAATCCGTTCCAAATCGCGGGATGAATCAAGGATATTGGTGAGCACTTCACTTTCTTTCTGGCTAAGGGCCTCACTTGAAAGAGTAATGAGATAACGAGTCAATTTTTCATCAATGGTATTGATGGCTTCTTCTGTCTTGTGGCCTTTTTCAGCAACCTTTTCATTGAGGTCAATGATGTAGTTGTATGAAAGGTCAAAGGCTTTAGAAGCATAATTTCCTAAGTGAAGGAGTTCTTTTTTCGCATTTCCGAGAGCGATTGATGGAGCTTGTTTAATCAAGTGTTCATCAAGATAAAGTGGCTCGTACTTGACAACTTCATCTTCACCAGGGATGAGCTTGGTTACAAAGTAAGCCAAGGCTCCGATGAATGGAAATTGTACAATGGTGTTACTTACGTTAAAGGCACCGTGCGAGAAGGCGATGGTCATCTCAGGTGAGAGGTGAAGGAGTGCTTGGAAGTACTCAATCATAGCAGTGAAGGGGCCTAATAAGATTAAGCAAAGAATAGTTCCTAATACGTTAAAGGTGACGTGGGTTGCAGCAACGCGTTTCGCAGAGACATTGGCTCCAGCTGCCGCGATGATAACTGTTAGGGTTGTCCCGATATTATCCCCGAAGAGAACTGGTAGAGAACCTTTAAGGTCAAGAAATCCACCTGCATAGAGGCCTTGCAAAATCCCGATTGTCGCAGAAGAGGCCTGGATGAGAACGGTAATCACCGCACCAGCAAAAACTCCCAACACAGGATTTTGTCCCAAGGTTACCATATATTCCTTGAATTGTGGTAAATCTTTAAGGGGACTCATACCGGCACTAATGAGGTTGAGGGCGTAGAAGATTCCCCCCACACCAAACAGGATGCGCCCGATATTGTTTGCTGTTCTGTTTTTTGTAAAGAAGAGGAACATGGTCCCAAGGAAAATCAGGGGCAAAGCATACTCGCCAAGCTTGAAACCGATGATAAAGGAAGTAACGGTGGTTCCGATGTTGGCTCCCATGATAATTCCGATAGCCTGTCTAAGAGTTAGAAGACTAGCGCTGACCAGCCCAACCGTGATAACTGTAACCCCTGTACTTGACTGAATCAGGGCAGTCACGACAATCCCGACTAGAACACCTAGAAAGGGATTGCTAGTGTACTTGTCAATGTAAAAACGAAGGCGATCTCCAGCAGCTTGTTGCAAACCGTCTCCCATGGTCTTGATACTATATAAGAATAGTCCCAGACCACCTAAAAAGTGAAATAAAATTTCCTGCCAATTAATGGACATTTCTTTTTCCTCCGAAAAATAATAACGGAATTTCTCCTATTCTATTTTAAAGGATAAAAGTAAATCTAACAAGTGTTAAGCTAAGATTTTAGAAAGAAAATTCGTTAGGGAAATAAAAAATAATACACTCTAACATGACATGAAGATTAAATATCGAAAAATCTTGTGAAATCTTTCCTTATATTTCCAAAGTGTGATATAATAGTTTCGAATAAAATAAATAAAGGGGTTTTTGTAACATGGCAAAACTTACTGTTAAAGACGTTGACTTGAAAGGTAAAAAAGTCCTCGTTCGTGTTGACTTCAACGTACCATTGAAAGATGGCGTAATCACTAACGACAACCGTATCACAGCAGCTCTTCCAACTATTAAGTACATCATCGAACAAGGTGGACGTGCAATTCTTTTCTCTCACCTTGGACGTGTGAAAGAAGAAGCTGATAAAGCTGGTAAATCACTTGCTCCTGTAGCAGCAGACTTGGCAGCAAAACTTGGTCAAGATGTTGTTTTCCCAGGTGTAACTCGTGGTGCTGAATTGGAAGCAGCTATCAACGCTCTTGAAGATGGACAAGTTCTTTTGGTTGAAAACACTCGTTACGAAGATGTTGACGGCAAAAAAGAATCTAAAAACGATCCTGAACTTGGTAAATACTGGGCATCACTTGGAGATGGTATCTTCGTAAACGATGCATTCGGTACAGCTCACCGTGCACACGCATCTAACGTTGGTATCTCAGCAAACGTTGAAAAAGCAGTTGCTGGTTTCCTTCTTGAAAACGAAATTGCTTACATCCAAGAAGCAGTTGAAACTCCAGAACGTCCATTCGTAGCGATTCTTGGTGGTTCAAAAGTTTCAGACAAGATCGGTGTTATCGAAAACTTGCTTGAAAAAGCTGATAAAGTCCTTATCGGTGGTGGTATGACTTACACATTCTACAAAGCACAAGGTATCGAAATCGGTAACTCACTTGTAGAAGAAGATAAATTGGATGTTGCCAAAGCTCTTCTTGAAAAAGCAAACGGCAAATTGATCTTGCCAGTTGACTCTAAAGAAGCTAACGCATTTGCTGGTTACACTGAAGTGCGTGACACTGAAGGTGAAGCAGTTTCTGAAGGCTTCCTTGGTCTTGATATCGGTCCAAAATCTATCGCTAAATTTGACGAAGCTTTGACTGGTGCGAAAACAGTTGTATGGAACGGACCTATGGGTGTATTTGAAAACCCAGACTTCCAAGCTGGTACAATCGGTGTGATGGACGCTATTGTGAAACAACCAGGCGTTAAATCAATCATCGGTGGTGGTGACTCAGCTGCCGCAGCGATTAACCTTGGCCGTGCAGACAAGTTCTCATGGATTAGTACGGGTGGTGGAGCATCAATGGAACTTCTTGAAGGTAAAGTTCTTCCAGGACTTGCAGCCTTGACAGAAAAATAAGATTTTATAAATGAATCAAAGAAGAGAGGGATGAAAGTTCCTCTTTTCTTTTACTCGAAATAAAAACGCTTCCTCTCAACTATTGCTCATAAAATCATCCAAATTATGATAAAATGGAAATAGAAAGTTGAGATTATGAGTTATTTTAAAAAATATAAATTTGATAAATCCCAGTTCAAACTTGGTATGCGAACCTTTAAAACAGGTATTGCTGTTTTTCTAGTTCTCTTGATTTTTGGATTTTTTGGTTGGAAAGGTCTTCAAATTGGTGCTTTGACAGCCGTTTTTAGCCTGAGGGAGAGTTTTGATAAGAGTGTCCATTTTGGAACTTCGCGTATTCTAGGAAATAGTATCGGTGGCCTCTATGCCCTGGTCTTCTTCCTATTAAATACCGTTTTTCACGAAGCCTTTTGGGTGACCTTGGTTGTTGTTCCAATCTGCACCATGTTAACCATTATGACAAATGTAGCCATGAATAACAAAGCAGGTGTTATAGGTGGTGTAGCAGCTATGTTAATCATTACCCTATCGATTCCAAGCGGGGAGACGATTTTGTACGTGTTTGCGCGTGTATTTGAAACTTTCATGGGAGTTTTTGTCGCAATTCTCGTAAATTACGATATTGATCACATTCGAATCTTTTTAGAGAAAAAAGAAAAATAATGTTACATTTTATAACATTATCAATTGACGTTTGTCTTTTTTTAGACTATAATAGACAGAAAGAAGGAAAATGTAAATGAAGGAAAAAGAATTTCGCCGAAATATGGCTGTTTTTCCTATAGGCAGTGTTATGAAGTTGACCGATCTATCGGCGCGTCAGATTCGTTATTATGAAGATCAAGAGTTGATTAAACCTGATCGAAACGAAGGAAACCGTCGCATGTATTCCTTGAATGACATGGATCGTCTGCTTGAAATTAAAGATTATATCTCTGAAGGTTATAATATCGCTGCCATTAAGAAAAAATATGCTGAACGTGAAGCGAAATCCAAGAAAGCGGTGAGTCAGACTGAGGTGCGTCGTGCACTTCACAATGAACTCCTCCAACAGGGTCGCTTTGCTTCAGTGCAGTCACCTTTTGGTCGCGGTTAGGCAACCGCAAGTAGTCATATATTAAGGAGAAAACTCATGCCAATCACAGCTGCAGATATTCGTCGTGAAGTCAAGGAAAAAAATGTTACCTTTATTCGTCTTATGTTCTCAGATATTTTGGGAACCATGAAAAACGTCGAAATTCCTGCTACAGATGAACAGTTAGATAAAGTCTTGTCAAACAAGGCGATGTTTGATGGATCTTCTATTGAAGGTTTTGTACGTATCAATGAGTCAGATATGTACTTGTACCCAGACTTGGATACATGGACAGTCTTCCCTTGGGGAGATGAAAATGGAAGTGTTGCAGGTTTGATCTGTGATGTCTATACAACAGAAGGTGAGCCATTTGCAGGTGACCCTCGTGGCAATTTGAAACGAGCTCTTCGTCACATGGAAGAAGTTGGATTCAAATCTTTCAACCTTGGTCCAGAGCCAGAATTCTTCCTATTTAAGTTGGATGAAAATGGTGACCCAACACTTGAAGTAAATGACAAGGGTGGCTACTTTGATTTGGCGCCTACTGACCTTGCGGACAATACACGTCGTGAGATTGTCAATGTCTTGACCAAAATGGGATTTGAAGTAGAAGCGAGTCACCACGAGGTTGCGGTTGGACAACACGAAATTGACTTCAAGTACGATGAAGTTCTCCGTGCCTGCGATAAGATTCAAATCTTTAAACTCGTTGTTAAAACCATTGCTCGCAAACATGGGCTTTACGCAACCTTTATGGCCAAACCAAAATTTGGTATTGCTGGATCAGGTATGCACTGTAATATGTCCTTGTTTGATGCAGAAGGAAACAATGCCTTCTTTGATCCAAATGATCCAAAAGGAATGCAGTTGTCAGAAACGGCCTACCATTTCCTTGGCGGTTTGATCAAGCATGCCTACAACTATACTGCTATCATGAATCCAACGGTTAACTCATACAAACGTTTGGTTCCAGGTTATGAAGCGCCTGTTTACATTGCTTGGGCTGGTCGTAACCGTTCGCCGCTTGTACGCGTGCCTGCTTCACGTGGTATGGGAACTCGTCTTGAGTTGCGTTCAGTGGATCCGATGGCAAACCCATACATCGCTATGGCGGTTCTTTTGGAAGTTGGTTTGCATGGTATTGAAAATAAAATTGAAGCACCAGCTCCTATCGAAGAAAATATCTACATCATGACAGCTGAAGAGCGTAAGGAAGCTGGAATTACTGACCTCCCATCAACGCTTCACAACGCATTGAAGGCTTTAACAGAGGATGAGGTTGTCAGAGCAGCTCTCGGAGATCACATCTACACTAGCTTCCTTGAAGCGAAACGAATTGAATGGGCAAGTTATGCAACCTTCGTTTCACAATGGGAAATTGATAATTATTTAGACCTTTACTAATATAGAGGAAAGATTGCCTGAGGGTAGTCTTTTTTCTTGCTTCTTATATCGAGGTGTGATATATTTTATATAACGAAGTGCGATATATCGAACTGAATAGGAGGTGGCTATAAATGCGATTAACGGATAAGATCCGTCGTGTTTACCTTCCGATGACGGAAACGGGCTTTTATATCTTGTTCTGTCTGCAAAAGGAAGGTCATGGTTATAGTATTACGCAAAAGGTCAGGGAAATGACAGATTCGCAAGTTTCGATTAGTCCTGGAACTATGTATGGAACCTTGTCAAAAATGGAAAAGGATGGCTTGATTTTCTTTGTCCGAGAAGAGGAGAAGCGTAAAATCTATCAGATCACAGACTTGGGACGAAAAGTCTTAGATATTGAATTGAAGCGTATTGAACGGCTCTATAGAAATAGTCGGGAGGAAGGCTGATGGAAAAGAAAATTGTTTATCGAATTTTTACAATTGCGGATTATGAGAGGGAGGCTCTGTACTTTAGAGAAATGCATGCTAAGGGCTGGAAACTTAGAAAAGTAAGCTACTCTATCTTATTGTTTGCAGTTAAGTATACCTTTGAAAAGTGTCAGCCTGAGCAAGTGTCTTATCAGTTGGATTTTTACCCAATGGAAAAATCAGAGAGAGCCTCCTATTTACAACTGTTTAAAGACTGTGGCTGGGAGCATATTACAGACTTTAATGGTTTTTCCTACTTTAGAAAGCTTCATTCTGGAATTGAGTCGGATGCCGAGTTTGAAATTTATAATGACGCAGCCGGGAAGTTAGCTGTGGTTAATCGCATTTTAAGACTGCGATTAGTACCTGTTTTACTTTTGCTAGCCATACATATACCATTCTTACTTAAATTGCTCAATAGAAGTAATGCGTATGGTCTATGGAGTTTTCTCGCGGTCGGGCTAGATGTTTTCTTGTCTTTAATCCTTTTGTTAATAGTTGCCTATATTAGCTGGAAGTTATGGCATAAAAAGAAGGGATTATCAGATTTATGATAGGATAGGTATGCTCAAAATTGGAGGGGAAGTCATGATAAATAAAAAGCAATTTCGGATTTTCGCTATTCTTGATTTGGATAAGGAAGAAGAATATTTACATGAGATGCACTTGAAAGGCTGGAGATATAGAACGAGTCGTTTTGGTTTTTTCTATTTTGATCAATGTCAACCAGACGATGTCATCTACCGTATCTATGACTCTAGATTTCTTAAAAAGTATCAGCATGAATTGCAAGATTTTAGAAATAGAGGTTGGGAATTGATAGGAGCAGGTTCTTGTTCAATTCTTCGTAAATCGGCTTCTGATATACTTTCAGAGGATCAAGTTTATATGAGCAAGAGTCTCGGATGGGAAGTTATGCAATCTAGACTTCGTTCCTGTACAGCTACTTTCTCGGGTGGTTTTGTTGTTTGTATGAGTTTATTTAAAGAAGAGCTTTCTATGTCTTTCTTTATTATTTTTCTTTTATATGCCTTTCTGATTTCTTATCTAATCCTTGGTTTTTTCAGACTTAAAAGGAAATACAAAATGAATGGAAGGTAAGGTTCTAGGTCTTCAGACTGATTTTTAGCACTCTTGGGAAAAGAGTGCTAATTTTTTGAGTTTTTATCTTGACATTCTCTTCTAAGGGTGTATAATAGAATCATGAGTTAGCACTTGGATGTATCGAGTGCTAATTGATCAGACAGAGAGGAGTGATGAGATGGTTACAGAGCGTCAGCAGGATATTTTAAATCTGATTATTGACATCTTTACCAAAACGCACGAACCTGTCGGATCCAAAGCCTTGCAAGAGTCTATTAACTCTAGCAGCGCTACCATTCGTAATGATATGGCGGCTTTAGAAAAGCAAGGTTTGCTTGAGAAGGCTCATACTTCAAGCGGTCGGATGCCAAGTGTTGCTGGTTTTCAGTACTATGTGAAACACTCACTGGATTTTGACCGACTGGCTGAAAATGAGGTATATGAGATTGTCAAAGCCTTTGATCAGGAATTCTTCAAACTAGAGGATATTCTGCAAGAGGCTGCTAATCTACTAACGGATTTGAGTGGCTGTACGGTAGTAGCACTAGACGTTGAACCCAGCAGACAACGGTTGACAGCCTTTGATATCGTTGTTTTAGGTCAACATACAGCCTTGGCAGTATTTACCTTAGACGAGTCTCGAACGGTTACCAGTCAGTTTCTGATTCCAAGGAACTTCTTGCAGGAAGATTTGCTGAAACTGAAGGCAATCATTCAGGAACGTTTCCTCGGACACACCGTTCTAGATATTCACTACAAGATTCGAACGGAGATTCCGCAGATTATCCAGCGTTACTTTACAACAACGGACAATGTCATCGATCTCTTTGAACACATTTTTAAGGAAATGTTCAACGAAAACATTGTGGTGGCGGGCAAGGTCAATCTCTTAAATTTTGCAAATCTAGCAGCCTATCAGTTCTTTGACCAACCGCAAAAGGTGGCTCTGGAGATTCGTGAAGGGTTGCGTGAAGATCAGATGCAAAATGTCCGTGTTGCAGACAGTCAAGAGTCCTGTTTAGCTGACTTAGCGGTGATTAGTAGCAAGTTCCTTATTCCTTATCGGGGAGTTGGAATTCTAGCAATTATCGGTCCGGTCAATCTGGATTACCAACAGCTAATCAACCAAGTCAATGTAGTCAATCGTGTTTTGACCATGAAGTTGACAGATTTTTACCGCTATCTCAGCAGTAATCATTACGAAGTACATTAAGATTGAAATCATTAAAGGAGGCGAAAATGGCCCAAGATATAAAAAATGAAGAAGTAGAAAAAGTTCAAGAAGAGGAAGTTGTGGAAACAGCTGAAGAAACAACTCCTGAGAAGTCTGAGCTGGACTTGGCAAATGAACGTGCGGATGAGTTCGAAAACAAATACCTTCGCGCTCATGCAGAAATGCAAAATATCCAACGCCGTGCCAATGAAGAGCGTCAAAACTTGCAACGTTACCGTAGCCAGGACTTGGCAAAAGCGATTCTCCCTTCTTTGGATAACCTAGAACGTGCCCTTTCAGTTGAAGGTTTGACAGACGATGTCAAAAAAGGATTGGAGATGGTTCAAGAAAGCTTGATTCATGCTTTAAAAGAAGAGGGGATCGAAGAAATCGCAGCTGACGGTGAATTTGACCATAACTACCATATGGCCATCCAAACTCTCCCAGCAGACGATGAACACCCAGCAGATACTATCGCCCAAGTCTTCCAAAAAGGCTACAAACTCCATGACCGCATCCTACGCCCAGCAATGGTAGTGGTCTATAACTAGGCAATTCTGACGATTGCAGCATACATAATAGAAAACTTGTCCGAAATGACACTAAACTATGAAGAAAGATAAAAAGCAAGCCGGAGGCTTGCAAGGAAGATATTGCCCGCCGTGCTGAAACAGGGGATTTTTGAGACAATAGGCTCAAAAATAAGTGATGAAATCCCGTAGGGAGTTGCTCACGTCCCCACCACTTAAGGGGAATATCAAAAAAATCAAAATTCGAATTAAAATTTAAGGAGAAAAACACATGTCTAAAATTATCGGTATTGACTTAGGTACAACAAACTCAGCAGTAGCAGTTCTTGAAGGAACTGAAAGCAAAATCATCGCAAACCCAGAAGGAAACCGCACAACTCCATCTGTAGTCTCATTCAAAAACGGTGAAATCATCGTTGGTGATGCTGCAAAACGTCAGGCAGTTACAAACCCAGATACAGTAATCTCTATCAAATCTAAGATGGGAACTTCTGAAAAAGTTTCTGCTAACGGAAAAGAATATACTCCACAAGAAATCTCAGCTATGATTCTTCAATACTTGAAAGGTTATGCTGAAGACTACCTTGGTGAAAAAGTAACTAAAGCAGTTATCACAGTTCCAGCTTACTTCAACGACGCTCAACGTCAAGCAACAAAAGACGCTGGTAAAATCGCTGGTCTTGAAGTAGAACGTATCGTCAATGAACCAACTGCAGCAGCTCTTGCTTACGGTTTGGACAAGACTGACAAAGAAGAAAAAATCTTGGTATTCGACCTTGGTGGAGGTACATTTGACGTATCTATCCTTGAATTGGGTGACGGTGTCTTCGACGTATTGTCAACTGCAGGGGACAACAAACTCGGTGGTGACGACTTTGACCAAAAAATCATCGACCACTTGGTAGCAGAATTCAAGAAAGAAAACGGTATTGACTTGTCTACTGACAAGATGGCAATGCAACGTTTGAAAGATGCAGCTGAAAAAGCGAAGAAAGACCTTTCTGGTGTAACTTCAACACAAATCAGCTTACCATTCATCACTGCAGGCGAGGCTGGACCTCTTCACTTGGAAATGACTTTGACTCGTGCGAAATTTGATGATTTGACTCGTGACCTTGTTGAACGTACAAAAGTTCCAGTTCGTCAAGCCCTTTCAGATGCAGGTTTGAGCTTATCAGAAATCGACGAAGTTATCCTTGTTGGTGGTTCAACTCGTATCCCTGCCGTTGTTGAAGCTGTGAAAGCTGAAACTGGTAAAGAACCAAACAAATCAGTAAACCCTGACGAAGTAGTTGCTATGGGTGCTGCTATCCAAGGTGGTGTGATTACTGGTGATGTCAAAGACGTTGTCCTTCTTGATGTAACACCATTGTCACTTGGTATCGAAACAATGGGTGGTGTATTTACAAAACTCATCGACCGCAACACTACAATCCCAACATCTAAATCACAAGTCTTCTCAACTGCAGCAGATAACCAACCAGCCGTTGATATCCACGTTCTTCAAGGTGAACGCCCAATGGCAGCAGATAACAAGACTCTTGGACGTTTCCAATTGACAGATATCCCAGCTGCACCTCGTGGAATTCCTCAAATCGAAGTAACTTTCGACATCGACAAGAACGGTATCGTGTCTGTTAAGGCTAAAGACCTTGGAACTCAAAAAGAACAAACTATTGTGATCCAATCTAACTCAGGTTTGACTGACGAAGAAATCGACCGCATGATGAAAGATGCAGAAGCTAACGCTGAAGCAGATAAGAAACGTAAAGAAGAAGTAGACCTTCGTAACGAAGTTGACCAAGCAATCTTTGCGACTGAAAAGACAATCAAGGAAACTGAAGGCAAAGGCTTCGACGCAGAACGTGACGCTGCCCAAGCTGCCCTTGATGACCTTAAGAAAGCTCAAGAAGACAATAACTTGGACGAAATGAAAGCAAAACTTGAAGCGTTGAACGAAAAAGCTCAAGGCCTTGCTGTTAAACTCTATGAACAAGCCGCAGCAGCGCAACAAGCTCAAGCAGGAGCAGAAGGCGCACAAGCAACAGGAAACGCAGGCGATGACGTCGTAGACGGAGAGTTTACGGAAAAATAAAATAGTCCAGTGGACTATTTTATTCCGAACTTGAAAATCAGGCGAGTATAAGAAGAAATCCAGAGGTTGCAACCCAGCCTCTGTTTTTCGATAAAATAGAGGATGTTGCGTATGAAAAAAGTACTTTGTATCATTTATCCTAATTTTTCTCTTTATGAGATAACCACTTTAACGAGTACTTTAGCTCTGTCTTTTGATATCACGATTGATTATGTAGCTTCTGAGAATTCGATGGTGGTCTCTGAGGATGGTTTGTCCTGTCAACCGACGAAAACATTGGATCAGATCCGTATAGAAGATTATTCTTGTGTGATTTTGCCGGGAATGGTAAATATAGGTCCTGCTCTACAAGATGAGAAATTGATCTCGTTTTTGAGAAGTCTTAATGAGCAAGATATCCTAATTGCAGCCATTTCTTCAGCGCCTCTTTTATTGGCAAAAGCAGGTTTATTGAACGACACGAAATTTACAGGTGGAATTTGGCAAAACTTCTTTGACTATTTTGAATTTCTTCCACGTGAGAATTTCCAACCGAAAGTTCTTGTCCAAGATAAACAAATCATTACGGCTATTGGCTTTGCACATCAAGAGTTTGCAAGAAAAGTGATTCTTAGTCTAGGTTTGGCAGAAAATACGGACAACTATTTTAAAGAACAGAACGAGTATGCTGAAGAGGATTTGATTTTTACTCTATCGGACAAAGAGTTTGATGAAGTGAAACAGAGTATAGAAAATGCCCTCTAAATATTTACTTATAAATTATAGAAAGGAATAAGAGTGTTCGAGTAACTGAACACGAGTTCCTAAGTTTCTGATTCAATATAAAAAGAAAGGAATTGAACCCGACCTAAATCGAGGTTTGATTCAAAATATCAATAGAAAGGAATAAGGGTGTTCGTAACTGAACACGGGTTCCGAAATTTCTAACTCAATATAAAAGAAAGGAATTGAACCCGACCTAAATTCTCGGAAAAAAGATAAATCTGCCTAGGAGCATCGCTCCAGCGTCAGATTTCCTATTTTTCAGTCGAATTTTACGGTCTTGGTATCTTGTATGAACAATACTGAATTTTATGATCGTCTGGGGGTGTCAAAAAACGCTTCGGCAGACGAGATCAAAAAGGCTTATCGTAAGCTTTCGAAAAAATACCACCCAGATATCAACAAGGAGCCTGGTGCTGAGGAAAAGTACAAGGAAGTTCAAGAAGCCTATGAGACTTTGAGTGACGACCAAAAACGTGCGGCCTATGACCAATATGGTGCTGCAGGTGCCAACGGTGGCTTTGGTGGTGCTGGTGGTTTCGGCGGTTTCAACGGAGCAGGTGGCTTCGGTGGTTTTGAGGACATCTTCTCAAGTTTCTTCGGCGGAGGCGGTGCTTCACGCAATCCAAATGCCCCTCGTCAAGGGGATGACCTCCAGTATCGTGTGAACTTGACCTTTGAAGAAGCTATTTTTGGAGCTGAAAAAGAAGTTAAATACAACCGTGAAGCAAGCTGTAGTACATGTAACGGTTCTGGTGCTAAGCCAGGAACAAGTCCAGTCACTTGTGGACGCTGTCATGGCGCTGGTGTCATTAACGTCGATACGCAGACTCCGCTTGGCATGATGCGTCGCCAAGTAACCTGTGATGTCTGTCATGGGCGTGGAAAAGAAATCAAAGATCCATGTACAACCTGTCATGGAACAGGTCATGAAAAACAAGCTCATAGCGTACATGTGAAAATCCCTGCTGGTGTGGAAACCGGTCAACAAATTCGCCTAGCAGGTCAAGGTGAAGCTGGCTTTAACGGTGGACCTTATGGTGACTTGTATGTGGTGGTTTCTGTGGAAGCTAGCGATAAGTTTGAACGTGAAGGAACCACTATCTTCTACAATCTCAACCTCAACTTTGTTCAAGCAGCTCTTGGTGATACAGTTGATATTCCAACTGTTCATGGTGATGTTGAATTGGTTATCCCAGAGGGTACTCAGACTGGTAAGAAATTCCGCCTACGTGGTAAGGGAGCACCAAGCCTTCGTGGTGGTGCAGTTGGGGACCAATACGTTACTGTTAATGTCGTAACACCGACAGGATTGAATGACCGCCAAAAAGCAGCGCTTAAAGAATTCGCAGCTGCTGGTGATTTAAAAGTCAATCCAAAGAAAAAGGGATTCTTTGACCATATTAAAGATGCCTTTGAAGGAGAATAAAATTAAAAAGGCTCTTTGTCAACTGTAGTGGGTTGAAGAAAAGCTAAGATCGAGAAAGGACGAAATTCGTCCTTTCTTTTTTGATGTTGAGAGCGATAAAAATCCGTTTTTTGAAGTTTTCAAAGTTCCGAAAACCAAATGAATTCCGCTTAATAAGTTTGATGAGATTATTAGTGGCTTCCAATTTTGCGTTGGAATAGGGTAGTTGAAGAGCGTTGACGATTTTCTCTTTATCCTTGAGAAAAGTTTTAAAGACAGTCTGAAAAAGAGGATGAACCTGTTTAAGATTGTCCTCAATAAGTCCGAAGAATTTGTCTGGCTCCTTGTTCTGAAAGTGAAAAAGCAAGAGCTGATAGAGATTATAGTGGTGTCTCAAGTCTTCTGAATAGCTCAAAAGCTTGTCTAGAATCTCTTTATTCGTTAAGTGCATACGAAAAGTAGGGCGATAAAATCGTTTATCACTCAGTTTACGACTATCCTGCTGGATGAGCTTCCAGTAGCGCTTGATGGCCTTGTATTCATGAGATTTTCGATTGAACTGATTCATGATTTGGACACGGACACGACTCATAGCACGGCTGAGATGTTGTACAATGTGAAAGCGATCAAGTACAATTTTAGCACACGGGAAAAGTTG
>CAJNCI010000009.1 GCA_905221215.1 bacterium
ATGAGTTGTTTTGTCGCTTTTCATTATAGGTCATATGGGACTTTTTTTCTACACAAAAATAGGCTCCATAATATCTATAGGGGATTTACCCACTACAAATATTATAGAGCCAAAAAACATCTCAATGTTTAATATCTGTTAGATTTGAATGAATTTATCAATAAGAATGTCGGAAAATTTTCTGATATTCTTTATTTTTTTGACTTCTTTTTCGAATAGATAAGTAAGAGGAAAAGGAAAGGAGCCTAGTTCATGTATCTACCAATCTTGTATCCGTGGTTCATTAAGTTATTTTTCAAATAAAATTTAATTTAGTTGTACATTTTCGAAATTTTTTTCGAATAAATAAGTAAGAGGAAAAAGAAAGGGGCCTAGTTCATGTATCTACCAATTTTTTATCCGTGGTTTACTAAATTATTTTTCAAATAAATTTAATTTAGTTGTACATTTTCGAAATTTTTTTCGAATAGATAAGTAAGAGGAAACAGAAAGGAGTCTAATTCATGTATCTACCAATTTTCTATTCATGGTTTACTAAATTATTTTTCAAATAAAATTTAATTTAGTTGTTCATTTTAGAATTATTTTTCGAATAAATAAGTAAGAGGAAAAAGGAAGGAATAAAATAATGAAAGAACATTATTATGGATTTGTTGAGCTGACTTCGGAAGAATTGACCGATATTCAAGGTGGAGAAAATTGGACGAAGACCCTTGTAGATTGGTACATTGGATTTCGTAGAGGTTTTGGTTTTTAGGAGGATAAGCGATGAATGAAATGAATGATAAGTATACTATTGAAGTATTAAAGGAAAGCGACTTAGCCTTGCTGGTGGGTGGTAGCAAGGAAAGCTATCAACGGGGTTTAAATACAGGTCTATGGTTCCGTCGTGCATTATTTGGATTCTAAGATAATATTTAGAGAGTAAAGATTATCTATAACAACGAATAGAATATATGAAAAAGGAAAGACAAAAAACTACCTTTTTCAATTGTTAATAATCAAAAAAGGAGAATAAGATGGAAAAATTTAAAAATATGGAAGATAGTTTTCATGTAATGAGTCATGAGGAAATGGCCGATGTAGAAGGAGGCTTGCTAATTGGTCTGGTAGTAGTTGGAGGAGTCGCAATTGCAGGAACGTTTTTATTGGGTGCGGTAGATGGTGCTTCAGGAGCACATGCTAAGCGTCGTGGACGTTAACAGGGAAGGAAGAGCGCTGATGGAACGCATGATAGAAAGTTGGATTACTAGGGTAGAGACCTTTTACAGTTTGCAGTCAATTCCTGTAAAAGTATTGATTTTCATAGTTGGAGTAGTTGGGGTTTATGCTTTAGGGACCTTACTTTTAGGACCGGTTTATTGGGCGGGACAGAAGTTTGGCGAAATGGTTTACAATTATTTATTTTAATAAAAAATTATAGATAAAGAGGAACAAATACAATGAATATGATAAAAATTGAAGAAAGATTTACAAGTCTCACAGAAAAAGATTTAGCAACAGTAGAGGGCGGTCGAGTGTCATGGAGAGGTAATATTAACATCGATGTCCATAAAGTGATTGATAGTACGGGAAGATTTTTCGGTGGTATCTATAATGCTGGTAGAGCATTTGGTCGAAATGTTTACAATGCATTTTATTAATATAGTTTATTAAAATTGATATATATTATGTTTTTGAATTCGTTTTTGAATAGATAAATAAGAGGAAAATAAAATAGCAGGTGAAGCAGCTTTGGGGTATTATGCGAATAGACCATAATCTGATTGTAGTCAGAGAGGCATTTCTATGTTTTTAAAAAAAGAAGTGATATTATTAGGGGTATTGTTATCGCTACATATTATTTTCACTATCGTTCAAATTTTAATTGACTATAAAATATTATCTGGACAGTATAGTATGAATTTTATGGATATCTCAGAAGTATTTACTTATCCAATACTCATTTTAATCATTTACATAGCAATAAAATATAATACAAAGGGGTAATGACGAACATGAATCAAAAGGATTTGGTGCATGTGAATGGCAGAGTTTTTCCGCCATTCTTGTCAGATAAATAGGAGTCTAACATGAAAACATTTTTATTAGGTTTTATTGAGGGTTATTTTATCGTATCTCTCATAATCTACATCGCAACGTATTTGATTTTGAAAAATCCGATCAATACCCTATTTTATCCAGAAATTTACCCTGTTTTATTTGGGCTCTTTTATCTAGGATATAAGGCAAATAAAAAGCAAGTAGAGTGAGCAGTTAAGAATGACTTGTTAGTCTTCGCTGAAAATGGTTAGGAATGCATCACATTGGAGTTTAAAAGGAGTAACTATGAATCGTAATTTAGAACGGTGTTATCTATTCTGACTGTGAATAGATCATACCAAAGGTGGCTTAGAAATAGCAGGGACATTAGAAATTGTAGTAATAAATAGGATGTCACAAATGTTACTATCAATGATTTATTTGTCCCAAGCTTGCCTAGGGTGTCAGTAAAACATCACTTTCCTTTCATATCATATTTTTAGTAGGTAGGACGTTTGTTCTGCCTATTTTTTGCCAAAAAAGTGTAGTTGAGCTGTTTATTTGGAGTTTTACATGTATTTTTTGATAAAATTTGATAAAATAGGTATAGAAATTAGGAGAGTTGAAGAAAAGGAATGAAGAAGGTTTTAAAATATTTTTTAGTATTTGTTTTTCTATTTTTGATGAATATTTTCATCTTTAAGATACTAGCAACTCTGGGATTTCAGCTGACAATGAGTGAAAAGAGTTATATTGTACCACCGCTGTTTTCGATTATCGTTTTATATATGATTGACAAAAGAATTAGGAAGAAAAAGAAATAAATATATATTTTAGGTAGGACGTTTGTTCTACTTATTTTTTATCCAAAAAGTGCATTTGGGAGGGAGATAGGTGCATTTGGGAAGGAAGTCCAGTTTTTGTTTGGTGTTTGGGGTAAGATAGTTGTTATCAGATGAGTTTAGGAAAAAGGAGAAGAATATGAAATTTGGGAAACGTCACTATCGTCCGCAGGTGGATCAGATGGACTGCGGTGTAGCTTCATTAGCCATGGTTTTTGGCTACTATGGTAGTTACTATTCTTTGGCTCACTTGCGAGAATTGGCCAAGACGACCATGGATGGGACGACGGCTTTGGGCTTGGTCAAGGTGGCAGAGGAGATTGGCTTTGAGACGCGAGCGATCAAGGCGGATATGACGCTCTTTGACTTGCCTGATTTGACTTTTCCTTTTGTTGCCCATGTGCTTAAGGAAGGGAAATTGCTCCACTACTATGTGGTGACTGGGCAGGATAAGGACAGCATTCATATTGCCGATCCAGATCCCGGGGTTAAATTGACCAAACTGCCACGTGAGCGTTTTGCGGAAGAATGGACAGGAGTGACTTTGTTTATGGCACCTAGTCCAGACTACAAGCCTCATAAGGATCAAAAGAATGGTCTGCTATCTTTTATCCCTATATTAGTGAAACAGCGTGGTTTGATTGCCAATATCGTTTTGGCGACACTCTTGGTCACCTTGATTAACATTGTGGGTTCTTATTATCTGCAGTCTATCATTGATACCTATGTGCCAGATCAGATGCGTTCGACACTGGGGATTATTTCTATTGGGCTGGTTATCGTTTATATTCTCCAGCAGATCTTGTCTTATGCTCAGGAGTATCTCTTACTTGTTTTGGGGCAACGCCTGTCGATTGATGTGATTTTATCCTATATCAAGCATGTTTTTCACCTGCCTATGTCCTTTTTTGCGACACGTCGTACAGGGGAAATCGTGTCTCGTTTTACAGATGCTAACAGTATCATCGATGCGCTGGCTTCGACCATTCTTTCGATTTTCTTGGACGTATCAACGGTCGTCATTATTTCACTTGTTTTATTTTCACAAAATACCAATCTCTTTTTCATGACCTTATTGGCGCTTCCTATCTATACAGTGATTATCTTTGCCTTTATGAAGCCGTTTGAAAAGATGAATCGGGATACCATGGAAGCCAATGCGGTTCTGTCTTCTTCTATCATCGAGGACATCAACGGTATTGAGACCATTAAGTCTTTGACCAGTGAAAGTCAGCGTTACCAAAAGATTGACAAGGAATTTGTGGATTATCTGAAAAAATCTTTTATCTATAGTCGGGCAGAGAGTCAGCAAAAGGCTCTGAAAAAAGTTGCCCATCTCTTGCTCAATGTCGGTATTCTCTGGATGGGGGCTGTTTTGGTCATGGATGGCAAGATGAGTTTGGGGCAGTTGATTACCTATAATACTTTGCTTGTTTATTTTACAAATCCTTTGGAAAATATCATCAACCTGCAAACCAAGCTTCAGACAGCGCAGGTTGCTAATAATCGTTTAAATGAGGTTTATCTAGTAGCTTCGGAGTTTGAGGAGAAGAAAACGGTTGAGGATTTGAGCTTGGTGAAGGGAGAGATGTCCTTCAAGAATGTTCACTACAAGTATGGCTATGGTCGAGACGTCTTGTCAGACATCAATTTGACCATTCCACAAGGTTCTAAGGTGGCTTTTGTGGGGATTTCAGGGTCAGGTAAGACCACCTTGGCCAAGATGATGGTTAATTTTTACGATCCAAGTCAGGGAGAGATTAGTCTGGGTGGTGTCAATCTCAATCAGATTGATAAAAAGGCCTTGCGCCAGTACATTAACTATCTGCCTCAACAGCCCTATGTCTTTAACGGGACGATTTTGGAGAATCTTCTCCTTGGAGCCAAGGAGGGAACGACACAGGAAGATATCTTACGGGCGGTCGAGTTGGCGGAGATTCGAGAGGATATCGAGCGTATGCCACTGAATTACCAGACAGAATTGACTTCGGATGGGGCAGGAATTTCAGGTGGTCAACGTCAGAGAATTGCTCTGGCGCGTGCTCTCTTGACAGATGCGCCTGTCTTGATTTTGGATGAGGCGACCAGCAGTTTGGATATTCTGACAGAGAAGCGGATTGTTGATAATCTCATGGCTTTAGACAAGACCTTGATTTTCATCGCCCACCGCTTGACCATTGCTGAGCGGACAGAGAAGGTTGTTGTCTTGGATCAGGGCAGGATTGTTGAAGAAGGAAAGCATGCTGATTTGCTTGCACAGGGTGGTTTTTACGCCCATTTGGTGAATAGCTAGAAAGAGGAGAGGATGAAACCAGAATTTTTAGAAAGTGCGGAGTTTTATAATCGTCGTTACCATAATTTTTCCAGTCGGGTGATTGTACCCATGTCCCTTCTGCTCGTGTTTTTGCTTGGCTTTGCAACTTTGGCAGAGAAGGAGATGAGTTTGTCAACTAGAGCTACTGTTGAGCCTAGTCGTATCCTTGCAAATATCCAGTCAACTAGCAACAATCGCATTCTTGTCAATCATTTGGAAGAAAATAAGCTGGTTAAGAAGGGGGAGCTTCTGGTTCAATATCAGGAAGGAGCAGAAGGTGTTCAAGTAGAGACCTATGCTAGTCAGCTGGACATGCTCAAGGATCAAAAAAAGCAATTGGAGTATTTGCAAAAGAGCCTGCAAGAAGGGACGGATTACTTTCCAGAGGAGGATAAGTTTGGCTACCAGGCCACCTTTCGCGACTATATCAGTCAAGCAGGCAGTCTTAGGGCTAGTACATCGCAACAAAACGAGACCATCGCGTCCCAGAATGCAGCAGCTAGCCAAACCCAAGCCGAAATCGGAAACCTCATCAGTCAAACAGAGGCTAAAATTCGCGATTACCAGACAGCTAAGTCAGCTATTGAAACAGGTGCTTCCTTGGCCAGTCAGAATCTAGCCTACTCTCTCTACCAGTCTTACAAGTCTCAGGGTGAGGAAAATCCGCAAGCTAAGGCTCAGGCTGTTGCGCAGGTTGAAGCGCAACTTTCTCAGTTAGAATCCAGTCTTGCTACTTACCGTGTCCAGTATGCAGGTTCAGGTACCCAGCAAGCCTATGCGTCAGGCTTAAGCAGTCAATTGGAATCTCTTAAATCACAACATTTGGCAAAGGTTGGTCAGGAATTGACCCTTCTAGACCAGAAAATCTTGGAGGCAGAGTCAGGTAAGAAGGTACAGGGAAGTCTTCTAGACAAGGGGAAAATTACGGCCAGTGAGGATGGGGTGCTTCACATTAATCCTGAGACCAGTGATTCTAGCATGGTAGCAGAAGGTGCCCTACTAGCCCAACTCTATCCGTCCTTGGAAAAAGAAGGGAAAGCCAAACTAACAGCTTATCTTAGTTCAAAAGATGTAGCAAGAGTCAAGGTTGGAGATTCTGTTCGTTATACGACGACTCATGATGCCAAGAATCAAATTTTCTTGGATTCCACGATTACCAGCATAGATGCGACAGCTACTAAGACTGAAAAAGGGAATTTCTTTAAAATCGAAACGGAGACTAATCTAACTTCGGAGCAGGCTGAAAAACTTCGGTACGGGGTGGAAGGTCGCCTACAGATGATTACAGGTAAGAAAAGTTATCTGCGCTATTATTTGGATCAATTTTTGAACAAAGAGTAATGTTCGTGTTTTTAGAGTTAAATGATTTTAAAACTGTGAGAAAGATACTTCTTGCAGTTTTTTCTTTACGATTTTTAGAGTGAATGTGTTATTTATTCGGTTAAATTCTTGTAATTTTAGGTTTTTTGTGGTAGAATGTGCTCAAGTAATACGAAAGGCGAACTTTAAAATGTCAAAACAATTGATCTATTCGGGAAAAGCTAAAGATATCTATACAACTGAGGATGAAAATCTTATTATTTCAACTTACAAGGACCAGGCGACTGCTTTCAATGGTGTCAAGAAGGAGCAGATTGCGGGTAAGGGAGTGTTGAATAATCAGATTTCATCTTTTATTTTTGAGAAATTAAATGCGGCGGGTGTGGCGACTCACTTTGTGGAGAAAGTTTCGGATACAGAGCAACTCAATAAAAAGGTTAAGATTATTCCTTTAGAAGTTGTGCTTCGCAACTATACGGCTGGTTCCTTTTCAAAACGTTTTGGTGTTGATGAAGGAATCGCCTTGGAGACTCCGATTGTCGAATTTTACTACAAAAATGATGACTTGGATGATCCATTTATCAATGACGAGCATGTGAAATTCCTACAGATTGCGGATGACCAGCAGATTGCCTACTTGAAGGAAGAGACGCGTCGTATCAATGAACTTTTGAAAGTCTGGTTTGCTGAGATTGGCCTTAAATTGATTGACTTTAAGCTAGAGTTCGGTTTTGACAAGGATGGTAAGATTATCTTGGCAGACGAATTTTCACCAGATAACTGCCGTTTGTGGGATGCGGATGGCAACCACATGGACAAGGATGTTTTCCGTAGAGGATTGGGAGAATTGACAGATGTTTATGAGATTGTCTGGGAAAAGTTGCAAGAACTAAAATAACAACCTAGAAGTCATTTGAGAATATTGCAAGAGCTGAAATAAAGGAATAAGGATTGATGGATAAACGTATTTTTGTTGAAAAAAAGGCTGATTTTCAGGTTAAGTCAGAGAGTTTAGTAAGAGAACTCCAGCACAACTTGGGGCTTTCAAGCTTGAAAAGTATTCGTATTGTGCAGGTTTATGACGTCTTTGACTTGGCAGAGGACTTGTTTGCACCTGCAGAGAAACACATCTTCTCTGAGCAGGTGACAGACCATGTCTTAGATGAAGTAGCTGTGCAGGCGGATCTTGCTAACTATGCATTCTTTGCCATTGAAAGTCTACCAGGACAGTTTGACCAACGCGCGGCTTCTTCACAGGAAGCCTTGCTTTTGCTGGGAAGTTCGAGTAACGTGACGGTCAACACAGCCCAACTTTACTTGGTGAATAAAGATATTGATGCGACTGAGTTAGAAGCGGTCAAGAACTACTTGCTCAATCCAGTTGATTCTCGTTTCAAGGGCATCACGACTGGGATTGCCAAGCAGGAATTTTCAGAGTCAGACAAGACCATTCCCAAATTGACTTTCTTTGAAAGCTATAGGGCAGAAGACTTTGCCCGCTACAAGGCCGAGCAAGGGATGGCCATGGAAGTGGATGATTTGCTCTTTATCCAAGACTATTTCAAGTCAATCGGGCGCGTGCCGACGGAAACAGAACTCAAGGTTTTGGACACTTACTGGTCTGACCACTGCCGTCATACGACTTTTGAAACAGAGTTGAAACAGATTGATTTCTCAGCATCGAAATTCCAAAAGCAATTGCAGGCGACTTATGACAAGTATATTGCCATGCGTGATGAGTTGGGACGTTCGGAGAAACCGCAAACCTTGATGGATATGGCGACTATTTTCGGTCGTTATGAGCGTGCCAATGGTCGTTTGGATGATATGGAAGTGTCAGATGAAATCAATGCTTGCTCAGTAGAAATCGAAGTGGATGTTGATGGTGTGAAAGAGCCATGGCTCCTCATGTTCAAGAACGAAACCCACAACCACCCTACTGAGATTGAGCCATTTGGTGGCGCGGCTACCTGTATCGGTGGTGCTATTCGTGACCCATTGTCAGGTCGTTCCTATGTCTATCAAGCTATGCGTATCTCGGGTGCGGGTGATATTACAGCACCGATTTCGGAAACTCGCGCTGGGAAATTGCCACAACAGGTTATTTCTAAAACAGCGGCTCATGGCTATTCTTCATATGGTAACCAGATTGGGCTTGCAACGACCTATGTTCGTGAATACTTCCACCCAGGCTTTGTAGCTAAACGCATGGAGCTAGGTGCAGTTGTTGGTGCGGCTCCCAAGGGTAATGTCGTTCGTGAAAAACCTGAGGCGGGCGATGTGATTATTCTACTCGGTGGGAAGACTGGTCGTGATGGTGTCGGTGGTGCGACAGGGTCTTCTAAGGTTCAAACGGTTGAGTCTGTAGAGACTGCTGGAGCTGAGGTCCAAAAAGGGAATGCTATCGAAGAACGTAAGATTCAACGTCTTTTCCGTAATGGGGACGTGACACGTCTTATCAAGAAATCAAATGACTTTGGCGCTGGTGGTGTCTGTGTGGCTATTGGTGAATTGGCAGATGGTCTTGAAATCGACCTTAATAAAGTGCCTCTTAAATACCAAGGTTTGAATGGTACAGAAATTGCTATCTCTGAATCACAAGAACGGATGGCAGTCGTGGTTCGTCCTGAAGATGTGGATGCCTTCGTTGCTGAATGTAATAAAGAAAATATTGATGCTGTTGTGGTGGCGACAGTAACTGAAAAACCAAATCTTGTCATGCACTGGAATGGTGAAACCATTGTAGACTTGGAACGTCGTTTCCTTGATACCAATGGTGTGCGCGTAGTCGTCGATGCCAAGGTTGTAGACAAGGATGTCAAACTCCCAGAAGAACGCACAACAAACGCTGACACACTTGAAGCAGATACCCTTGCGGTTCTATCTGATTTGAATCATGCGAGTCAAAAAGGATTACAGACTATCTTTGACTGCTCTGTTGGACGCTCAACGGTTAATCACCCACTTGGTGGTCGTTACCAACTCACACCAACTGAGGCATCTGTGCAGAAATTACCAGTTCAACACGGTGTGACTCATACTGCGTCAGTCATTGCTCAAGGTTTCAACCCTTATATTGCAGAATGGTCTCCATACCACGGTGCGGCTTGTGCAGTTATTGAAGCAACTGCTCGTCTAGTAGCTGCTGGTGCCAACTGGTCCAAGGCTCGTTTCTCTTACCAAGAGTATTTCGAACGCATGGATAAACAGGCAGAGCGTTTCGGTCAGCCAGTAGCAGCCCTTCTAGGCTCTATCGAAGCACAAATCCAGCTTGGCTTGCCATCTATCGGTGGTAAGGACTCTATGTCTGGGACCTTTGAAGAATTGACTGTACCACCAACCTTGGTTGCCTTTGGGGTAACGACGGCAGATAGCCGTAAGGTGCTTTCTCCTGAGTTCAAAACTGCTGGGGAAAACATCTACTACATCCCAGGACAAGCCCTCTCTGCAGAGATTGATTTTGATTTGATTAAGAAAAACTTTGCTCAACTTGAGGCTATTCAAAAGGATTACAAAGTAACATCTGCATCAGCTGTCAAATACGGTGGTGTCGTTGAAAGCTTGGCCCTCGCTACCTTTGGGAACCATATCGGTGCAGAGGTGACCTTGCCTAAACTTGAAACAGCCTTGACAGCACAATTGGGCGGATTTGTCTTCACATCGCCTCAAGAAATTGCTGGAGTGGAGAAAATTGGTCAAACAAGTGCAGACTTTACACTCCTTGTCAACGGTGTGAAGCTAGATGGACACAAGCTTGACAGTGCCTTCCAAGGAAAACTAGAAGAAGTTTATCCAACTGAATTTGCCCAAGCTAAAGAACTGGAAGAAGTTCCAGCTGTAACTTCTGATGTAATCATCAAAGGAAAAGAAAAGGTTGAAAAACCTGTGGTTTACATCCCAGTCTTCCCAGGAACCAACTCAGAATATGATTCAGCTAAGGCCTTCGAAAAAGAAGGTGCAGAAATTAACTTGGTGCCATTCGTGACCTTGAATGAAGAAGCCATTGTCAAGTCAGTTGAAACTATGGTTGACAATATAGGCAAGGCAAACATTCTCTTCTTTGCAGGTGGATTCTCGGCTGCGGACGAGCCAGATGGTTCAGCTAAGTTTATCGTCAACATTTTGCTTAATGAAAAAGTGCGTGCATCTATTGATAGCTTTATCGCTCGTGGGGGCTTAATTATCGGTATCTGTAATGGCTTCCAGGCCTTAGTCAAATCAGGTCTTCTTCCATACGGAAACTTCGAGGATGCCAGCAGCACGAGTCCAACCCTTTTCTACAATGATGCCAACCAACACGTGGCCAAGATGGTGGAAACTCGGATTGCCAATACCAACTCACCATGGTTGGCTGGAGTACAAGTGGGCGATATCCATGCCATTCCAGTATCGCACGGTGAAGGGAAATTTGTCGTGACGGCTGAGGAATTTGCGGAGCTCCGTGACAATGGTCAAATCTTTAGCCAATACGTTGACTTTGACGGCAAACCAAGTATGGATTCTAAGTACAATCCGAATGGTTCGGTAAATGCCATCGAAGGAATTACCAGCAAGAACGGTCAAATCATCGGTAAGATGGGACACTCAGAACGTTATGAAGACGGTCTTTTCCAAAATATTCCAGGAAATAAAGACCAGCACCTATTCGCGTCAGCGGTGCGTTATTTCACAGGGAAATAAAAGGTATAAAAAATGACATACGAAGTAAAATCTCTTAATGAAGAATGTGGTGTTTTCGGTATCTGGGGGCATCCAGATGCTGCCAAATTGACCTATTTTGGTCTCCACAGTCTTCAGCACCGTGGTCAGGAGGGGGCAGGAATCCTCTCTAATGACCAAGGACAATTGAAGCGCCATCGCGATATGGGGCTTCTATCAGAAGTCTTCAGAAATCCTGCTAATTTGGATAAATTGACAGGAACTGGTGCGATTGGACATGTACGTTACGCGACTGCTGGCGAAGCTTCTGTAGATAACATTCAGCCCTTCCTCTTCCGTTTTCACGATATGCAGTTTGGCTTGGCTCATAATGGGAATCTGACCAATGCAGCCTCCCTCAAGAAGGAATTGGAAGAAAGAGGTGCGATTTTCAGCGCGACTTCGGACTCGGAAATCTTGGCTCACCTCATTCGTCGTAGTCACAACCCTAGTCTGATGGGCAAAATCAAGGAGGCACTCAGCCTTGTCAAAGGTGGCTTTGCTTATATCCTGCTGTTTGAGGACAAGTTGATTGCGGCTCTTGACCCTAATGGTTTCCGTCCTCTTTCAATCGGGAAAATGGCTAATGGAGCGGTGGTTGTTTCCTCTGAAACCTGTGCTTTTGAAGTCATTGGAGCAGAGTGGATTCGTGATTTGAAGCCAGGTGAGATTGTGATCATTGATGACAAGGGCATCCAGTATGACAGCTATACAGATGATACCCAGTTGGCGATTTGCTCTATGGAGTATATCTACTTTGCTCGCCCTGATTCTAATATCCATGGCGTTAATGTCCATACAGCTCGCAAGCGTATGGGTGCCCAATTGGCGCGTGAATTCAAGCATGAAGCGGATATCGTAGTTGGTGTGCCAAATTCTTCCCTCAGCGCAGCCATGGGATTCGCGGAAGAGTCTGGTCTGCCAAACGAAATGGGTCTGATCAAAAACCAATACACTCAACGTACCTTTATCCAACCGACTCAAGAATTGCGGGAACAAGGTGTGCGGATGAAACTATCTGCTGTTTCTGGTGTTGTCAAAGGCAAGCGTGTGGTTATGATTGATGACTCTATTGTACGTGGAACAACCTCTCGTCGTATCGTTCAGCTCTTGAAAGAAGCGGGTGCAACTGAGGTTCACGTTGCTATTGGCAGTCCAGCGTTAGCTTATCCATGCTTCTATGGAATTGATATCCAGACCCGTCAGGAGCTAATTGCGGCCAATCATACTGTTGAAGAAACTCGCCAAATCATTGGAGCGGACAGTCTGACCTATCTTTCTGTTGAGGGGTTGATTGATTCGATTGGGATTGAAACAGATGCACCAAATGGTGGTCTCTGTGTCGCTTACTTTGACGGCGACTACCCAACACCTCTCTACGACTACGAAGAAGACTATCGTCGAAGTTTGGAAGAAAAGACTAGTTTTTACAAGTAGCCGACTGAAGATTCTTCATAAAAGAAAAGGAATAAACAAATGACAAATAAGAATGCATACGCTCAATCTGGTGTGGATGTTGAAGCGGGTTATGAAGTTGTTGAACGGATCAAAAAGCACGTGGCTCGTACGGAGCGTGCAGGTGTCATGGGAGCTCTTGGTGGTTTTGGTGGTATGTTTGACCTTTCAAAAACAGGTGTCAAAGAGCCCGTCTTGATTTCAGGGACTGACGGTGTTGGAACCAAGCTCATGCTGGCAATTAAGTACGACAAGCATGATACCATCGGTCAGGACTGTGTGGCCATGTGTGTCAACGACATTATTGCTGCAGGTGCGGAGCCTCTCTATTTCCTCGACTATGTGGCAACTGGCAAGAATGAACCAGCTAAACTAGAACAAGTGGTTGCTGGTGTGGCAGAAGGCTGTGTGCAGGCAGGTGCTGCCCTCATTGGTGGGGAAACAGCTGAAATGCCTGGTATGTACGGCGCAGATGACTACGATCTAGCTGGTTTTGCAGTCGGTGTGGCTGAAAAATCTCAAATCATAGACGGTTCAAAAGTAGCTGAAGGTGATGTGATTCTTGGACTTGCTTCAAGTGGGATTCACTCAAATGGTTACTCACTCGTTCGTCGTGTCTTTGCGGACTACACGGGTGAGGAAGTCTTACCAGAATTGGAAGGCAAGAAACTCAAAGAAGTCCTTCTTGAGCCGACTCGTATCTATGTCAAGGCTGTCTTGCCCCTCATCAAGGAAGGGTTGGTCAACGGTATTGCCCACATCACTGGCGGAGGCTTTATCGAAAATGTCCCTCGTATGTTTGCAGATGACCTAGCTGCGGAAATTGAAGAAGATAAAGTACCAGTGCTTCCGATTTTCAAAGCCCTTGAAAAATACGGTGAAATCAAGCACGAAGAAATGTTTGAAATCTTCAATATGGGTGTGGGGCTCATGCTGGCAGTCAAGCCTGAAAATGTAGGTCGTGTTAAGGAATTGCTGGATGAACCAGTCTATGAAATTGGTCGCATCGTCAAGAAAGAAAACGAAAGTGTCATCATCAAATGAAAAAAATAGCGGTTTTTGCCTCTGGTAATGGCTCAAATTTTCAGGTGATTGCTGAAGAATTTCCAGTGGAGTTTGTCTTCTCAGACCATCGTGATGCCTATGTGCTTGAGCGTGCAGACAAGCTCGGCGTTCTGTCCTATGCTTTTGAACTCAAGGAGTTTGAGAGCAAAGCAGACTACGAAGCAGCCCTTGTCGAACTCTTGGATGAGCACCAGATTGACTTAGTTTACCTAGCAGGCTACATGAAAATCGTTGGGCCAACCTTATTGGCAGCCTATGAAGGTCGGGTTATCAACATTCACCCAGCTTATCTGCCAGAATTTCCAGGAGCTCATGGGATTGAGGATGCTTGGAATGCTGGCGTTGCTGAGAGTGGTGTGACCATTCACTGGGTAGACTCCGGAGTGGATACAGGCAAGATCATCAAGCAAGTCCGTGTGCCACGGCTGACTGATGATACGATTGACAGCTTTGAAGCTCGGATTCATGAGGCGGAGTACAAGTTGTATCCGGAAGTTATTAGAGAATTGTTGGACAAATAAATGAAAAAATGGTTGGAAACATTTGCTTTGATTAGCTTGGTAATCGTTCTACGTTTACTGGTAAATTTCTTCTTCCCAGAGTTTCCCTATTGGGGGAGGTTTTTACTGACAGTGATTTTAGGAGTCTTGGTAATCGTCTCCCTATACTTTATGAAAAGAAAATTGCCTAAGTAGAGAGTTTGAAAATGAAAGGAAGTAACATGACTAAACGCGCCTTAATCAGCGTCTCAGACAAAGCGGGCATTGTTGAATTTGCCCAAGAACTTAAAAAACTTGGTTGGGAGATTATCTCGACAGGTGGGACCAAGGTTGCCCTTGATAATGCTGGGGTGGACACCATTGCTATCGATGATGTGACTGGTTTTCCAGAGATGATGGACGGTCGTGTCAAGACCCTTCATCCAAATATCCACGGTGGCCTTCTCGCTCGTCGTGATTTGGATAGTCACTTGGAAGCAGCTAAGGAGAACCAGATTGAGCTCATTGATCTTGTTGTGGTAAACCTTTACCCATTTAAGGAAACCATCCTCAAACCAGACGTGACTTATGCTGATGCCGTTGAAAACATCGACATCGGTGGGCCATCTATGCTTCGCTCAGCTGCGAAAAATCATGCTAGC
This sequence comes from bacterium, assembly GCA_905221215.1. Classification (GTDB taxonomy): domain Bacteria; phylum Bacillota; class Bacilli; order Lactobacillales; family Streptococcaceae; genus Streptococcus. The sequence goes on from CAJNCI010000009.1 coordinate 14,858, forward strand.
GTGATAGTTGTGGTAGACCCTGCTGACTATACAGTGGTTTTGGACGAATTGGCAGCCAATGATGAAACGACTTACGAAACGCGCCAACGTTTGGCAGCCAAGGTTTTCCGTCACACAGCGGCTTATGATGCCTTGATTGCAGAGTATTTTACAGCTCAAGTGGGTGAAAGCAAACCTGAAAAGTTGACCTTGACCTATGATCTCAAACAAGCCATGCGTTATGGGGAAAATCCTCAGCAGGATGCGGACTTCTACCAAAAAGCCTTGCCGACTGACTACTCAATTGCATCAGCGAAACAACTCAACGGTAAGGAATTGTCCTTTAACAATATCCGTGACGCTGATGCGGCGATTCGTATCATTCGTGATTTCAAAGACCGTCCAACAGTTGTGGCTCTCAAACACATGAATCCATGTGGAATTGGTCAAGCTGACGACATCGAGACTGCTTGGGACTATGCTTATGAGTCTGATCCAGTCTCAATTTTCGGTGGTATTGTCGTTCTCAACCGTGAGGTGGATGCTGCGACTGCTGAGAAGATGCACGGCGTTTTCCTTGAAATCATCATCGCACCAAGCTATACGGATGAAGCGCTAGCCATTTTGACCAACAAAAAGAAAAACTTGCGCATCCTTGCCTTGCCATTTGACGCTCAAGATGCTAGTGAAGTGGAAGCAGAGTACACAGGTGTTGTCGGTGGACTTCTTGTGCAAAACCAAGACGTGGTTAAGGAAAGCCCGGCTGACTGGCAAGTGGTGACCAAACGCCAACCAACGGAGACAGAGGCGACTGCCCTTGAGTTTGCATGGAAGGCTATCAAGTATGTTAAATCAAACGGTATCATTGTGACCAATGACCACATGACACTTGGTGTTGGTCCAGGTCAAACTAATCGTGTGGCTTCAGTCCGTATTGCTATTGACCAAGCTAAAGACCGTCTTGACGGCGCTGTGCTTGCTTCTGATGCCTTCTTCCCATTTGCGGATAATGTGGAAGAAATCGCCAAAGCAGGAATCAAGGCTATCATCCAGCCTGGAGGCTCAGTCCGTGACCAAGAGTCTATCGAAGCTGCGGATAAATACGGCTTGACTATGGTCTTCACAGGCGTGAGACATTTTAGACATTAAGAAGATGAAAGGGAAGAAAACAGTTTCTTTCCTTTTTTTTGAAATTAAGTAATAGATTAATAAAAAATTATGAGAAACGAAACTTGTTGGTAAGTTAGAAAAACATCATAATTTTAGAATAAAGGTGATAAATAAAGTTATGATAAATCGTGTTAGAAGTAGATATTTTTGATATAATGAATGTTAGAAGGGCGAAATTAAGGAGGGAATTAATTTGGAAATTAAAAAAAATTATTTAATAAATAGATTTTTTTCCAGAAATACTATAAAAAACCTCGTACAAAATAAAAAAGATCCAATTTTTGAGTGTGTATCGCAACATCATAAATTAGGTAATAATTTGTCTATAATTCAAAATACTTATATGAAACTCTCTCAATCGTATAGAAATGAATATTTTTATAAAAATACGTTGTTAAATAAATTATTATTAGGGGTACATAGTATAAATACTACTACTGCTTTGACTGAAATACCTGTTGGAAATGCAAAACCAGATTTTATTTTAATAAATGGAAAAGCTGTGGTATATGAAATCAAAACTGAATTTGATAATTTTGACAGGTTAGAAAATCAAATCACAGAATACTATAGAGCATTTAATCATGTTGCAATTGTTACTCATGAAAAAAATGTAAATTTAGCTTTGGAGAAGATTAAGTTGTTAAAAAAACCTGTAGGTCTTTATGTGCTCCAAAGAAACAGCAAAATTAAAACAATAATTAAACCAGAGAAGTACAATACTGATTTAGATAGGGAAATAATTTTTAAAATACTTCGTAAGGGGGAATATGAAAACATTATTGAGAAACATTTTAATTCGTTACCAGATGTGTCTCAATTTGAGTATTATGACGTTTGTAAATTATTAACCAAAAAGATTCCATTGGAACAGTTTTATTCGGATTTTCTTATGGAATTGAAGAAGAGGAATTCAATAGATAAAGATTTATTTGCAGATGTTCCTTATGAGCTTAAATTTTTGGTGTATTTCATGAATTTTAAACCTAAGGATTTTAAGGCATTAAAGCAGTTTTTAAATGAATAAAGGAGTATTTAGATGTATTTTCCGTATTTGAGAGGAAGACAGTATGAGTTGATTGCTCTTAGAGAATTGTTAGAAAATAATAAATTAGGAAGCGCTGTAATTCCAATTATTGAACCGGTAAGATTATCTCCTACATTGGTAAGTACTTTGGAGGGTTTTAAAGATAAACGGCAGAAATGTTCTATTGTAATGAATCCAGGTGTAGGATCTTTTTTAGAGGAATATAGTGATTTTTCTAAAAGTAATCTTGCTACTCGATTGGATAGTTTGATTGATGAAAGTGAGAATTTTTATTATGTTTCGTTGATGAGTAAGGATTATAGTTTAGAAGAAAATTTTAAGTCTATTGCAGATATTAGCAAACAAATAACAGTATGTAAGAAGTCCGATGATTTACAAGGATATAATAAAAATTATAGGGAACAAGAGACGGCGTATAATTTTATTTCAGAAATAGGAAGACTAAAAAGAGAAGTTCAGGGAAATAAAGTCAAGATTAGTGACAATTTTGTTAAATTAGCAAGAAATACAGATTATTCAGACAAAGATGATGAATTCTTCTCAGATGATCATAAATATTTTATAGAAGATGAATATAAGGGATTTTCTGACTATTCCATTGTAGGAGAGGAGTATAGTGAATCAGGTTTTGCTCCTTATGCTGTTGCTATCCACATCGTTTATTTTGATTCTGATGAAAATCTAAGAATTCACCATTTTGTATCAGAAACAAACCAAGATCCAACAAACCCAGCTGGTAAGTTTAAGGAAGCACTTGAAAAATTAATTACATTTGTCAACGAGGGCCTAGTGGAAAGAACACTGGCGATAAATGAATTTGAAAAATTGTATAAAACGGGTTCTTATCCAGGTCTTGGCACAGTAAAGAAATTGTCCATTATGCATCATATTGAATTGGTTAGTAAGTATCTTGACCGAATCAGTGGAGACAGTGAATGAAAATTTGTAAAGATTGTTTTGCAGATGAGATTCTAAAAAACGAAGTTAATATAGCTGAAAGGCAAGCTAGCTGTGACATTTGTTCAAATAATAATGTTTGTGTTTATGATACACAGTGTGACGACTATTTAATTCCATTTTTGAGCTCTCTCGTTTCTATTTTTTCTCCAGTAGATAAAATAGAAAATTTCCCAGTTGGGCAAGAAACGCTTCTAAAAACAGAAATAGCTACAAATTGGAATATATTTACTACTAAAGAGGAGTTCAAGATTCACCAAATGCTTTCTGAGATTTGTAAAAATCTATTCGAAGAAAGTCCTGAATTGTTAACGCACCCTGTTGGAGTAAAGCAGATGTATGACCCAATTTATTTAAAAGATCATTCATTGTTCAGTAAGAGTTGGGAAGATTTTGTTGACGACATTAAATATAACAATCGTTTTCATTCAAATCAAATTAATAAATGCATTCTAAGAAAGTATTGTGAAGCTATTCAAAAGACTTATTCAGAAGGAGAGCAGTTCTATAGGTGCAGGATTTCAAAAGACGGGAAACCATTTGAATCAGAAGGGATAGGGGCACCTCCTAAAGGTAAATCGGCCGATGGAAGAGCTAATCCAAAAGGGGTTGTAATGCTTTATTTAGGTGATTCAGAGACGACAACAATACATGAAACAAGAACAGGTTTATATGATCATGTATGTATTGGCACTTTTAAGTTGAAGTCTGCAATAACAGTCATTGATTTTAAAAAAATAATTGAAATTAGCCCTTTTCAAGATGGTATTATTGATGATCTTGCTGAATTAGCGATTAATAAAAAAAATCTAAAAAAGATTGATTCTGAGATGGGGCGAGTAATGAGAAATTCTGATGATATTCTAGATTATATCCCTACTCAATATATAGCTGATTTTGTGAAATCTCTAACCAAACCAATTTCTGGAGAATTAATTTATCAAGGAATTGAATTCCGCAGCGTTATGAATCCCGAAGGATTCAATTTGGCTATATTTACGCCGGATTGTTTTGAGGTAACCGATATAAGGATGAAACGAATAAATCATATTTCTTATAGCTGGTAAGCTTAATACCTAATGAAGCTTTTCTACATACTTTTAGAGATATTCCGCACTCAATACCGCCTTGTTTTATAATGAGGCGGTATTGAATGTTTAAAGGCTAAAAATGAAATAGGTTCAGTAAGTTTACTCGATGTTGTATTTTTTACTCGCAAATATAATTAGATTAAAACGAACATTTGTGGTATAATGTTAGTAAATAATTCGCAAAAGAGGTTGAGAGATGAAGCTGTTAGTTGTCGGTTCTGGTGGTCGTGAACATGCGATTGCTAAGAAGTTGCTTGAATCAAAAGACGTTGAACAAGTCTTTGTGGCTCCTGGGAATGACGGGATGACTCTGGATGGTCTGGGATTAGTAAACATCTCTATTTCCGAACATTCTGCATTGATTGAATTTGCAAAAGCTAACGACATCGCTTGGACCTTCATTGGGCCAGATGATGCCCTTGCTGCTGGAATCGTGGATGATTTTAACCAAGCTGGGCTCAAGGCTTTTGGTCCGACTAGGGCTGCAGCGGAGCTGGAGTGGTCCAAGGACTTTGCTAAGGAAATCATGGTCAAATACGACGTTCCGACAGCAGCCTACGGCACATTTTCAGATTTCGGGGAGGCTAAGGCTTATATCGAGGAGAAAGGTGCTCCAATTGTCGTCAAGGCAGACGGATTAGCTCTTGGGAAGGGTGTAGTTGTTGCTGAGACGGTTGAGAAAGCGGTCGAAGCCGCTCATGAGATGCTTTTGGACAATAAATTTGGTGACTCGGGTGCACGTGTAGTTATTGAGGAATTCCTTGAAGGAGAGGAATTTTCACTCTTTGCCTTTGTCAATGGCGACAAGTTCTATATCATGCCGACAGCGCAAGACCACAAACGTGCCTATGATGGCGATAAGGGGCCTAACACTGGTGGGATGGGTGCCTATGCGCCAGTTCCACACTTACCACAGAGTGTAGTTGATACAGCGGTTGACACCATTGTCAAGCCAGTCCTCGAAGGGATGATTAAAGAAAGTCGCCCTTATCTGGGTGTCCTTTACGCAGGGCTTATCTTAACAGCAGATGGACCGAAAGTCATTGAGTTCAATGCTCGCTTCGGAGATCCTGAAACTCAGATTATTCTACCTCGATTAACCTCTGATTTTGCGCAAAATATCACGGATATTCTCGATGGCAAGGAGCCAAACATCACCTGGACGGACAAGGGTGTGACTCTGGGTGTGGTTGTCGCATCAAACGGTTACCCACTGGCTTATGAGAAGGGTATCAAGTTGCCATCAAAAACCGAGGGAGACATCATCACCTACTATGCAGGGGCTAAGTTTGCGGAAAATAGCAGAGCACTGCTATCAAACGGTGGCCGTGTCTACATGCTCGTCACCACGAACGATACCGTAAAAGAAGCCCAAGATACCATCTACCAAGAACTCGACAAACAAAACACAGAAGGCCTCTTTTACCGAACCGATATCGGAAGCAAGGCCATAAAAGATTAACAGATACTAACTTTGTCATGGCGAGCGAAAGCGAGCCAAAGTAAGATAATGGTCTCCGTGGTGAAAAGACCAGAACAGTATCTGTTCTGACCGGGGGAAACTTTGAGACCTTAGGCTCAAAGTTTAGGAATGAAACCGAAGGTTTGCTTCCGTACCCACCACCTAAGACCATTATCAAAAAGAAGAAAAAAGGAAAAATTATGACTAAACCAATTATTTCCATCATCATGGGCTCAAAATCCGACTGGGCAACCATGCAAAAAACTGCCGAAGTCCTTGACCGTTTCGGTGTAGCCTACGAAAAGAAGGTTGTCTCTGCCCACCGTACTCCAGACCTCATGTTCAGACATGCGGAGGAGGCTCGTAGCCGTGGCATCAAGGTCATCATCGCAGGTGCTGGTGGTGCCGCCCATTTACCAGGTATGGTTGCTGCTAAAACAACACTTCCTGTCATTGGTGTACCCGTCAAATCGCGTGCCCTTAGTGGCGTGGATTCTCTTTACTCGATTGTACAGATGCCAGGTGGTGTGCCTGTGGCAACCATGGCTATCGGTGAAGCAGGAGCGACAAACGCTGCCCTCTTCGCCCTCCGTCTCCTTTCAGTAGAGGATCAGGCTATAGCGACAGCACTGGCAGATTTCGCAGAAGAGCAAGGAAAAATCGCAGAGGAGTCTACAAATGAGCTCATCTAAAACAATCGGAATTATCGGTGGTGGTCAGCTGGGTCAGATGATGGCCATTTCTGCTATCTACATGGGACACAAGGTTATCGCGCTGGATCCTGCGGCGGATTGCCCGGCCTCTCGCGTGGCGGAGATCATCGTGGCTCCTTATAACGATGTGGTTGCCCTTCGTCAGCTGACTGAGCGTTGTGATGTCCTGACCTATGAGTTTGAAAATGTCGATGCTGATGGTTTGGATGCGGTTATCAAGGAAGGACAACTCCCTCAAGGGACCGACCTACTCCGCATTTCGCAAAATCGCATTTTTGAAAAGGACTTTCTCTCAAACAAGGCTCAAGTCACTGTGGCACCTTACAAGGTTGTGACCTCAAGCCAAGATTTGGCAGATATTGACCTTTCTAAAAATTATGTCCTAAAGACTGCGACTGGTGGCTACGATGGACATGGTCAGAAGGTTATTCGCTCGGCAGAAGATTTAGCAGAAGCCTATGTGCTGGCTGACTCAGCAGACTGCGTTTTGGAAGAATTCGTCAACTTTGACCTGGAGATTTCTGTCATCGTGTCAGGAAATGGCAAGGATGTTACAGTTTTCCCAGTTCAGGAAAATATCCATCGAAACAATATCTTGTCTAAGACCATCGTGCCAGCTCGCATTTCTGATAGTCTAGCTGAGAAAGCCAAAACAATGGCAGTGCGAATCGCAGAACAACTCAACTTGTCTGGAACTCTCTGCGTGGAAATGTTTGCGACAGCTGATGACATCATTGTCAATGAAATTGCGCCACGTCCACACAATTCTGGCCACTACTCTATCGAAGCCTGCGACTTCTCGCAGTTTGACACCCATATTCTCGGCATTCTGGGAGCACCATTGCCAGTCATTAAACTGCATGCGCCTGCTGTTATGCTTAATGTTCTCGGCCAACACGTCGAGGTCGCTGAAAAGTATGTCACAGAAAATCCAAGCGCCCACCTCCACATGTATGGTAAAATAGAAGCAAAGCACAACCGTAAGATGGGACATGTGACTTTGTTTAGTGATGTGCCGGATAGTGTAGATGAGTTTGGGAAAGGGATTGATTTTTAGGAGAAACCTATGATTCAAATCATTGTTAATGCATTTATTGAGAAAGATAAGACTGGAGCAGTTGTAGAAGTTTTGTATGCTAGTGCTGACCAAGATAAGGTGAAAGCTAAATATGAAGAACTAGCTGAGAAGTACCCTGAAAACTATTTAGCAATTTATGACTTGCCACTGGATACAGACCTTAATTCATTGGAACATTACCCGTCTGTATGGATTGGGAAAGAAGAATTTGAATAATTTGGCTAATCAATGTTCTATGATTTGTTTGCACATCGTGAAGTAGAAAAAGAAAGGAAAAATTAACAATATGATCAACCGTTATTCTCGCCCTGAGATGGCGAACATTTGGAGTGAAGAAAATAAATACCGTGCTTGGCTTGAGGTGGAAATCTTGGCTGACGAGGCATGGGCTGAGTTGGGGGAAATCCCTAAGGAAGATGTGGCTTTGATTCGCGAGAAGGCGGACTTTGACATCGACCGTATTTTGGAAATTGAGCAGGAGACGCGTCACGATGTGGTTGCCTTCACACGTGCGGTTTCTGAGACGCTTGGTGAAGAGCGCAAGTGGGTCCACTATGGTTTGACTTCTACTGACGTAGTAGACACGGCCTATGGTTACCTTTACAAGCAAGCCAACGACATCATCCGTCGTGACCTTGAAAATTTCACCAACATCATCGCTGATAAGGCTAAGGAGCACAAGTTTACTATCATGATGGGTCGTACCCACGGTGTGCACGCTGAGCCGACAACTTTTGGTCTTAAATTGGCCACTTGGTACAGCGAAATGAAGCGTAACATCGAGCGTTTCGAGCATGCGGCTGCTGGTGTGGAAGCTGGTAAGATTTCTGGTGCAGTTGGGAACTTTGCTAATATCCCACCATTTGTAGAGGAATATGTCTGCGACAAGCTTGGTATCCGTGCCCAAGAAATCTCTACACAGGTCCTTCCTCGCGACCTTCACGCTGAGTACTTTGCAGTTCTTGCTAGTATCGCAACTTCGATCGAACGTATGGCGACTGAGATTCGTGGTCTACAAAAATCTGAGCAACGCGAAGTGGAAGAATTCTTTGCCAAAGGGCAAAAAGGGTCTTCAGCAATGCCTCACAAACGCAACCCTATCGGTTCTGAAAACATGACAGGTCTTGCGCGTGTTATCCGTGGTCACATGGTGACAGCTTATGAAAATGTCGCTCTCTGGCATGAACGCGATATTTCTCACTCATCAGCTGAGCGTATCATCACACCAGATACAACTATCTTGATTGACTACATGCTTAACCGTTTTGGAAATATCGTCAAGAATTTGACAGTCTTCCCAGAAAACATGATCCGCAACATGAACTCTACGTTTGGTTTGATTTTTAGCCAACGTGCTATGTTGACTTTGATTGAAAAAGGGATGACCCGTGAGCAAGCCTATGACTTGGTACAACCAAAAACAGCCTATTCTTGGGACAATCAAGTAGACTTTAAACCACTTCTCGAAGCAGATCCAGAAGTGACTTCGCGCTTGACTCAAGAGGAAATCGATGAGATTTTCAACCCTCTTTACTACACTAAACGAGTGGATGATATCTTTGAACGTCTTGGTTTAGGATAATTAAAATAAAATCGAAGTTCTATTACTTTATTTACTGGAGTAGAAGAACTTCGGTTTTTCTTGTTTATTAAAGCTTTTTTGATAAAAAGATTCCCAATATTTTAGTAAAATTTAAACAAATTTAATCAATCTTCATTGACATATAGAAAATACAGTTTTGATGGGATATAATAAGCATTGAAAAAGCCCAAGCAAGGCTCAGGCTTTCTTCTTAGTGATCACGGTCACATGAGATGAATTTAATCTTGTAGTAATCAGATCGTTTGTAGGTTTCACTATATTCCAAAACTTGACCAGTAGATTCGAGTTTCGTAATCTTGGTCTGAAGGACAGTAGGGAATTGATCATTGATTCCTAGAATGGAAACCACGTGTTCTGGAGTTGGAAATGCTATTTCATTGATTTCTTCAAAGTGTTCATCATTCATGTGAATGTGGTAATCCAATTTGAAACGGCTATAGATAGAGCTATAGTATTCAAGGTTTGGATAATTTGCGTTGATGTATTGTTCTGGAATGTAAGATGTATGGTAGATGTATACAACACCGTTTGATTTACGTACGCGCTCAATCTTATAGTAGAACTGGTCACCACGCAATCCAAGTTTTTCTAAGTAGCTTAGTTTATTTCCGCGTTCAATAGAAAGGACGGTCACCTTATCATCTTTAGTTTCAAAAACTTCTACATCTGAAAACTCTACGAGTTTGTGTTTGCGTGCGCGTGAAACGAATGTACCCTTTCCTTGTTGGCGGACAATATAGCCATCTTTGGCAAGGTCGTTTAAGGCGCGGACAACTGTGATAGAACTCACATCATACATTGAAATCAATTCAGCTTCAGTGTAAAATTTATCTCCACTGGCGAATTGACCAGAGATGATTTTGTTCTTTAATTCGTCTTTTATATATTGATATTTAGGAATTGCCATATTTTCACCTCGATTTTCCTTTTCCATAAAAGATTTTACCATAAAAAAGAAAAGAATAGTAGTCTTTTGAATAAAAAATTAAAATAATAGGCTAAAAGGTTAATTTACATCTAAATAATCAGGGTTTTATACATTTTTATACAAGGTTTTTGGTGAAAAAGAGCGAAGTGCCAGGACTTATACGATTTTATAAGTATTTTGCCTAAAAGTTAGTAAAAAAATAGAAAAATTTTAAATAATCTAGTTAAGACTATTGACAAACATGAATGATTGCGCTATATTTAATATAACAATAAGTGAAAGCGCAAACTTTTGCAATCAAAAGGTAGTTTTATGACACGATTTGAGATACGGGATGATTTTTATCTCGATGGAAAATCATTTAAGATTTTATCTGGCGCCATTCATTATTTTAGAGTTCCTCCAGAAGATTGGTATCATTCGCTCTATAACTTGAAGGCTCTTGGTTTTAATACAGTAGAGACTTATGTGGCTTGGAATTTACACGAGCCTCGTGAGGGCGAGTTTCACTTTGAAGGTGCTCTGGATTTGGAGCGATTTCTTCAGACAGCACAAGATTTAGGTCTCTATGCTATCGTTCGTCCGTCACCCTTCATCTGTGCGGAATGGGAATTCGGTGGTTTACCAGCTTGGCTCTTAACCAAAGACATGAGGATTCGTTCCTCAGATCCTGCTTATATTGAAGCTGTCGGTCGCTACTATGACCAGCTCTTGTCACGATTGGTTCCACATTTGTTGGACAATGGTGGCAATATCCTCATGATGCAGGTTGAAAATGAGTATGGTTCTTATGGAGAAGATAAGGCTTATCTGAGAGCCATTCGACAGTTGATGGAAGAGCGTGGCGTAACCTGTCCCCTCTTTACATCAGATGGTCCATGGCGAGCTACTTTGAAAGCTGGAACTTTAATCGAAGATGACCTCTTTGTAACAGGGAACTTTGGTTCTAAGGCACCTTATAATTTTTCACAGATGCAGGAATTTTTTGATGAGCATGGCAAGAAATGGCCTCTCATGTGTATGGAGTTCTGGGATGGCTGGTTCAATCGTTGGAAAGAACCGATTATCACACGGGATCCGAAAGAGTTGGCAGATGCAGTTCGAGAGGTTTTGGAACAAGGCTCCATCAATCTTTACATGTTCCATGGTGGTACAAACTTTGGTTTCATGAATGGTTGCTCGGCTAGAGGAACTTTGGACCTGCCACAAGTTACATCTTATGATTACGATGCCCTTCTGGATGAAGAAGGAAATCCAACTGCCAAATATCTGGCAGTCAAGAAGATGATGGCGACACATTTTCCAGAGTATCCGCAGTTAGAACCACTCTACAAAGAGAGTATGGAGTTGGAGGCTATTCCACTAGTTGAAAAAGTTTCCTTGTTTGAAACCTTGGATAGCTTGTCAAGCCCTGTAGAAAGCCTCTATCCTCAAAAGATGGAGGAGCTGGGACAAAGTTATGGCTACCTACTCTATCGAACAGAAACAAACTGGGATGCAGAAGAAGAAAGACTTCGTATCATTGATGGTCGAGATAGGGCTCAGCTTTATGTCGATGGTCAGTGGGTCGAAACCCAATATCAGACAGAGATTGGGGAAGATATTTTTTATCAAGGCGAAAAGAAAGCGCTGTCTAGACTGGATATTTTGGTAGAAAATATGGGGCGTGTCAACTATGGACACAAGTTCTTAGCGGATACGCAACGTAAGGGAATTCGGACAGGGGTTTGTAAGGATTTGCACTTCTTACTAAACTGGAAACACTATCCACTCCCACTAGATAATCCTGAGAAAATTGATTTTTCAAAAGGATGGACAGAAGGACAACCAGCCTTTTATGCTTATGATTTTACAATCGAAGCGCCAAAAGATACTTACCTAGACTTGTCTGAGTTTGGTAAGGGAGTTGCCTTTGTCAATGGGCAGAATCTAGGACGTTTTTGGAACGTCGGCCCAACCCTCTCGCTTTATATCCCTCATAGCTATCTTAAGGAAGGTGCCAACCGCATCATTATCTTTGAAACAGAGGGACAATATAAAGAAGAGATTCATTTAACTCGTAAACCTACACTAAAACACATAAAGGGGGAAAATTTATGACAATTGTAGGATGCCGTATTGATGGACGTTTGATCCACGGACAAGTAGCCAATCTATGGGCTGGAAAACTAAATGTTTCACGTATTATGGTTGTAGATGACGAAGTTGTCAACAACGACGTTGAAAAGAGTGGTTTGAAACTTGCGACACCACCAGGTGTGAAATTGAGTATTTTGCCAATTGAGAAAGCGGCAGCCAATATTCTTGCTGGTAAATACGATAGCCAACGTCTCTTTATCGTGGCTCGTAAACCAGACCGCTTCCTTGGTTTGGTAGAAGCAGGTGTACCACTTGAAACCCTTAATGTTGGGAATATGTCTCAAACACCAGAAACTCGTTCTATTACACGTTCTATTAACGTAGTAGACAAGGATGTGGAAGATTTCCGCAAACTAGCAGAAAAAGGTGTTAAACTTACTGCTCAGATGGTTCCAAATGATCCAATTTCAGACTTTTTGAGCTTATTAAAATAGGAAAAAATTTTTAGGAGGTCATTGTTATGATACAATGGTGGCAAATTTTACTTCTCACTTTGTACTCAGCTTATCAAATCTGTGATGAGTTGACGATCGTTTCATCTGCAGGTTCCCCTGTATTTGCTGGTTTCATTACTGGTTTAATCATGGGAGATGTGACTACTGGTCTGCTTATCGGTGGTAACTTGCAGCTATTCGTTCTTGGGGTTGGTACCTTCGGTGGTGCTTCTCGTATCGACGCAACTTCTGGTGCGGTTCTTGCGACAGCCTTCTCTGTTTCACAAGGAATTGATACAGCACTTGCGATTACAACAATCGCTGTGCCAGTAGCAACTCTCTTGACATACTTCGACGTTCTTGGACGTATGACAACTACTTTCTTTGCTCACCGAGTGGATGCTGCAATCGAACGCTTTGACTATAAAGGTATTGAACGCAACTACTTGCTTGGTGCAATTCCTTGGGCTCTATCTCGTGCCCTTCCAGTCTTCTTTGCGCTTGCTTTTGGTGGTGAATTTGTACAACACGTAGTAGATTTCGTTACAAAATACCAATGGGTTGCAGATGGTTTGACACTCGCAGGACGTATGCTTCCAGGTCTTGGATTTGCAATCTTGCTTCGTTACCTTCCAGTTAAACGTAACCTTCACTACCTTGCAATGGGATTTGGTTTGACAGCTATGTTGACTGTTCTTTACTCATATGTAACAGGTCTTGGTGGCGCTGTTGCAGGTGTTATCGGTACTCTACCTAAAGATATTGCTGAAAAAATTGGTTTCGTGAACAATTTCAAAGGTTTGTCTATGATTGGTATCTCTATCGTAGGTATCTTCCTAGCAGTGCTTCACTTCAAAAATAGCCAAAAAGTAGCTGTAGCAGCACCTTCTACACCATCAGAAAGTGGGGAAATCGAAGATGACGAATTCTAATTACAAACTTACAAAAGAAGATTTTAATCAAATCAACAAACGTAGCTTGTTTACTTTCCAATTAGGTTGGAACTACGAACGTATGCAAGCTTCTGGTTACCTTTACATGATCTTGCCTCAATTGCGTAAAATGTATGGAGATGGAACTCCTGAATTGAAAGAAATGATGAAAGTTCATACTCAATTCTTCAATACTTCACCATTCTTCCACACCATTATCGCTGGTTTTGACCTTGCCATGGAAGAAAAAGATGGTGTAGGTTCAAAAGATGCCGTTAACGGTATCAAGACAGGTTTGATGGGACCATTTGCTCCTCTTGGAGATACAATCTTTGGTTCACTTGTACCTGCTATCATGGGATCTATCGCAGCAACTATGGCTATCGGTGGTCAACCTTGGGGTATCTTCCTTTGGATTGCAGTTGCAGTTGCTTATGACATCTTCCGTTGGAAACAGTTGGAATTTGCCTACAAAGAAGGGGTTAACCTTATCAACAACATGCAAAGTACCTTGACAGCTTTGATTGACGCTGCATCTGTACTTGGTGTCTTCATGATGGGTGCTCTTGTAGCAACAATGATCAACTTTGAAATTTCTTACAAATGGGCAATCGGTGAGAAGATGATTGACTTCCAAGACATCTTGAACCAAATCTTCCCACGCTTGCTTCCAGCAATCTTTACTGCCTTTATCTTCTGGTTGCTTGGTAAGAAAGGTATGAACTCTACTAAAGCTATCGGTATTATTATCGTACTTGCTTTGGCTCTTTCTGCCTTTGGTAAATTTGTACTTGGAATGGGCGCATAATTTATGGCTAAATCATTAATTTTGGTGAGTCATGGTCGCTTCTGTGAAGAACTTAAAGGTAGCACTGAAATGATTATGGGTCCACAAGACAATATTCATGCAGTGGCTCTTCTTCCAGAAGATGGACCAGAAGACTTTACTGCAAAATTTGAAGCTGCTATTGAAGGGTTGGATGATTTCCTAGTCTTTGCGGATCTTCTCGGTGGAACACCATGTAACGTGGTAAGCCGTTTGATCATGGAAGGTCGTGATATTGACCTTTACGCAGGGATGAATCTTCCAATGGTGATTGAATTTATCAATGCGAGCCTTACAGGTGCAGATGCGGACTACAAGAGTCGTGCTGCAGAAAGCATTGTGAAAGTTAATGACCTGTTAGCTGGCTTCGATGATGACGAAGATGAATAAGATGTGACAACGTGAAAATCACAGGGAAAATAGGCGATAGGAGGATGGAGCGATGCTCCGACGATAATCGGTCTTTTTCCCACAGATTTTAGTTGGAACTCAATTCAATAAGATGTGACTTAGAGCATCTTATATAGAATATACATGGGAATGGGGCTTACTCCCATTCCCATATTTAATAGAAAAAGAGGAACTCAATGCTACATTATACAAAAGAAGATTTGCTCGAATTGGGTGCAGAAATCACTACGCGTGAAATCTACCAACAGCCTGATGTATGGAAAGAAGCTTTTGAATCTTACCAAGAAAAACGTGAAGAAATTGCAGCCTTCCTACAAGGGATTACTGATAAACATGATTATATCAAGGTTATCTTGACAGGTGCTGGGACTTCTGCTTATGTAGGAGATACCTTGGTACCTTACTTTAAGGAAGTCTACGACGAACGAAAATGGAATTTCAATGCCATTGCGACAACAGATATTGTTGCTAATCCAGAAACTTATTTGAAAAAAGATGTGACGACTGTCCTTGTATCCTTTGCTCGTAGTGGGAACTCACCTGAAAGTGTGGCGACTGTTGATTTAGCCAAAGCCTTGGTGGATGAGCTTTACCAAGTGACGATTACTTGTGCAGCGGACGGTAAATTGGCTCTTCAAGCCCACGGCGATGACCGTAATCTCTTGCTCTTGCAACCAGCTGCTTCTAATGACGCTGGATTTGCCATGACTTCTAGCTTTACGTCAATGATGTTGACAGCTCTCTTGGTCTTTGATCCTACAGAATTTGCTGTGAAAGCTGAACGTTTTGAAGTTGTATCTAGTCTTGCCCGTAAAGTTCTAGACAATGTAGAAGATGTCAAAGAGCTTGTTGATTTAGACTTTAACCGTGTCATCTACCTAGGCGCTGGTCCATTCTTTGGACTTGCTCATGAAGCTCAGCTCAAGATTTTGGAATTAACAGCTGGTCAAGTGGCGACCATGTATGAAAGCCCAGTCGGCTTCCGTCACGGTCCAAAATCTCTTATCAACGAAGATACAGTTGTTTTGGTCTTTGGTACTACGACAGACTACACTCGCAAGTATGACTTGGACTTGGTTCGTGAAGTTGCTGGTGACCGTATTGCTCGTCGTGTTGTGCTTTTGAGTGATCAAGCCTTTGGTCTTGAAAATGTCAAAGAAGTGGCCCTTGGTTGTGGCGGTGTCTTGAATGATATTTACCGTGTCTTCCCTTACATCGTTTATGCCCAACTCTTTGCCCTATTGACTTCACTCAAGGTAGAAAATAAACCAGATACACCGTCTCCTACAGGAACAGTAAACCGTGTGGTACAAGGTGTTATCATCCACGAATATCAAAAGTAATACTCTTCGAAAATCTCTTTAAACCATGCTAGTGTCGCCTTGCCGTAGGTATAGTTACTGACTTCGTCAGTTCTATTTACAACCTCAAAGCGGTACTTTGAGCAACCTGCGGCTAGCTTCCTAGTTTGCTCTTTGATTTTCATTGAGTATAAGACAATGTTTATGGATTCTTGACGAGAGGATTTGTAAATCATCAGATAAACCATAGATTGTCAGTAGGCTTTCTATGGTTTGTTTGCTTGATAGAAACAGTAAAAGGAGAACAGAATGAAAGCATACACAGAGCGTGTATTTGGAAATGTTGAGGGCAAGGATGTCTTGGCCTATCGATTTGAGACGGACGGTGGCTACCAGCTTGAGGTCATGACTTATGGTGCGACCATTTTGCGTTATGTCACACCTGACAAGGCTGGAAATTTTGCCAATGTTATCTTGGGTTTTGATGACTTTGATAGCTATGTAGGGAATAGTCCCAAGCATGGAGCTAGTGTAGGTCCTGTGGCAGGCCGTATTGCAGGTGCGACCTTTGAGCTCAATGGTAAGACATATGACCTTGAGGTCAACAATGCTAGTAACTGTAACCACAGTGGCTCAACAGGTTGGGATTCAAGCTTGTTTGAACTAGTTGAAGTGAGCGATCATGGTTTGACCCTCTACACAGAGCGTACAGATGGCACAGGAGGATTTCCTGGTAATCTCAAGATCTGGATCAGCTACCACTTGGAAGAAACTGGTGCTTATGAAATCAGCTACAAGGTAACAACTAATCAAGATACGCTGGTCAATCCAACCAACCACAGCTATTTCAACTTGTCTGGTGATTTCACGCAGACCATTGACCGCCATGTCTTCCAACTGAACACAGAGGGGATTTACCCAATCGCTCCTGACGGTGTTCCTGCAAAAACTCCAGATGCCAATCGTGATGTGGTTAAACATATCTACAATGGTGCTTTGTTGAAGGATATCTTTGCAGAGGAAGATGAGCAAATCCAGTTGGTATCTGGTTTGGATCATCCATTTGCCCTTCCTGCAGATCATGACAATGCTGGTTTCCTTTATGACCAAAATTCAGGTCGCTTCCTGCTTTTCAAGACAGAGGCTCCTTGCTTTGTAGTCTACACAGCAAACTTTGTGGATGAGAGTGTGCTCATAGCTGGCCAGCCAATGGTACAGCACAATGGGATTGCACTTGAAGCGCAGGCTTTACCAGATGCCATTCACAGTGACCTCAAAGACCAAGTCATTCTTAAAGCAGGTCAAACTTTTACAAGTAAGACACGTTATGAGCTTGTTGTGAAGTAAAGAATGGCGTTTCTACTTTGCGGGGTTAATAACATTTGCCTTATAACATTAGTAGAAACAGGCAAAGAATAGGAAAATATGATATAATTAGGTGTTGAGAAGTATTTATCAAGATACGATTCAAAAGATATAAGGAGTAAACAATGAAGAAAATTGTATTTGCTAGTGCCTTGGCTTTGACCTTGGCTGGAGCAGTTTTGACAAATGATGTTTTTGCCAATGACAGATTGGTAGCAACGCAATCTACCGATGGTAATGTATTGACCTCAGAGGTGCTAAAACCTTCTAGTGGCAATGTTTTGGTTGGGATCAAAGGAGAATTTGTGGCTCCTCATCAACAATCCATTTTGGATGCCATTAATGCTATTCGTAAAGAAGCAGCGGACGAAGGTTTGGTAGATAAGTATGTCCCTATCAAATGGTCAACTGACCTAGAAAAGGCAGCTTTTGTCAGAGCTACAGAAGCATCTGTGACTATGAAGCATGATCGTCTTTCTAGCAAAGATCTTTGGAGTGCCTTTCCAACTTCGAATAGTATAATGGGAGAAAATTTGGCATGGAATCATGACGGTTTTCTAAAAGCTATTGAACAATGGCGTTCTGAAAAAGCAGATTATGTGAAGAAAAAAAATAGTGGTTCAGACAACGGGAAATCTGGTCACTACGAGTCGCTAATTAACCCTAAATTTACACACATGGGGATGGCAGCTTTTAAAAATCCTAACAATCAATACAAAGCTATTACAATTGCTCAAACTCTAGGTGATGATGCTTCTTCAGAGGAATTGGCTGGTGGATATGGTTCTGCTGTTCAGTATACAGAAGTGACTGCCTCAAACCTTTCAACAGTTAAAACTAAAGCTACGGTTGTAGAAAAACCACTGAAAGATTTTAGAGCGTCTACGTCTGATCAGTCTGGTTGGGTGCAATCTAATGGTAAATGGTATTTCTATGAGTCTGGTGATGTGAAGACAGGCTGGGTGAAAACAGATGGTAAATGGTACTATTTGAATGACTTAGGTGTCATGCAGACTGGATTTGTAAAAGTTTCTGGTAGCTGGTATTACTTGAGCAATTCAGGTGCTATGTTTACAGGCTGGGGAACAGATGGTAGCAGATGGTTCTACTTTGACGGTTCAGGAGCTATGAAGACAGGCTGGTACAAGGAAAATGGCACTTGGTATTACCTTGACGAAGCAGGTATCATGAAGACAGGTTGGTTTAAAGTCGGACCACACTGGTACTATGCCTACGGTTCAGGAGCTTTGGCTGTGAGCACAACAACACCAGATGGTTACCGTGTAAATGGTAATGGTGAATGGGTAAACTAGGCTGAAAATGTCAGGTCATAGGTAAAGTATTCATCTTACTTAGCAAAAAGAATGAACGATCAGAAAGAGGTTGATGGCGAACATTGGCCTCTTTCTTGTTAGAATAGATGCTTCAAGTTGTCTGACTTGACTTTCTTGATGGAAATTACATAATAGTTGTAATGATTATAATTACAACTAGAAAAGAGGACCATTTATGACCTATGAATACCAGAGCCACATTTATTTAGCAGAGGCAGTTTTAAATGTAAAGGACTTGGCAAGTCAAACAGCCTTTTATCAGCAGATTATTGGTTTAGAAATCTTATCTCAAACGGAGACAGAGGCTATTCTAGGAATTGGTGGAAAAGCCTTGGTACACTTGATTCAAGCACAAGAAAGCGGAGAAGTAAGGGAACATTATGGTCTTTACCATCTGGCTATTCTCTTGCCGACACGAAAGGCTTTAGCGGATGTCTTGAAGCACCTGACAGATTTGCAGATTCCTCTTGTCGGCGGTGCAGATCACGGGTACAGCGAGGCCCTTTACTTGGAGGATTTGGAGGGGAATGGCATTGAACTCTATCGAGATAAGCCAGCTTCTACATGGGATATTCGAGAAGATGGACACATTATTGGGGTGACAGAGGCCCTTGCGGCACAGGATATCTATGAGTTGGGAGAAAGGGTAGAGCCTTTTATCCTAGCAGAAGGTACGAGAATGGGGCATATCCATCTTTCTGTCAAGGTCAGTCGAAAGTCCAGCCAGTTTTATCAAAAGGTGTTAGGGCTAGATGATAAATTCAGTGTGCCTAGTGCTAGTTGGATTGCAGCTGGGGCCTACCATCATCATTTGGCAGTCAATGAATGGGGAGGAAAAGGTCTGGCCCCGCGTAAGCAAGGCTTGCCAGGTTTGGCCTATTATGTCATTGAGATTGCTAGTAAAGAAGAACTGTTAACGATTGCCCAGCAGGCACAAGAAGTTGAGGCGCCAATCAAGTGGCTGACATCTAGCCAGCTGGAAATAACAGACCCAGACGGAATTGTGACACGTATTCGCTTAGACAGGATATGATGAAAATCAGAACATCAATTGTAGAAAGTGCTCCTTATCCTAGTCAGATATGTCGAAAATTGATATGATAGTAGGGAATAAGGAGAAAAATACTATGACTAGCGAATACCAGAAAATGATAGCAGGCGAGTTTTACCGTCCATCAGACCCAGAACTGAGAGTCTTAGCTCAAGCTTCTCGCCAAAAACAGGCTGCCTTTAACAAGGAAGAAGATCCCTTAAAAGGAGCCGAAATCATCAAGACTTGGTTTGGCTCAACCGGAAAAAATCTTTATATCAACACACGCTTGATGGTGGACTACGGTGTCAATATCCATCTAGGGGAAAATTTTTACTCTAACTGGAACTTGACCATGCTGGACATCTGCCCTATTCGTATTGGGGACAATGCTATGATCGGCCCCAACTGTCAGTTCTTGACTCCCCTCCATCCACTAGATCCGCAGGAGCGCAATTCAGGTATCGAGTACGGAAAACCTATCACAATTGGAGACAATTTCTGGGCTGGTGGTGGCGTTATTGTTCTTCCTGGAGTGACACTGGGAAATAATGTCGTTGCAGGAGCAGGGGCGGTAATCACTAAATCCTTCGGAGACAATGTTGTCCTAGCTGGCAATCCCGCGCGTGTGATTAAGGAAATACCTGTGAAATAAAGCGATTGAGCAAATAGTTTTTAAGATAAGAAAAAGGCAACATATCAACGTTTTTGAAACATTTGATATGATGCCTTTTATCATAAATCAGATTGACTTTTTCTTCTTACTATTGAGTGATTACTTGGGTTCTTTATAGATTTTACGCAAGAAATTCTACAAATTCTTTCTCTTCTTGGCATTCTTGGTCAGGGAAACCTGGCAAGTATCCTGTTCTTTAGTGAGATAATTGATGATTTGAAAATCGTCCGTTTGAGCCTTGAAATCCACTTCATAGACAGTGGTAACTTGTTCTCCATCATTGCTGGTATCAATGGAGATGAGGTCTAACTCAGTACAGAATTGCGCCAGCCCAGATTGGATAGTTTGAAGTTGATTTTCTTGGTTCGCAATTGTGATGGTCAATAGCCTGCGACGTTGGTGATTGCTCTTGCTTTGTTGCTTCTCTAAAAGAAGCCATACTGCTAAGATAAAGACAGTGAAGAGAATCGCTAGAGCTAGGTAGCCTGTCCCTGCTGCCAGCCCGATAATCATGGCAAGGAAGATAGCAATTAGTTCCCGTGAACCACTGGTAGCTGAACGAAAACGAATGAGGCTAAAGGTTCCTGCAACGGCGATAGAGGTTCCTAGGCTGCCATTTACCAGAAAGATGACCAAGGTCATCAAGCAGGGGAGTAGGGTCAAACTGACCGCAAATTCCCGCGTATAGAGGGTACGGTGTTTGTAGGCCCAGGTCAGAGCCAAACCTAAAATCAGGCTGACAAAGAGAGCTAGAAAGAGCTGGATAGGGTCTGCAGTGGCAGTTGTATCGTTGAAAATAGAATTAAAAAGATTAGACATAAGTAGTACCTACACTTTCTGTGCTTGGTCGTGGGCTATAGTCCCGCCCCTGAGACTTGTGGTAGGCACAGCTGTATTTTGAAAATTTCTGCTCTATCAGTCCATATTGGTCGAGAATATTTTGTAGCCACTGGGGTTTTCTACCCGGCGCTTTGATTTCCATGATGACAATGTCCTCGTTTAGTAGAGGGAAGCCGTCTTTTCCTGAAAATAAACTGACATTATTATCACGATAGGTTAGATTTTGGTCAATAGTGACACGAATTTTATTGTAGGGAAATCCGCTAATTTCTTTCTTTTCCTTGAGAGAAAAGCGATCGTAGTAAATATACATACGAGGGATGATGGCTTGCTGATATTCCTCTTGGAGTTGCTGAATTTTTTCAATCATCATTTGATCCTTGATGCTGTTATCCAGCTGTCCTTTGGTCATAAACTGGGTGATAGACTGGGGAGTCGACAAGAGACGATATTTTCGTCCGACACCAGTACTGTCCTTGGATTTGATTTCTAAAAATACCTGACTATCAGGCTGGACTTGACTGAGATAGGTTCGCATCCGAATCTTTTCTTTACGCTTAGTACCTTGGCTATCATCTTGAATCATATCAAATTGTTCTGTATCAAAGTAGATATTAGAAATGGTAGAAGTTGGATAATCATCCTCGACGAGGTATTTTTTTAAGTCTTCTATTAAATCAGCCAAGTCAGTTTTGGCAACGATATATTTGCTTTCAATTCGTTTAAAGCTTGTTTCAATTGGTTTCATAAATCCTGTCTCCTTTATCAAACTATTTCACTACACTATCTTATTAGAAGATATGTGTGCCTGAGCAAGTTAAACTTGCTTGCAATTAGTCTAGGGAACTTTCCTAAAACTTTTGTTAAAGATAACTTAACTGAAACTGAACTTAAGAAAACTTTCAGAAAAAGTTTAGATTTTTTTCAGACTCCCCCTGTAAACTAAACTCAAGCTAAATGAAGGAGAGGAAACAGCTATGAAATCAAAAAAATGGACCCTAATCTTAACCAGTTTAACAGCTTTGACGTTGATGACAGCTTGTGGGCAGTCAGCGACCAAGTCAAGTACAACTGCAGCGGCAGATACCACTGCTATCACAACTTCAACTAAAAACAGTCAAACTTCTTACTTTACAGAAAAGGACTACGACACTTCTTATGATGAAAGCACAGCTTCTAAGATTGAACTCTCTGGCTCGTCTGCAAACGTCTCTGGAGATGGGGTGACAGTATCTGGTTCCACAGTGACCATCACAAAATCTGGTACTTATGTCATCTCTGGTCAGTCTGACGGAGTGCAGATCAAGGTCGAGGCAGATAAGTCGGCAGATGTTCATCTAGTCCTAAAAGGTGCGACCATGACCAATACCAATGCAGCAATTTCAGCGACATCAGCCGGTCATGTCTACCTGACTTTGGTGGAGGGAACTACCAACAGTCTCTCTGACTCAAGCTCTAATAGTGATGACAAGGCAAATGCAGCTCTCTTTTCTAAGGTGGATTTGACCATCAATGGCTCAGGAACTCTCAATGTGGCTGGGAAGAAAAACAATGGTATCAAGGCCAACGACACCCTCCACATTACGGGTGGAACCTATAACATCACAGCAGTTGGCGATGCCTTTAATGTCAATGATGAACTCAACATCACTGGTACAACCATGACCATCGATGCCAAGGAAGATGGTGTCAAAGTTGATAATGATGAGGATATGACTGTAGGCAATATGTATTTGGCTAACAATACCATAACAGTCACAGCAGGCGACGATGGCATTCACGCTTCTGGTAACCTAGTGATTGATAGCGGTACTTACACCGTCAAGAATTCCACAGAAGGAATTGAAGGGAAAGGCATTACGATCAATGGTGGTGATATCAATGTCTATGCGACAGATGATGGGGTCAATGCAGCTAATAAAAATGCTCAGCAAAGCGATATTTACTTTACCATGACAGGTGGAAATCTAACTGTAGAAGTCGGTCAAGGGGACACAGATCCGATTGATTCAAACGGGAATATCACGGTCACAGGCGGAACCATTAAATTGATAGGACAATCAGGCTTTGACTTTGATGGAACAGCAACCTACACAGGTGGTGATATATACATAAACGGCGAAAAACAAACAGATATTGTCAATTCTATGCCTGGAGGAGGTGGACCTGGTGGGGGACCTCAAGGAAATGGTGGTCCTGACGGTCCAGCCCCAGATAAACGAGGATAAACAAAAAAGGATAGCATTCGATTAGAATGGCTATCTTTTTATATGGGTGACAGATTCATATTTTACGAGTGATTTTGCAATCGTAGCTTTCAAGGCTAAATTGTTCAGTCACCCGTTTTTGTTTACTTATACTCAATGAAAATCAAAGAGCAAACTAGGAAACTAGCCGCAGGCTGCTCAAAACACTGTTTTGAGGTTGCAGATAGAGTTGACGCGGTTTGAAGAGATTTTCGAAGAGTATAAAATGCTTCTATCATATCGTGAAGCAAGCCTGTTAGCAATATGCAAAAAGAGACCAAAAGTTCCTCAGTTCATCAGTCCCCTCCTTGACACTCCGTCAGCTTTTGATACAATAGTACAAAATCAGAGGAGGTGGGTTATGATTCAGAAACATGCGATTCCTATTTTAGAGTTTGATGATAATCCTGAGGCAGTCATTATGCCGAATCATGAAGGCTTGGATTTAAAGTTACCAAAGAAGTGCATCTATGCATTTTTAGGTGAGGAGATTGACCGTTATGCGAGGGAAGTAGGGGCGGACTGTGTGGGCGAATTCGTTTCTGCCACCAAGACCTATCCAGTCTATGTCATCAACTACAAGGGCGAGGAAATTTGTCTGGCTCAGGCTCCTGTTGGTTCTGCCCCAGCAGCCCAGTTTATGGATTGGTTGATTGGCTATGGTGTGGAGCAAATCATTTCCACTGGTACCTGTGGTGTGCTAGCTGATATAGAGGAGAATGCCTTTCTAGTCCCAGTTCGTGCTCTACGAGATGAGGGAGCCAGTTACCATTATGTGGCGCCTTCTCGTTATATGGAAATTCAGCCAGAGGCTATTTCTACCATTGAGCAAGTTTTGGAAGTCAGAGGGATTCCCTATGAAGAAGTCATGACCTGGTCAACAGATGGTTTTTACCGAGAAACGGCTGAAAAGGTGGCTTATCGCAAGGAGGAAGGTTGTGCTGTTGTGGAGATGGAGTGTGCTGCACTTGCGGCAGTAGCTCAACTGCGCGGGGTTCTCTGGGGAGAGTTGTTGTTTACAGCGGACTCTCTAGCCGACTTGGACCAGTACGACAGTCGTGACTGGGGTTCAGAAGCTTTCGAGAAGGCCTTGGAACTCTGCCTTGAGATAGCCTTTCATATCTAACTCCTATCCTTCTTTTTATGGTACAATGGATGTATGTTATTCAAATTATTTGTGAAAAAACTTGAAAGGGTCTTTGGCGGACTGTCGCCAGCTCGTCGGATTTTCTTAAGTTTCGCTGGAGTTATTTTTATAGGTTCTCTACTTTTGAGTTTGCCTTTTGTTCAGGCTAGTGGTTCGCAGGCGACTTATTTTGACCATCTCTTTACGACGGTTTCCATGGTCTGTGTGACTGGGCTTTTTACGCAACCAGTGGCTACCACCTATAATGTCTGGGGTCAGCTGATTTGTATGCTCTTGATCCAGATTGGTGGTCTGGGGCTCATGACCTTTATCGGGGTCTTTTATATTCAGGGGAAGCAAAAGCTCAGTCTTCGCAGTCGTGAAACTATTCAAGAGAGCTTTAGTTACGGGGAGACTCGGTCACTGAAGGCCTTTATGCGGTCCATCTTTTTGACGACTTTTCTTGTAGAGGGCTTGGGTGCCTTCCTGTTAAGTTTCCGTTTTATTCCTGAGTTCGGCTGGGGACGGGGCATTTTTACCTCTATCTTTTTAGCCATTTCAGCCTTTTGTAATGCTGGTTTTGATAATTTCGGCAGTAGCAGTTTAGTGAATTTCCAGACAGATCCATTGATCAATCTGGTCATTGCTGGTTTGATTATCACGGGTGGTCTGGGCTTTATGGTCTGGTTTGACTTAGCAACCCAGCTAGGCAAGAAGAAAAAACGTCGTCTGCGTTTCCATACCAAGCTGGTCCTCTTCTTAACTGCAGGGATTTTGCTGTTTGGGACAGTATCCACACTCTTTACGGAGTGGCACAATCCAGGGACCATTGGCAATCTCAGTGTCCCAGAGAAAGTGCTGGTTAGCTTTTTCCAAACCGTCAGCATGAGAACAGCTGGTTTTGCCTCTATTGACTACACCCAAGCACGGCCTGTGACCTTGTTTATCTATATCCTGCAGATGTTTCTGGGTGGAGCACCTGGAGGGACGGCTGGGGGTCTCAAGATTACGACCTTCTTCGTCTTGTTGGTCTTTGCGCGCAGTGAATTGCTGGGCTTGCCTCATGCCAATGTTGCGCAGAGAACTATTGAGGCTCGAACAGTCCAAAAATCCTTTAGTGTCTTCATTATCTTTTTGATGACCTTCTTGTTGGGCTTGATGTTGCTGGGAATTACGGCAGAAGGAACGCCGCGTTTTATCTACCTCATGTTTGAGACTATTTCAGCCCTTGCGACAGTTGGGGTCACGGCAAATTTGACACCAGAATTGGGCAAGCTAGCCCTCAGCATTGTCATGTTGCTTATGTTTATCGGCCGTATCGGTCCCTTGACCTTGCTGGTTAGTCTAGCGGATTACCAGCCTGATAAGAAAGATTTGATTCAGTATATGAAAGCAGATATTAGTATTGGATAAGAAAGGAAGAACGATGTCAGATCGTACGATTGGAATTTTAGGTTTGGGGATTTTTGGGAGTAGTGTCCTGACGGCCCTCGCCAAGCAAGATATGAATATTATTGCCATTGATGACCACGCCGAGCGTATCAATCAATTTGAGCCTGTTTTGGCGCGTGGAGTAGTTGGCGATATCACAGACGAGGAACTCCTCAGAACTGCAGGAATTGATACCTGTGATACAGTTGTCGTCGCAACAGGGGAAAATCTGGAGTCGAGTGTGCTTGCAGTTATGCATTGTAAGAGCTTGGGTGTGCCGAGGGTTATTGCCAAGGTCAAAAGCCAGACAGCTAAGAAGGTGCTAGAAAAAATCGGTGCTGACTCGGTGATTTCACCTGAGTATGAAATGGGCCAGTCTCTAGCGCAGACCATTCTCTTTCATAACAATGTTGATGTCTTTCAGCTGGATAAAAATGTGTCTATCGTAGAGATGAAAATTCCTAGTGTTTGGGCAGGTCAAAGTCTGAGCCAGCTGGATCTACGTGGTAAATACAACCTCAATGTTCTAGGATTTCGTGAACAAGAAAATTCACCACTGGATGTCCAGTTTGGTCCCAATGATCTCTTGAAAGCAGATGCTTATATCTTGGCAGTCATTAATAACCAGTATCTAGACGACTTAGCAGAATTAAATTCGTAAGGAGGGGAATCCCCTCTTTTTTGATGTCCAAGATAGGAAATAGAGTCAGAAACCCTTGTATTCCAGTAAAAGTCCTTCAAAAACTGGACTTTATGGTAGAATAGAAAGAAGTGACAAGAGAGAGTAATACTCAATGAAAATCAAAGAGCAAACTAGGAAACTAGCCGCAGGCTGCTCACAACACCGTTTTGAGGTTGTGGATAGAACTTACGAAGTCAGTAACCATATCTACGGCAAGGCGACGTTGACGCGATTTGAAGAGATTTTCGAAGAGTATAAGAAAAAATCAGTCCCTTAAAGGAGTAGATTATGAAGTTATTGTCTATCGCCATTCCTAGCTATAATGCCGCAGCCTATCTTCATTACTGTGTGGAGTCGCTAGTGATTGGTGGTGAGCAAGTTGAGATTTTGATTATCAATGACGGGTCTCAGGACCAGACTCAGGAAATCGCTGAGCATTTAGCCAGCAAGTATTCTAACATTGTGAGAGCTATTTATCAGGAAAATAAGGGCCATGGCGGTGCTGTCAATCGTGGCTTGGCAGAGGCTTCTGGGCGCTATTTTAAAGTGGTTGATAGTGATGACTGGGTGGATCCCCGTGCCTATCTGAAAATTTTGGAAACCTTGCAAGAACTAGAGAGTGAAGGGCAAGAGGTGGACGCCTTTGTGACCAATTTTGTCTATGAAAAGGAAGGTCAGTCTCGTAAGAAGAGTATGAGTTATGAGTCAGTTTTGCCTGTCCAGCAGATTTTTGGCTGGGACCAGGTCGGAAATTTCTCAAAAGGACAGTATATCATGATGCACTCGCTAATTTACCGGACAGATTTGTTGCGAGCGAGCCAGTTCCAATTGCCTGAGCATACTTTTTATGTCGATAATCTCTTTGTCTTTACCCCCCTTCAGCAGGTCAAGACCATGTACTATCTGCCTGTTGATTTCTATCGTTATTTGATTGGGCGTGAGGATCAGTCTGTCAATGAGCAAGTGATGATTAAACGCATTGACCAGCAACTCAAGGTCAATCGACTCTTGGTAGACCAGCTTGATTTGTCCAAAGTAAGCCATCCCAAAATGAGAGAATATCTACTGAATCACATTGAAATCACGACGGTTATTTCTAGTGCCCTGCTCAACCGAGCAGGCACAGCAGAGCATCTGGCCAAAAAACGGGAGCTGTGGACCTATATTCAACAGGAAAATCCAGAGGTCTTTCAGGCTATTCGCAAGACCATGTTGAGTCGTTTGACCAAACACTCCGTCTTGCCAGCTCGCAAACTTTCCAATGTCGTCTATCAAATCACCAAATCTGTTTATGGATTTAATTAATATAAGTATTTTATAAGAGGGATTTAAGAAAAATTTTAACTTTTTCTTAATCCTTTTTAATTTTAGGAGATTATACTAGAGTCATCAAATAAAGAAAAACTCTAAGGAGAATCCTATGAAATTCAATCCAAATCAAAGATATACTCGTTGGTCTATTCGCCGTCTCAGTGTCGGTGTTGCCTCGGTTGTTGTGGCTAGTGGCTTCTTTGTCCTAGTTGGCCAACCAAGTTCTGTGCGTGCCGATGTGGTCAATCCAACCCCTGCTCAAGTCGTACCAGACGCTACTTCGGTGAGTGCAAAGAGCGACTTACCAGCAGAACTTCTCAAAGAAGCAGTCGATACAGCTCTTCCCTCAGAACAGGCAGACTCAGCACCTAAAGCAAGCTTGGATACTACAAACTCTCCAGAGAAAGCGGATGTGGCTGCTAAAGACCAAGTAGTAGCACCAAAAGAAGAAGTGCAAGCAAAACCAGAGTCTAAGAAAGAAACAGAAGATGCGGTTAAACCTGCGACAAATCCTGCGCCTGCAGTTTCTGGACAAGACCGTGAAGCAAATGAAGCTCAACCAGCAACTACACCAGCTGAAGTGCAAAAAGGTGTAGCCGACAATACCAAGGACACAGTAGATGTTCCGGCTAGCTACCTTGATAAAGCCAACTTCCCTGGCCCATTCACAGCCGGTGTCAACCAAGTCATCCCATATGAATTCTTCGCCGGTGACGGTATGTTGACTCGTTTGATTTTGAAAGCCTCAGACAAGGCTCCATGGTCAGACAACGGTTCAGCTAAAAATCCAGCTCTCCCACCAGTAGAAAAATTGGGCAAAGGCCTTTACTTCTATGAAGTAGATTTGGCAGGAACTCAAGGTAAATCAGACAAAGATTTGCTTGATCTCTTGAAACAAAATGGCACTCAAAGTTACAAGGCAACTATCAAAGTGTACGGTGCAAAAGATGGCAAGGCCGATTTGAACAATCTCGTAGCTACTAAGGATTTGGATGTCAACTTGAATGGTTTGACTACCCCAGCTGAAGTGCAAAAAGGTGTAGCCGATAATACTAAAGATACAGTGGATGTCCCAGCTTCTTACTTGGACAAAGCTAACTTCCCAGGTCCATTCACAGCCGGTGTTAACCAAGTCATTCCATATGAATTCTTCGCCGGTGACGGTATGTTGACTCGCCTTATCTTGAAAGCCTCAGACAAGGCTCCATGGTCAGACAACGGCTCAGCTAAAAATCCAGCTCTTCCACCAGTAGAGAAATTGGGGAAAGGCCTCTACTTCTATGAAGTAGACTTGGCAGGTACCCAAGGCAAATCTGACAAAGAGCTACTTGATTTGTTGAAACAAAATGGCACTCAAAGTTACAAGGCAACTATCAAAGTGTACGGTGCAAAAGATGGCAAGGCCGATTTGAACAATCTCGTAGCTACTAAGGATTTGGATGTCAACTTGAATGGTTTGACTACCCCAGCTGAAGTGCAAAAAGGTGTGGCTGACAATACTAAAGACACAGTAGACGTTCCAGCTACATACTTGGATAAAGCCAACTTCCCTGGCCCATTCACAGCTGGTGTTAATCAAGTCATTCCATATGAATTCTTCGCTGGAGACGGTATGTTGACTCGTTTGATTTTGAAAGCATCTGACAAGGCTCCATGGTCAGACAACGGTTCAGCTAAAAATCCCGCCCTTCCACCAGTAGAGAAATTGGGGAAAGGCCTCTACTTCTATGAAGTAGACTTGGCAGGTACTCAAGGCAAATCAGATAAAGAGCTTCTTGACCTCTTGAAACAAAACGGCACTCAAAGCTACAAGGCAACTATCAAAGTGTACGGAGCTAAAGACGGCAAGGCGGACTTGAGCAACCTTGTAGCGACTAAGGATTTGACAGTGAACTTGAATGGACATCAGTCTCTTACTCCGATGCAGTCAGGCTTCGTCCCATCTTCTAATGGTTCAGCTATGCCGGCTCCAATGATGAATAGTCATCAAGATGCGTCTAAGATGAACGCTCAAATGCCAAGTGCTCATCAAGATGAGATGAAATCTCAAATGCCAGCTGCTAGCCAGGATAAGATGATGCCTAACAAAGAGCAGGACAAAACCATGAATGCTAGCCAGCCTATGGAAACACCAAGCATGAAGCAAGACCAAGCTCCAGCAACCCCAAGCAAAATGTCTGATGAAGGCAAGGTAGCATCTAATAACAAGGTGTCAAGTCCAATGATGGCTGATCAAATGAAAGACCAAAAAGACATGCTTCCATATACTGGTGAAGCCCAAACCTCAATGGCTACTCTTGGATTCTTTGGACTTGCCTTGGCTGGACTGCTAGGTGGCCTCGGTTTGAAAGCTAAAAAAGAGGAAAATGACTAGTCTAGCTACAGACTTTCTATCTAGGATTTGAAAAATCCAGATATCGATTAGAATGTTCGTAAAGAGATTAAAATAGTGTTATACTATTGTGGTATAGCACTGTTTTTTTCAAAGGAGAGACAGATGGGAAAGACAATTTTACTCGTTGACGACGAGGTAGAAATCACAGATATTCATCAACGCTATCTGGTTCAAGCAGGGTATCAGGTTTTGGTGGCTCAAGATGGAGTAGAGGCTTTAGAAATTTTCAAGCGAAAACCGATTGATTTGATTATTACAGATATCATGATGCCTCGGATGGATGGTTATGATTTGATTAGTGAGGTCCAGTATCAATCTCCAGATCAGCCTTTTCTCTTTATTACGGCTAAGACTAGCGAGCAGGACAAGATTTATGGCCTGAGCTTAGGGGCAGATGACTTTATTGCCAAGCCCTTTAGCCCTCGTGAACTGGTTTTGCGTGTTCATAATATCTTGCGTCGCCTTAATCGTGGAGGTGAGACAGAAGTCGTCAGCCTTGGGGATTTACGGATGAATCACGGTAGCCATGAGGTCCAAGTTGGAGATGTGGCGCTTGATTTGACAGTCAAATCCTTCGAACTTCTATGGCTTTTAGCTAGCAATCCAGAGCGCGTTTTCTCTAAGACAGATCTCTATGAAAAGGTCTGGCAAGAAGATTATGTGGATGATACCAATACCTTGAATGTTCATATTCATGCTCTTCGACAGGAGTTGGCTAAACATGCCAGTGCAGCAACGCCCACCATCAAAACCGTCTGGGGCTTGGGCTACAAAATTGAGAAAGCACGAGGTAGTTAATGAAATTAAAAAGTTATATTTTAGTGGGGTATATCATTTCAACACTCCTAACGATTATCGTGGTTTTTTGGGCTATCCAGCGCATGTTAATTGAGCAAAGAGAAATTTATTTCCTGATTGGCATGACTTTAATCGCAAGTTTTATCGGTGCAGGGATTAGTCTCTTTCTCCTATCGCCTGTCTTTACATCATTGGCCAAACTTAAGGAACATGCCAAGCGAGTAGCGGACAAGGATTTTCCTGCAAATTTAGAGGTTCAAGGGCCTGCAGAATTTCAGCAATTAGGGCAAGCCTTCAATGAAATGTCCCATGATTTGCAGGCAACCTTTGATTCCTTGGAAGAAAGCGAACGAGAAAAGGGCTTGATGATTGCTCAGCTGTCGCATGATATCAAGACCCCCATCACTTCGATCCAAGCGACGGTAGAAGGGATTTTGGATGGGGTTATCAAGGAAGGAGAACAGGAGCACTATCTAGCAACCATTGGACGCCAGACCGAAAGACTCAATAAACTGGTTGAAGAATTGAATTTTTTGACCCTAAACACAGCTAAAAATCAGGCGGAGACGACTAGTAAAGACAGCATTTTTCTGGATCAGCTCTTGATTGAGTGCATGAGTGAATTTCAGTTCTTGATTGAGCAGGAGGAGCGAGATGTCCACTTGCAGGTAATTCCTGAGTCTGCCCGAATTGAAGGAGATTATGCCAAACTTTCTCGTATCTTGGTAAATCTGGTCAATAACGCTTTTAAATACTCGGCTCCAGGAACCAAGCTGGAGGTGGTAGCTAAGCTGGAGAAGAACCAGCTTTCAATCAGTGTGACCGATGAGGGGCAGGGAATTGCCCCAGAGGATTTGGAGAATATTTTCAAACGCCTTTATCGTGTCGAAACTTCGCGCAATATGAAAACAGGTGGTCATGGCTTAGGCCTTGCAATTGCGCGTGAATTGGCCCATCAATTGGGTGGAGAAATCACAGTTACTAGCCAGTACGGCCTCGGAAGCACCTTTACCCTCCTTCTTAACCAAAATAAAGCTTAAAACCCCTTTACAAATCCAGCTATTCATGGTAGAATGGATTTTGTGTGAAATATCAGCAGGAAAGCATGAAGCTCGTCAACAGGTGTCTTATGATAAGTAACCTTGGCTGTTTAGGCGAAGGGCATCTGCACGAATCAGGGCTTTCTAAGTGACTATTTCCACCGAAATATTATTTATATCAGGAGGACATTCACATGTCACGTTATACAGGACCATCTTGGAAACAAGCTCGTCGCCTTGGCCTTTCACTTACAGGTACAGGTAAAGAATTGGCACGTCGTAACTACGTACCAGGACAACACGGACCAAACAACCGTTCTAAATTGTCAGAATACGGTTTGCAATTGGCTGAAAAACAAAAACTTCGTTTCACTTACGGTGTAGGTGAAAAACAATTCCGTAACTTGTTCGTACAAGCTACAAAAATCAAAGGCGGAATCCTAGGTTTCAACTTCATGCTTCTTTTGGAACGTCGTTTGGATAACGTTGTTTACCGTCTTGGTCTTGCGACTACTCGTCGTCAAGCTCGTCAATTCGTAAACCACGGTCACATCCTTGTTGACGGAAAACGCGTTGATATCCCATCATACCGCGTAACTCCAGGTCAAGTGATTTCAGTTCGTGAAAAATCATTGAAAGTTCCAGCTATCCTTGAAGCAGTAGAAGCTACTCTTGGACGTCCAGCATTCGTATCATTCGACGCTGAAAAATTGGAAGGTTCATTGACTCGCTTGCCAGAACGCGACGAAATCAACCCAGAAATCAACGAAGCACTTGTCGTTGAATTCTACAACAAAATGCTTTAATTTTAAGAAATATCTTACAAAAAGCCTACAACAGTGGGCTTTTTGCTTTGTCTTAAAACGTTGATTTCTGGGTTTGTTTAGAGATTTGCTAGTAAGGTTATTTGTGTATCTAAGTCTATCTATTCCAAGAATTATGTGATGTTGATGATATAAATCTGGTATGATATAATATTTTGGCCCCCTCACTTTAAGGAAGGGAGGTGTTACATATGTTAGAAACTTTACTCACAGTGTTTCTAGCTCCGTTACTTATTAACGTGTTATCTGAGCTTTTCAAGTTATGGCTTAAGAAACGTAAAAAGTAATGGTTAACCCTTTTAGAGGGTAGCAAAAAACCCCATCGGTGGCACGATGGGGCTTTTTTAGTTACATATGCTGTAACTTTACTCACATTGTAAGTTCATTCTAACATATAACACCTAATATTTCAAGCTTTTGTTTCTATATTTCCTCAGAGTGTGTTTGTGTCTTGAATCCATTTCACTTAAATTAGAACCCGTGTCACCAATCCCCATTTTACAGGTTAAATGATGAAAAAATTATTTTATACATCATGTATAATACAGGTGAAAAATGATGCCATAGGCTAACTCGAGTGCAGTAGAGTCCTAAAATTACCTGAATCAAATCAGTTTTACAAAAAAGATTGTAGGATAAGTAGAGTTTGAATTGAAATATAAGGAAGTTGATAAAAAGAAAAAAACGCTTGAATGCGTTTTTTTCTGTATTGATTCGTATTGAATACTTACTTAACTTCTGTAAGGGTTAAATAATTGACCTATATCCCCTATATTATCAAGGATTGTAGAGCTTTAAGTCTAAAGGTAGTGAAAAAGGTAGTGATGGAATCAACTTGCCAGCTCTTCCATTTTATTTAGGAAAATATCCACTGCTTCAAACTTCTTTTTAGGAGCTAATTCAGCATATGTATCCATAGTTGTTGATATGGACTTGTGTCCCATTCTATGTTGTAGCTCTTTCCAGTTCATACCAGCATTTAACATCATAGAAGCGTGTGTATGGCGGAAAAGATGGAAACCATAGTCAGGTAAACCAAGAGCCACTAATCGCTTTTTAAGGGTTGCACGTTCATTTCTATCACACATATAGTTGCCATAGATAGTTGGGAAGATAAGTGAAGATTTTGGTAGACTATGCTTTTCAAAATAGCCAGTCATTTCCTCGTGAAACTCTTTGAGACTTTCCATGATTGAAAGTGAAACTGCAACCCTACGATTCCCAGAATCCGTTTTAGGAGTTTTCTTACAAACCATTTCCCCTTTGATACCTAGTTTTTTATTTGCACTTTTCCACATTAATGTTTTACTGACAAGAATTTCATTAGTTTCAAAATCAAGGTCAGTAATTTCTAACGCTAGCAACTCATTGATTCGTAATGCAGACGCTAATAGCGTGTTACAAATGACCTTAAAGCGTCTATTTGCTCTGGTATTGGGCAAGGTCTCAAGGTAAAATAACCAATGTTTCAGATTATCATCATGGAGTACCATGATACGCTCTTTGTTTGCTTTTGGTTTAGGTGGAATCTTGATTGATTTAGCTGGATTAGTGGTCAGCCCACAGTTTGTAATGCCAAAATCAAAAATATCACTGACTTTGTGAGCCATTGCACCAAAATCTTTTGCACTACCTTTCGGGGCACGTTTTACACCGGAATCAACAGATTTCTTTGCTTTTCTAGCTAGCTTATTTACCCAAAGTTGAACATCAGCAGGTTCAATTTGACAAGGTTTATAATCCCCAAAATGAGGAATGATATAGGTATCAAGATACCCCCTCACTCGGTTGATAGTATTTTGTGAAGACACCCAAGTTTTGAAGTTGCTAAACCATACCTCAGCTAGACTTTCAAAGTTATCAATTTTGATAGTTTCTTTAAGGGTAGAGCCAGCTTTTTCAAATTCAATTTTAGCTTCAACAATTTTTCTATCCAAAGATTTCAATGTCTTAGCAGTGATAGTTTTTGTGATGCGTTTACCAGTCTTTACATCAGTTCCAATGTAAACACCTTTAAGTGAATAACTGATTACGCCATTTTGTTTTGTGATTTTTGTTATCTTTTTATTGTTGTGTTGAATGATTTCTTTACTCATATAGCCTCTGTTTTCGGACAATTAAAAGGCTAGAATAGGACCCTCACATTCTTTATTTGATAATTCTATTCTAACATACTTAAATTTAAATAGTCAAAAATTCAATGACGTCTTCCATCTTGTAAAAAACAGTACGTGTTCCTTCAATTGGGGGTTCAAGACGCTTTAACCCTCTATTTTCCCATGATTTTAAAGTATTAGGAGAAATCTGTAAGATTTTAAGTAGTTCTTTTTGTGTGACTATCCCACAAAAATCATTGCTTTGCAATTTTTGTTGCAGGATAGTAATGAGTGTATGTAGTAGGTTTTCAATTTGGTTTAATTTCGTCATATCCGTCATATAAATTTCCTCTCGTTCTCTTACTTGAATATATGCCACGGCTCTTTTTCTTTCTTTAGTTCATCTTTTTTATTATTTAGAAAAATAATTGTGTCTGGCGAGGGTTTGTACTTTGTTTTGAAATGAATCAAAACATGCTTGAAAAATTCCTGAATTGATTCTTTACCGTAAATTTTATCAATCTTGTATAGAAACGATTCTAAACCGCTGTTTTTCAATAAGTAAATATAGGTAGATAATAAATCATTTTTTCTTCTTGGTTTTGACCTCAATAAATCAAAATCGGTTGAAACATATTCCAACATAACCTTTGAAATATCCCATAATTCATCATTTTTGAAAAATAAATATTTGTCCGTAAATCGTTGAAAAATGAGGCTTGACAACTCTTTATCATTCCGACATTTTAAAATATCTAAACCAGTTTGGTTAGCGTAAGCTTGTCTGATTGACATTTCAAATCGCACCCAATCTTGACATTTTAGGGCTTCGTCATAATAGATACCTTTCTTTTTCTCCTGTTCCAGTTTTTTATCATAGATGCGCAGAAGTAGAGAATTTCCCTTGTTTGCTTTGCTACCAATATAAATTGTTTCTACTCTATTGTTTGTATTGAACGTACTGATATTTGACTGATTTTTTCTCAATTTAATTGTATTTGTAAAACTGTCAATGTATTTTGATTTTATTGTTGACTTTTTTAACTCCTGATGAATCTGATTCACTTTCAAACCTTCATCCTTAAAATCAATCGCAAAATCAATTTTTGAAACTCTACAACTACCACTAAAATAATTTTCTAATTCAAAAAATTTTTGGACTAATTGACGATACGAAATTTTTTGATTATCTTCTTCACGTCGTTTCATATAGTGTTTTAAACCTTGACCCGAGAATTTGAGAAAAATTCCCATCCTTGGGCTGTCAGTGTTAAAACATAACAAGATTTCAAATTCATCAAAATTAATAATATAATTGTAGCCTGCAAATCCTTTTTCATTTAACTTGAAATTAACTGTGTACTTTTCTAATTCCAATAATTCATCAATTTTTAAACAGATATTAGAAGCAAATGCTTCATAATTAGACATCATTTCATTAAAATCTGGTAAAAATACGAATGAAATTTCATCAACGTCACATTGAATCATATAACATAACTCCTTTTAATTATTTTATAGTTAACCCACAGGGGGTGGGATGGGGGTCATTACTAGACCCCCATGAATGCCAGTACCTCATTATTTACGATTTTTTCTTAATCGTTGACCGTATAAAAATGCTCGTTTAAATGTACTAATCTTTTCCAATCCGTGCTCATGTAGATTGATATTCCAAAATTTTCTGGGTTTGCTGAACTGTCCATCACTAGTCATGATATAGCCTGAGAACCTGGGCGCATGATTATCAATATTATCTGTTTCTCCAAAGACCATTCGAGCTAATTCGTCAGTTATAGCGCCGTTTGATAGACAGATACGAACACCTAAATTATCTCGTACCGCTGTACTCAAAAGCTCTGCTCGTGGTTGTTGCATGCAGATACACATGTAGACACCACTCGAGCGAGAACGCGAAACAATAGACAAGACCAAATCTTGAACCCTTTTTCTCATTTTAGTATCAGTTATACTTGACAACATAGCTGAATACTCTTCGATAACACACAACTTCATTTTCATCTCTTTACCGAAATTCACAAAAGTTGCGCCAGTAATGTCATCACGTGCTGACAATTTTGCAATTTCTT
Organism: bacterium; assembly: GCA_905221215.1. Taxonomy (GTDB): domain Bacteria; phylum Bacillota; class Bacilli; order Lactobacillales; family Streptococcaceae; genus Streptococcus. The sequence goes on from CAJNCI010000009.1 coordinate 52,214, forward strand.
TTTCACGTTTAATAACTAATTCCAACAATTCTTCAAAATATGCTAAAATCTCTTCACTATCTGATAAAATCACACCTTTTGGAAGAAAGTCCCATGAACTAAACTCCGATTTTACATCTAAGATTGTTAAATCAACTTCTGAATCAAACATAAAAACTTGCGTGAGTAACGATTTCAGGAAAGTTGTTTTAGAACTGGATGTATTGCCAACAATTAATGCATGGCAATTTTTTAGCATTGAGAATGTCAAGCCTTTTTCAACTGTTATTTCAAAATCATTGACTGGTCTTAATTCAGTTATCCTTAGTGGTGTGAACTGTCTTGCTTTTGCTTCTACAATATCATCTAATAAGTAAATGAACTCTGTATTATCTTCACTTAACCAATAATCTAAAACAATGAGTGAACGATTTTTACCCACTAAACAAGCTGATAACATTTCCGCAAACTTTTCTAAATCGTCCGTAGTCTGGTCAGCTAATTTTTTGATTTTAACTGTGATGCGCCTGCTTGACTTCAAGAAGTCCGCATGCGCTTTACTAACATCTATGAATTTGCTACCAACTTTGCGATTCGCAGTTGCTGAATCTAACAATGCTTTGTGTGTTTGTCGTTCTATCAATCTTAATTGATAGTATAAAGATACTGACCCGATTTTTGATAGCCTCAAAACAAATCGAACCAATAAAACAAGATTAACCAAAAGCAAGACAGCTACTCCAATAAGTTCTAAATGAAATCCAAGCTGTGCTTCACTTCTAAAAATCCCAATCTCTGTTCCTTTAAATACTAACCATCTAACAACAATCCCAATCGATAGTAACCCAACTCCAAAAATTTGGAGTAGAGTTACAATCTTGGGAAAAGCTGGACTTAAATGACCTGTATTTTCATTTAATCTGTATCTAATCATAAATACCTACATATCTCTTGCATTTCTGTTAACATTTTTCGACGCATGAGTTCAAAATACATATACGAGCGAATAAAATCAGTGTAACGTCCATCTGAGTAAACCAAACTCAAATTCACGAAAGATGAAACTCGTCCTTGAACCTCAGAACGCATGTATGTTGCTAAAATCTTTCGAAGTTCTAGAGGAAGAACAAACGCTGTTAAATCATCTAATTCTTTAGAAATATCTTTCATATCTATTTCCTCACTACTTCAATCTAACTTCATTAACATCTTCTGCCCAGACTTCGATGACATCGAAACTTTTATATTTGTAACGTCCCCTTGGGTTGACTAACTGATATAAATATCTGAACTGAATCTTGTTTGCAATTTCAAGGGTTGGAACAACAAGACTAATCAATTTAACCGAGCCATCATCTTTGGGCATTGATAAAAATACTTCATAACCAATTGATTTGTCTGAGAATACAGGGGCGTTTTTACCATTTTGATTTTTCTCAAATCCCACAATCGGAAAGTAAGGTTTTGGCTCAGTAACACTTACTGCGACGCATGTAGAAATGTTGCTGAGAACTGGGGCAGTGCGACGGTCATTTACAATTGAACCTTCTGATTGTTTTGAATTGCTTCCAAACAATCCTGTTTGCAATAATTTGTCATTAACCTGTGACATTGGTATAACCTTTACTAGCTTGAAGCTAGTTCTTTCTGTTGAATCTTTCTTGTAAATATTTGAACGTTCTTAATTTACATTTCAAGTGTATCACGATTAAAATTGACTGTCGATTGAGCAAAAAAACAAATATTTTAAAACATTCCCATACAACCATTTTAATCATGTAACATAAAATGAAATTAAGTGATTCATCATTACAAGACCAGTATAGCAAAAATCAAATTGTATTCGGTTGAAATAAAATAGACTGTAAAATAAATAGTTTATATACAACTATTATAATTATGTAACGTAAACTAGTATATATAAAGAAAGAAATAGTTGTATGATAAAGATTTGAAAATAAAATATAAAATTAGTTGTAACATACAATGTTTTATGTTATACTCTAACTATAAAACAAATGAAAGTAGGACATTAGATGTTTAAAAACACAGTAGAATTTGTCAAACGTGCAACGATTGATGCAGTACCTGAGAAGATTAAAAATTTCAAAGATGAACAATTGCAAAAAGGACTAAAATATTATTGGTATATGTTTTTGCATGATGAAAGAATTGGAGAAGTATCTGATATGTTTGCATATTACGGCGGAAACAAAGACACAGCTAAACAAAAAATGAGTCGATTAATGAAAGATAGTCGAACTCATTTGTCTGAAAATGTTTTAGAGTTGCTTGCTAAAAACATGAATTTAAGTGTTTCTGAATTGTTGTGGGGCGATGAAGAAAATTGGAAGAAATTGCTTCCAGCACTTTTCTATTTAATTATTTTTGAATCTATCAGCGCTTCTGATTTCAGAAAAAATAGAGAGCAACAATTGAAATCGAATGTGCTTGAAGTTTTAAAAGAGTCTGTACTATTTTCAAGTGAATTAGCGAAGAAAGAAATTGAAGCGGATTTATCTGATGGTATTGTTTCATTTGATATTTTTGATAAGAATTTATTTAAAGTTATTTCAAGACTTTATCAAAAAGAAGTAGAAGAAAAATTTTACAGACTATTTAAAGAATTTTTTATAGAAGAAAACTATTGTTTGAAAAAATTAGATAATAGAATAATTGATTTTGCGGAACGAGTGTATGTAGATGTTATCTTTGATAACAAGAAAACAGAAGACTCTTTAGGGATTCAGGTTTATCAGACTTCAAATTTATTTTTGAATGCTGATTATAGAGAATATAGGACAAGTATTATACAAAAGAACTCCTTGAACGAAGTAGTACTAGAAAAGGGGCAAGTATTAGAACATTATTTAGAGGAAGAACAAAGAATGATACTTGAACAAGTTTCAAAATTCGTAAATGGTTTAGATAAGATTCAAAGAAAACAAGATGAACGATTAGGATATCGAAAGAACAAGAAAAATTTATTCAAATATGGATTTGATTTTGTTCAATTTGATGAAAAATATTTTAAAGAATCAGAAGAGAAAATAGAAGAAACTATATTATCTACTGAAGAAATGACAGTAGATTTGAAAAAATTAGATATGTAAAAAAAATAACCGTTAAGAATTTTCTTAGCGGTTGTTTATGTTCTTTAATAGAGTTGCTATTGCATCAATTATATCTGTTTTTTGTGGTTCTGGTATTTGTTCAAGTTGATTGATAATATTTTCAATTTCTTTACTCTTTTCTGGAAAATCAAAATTAAAAAATGATTTTTCATCTACTTCAAGAGCTATAAGTATTTTATTCAGTGTTTGTATTTGAAAATTATATTTTTCATTTTCTATGTTGTGGATATGTTTCGAGCCTAGGCCAGCCATTTCAGAAAGTTTTTCTTGGCTAATTCCTTTGCTTAATCGCAAATATCTAATTCTTTTAGCAATGAAAGTTTGTAAGTTGTTTTGATTCATAGTTTTACCTTTTTCTAATATTATTTTAAAGATAAAAATTATAAATAATAAGTAGTACAAATTACACTTATATAATATATAAGTATTGAATATTACACTTTATAATGATAAAATAGTGTAGTAAAACTATAAAATAAGCTCACTTTATCAGTCATTAAAGGAGAAGATGATGAAGAAAAGAATAATTTTAAAAAGATTATTATTATCAACAGCAGTATTAACAATTGCATCAGCAGCTATTTTAGCACAACAACAAAAAGAAGTTATAAAAACAGAACAGATTGAAAGTAAAACTAAAGATATTAATAAAAAATCAGAAAAAGAAGAAAATGTTCTGAAAAATAATGTAGACAAAGATTCATACTATAACAAAGAAGATGGAATAGTTAATAGACAATGCGAATTTGATTCAGCTAAATATACTGTACATAAAGAAACATCTGAACATGTTAAACAATTTATTTTCAGTGAAGCGTATAAACATGAAGTGCAACCTACTGAACAACCAACTGTTCCCGAAACACCTATGGTTTCAGAAAAAGGTGAAGCTCTAGTACAGCCTGAACTTACAGTACCTACTGAAGAACCTGCAACTTCAATCGTACCTGCAACACCATCTGTCGAACAACCTGCTGTTCCAGAAGCTCCAGTGGTTTCAGAAAAAGGTGAAGCTCTAGTACAACCTGAATTGCCTGAACTTACAGTACCTACTGAAGAACCTACAACTCCAATCGTACCTGCAACACCATCTGTCGAACAACCTGCTGTTCCAGAAGCTCCAGTGGTTTCAGAAAAAGGT
>CAJNCI010000010.1 GCA_905221215.1 bacterium
CTGCAACACCATCTGTCGAACAACCTGCTGTTCCAGAAGCTCCAGTGGTTTCAGAAAAAGGTGAAGCTCTAGTACAACCTGAATTGCCTGAACTTACAGTACCTACTGAAGAACCTACAACTCCAATCGTACCTGCAACACCATCTGTCGAACAACCCGCTGTTCCAGAAGCTCCAGTGGTTTCAGAAAAAGGTGAACCTCTAGTTCAACCTGAGTTGCCAGAGTTCCATTCAGAAAAAGGTACACCAGAAGTACAACCTGAACTTCCAGAATTCCACGCTGAAACAGGTGACGCTTTAGTTCAACCTGAGTTGCCAGAATATCATGAGTCAAAAGGTGAACCTGAAGTTCAGCCAGCACTTCCTGAATTCAAACTCAAAACAGTTTCTAGAGAAGAAATTATCAAAATTCCAGCAGAAACAATGAACGTTCCAAATTCTGAGCTAAATGAAGGCGAAACTGAAATTGTCACTCAACCAAAAGATGGTTCCATCACTAGAACATATGAAGACGTTCTTGACGAACATGATAATGTCCTAAGTACAAAACTTGTGAATGAAACACGAGTTGAAGCTATCAAAGGTGTAACTTCAATCGGTACAAAACCAGTCAAGAAAGTATTTGGTGAAACAGGTATGTACCGTTTCAGCGAACATCTTTCAGATGAAAACATCCTTTCATTTAGAGAAGATGTTAAGTTAACTGCTGATGAAATCCAGGCTCTCGGTCAAGATGAAATCAACAAACGCGCTGAACAAAATCTTGAAAACACCATCGAAACTCAAGATAAAACACGTCCGAACGTGTCGCAAATGCATACAGCACCACTTTCAGACGAAACAATCAATGCTCTAAACGGTGATACTTATATCAATCATAAGAACATTGGTCTAAAAGTCCTAGAATTGGTGAACGCTGAACGTAAACGCCTTGGTGTCCATGAATTGACATGGTCTGACCCTCTTTACACCCTCACAAAAGTTCGTGCAAACGAAGTACGTGAAAACGGTGATATCCGTTTCTACACAGAAGATGGTCAAGCATTGAAACACGTTCGTGACAACAAAGGTACAAAATGGTATACCGTTAAAGAAGGTACTGAATTTGAAGATAGCGCAATGGGTGAAAACCTAGCCCGCTACTCAGTACGTCCAAACATCTACAAAACGTTCAGCGAAAAATACATTGCTGAGAAACTGTATGAACAATGGAAAAATTCTCCACACCACTATGCTAATATGATCAAAGATGAATACAACCAATTTGCCTTTGACGTTGCTTATTCAAAATTCTGGAGAGACGGATACAATGATGTCAATTATAAACAACAAGGTGTCCTTGGTGTTCAATTGTTTGCTGACTAATGATACTCATACGACATTGAAAAAATTGAAGTTCATGAATTGAATTATGAGTATAAATTGTAATTAAGAAAAAATCTTCTTACATTTGTGGGAAGATTTTTTGGATTCAAAAAATTAGTTTAAAAGACTACGCTATTTAAACTAATTTTGAGAATAAATAGAGGTGTTATTTGAAATATATACAGAAAAGGAACCCCAACTTGCATTGGAGTTCCTCTTGCTTTTAATTGTCCGAATCAATATTCTTATTTCAAAAAAAGGTAGTGAAAAAGGTAGTGATTCGGTTGATTTTTATTGCAATGTAGTGAAATTTAAAATTTCAAGAATCGCTTAAAATCAAAGCTTCTCACATCTATTGACGTGTAGTGAATCCCTATTTCACTTCTGTAAACACAACGTGTTTGCGAAGTTTTGGTGAGTATTTCTTCAATTGAAGACGGTCTGGAGTGTTACGTTTGTTTTTAGAAGTAAGGTACAAGCGTTCACCAGATTCTTTGTGTTCAAGTGTAATATTTACGCGCATGGTATCTCCCTTCTATTATTCAGCTGATGCAGCTTTAGCGATTTTACGTCCTTTGTAGTATCCTTTAAGTGATACACGGTGAGAACGTGAGTAATCTCCAGTAGTTTCGTCAAAGTTAACAGATGGAGCTGTTACTTTGTAGTGTGTACGACGTTTGTTTTTCTTCGCTTTTGAAGTGCGACGTGCAGGTACTGCCATTTTGATTTCTCCTTTAGGTATTTATATTCGATTCAATCTACTGATTTTCATCAACCATACTAGGATAACACATTTTTTTTGTAAAGTAAAGTTACTTGACAAAAAAAGATGAAAAAATTAAAAGGTCATCAACCAAATTAATCGAAATTTTCTGAAAATTCAAGAATTTTCTTCTGTTCATTGCCTTTAAAATGTGCTATAATAGTAAAAACTGAAATGGGAGGGATAAGATGACTGAATTAGATAAACGTCACCGCAGCAGCATTTATGACAGTATGGTAAAATCACCAAACCGTGCTATGCTTCGTGCGACTGGTATGACAGATAAGGACTTTGAAACACCGATTGTGGGAGTGATTTCGACTTGGGCGGAAAATACGCCATGTAACATTCACTTGCATGATTTTGGGAAATTGGCGAAAGAAGGTGTCAAATCGGCAGGTGCTTGGCCTGTACAGTTTGGTACCATTACCGTAGCGGACGGGATTGCCATGGGAACGCCTGGTATGCGTTTCTCTCTAACATCTCGTGATATCATTGCGGACTCTATCGAGGCGGCGATGGGTGGTCACAACGTCGATGCCTTTGTCGCTATCGGTGGCTGTGACAAGAACATGCCTGGTTCTATGATTGCTATTGCCAATATGGATATCCCAGCTATTTTCGCCTATGGTGGAACTATTGCACCGGGAAATCTTGATGGCAAAGACATTGACTTGGTTTCTGTCTTTGAGGGTATCGGAAAATGGAACCACGGTGATATGACGGCTGAGGACGTGAAACGTCTTGAATGTAATGCCTGCCCTGGCCCTGGTGGCTGTGGTGGTATGTATACAGCTAATACCATGGCGACCGCTATCGAAGTTCTAGGGATGAGTTTGCCAGGTTCTTCATCTCACCCAGCTGAATCAGCTGATAAGAAAGAAGACATCGAAGCAGCAGGACGTGCTGTTGTTAAGATGTTGGAGCTTGGTCTCAAACCATCTGATATCTTGACTCGTGAAGCCTTTGAAGATGCTATCACTGTAACCATGGCTCTCGGTGGTTCTACAAATGCCACTCTTCACTTGCTTGCCATTGCCCATGCCGCAAATGTTGACTTGTCACTTGAGGACTTCAATACAATCCAAGAGCGCGTTCCTCACTTGGCCGACTTGAAACCATCTGGTCAGTATGTCTTCCAAGACCTCTACGAAGTCGGTGGTGTGCCTGCGGTTATGAGATATCTCTTGGCGAATGGATTCCTTCATGGAGACCGCATCACATGTACTGGTAAGACAGTTGCTGAGAACTTAGCTGACTTTGCAGACCTCACACCAGGTCAAAAAGTCATCATGCCGCTTGAAAATCCTAAACGTGCAGACGGTCCGCTTATCATCTTGAACGGGAACCTTGCCCCTGATGGTGCGGTTGCTAAAGTATCAGGTGTGAAAGTGCGTCGTCACGTTGGACCAGCTAAGGTCTTTGACTCAGAAGAAGATGCGATTCAGGCCGTTCTGACAGATGAAATCGTTGATGGCGATGTAGTCGTTGTCCGTTTCGTTGGACCTAAAGGTGGTCCTGGTATGCCTGAGATGCTGTCACTTTCTTCAATGATTGTTGGTAAAGGTCAAGGAGATAAGGTGGCCCTCTTGACGGATGGCCGTTTCTCTGGTGGTACTTATGGTCTGGTTGTTGGACATATCGCTCCTGAAGCTCAGGATGGTGGACCAATTGCCTACCTTCGTACAGGTGATATCGTTACGGTTGACCAAGATACCAAAGAAATTTCCATGGCCGTATCCGAAGAAGAACTTGAAAAACGCAAGGCAGAAACAACCTTGCCACCACTCTACAGCCGTGGTGTTCTTGGTAAATATGCCCACATCGTATCATCCGCTTCACGCGGAGCCGTGACAGACTTCTGGAATATGGACAAGTCAGGTAAAAAATAAAATCAAAAAGCAAGCCAATTTCGGCTTGCTTCTTTTCATCTTCAAAAGTGATTTGCCTGCTTAACGAGGTGGTAGTCCAAGGGCAATGCGGCCGTAGCGACTGATTCGTGTGATCTTCCAGGCAGGCGACCAGGTAACTTCAACCTTGACATCTTCGATACCCTCGATTTGTTTCAGACCTGCGACGATTTCGATAGGCAAGCTTTCGGCACAATCGCAGGCTGTGTCAGTGAAGGTCATGACAATCTTACAGAGCCCCGTTTCATCCAGATTGATTTCATAAATCAGTCCTAGATTGTAAACATCCAATTCCACATCTGTATCAAAAACATTCTCTAGTTTTTCGATAATTTGGTCTTGTAAGGCCAAAGCGCGGTCATTGATTTTGATATCGTCTCTCATAGCAGTCCCTCCACGTGATAAATATCCTCTATTTTCTCATAATTCTGACAATTTGGCAAGTTTTTGATGAATTTTCTGAAAAATATGATAAAATGAAGAAAATACTCAATTAAGGGGAAGTCTATGGAGCAGATTGGAAAAGTCTTTAGACAATTACGAGAGTCAAGAAATATCTCGCTGAGACAAGCAACTGGGGGACAATTTTCTCCGTCTATGTTGTCCCGATTTGAAACTGGTCAGAGTGAGCTTTCGGTGGAAAAGTTTCTATTTGCCCTAGAAAATATATCTGCCAGTGTAGAGGAAATCCTCTTTCTGGCGAGAGGTTTTCAGTATGATACTGATTCTGAGTTGAGAAAAGAAATCCTAGATGTCTTGGATCTAAAGAACCTAGCACCTCTTGAGGATTTGTATCGCAAGGAATATCAAAAGCATGCCCATTCTCAAAACAAACAGAAACATATTCTAAATGCCATTATTATCAAGTCTTATATGAAGAGCATGGATGAAAGGGTGGAGTTAACAGCAGAGGAAGGAAAAGTCCTTCATGACTACTTGTTTTCTACTGAGATTTGGGGAATTTATGAACTCAATTTGTTCTCGGTCAGTTCTCCATTCTTATCTGTTGCTCTTTTTACTAGATATGTACGAGAAATGGTCCGCAAATCCGATTTTCTAATGGAAATGTCTGGTAATCGAAACCTGTTTCACACCATGCTATTGAATGGTTTTTTAGCCAGCATTGAATGTGAAGAATTTACCAATGCCTCTTATTTTAAACGTGTCATCAAAGAGCATTTCTACAAGGAAAATGAGACCTATTTCCGAATTGTCTATTTGTGGGCTGAAGGTCTTCTTGATAGCAAGCAAGGCAGAGTCAAGGAAGGTCAGAAAAAGATGGAGGATGCTGTCCGTATTTTTGAGATGCTTGGCTGTCACAAATCTGCCGAATACTACAGAAAAACGACCGATTGTTGAATATCTGCAAACCAAGAAAATAATTTGAAATTTTAAGCGATAGAACTCTTGACTACTCTCGGGTTATCAAAGAGATTTTATCGTTGTTTTGCTTATTTTGTGTGTTGCATATATTCAAAAAAATTTCTCGCTAATTCATAAGTGCTATACTATGGTCATACTTCATATTGAACTTATAACAAGAAGGGAGATTACCTATGAAACTATTGTTTAGAAATCAAGCTTATCGTCTTTTGACTTTGTCACGCTTCTTCAATGCTTTTGGTGCTTCAATTTTTAACCTGGTATTTATCGTCTATGCATCGACCTTGCCACAAGCTTCGTTTGCGGTTGCTATGGCGAATATTGTCATGATTCTTCCGACTTTCTTTACAGTTTTTGTAGGGATTCGAGCAGATTATACGAGGGACAAAGTCAAATGGATGACCTATAGCGGTTTGTTTCAGGCGGTTTTATTTTTTCTAGCAGCCCTAGTTGTCCAGCAAGCTAGTCTCTTTGCATTTTCTAGCCTGTGTTTAATCAATGTCATTAGTGATGTCATCAGTGATTTTGCTGGTGGTTTGCGCATGCCTCTCGTTAAGGAAAAAGTAGCTGAAGAGGATTTGATGGAGGCTTATTCTTTTTCCCAGTTCATCACCTATATTTCAGCTATTGGTGGTCAAGCTTTTGGAGTCTGGCTCTTAGGGCTATCGGTCAATAATTTTTCCCTCGTTGCGGGAATCAATGCCTGTTTCTTCCTAGTATCAGCCGTCATCCTCTTTTTAGGAAAAAGCAAATTGAGTCTGTCAATGTCATCTGCTGATGGTGAATCACTAAAAAATGAGAAGCTTTCTATCAAAGAGCAGTTCCTAACAATTTACCGAAATTTACGCCTCGTTTTTCTTAAAAGTGGACAGAAAAACTTTGGTTTCATGATCTTTGCTGTCTTGCTTATCAATGCCATGGGTGGCGCTCTAGGAAGCATCTATAACGTCTTCTTTTTGAGCCATTCTCTCTTGAATTTTTCTTACACAGAGGCACTATTTATCGAGCAAGTCTGTGTTTTATTAGCAATTATCATCAGTAGCCTTACGGGAAATGATTATTTTGGGAAGCAGTCCTTGCCTAGATTGATGATGTGGGTGACATTAGGAGTCAGTCTAGTTGGTCTGGCTAACTTATTCAATCAAGTCGTGCTTGGTTTGCTATTTCTCTTTTTAACTCTGTATGTGTCTGGTAAAGTTCCACCAAAGATTAATGCCATGCTCCTGAAAAATCTAGCTCCAGAGGTTCTAGCTCGTACCAGTAATTTTTTGGGTTTATTGTTTACCTTATCAGTACCTCTTGGTACAGCCTGTTTTTCACTTGTAGCTGTATGGAATATACAGTTGACTTGGATTTTATTTGTTGTCCTTTCTTTGCTGGCTATTCTTTTGACAGGTCTTAATCTCAAAAATGATATCTAATACTCTTCGAAAATCTCTTCAAACCACGTCAACGTCGCCTTGCCGTAGATATGGTTACTGACTTCGTCAGTTCTATCCACAACCTCAAAACATTGTTTTGAGCAACCTGCGGCTAACTTCCTAGTTTGTTCTTTGATTTTCATTGAGTATAAATCCTAATTTTTTTCATACTGTCTTAATCCCTCTATTTATGGTAAAATAAGACTATTAAGTTTAAAGAGGATTCCCTATGAAATTACAAAAACCAAAAGGAACGCAGGATATTTTACCTGCTGAATCTGCTAAATGGCAGTACGTTGAGGGCTTTGCCCGTGAGATTTTCAAACGCTATAACTATGCAGAAGTGCGCACGCCTATTTTTGAGCACTACGAGGTCATCAGCCGCTCTGTCGGAGACACAACGGATATCGTAACTAAGGAAATGTACGATTTCTATGACAAGGGTGACCGCCATATTACCCTTCGCCCAGAAGGAACTGCGCCCGTTGTCCGTTCTTATGTGGAAAATAAACTCTTCGCTCCAGAAGTGCAAAAGCCAAGTAAGTTCTACTACATGGGCCCTATGTTCCGCTATGAGCGTCCACAGGCAGGGCGTTTGCGCCAGTTCCACCAGATTGGTGTTGAGTGCTTTGGCTCTAGCAATCCAGCTACCGATGTGGAAACCATCGCGATGGCAGCTCATTTCTTGAAAGAAATCGGCATCCAAGGTGTCAAATTGCACCTTAATACGCTTGGAAATCCTGAGAGCCGTGCGGCTTATCGTCAAGCCTTGATTGACTATTTGACACCGCTCAAGGAGGCCTTGTCTAAGGATAGCCAACGTCGCTTGGAGGAAAATCCTCTCCGTGTCTTGGACTCTAAGGAGAAAGAAGACAAGGTGGCAGTGGAGAATGCACCGTCTATCTTGGATTTCCTTGATGAAGAAAGCCAAGCTCATTTTGATGCTGTGCGTCAGATGTTGGAAAATCTTGGAGTAGATTATATCATTGATACCAATATGGTGCGTGGTCTGGACTACTACAACCACACCATTTTCGAGTTCATCACTGAGATTGAGGGCAATGACCTGACAGTCTGTGCGGGTGGTCGTTACGATGGTTTGGTTTCTTACTTTGGAGGCCCTGAAACTGCTGGCTTTGGTTTTGGACTTGGTGTAGAGCGCCTGCTTCTCATCCTTGAAAAGCAAGGTGTGGCTCTCCCTATCGAAAACGCCCTAGATGTTTATATCGCAGTCTTGGGTCAAGGGGCAAATATCAAGGCCTTGGAGTTGGTACAAGCCCTTCGCCAACAAGGATTCAAAGCAGAGCGTGATTACCTCAACCGTAAACTCAAAGCTCAGTTCAAGTCAGCCGATGTCTTTGCGGCTAAGGCTCTCATCACTCTAGGCGAGAGCGAAGTAGAAAGCGGACAAGTGACAGTCAAGAACAATCAAACACGAGAAGAAGTGCAAGTGTCACTTGATGCTATCAGCCAAAACTTCTCAGAAATCTTTGAAAAATTAGGCTTTTAATAGTAGAAAAACTGGTCAGGATCTTACTCCTGACCGTTTTCTTTTGCAAAATGACAAAAATCATAAACTTTTTGACAAATATGCTTGTCAAAAAGAAAAAGATGTGTTACAATGTAAGCAAGTTAAGAGAAAAGGAGAAAGGAGCTATGATGTGGGTACTAGGATTTATACTATTTATAATTTTCTTTTATTCTAATGATTCTAAAAAAATCAAGAAACTAGAGAATAAAATCAAAAAGCTTGAGCGAAAAGAGAAAGGAAATATAGATATGTCAAGATTATTGCAAGAATTAATTGGAAAAAATCCAACAATCGTTGGACAAGTGTTTGGAACATCTTTATGGGAAGTTGTGGATGTTGATGAGGAATGGGTCAAACTACGTCATGTTGATAAAAATGGGAAAGAAAAATTCAAGTTGCAACGTATTGAGGATATCCAAGCCGTTGAATTTGACGGAGAGTAGGTGTGTGACATGCAACTTAAAAATCGTTTAAAAGAGCTGCGGGCTCGCGATGGCCTCAATCAAACCGAACTAGCCAAGTTGGCAGAAGTTTCCAGACAGACCATTAGCCTACTAGAACGGGACGAATACACCCCGTCCGTTGTGATTGCCTTGAAAATATCTCAGATTTTCAACGAAACAGTCGAATCGGTATTTCGCTTGGAGGAGGATGAGTGATGAACATGTATAGAGTGGTTTATTATATGAGTGTTCTTGCCCTTATTGTGAATGCCTTGGCTATGATTGGAACATTACTGGGTTGGTTCTATTTTGTTGAAAGTAAGTATTTGTTTTGGATTAATTTAGTCCTCTTGTCCATTTTCAATTGGTTGAAGAAAAAGGAGAAAAGTGATGAAAAAATATAAAGTGATTTATTATGTAGTTGCCATAGCTTTATTAGTCAGCGTGTTTCTACTGATTGGGATGGACCTTGGCTGGTTTAATCCCTATCAAAGCGACCAATTTATTTGGGCCTACTTTGCTCTTATCCCAGTCGTTGACTGGATTGAAAAGAAAGCAAACAATTTAGCAAGTGAAAAAGGAGAATGAATATGAAAAAGAAAAAGAAAGGTGTCTTGTTATTTTTAATGTCTATTGTCTTGGGATTTTTTTTGGCCATGTTTGTAGGGACGTTTAAGGCACTTGCTGAATCCCACGGAATTATGTTAGATGTAAAAGTCTTGATACCATGGATATCAGCTATTTGTTTAGTGTTAGGTTTCATTAGCATTCTTTTGACATTCAATTTCTTAAAGAAAAGCAGAAAATTTCATTCCTTGTATCAAGAGGAAATGGATGATGATCTGAATGAAACCTATTATGTGCAAATGTATCGGAATCTCGAGTTTGGAACCATTGCTTTTAATATTGCAAGCGTAGCGATTTTATTGGCTCTTTTCATCTCAGGTAGTGAAGTGATTGTACCAAATAGAAGCAATCTAACCTTATCTCTTTCTTTTTTGGGATTAGTGCTGATTTTCAGTGTTCAAAAATATCTTTTTAAGACCATTGCGATTGTTCGTCAGTTTGATTTGGCATTTTTCTCAACACCAAAGGATGTCTTAGAGTATGTAAATTCTTATGATGAAGGGGAGCGACAAGCTAATTTAGAACAGAGTTTTCGGATTTTATTCCAATTAAACCAATATGTCTTACCAGCCTTATATGTTTTTCTTATTATCATTTCTTTCTTGACAGGAGAGATTCAACTACTAGCCTTCTTGCTTGTCGGAGCCATCCATATTTATATCAATGTGATGCAGTTGCCTATGGTGAAACGTTATTTCAAATAAAGGAGTTTCTATGATTCGTGTTGAAAATGTAAGCAAAAGTTTTGGGAGCAAAAAAGCTCTTCATCAGATTTCTTTTGAGATTAAGGAAGGTGAAATCTTTGGTTTTCTTGGACCTTCTGGCTCAGGTAAAACAACTATGATCAATGTCTTGACAGGTCAGTTGACTGCAGATCAAGGTAAAACAGATTTGTTAGGCAAGAATTCTCAAGATTTAACTTCAAATGATTTGGAACAAATCGGTATAGTTAGTGATGGCAGTGGTTTTTATGAAAAGATGAGTCTTTATAAAAATCTTCTCATCTATGCTAAGTTATATGGTCTCAAGTCAGATAGAGTAAATCAGGTGCTCCAACAGGTTGGATTGGCAGATGCTAAAGATATTATCGCAGAAAAACTATCTACTGGAATGAAACAACGAATGTTCTTGGCTCGTGCCCTTCTTAATGCTCCTAAGATTCTCTTTCTAGATGAGCCAACCAGTGGCTTAGACCCTACAACATCTAAGATGATTCATACCCTACTTCAAGAATTAAAACAGGCGGGGACAACTATCTTTCTGACCACGCATGATATGAATGAAGCAACTCTTCTTTGTGATCGCTTATCTCTTTTGAATAAGGGGAACTTAATAGAGTATGGAAGTCCGCAAGATATTATTCAGAAGTATCATGTGGATAAGAAAGTACATGTGGTTTATAACGATGGACGAGAACAGACAGTTCCATTTGAAGAATTGCCACATTTAGACACGACAGATTTGATGGTGGTTCACTCTTGTGAGCCAACACTAGAAGAAATCTTTATCAGATTGACAGGAGAAAAGTTAGATGTTTAGAAAATTAAATGCCCTACTATGGTTAAGAGTACAAGTTCTTATTAGCAATTCAAGTTTGTTAGCAACTTTATTGATGCCTTTTGGTAGTGCTGTTCTATATAATGAATTCATGAATAAGAATGGAGAATTGAGTATGTTTCTCCTCTCTACGAGTTTGACCATGGTCTTGAGTATGGGAAGTGGTTATATGGTATCGATTATGATGGCAGAAGATAAGGAAAAACGAAATCTTAAATCACTCATTCTAAGTGGTGTGACAGCAACAGAATATACTCTTAGTATGCTCGTCCTCCCTATGTTGATTATGTTGCTTGGAATGATTGTACTTCCCATCTATCTTAAAGTAGATGTATCTGGTTATTTATTTGCCTACGTTATCTATTTGCTCCTAGCAACTATTAGTATTATTTTTCTCAACCTTCTAATCGGTGCGGTGTCAGATACTCAATCTAAAGCGCAAGTTTATAGTATCTTCCCTATGTTAATTGTCTCTTTTTTACCTATAATTGCTCTTCAAAATGATACGGCTCAGAAAGTGTTAGATTACTCGTTCGTCGGTCCTATTGTAAATCTTTTAAATAAAAAAGGTGGGGAAATATCTTTTTCTAATATTGGTATGTTACTTGCCTGGGTACTTGTATTAGGAATAGCAAACCTCTTTGTATTGAAAAATAGCTATAAAGCAAGATAGGAGGCTTTTATGAAACTACTTAAAAACCTTGGCTGGTTTCTTCTAGCTGTTCTATCCTTTTTCTTTGGCTATGGTCTGGTTCAGAGTATGGCTCTGTCAGCTCTTGGACTAGGGGCTTCGATATATGGAGTTTTACCACTTTATATCGCCCTGTCAGGAGCCTATGTTTATGGAATTTACAGATGGTATCAGACAGAAAAGGTTAGCATCCAGACGACTGCTTTTAATCGTCATATCTGGTTGCCTACTCTGGTTTTGCTAGTGGCTATTACAGCCCAGTTCTTTTTACCAGAAGATCCGTCGGTCAGTCAACAAATCGTATCTCAACTGACAGTGGAACAGCCTGCATTTGGTTTCTTTATGGTGGTGGTCTTTGCTCCTTTGACGGAAGAACTCATCTTTAGAGGGATGTTGGCACGTTACTTCTTTCCTAAACAGGACAAGAGCAAACAGGTTCTGTTTCTTCTGGTATCTAGTATTCTGTTTGCCTTGATTCATTTTCCAGGTGATGTGCAACAATTTTTAGTCTATACTAGTCTTGGTTTTAGCTTGGGCTTGGCTTATGTAAGCCGAAAAGGTCTTCTTTACAGTATTTCTCTCCACGCTTTGAATAATTTAGTCAGCTTTTTGATGATTCTCATGCTATAATAGAGTCAGGAGGTCACATGAAACGAGTAATTTTATTAGCAGTGATTCAAGCAGTCGTTCTATTTTTCATCATTGGGGCGCTAGCTTATGCCTTTAAGGGAGATTTCTTCTATAGCCATTTAGCAGTGGTCTTTGCCCCTATTGCCGGTATCTGGCGTTTTGGGACAGCTTACACAACGGAAATCGTCTTGCCTCGAAAGGCAGCCGAAATTGCTGAAAAGCGTAAAGCAGGCAAAAATTCAAAATAAAAGAGTCCGATGAACTTCATCGGACTCTTTTATTGGAGATAATTTTTAGGGCCTTCACTTGATTTTTAAAGACTGGCAAACTTTTCTGCTGATTTTCATGAAGAGCCTGCGCTTTTATGGTAAAATAGTAACAGAATAAAAGAGGAGAGAAACAATGAAACGTAGTATGTATGCTGGTCGTGTTCGTGAGGAACACATCGGACAAGAAATTACCTTGAAAGGATGGGTTGGCCGTCGTCGTGACCTTGGTGGTTTGATCTTTATCGACCTTCGTGACCGTGAAGGAATCATGCAGTTGGTTATCAACCCTGAAAAAGTATCTGCAGAGGTTATGGCAACAGCTGAAAGCCTTCGTAGTGAATTTGTTATCGAAGTAACTGGTCAAGTCGTTGCGCGTGAGCAAGCCAATGATAAGTTGCCAACAGGTGCAGTTGAGTTGAATGTGACAGCTCTGACAGTGCTCAATACAGCCAAAACAACACCATTTGAGATTAAGGATGGCATTGAGGCCAATGACGATACACGTTTGCGTTACCGTTACCTTGACCTTCGTCGTCCAGAAATGTTGGAAAATCTTAAACTTCGTGCCAAGGTGACCCACTCTATCCGTAATTACTTGGATGAGTTGGAGTTTATCGATGTGGAGACACCATTCCTTTCTAAGTCAACACCAGAAGGGGCGCGTGACTATTTGGTGCCATCTCGTGTTAATAAAGGGCATTTTTACGCGCTTCCTCAAAGTCCACAAATCACTAAGCAGTTATTGATGAATGCTGGATTTGACCGTTATTACCAAATCGTTAAATGTTTCCGTGACGAGGACTTGCGTGGTGACCGTCAGCCTGAGTTCACTCAGGTCGACTTGGAAACTTCATTCCTTACGGAGCAAGAAATCCAAGATATCACAGAAGGCTTGATTGCGCGCGTGATGAAGGAAACAAAAGGCATCGAAGTAACGCTTCCATTCCCTCGTATGAAGTATGACGATGCTATGGCTCTTTATGGTTCTGACAAACCTGATACCCGTTTTGACATGTTGCTTCAGGACTTGACAGAAGTGGTCAAAGGTGTAGACTTTAAAGTCTTCTCAGAAGCACCTGCTGTTAAAGCCATTGTGGTCAAAGGAGCTGCGGACAACTATTCACGTAAAGACATCGACAAGATGACCGAAGTAGCCAAACAGTACGGTGCCAAAGGTCTTGCTTGGGTCAAGGTTGTGGATGGAGAATTAAACGGACCAGTTGCTAAGTTCTTGACTAGCATCCAAGCAGACTTGACAACAGCGCTTGCTCTTGAAGATAAGGACTTGGTTCTCTTTGTGGCAGATACGCTTGAGGTAGCCAATGCAACTCTCGGTGCCCTTCGTGGACGTATTGCAAAAGAACTTGGTTTGATTGATAACGATAAATTCAACTTCCTTTGGGTGGTTGACTGGCCAATGTTTGAATGGTCTGAAGAAGAAGGCCGTTACATGAGCGCCCACCATCCATTCACACTTCCACAGGAAGAGACTGCTCACGAATTAGAAGGTGAGTTGGCTAAGGTTCGTGCCATTGCTTACGATATCGTTTTGAACGGTTATGAGCTTGGTGGTGGTAGCCTCCGTATCAACCAAAAAGACCTTCAAGAACGCATGTTCAAGGCTCTTGGTTTCTCAGCTGAAGAAGCAAATGACCAGTTTGGTTTCCTTCTTGAAGCCATGGACTATGGTTTCCCACCACACGGTGGCTTGGCTATCGGGCTTGACCGATTTGTCATGCTCTTAGCAGGAGAAGAAAATATCCGTGAAGTTATTGCCTTCCCTAAGAACAACAAGGCAACTGACCCAATGACACAAGCTCCTTCAACAGTAGCTCTCAAACAACTAGAGGAACTCAGCTTACAAGTAGAAGAAGATGAAACAAGCAAAACGAATTAAGCGGTGGCGCTATTATCTGCGCCGCTTTGCTCATCAGATAAAAATTTTACGTGTCTTACAAAGCATCTCTCGCGAAAAATATGATGAGAAGATTTCGGCCTCTCTGGTCTATGGTTTTTTATCAGCAGTAGCGGTCAATTTCTTTTTCCAACCAGGGCATGTGTATTCGAGTGGTGCGACAGGTCTGGCACAGATTATCTCTGCCTTGAGTAATCACTGGTTTGGTTTTCATATTCCGATTTCGTTGACCTTCTACGCCATTAATTTTCCTTTGATGGTCTTGGCTTGGTATCAGATTGGCCATAAGTTCACCGTCTTTACCTTTATCACGGTATCCATGAGTTCCTTCTTTATCCAGTTTGTCCCTGTGGCGACCTTGACGGAGGATCCCATTATCAATGCCCTTTTTGGGGGTGTTGTCATGGGCTTGGGGATTGGTTTTGCTCTTCGCAATAATATCTCCAGTGGAGGTACAGATATTGTCAGCCTGACCATTCGCAAGAAAACGGGGAGGAATGTCGGTAGTATTTCTTTCTTGGTAAATGGGACTATCATGCTGATAGCTGGTTTGACCTTTGGTTGGAAATACGCTCTCTACTCTATGATTACCATCTTTGTCTCTAGCCGTGTGACAGACGCTGTCTTTACCAAGCAAAAACGCATGCAGGCCATGATTGTGACCAATCATCCAGACAAGGTAATTGAAAAAATACATAAAAAATTGCACCGCGGAGCAACCATGATCCACGATGCAGAAGGAACCTATAATCACGAAAGAAAGGCAGTTTTAATCACTGTCATTACCCGTGCAGAGTTTAATGAATTTAAACAGATTATGAAACAGGTGGATCCAGGTGCCTTTGTCTCTGTATCTGAGAATGTTCATATTTTGGGACGATTCGTTGAAACAGAAAATTAGTAACCAAAAAACCAGCTCGAGCTGGTTTTTATTTTTCGATAATTTTGTGGGCAATCAACTGGCGATAACAAATTTGTTTATTGCTTTTAGCATCGTTGATAATCTGAAGAATCGTTTCAAATGATGTTCGACCAAGTTCTAGGCTATTAATATCGACATAGGCTACCAAGTTGAGCTTGGGATTGACCGAGTCGAAGCTGAGAACAGGGACATCCAGTTGGTGCTTAGCGATGTAGTCACAGACCCCTTCAGCTAGGAGGCTATCAGTTGTGATGATAGCATCAATCATAGGATCATGTTTAAACAAACGCTTACTGAATTGATAGCCCTTTTCTTCTAGGAATTCGTTCGCAAAATAGGTCAAGTTACTATCAAGAGGCAGTTGGTACTGTTTGAGTGCTGACTCATAGCCTGTTAAACGGTCTTGTGTTACGAAGAGTCTCTTAGTCCCTCCAATAAAGGCAATTCGTTTGCAGCCTTTTTTGATGAAATATTCAGTCGCATCAAAGCCAGCTTGAACGTTGTCATTATCGACAAGTGGAATGAAGGGGGACAGAGATTTTCCGAGGATGAGGAAGGGGAACTGCTCATCAGCCACCAGTTTGACTAAAGGATCTTCCTCTTCGGCATAAAGAAAAATTAAACCGTCTACACGTTTACCATAGACCATTTGTGAGATGGCAGTAAGACGCTCCTTCTCATCTTTCCCTGTTGCTATCTGAATGGCATAGTGGTTTTCGGATGCGACTTGAGAGATGCCACGTAGGACTGATGGGAAGAAAGGATTTTGATAGAAGGCGTCTGAGTCATCAGGAAGAACTAAGCCGATAACTTGCGTATAACTGCTTACCAAACTGCGAGCGTTGAGGTTGGGGTGGTAATTAAGCTCCTTCATCGCCTTGCGAACGCGTTTTTTAGTTTCGTCGCTAATGGTTGATTTATTTTGAATAACACGGGTTACGGTTGAAGGCGAAACACCAGCAGCCTTGGCCACGTCTTTAATCGTAACGGGCATAAAAATCTCCTATTTATGGTAATCTGGATCACGGAAATGCGTTTTATAAAAGATAGTGACCAGATAAAGGACAAAAAGAATGTTTTGTATAGTGATGAGGTTTGACATATTTTGGCCAAACAATCCCAAAATAAGCGTAATCAGAGTTGGCAATCCTAAACAGTTCAAGATAAAATGGTAGCACTCTTTAAAGGTTCTAAATGAAAAGAGGCGTGATTTCTTAGTGATATAAAGGAGAAGACTAGCTCCTAGAGAGACGATAAAGAAATTCAAACCAAAGAGGAAACTAGCACCGAGAACTAAGAAGAGACTGATATAGACACGATTCTGCTGGTACCAGTCTTTAGAAATGGCTTGGGTCAAGCTATCTTTACTTTTGAAACTCTCAGTCTCAATCGCCCGGTAAGAGATACGAATCAGTTCCTTACTTTCCTTGCTGATGACCAGTTCTTTTGTATCGAAATGCAGTTGCAAGTCTTTCGGTAAGTCTTTGCTTTGACTTGGACCAATCACAATAGAAGGCGCTTGACTAGCTGTACCTGTATAAGTTAAGTCACCATCAACAATTGCAACATGCTCAGAGAGGTCCTGGACAACTTCATCTGTCAGAGGTTCATAGACATTATCGATAAAGGTTTCTAGCGGATAAGTCTCCTGGGAGCTGTTTTGGATGGCAATAGGTACCATAGACAAGCTGATAAGGAAGATACTGGTAAAGAGTAGTTGAAACCAGTTGAGCCCGAAACGTTTGGACAGGGGCTTACGAAATCCCCAAATACTTGAAAAATAAGAAAATGGATATGGAAGCATAGGTATCTTTCTAAAAGGTGTTTTCTATATGAGTATTATTATATAGAGAAATGCGCTTTATTTCAAGTCTAGGAGAAAAATTGCTTGTTGTAAGAGCATTGCTTACAGTAACAATCGCTAATACTCAATGAAAATTAAAGTGCAAACTAGGAAGCTAGCCGCAGGTTGCTCAAAACACTGTTTTGAGGTTGTGGATAGAACTGACGAAGTCAGTAACCGTACTACGGCAAGATAAAGCTGACGTGGTTTGAAGAGATTTTCGAAGAGTACAAAATGAAAAAGGGTGGCGGGGATATATTATCCCTTGTCGCCACCACTTGTAAGTCCTGAAACAAAGTTCTTTTGTAGGAAGAAGAAGAGAATACAGATTGGAAGGGCGATGAGGATAGCACCTGCTGAGAAGTAGGCAATCTTCATGTTTTTCGCATTGTTAACGAAGGTTTGGAGACCAACGGCAACAGTAAAGTATTCTTTCTCACGAAGCAAGAAACTAGAGAGGATGTAGTCTCCGAAAGGTCCCATGAAGGCCCAGAGAGCTTGTACGGCAACCATTGGGCGAACAAGTGGAAGAACAATTTGCCAGAATCGGCGGAAGTGTCCTGCACCGTCTAGTTTTGCAGATTCGTCTAGAGACATTGGCACTGTATCGAAGTAGCCTTTCATGAGCCAAGCATTCATCGGGATACCACCACCAACGTAGAGGAAGATGAGGAACCAGCTGTGGTTAAGGGCGTTCAACATAAGCGCCATAACGAAGAAGGCTGTCAAAGCGGCCATGGTTGGCACCATTTGGATAATCAAGAAGAAGACCAAACTTTGTTTACGAGCCAAGAAGTTGTAACGGCTGTAAGCATAACCAGCAAGTACGATGATACTTGTTTGAACAGCCATGGTAATCAAGGCGATAATCAAAGTGTTGAGGTACCAAGTACCGTACAAGGTTTCAGAGAAGAGCCCTTGGAAGTTAGCAAAACTAAAGTCGACGTTGCTGTCTAGTTTAAAGGCTACTACGTTACCAGTCTTGAAGGCTGACATAATGGTAATCAAAAGTGGATAGATAATCACGATTGAGAGACCAATCAAGTAAAGGTATGTAAGGGTTTGAGTCAGTCTACGTTTGAGTTTAATTGAGTTATTCATCTTAGACGTCCTCCATATCAAATGCGTGTAGTTTCTTGAATGCGATCATAGAGATTGAGATGACAATGATAGAGATAATCAAGGTAACAGCTGCCGCCATAGAGTATTGAGGAGATGTACCTGTTGTCAAACGGTAAATCCATGAAATCAAGATATCGGTTGAACCAGCTCCACCACCGACACTACCAGGTCCTCCAGCATTGAAGAGGTACATGATAGAGAAGTTGTTAAAGTTGAAGGTGTATTGACTGATCAAAGTAGGTGCCGCAACGGCCAAAATCATTGGGAAAGTGATGTTGCGGAATTTTTGCCAAGCATTGGCACCATCAATATAAGCTGCTTCGTAAAGGTCGTTAGGAATAGATTGCAAGATACCCAAGGTCAAAACGTAGATGTATGGGAATCCGAGCCAACCTTGCATCATAATCAAGGCAATTTTAGTCCAAGTTGGGTCTGTTTTCCAAGGAATAAGAGCCCCATCAAGGAAAGGAAGGAATTTAGCCAAGATTGGCAATACTTGAGTGTTGATAGCTCCGACACTATCGTTAAACATGTTTGAGAATGTCAAGATAGTGATGAAGGCTGGGACAGCCCAAGGAAGAAGGAAAATAACACCGAAGATACGTTTTCCTTTGATAAATGGTTGGTTCGCAATGATAGCTGTGAAGATACCGATTACGATTTGTAAAGTAGAAGCTGCCAAAGCCCAGATGATAGTCCAAGAAAGAACGGCACCAAAGGCTGAACGGAAGGTACTCAAGCTCCAAATGTTCGTAAAGTTTGTCAAACCAACCCAGTCCAATAATTTGTTTGGTGGCAAGTGTTGGAAGTCGTAGTTAGTAAAGGCGATCATCAAGGTTACGATAACTGGGAAGATAATCGCGAATGTCATAGCAACATAAGATGGGATAATCAAGAGGTAAGGGAAGCCATTTTCATAGATTCCTTTGATCATATCTTTGAGGCTACGTGGAACTGGAATTCCATTGTTAATGCGTTTTGCAATTGTATGTGCATCTTTAATATTTGAGAAATAAAAGAGCACATAAACGACTACAAAGATTAAATGGAAGGCACCACGAATCAGCATAAAGAGGGAATTATCTCGACCTGGTTTGTCACCAAGAGTGATGAGATTGCTCAATTCAGGGGCTGCAAGTGCTAGGAAGTAAAGGACAAATACAAGGGTTACACCAAGGAAGATAAAACCTTTTGCTTTTTGTTTATTGTAAATCTGTCCTAACCCAGGAATGATAGACAGCAGGGCTGCTTTACTAGGTTGTTGCTTTTCCATAATAACTCCTTTCATAGAATACTGGTTTTTAGATAAAACCTAAACTATTTATGTTTCTATTGATAAATTCAAAGGGGGATTTGATTTCCACCCCCCTTGAACAAATTTTTTATTCACCAAATTTTTGTTTGATTGTTTCTTTGATCAATGTTACAGCATCGTTAGCAGCTGTTTTAGCATCTTTCTTACCACTTACAGAGTCAAAGAGCATGTTAGCAGCTGGTTCCCAAACTGCAGACATTTGAGAGATGTTTGGCATTGGTTGAGCGTTCTTGAACTGTTTGATAACAGCTGTTGTCAACTCATCGTTTTTACCTTCAGCGTATGAACGAGCTTCAGTGTTAGCTGGGATTTCGTTAGTTGCATCGTAGAAGGCTTTTTGTTGTTCAGTTGAAACAAGGAAGTCTACAAATTTTTGTGCGCCTTCAAGGTTCTTAGTGCTTGATGGGATGATCCAAGCTTTACCACCACCGAATGCTGAGTAGTCTTTTCCGTTTGGAAGAGTTGGGATAGTTGCAACACCGTAGTTTACTTTAGCATCTTTGAAGGCTTGAGCTTTCCAAGGTCCGTCGATGATAGCAGCTGTTTTACCTTCTTGGAATTGAGTTTGGATTAAGTTTCCAGCAGCTGTACCATCTTGCATACCTTTAGGCCATTTTTCGTACCAAGATTTAGCGTAGTTGATACCTGCGATAGAACCGTCGTTTGCAAGACCGATGTCTTTAGCATCTTTACCATTTTGACCGAATACGTAAGCACCGTTACCAGCAAGAAGTCCGTATGCATAGTAGAAGTTTGTCCAGTCAGCTAGGAAAGCAGAAGTTTTTCCATCTTCTCCAGCGAATGCGTATTTGCTATCTTTAGCAAGGTTTTCTAAGTCAGCAAAAGTTTTTGGAGCTTCTTTTACCAAGTCTTTGTTGTAGTACATAACAAGTGACTCGATAACGGCAGGAGCACCGTAAACTTTACCGTCAGCAGCTGTTACAAGAGATTTAGTTTTATCATCTGTTTTAGCGCCGTCGCTCAATTTAACTTCTGAAAGTTGTCCGTCAGTACCAAGGCTACCTACACGGTCGTATGGAGCCATCATAACGTCAGCGGCTTGACCTGATTGGTTGTCAAGAGAAAGTTTGTCAAGACCACCAAGTTGGTCACCAGATTTGATGTTAACTGTTGTGCCTGATTGTTCTTTATAAGCTTTGGCAACTGTTTCAGCATAAGCTTTGTATTGGTCTTCAACGTAAAGAGTGATTTCTTTCGCTTCAGATGAACCAGAATCAGCAGGCTTATCAGCAGTTTTGCTTCCGCAAGCTACCAAAAGCAAGCTAGCAAGTGTAGCAGTTCCAAGCACAGCAGCGCTCTTCATGAATTTAGATGACATAGTGTATTCCTCCTAAAGAATAACAAATTTTATAATGAGGAAACGCAAACGTTTTCCTTTATGGGACTAGTATAGCACAAACAGAAAACGGTTGCAAGTGTTTTTTGTAAAAATTTTAAAAAAATTTCACGAAAAGAGTAAGCGTTTTATTTGTTTATAATAGAAGAAAAGTCAGAAAATATATTTTCATGATTTTACTGAAATTATTTAGGGAAACGATTGCCTAAATTTTGAACAAAAAATAAATTGCTCTAGACCAAAAGTAGGCTAAGTTGAGCCTTCTATTTGTAGTTGAAGAAGATTTTGTAAATAGAAAAGAAAAATGTATATGTATACATAAAGAAGGACAAGTTTTTTTAAAAAAATAATCAAAAAGTTTTTTAAAAACGCTTGCAATTATTCCAAAAATAAAGTATACTTATCTTAACGCAAACGTTTGCGCCCAAAAATGAAAATTTAAACTACAAATACACGAGGTGTTGTTTATGAAAAAACGTCAAAGTGGTGTGTTGATGCACATCTCTTCTCTCCCAGGAGCCTACGGAATCGGATCGTTTGGTCAAAGTGCTTACGACTTTGTTGATTTCTTGGTCCGTACAAAACAACGTTACTGGCAAATCCTTCCATTAGGAACAACTAGTTACGGAGATTCTCCTTACCAATCTTTCTCAGCCTTCGCAGGGAACACTCATTTTATCGATTTGGATATCTTGGTGGAGCAAGGTTTGTTGGAAGCAAGTGACCTTGAAGGAGTTGACTTTGGTAGCGATGCGTCTGAAGTTGACTATGCTAAAATCTACTATGCACGTCGTCCTCTTTTAGAAAAAGCGGTGAAACGTTTCTTTGAAGTCGGAGATGTTAAAGATTTTGAGAAATTTGCTCAAGACAACCAATCATGGCTTGAGCTCTTTGCTGAGTATATGGCTATCAAAGAGCATTTTGAAAATCTTGCTTGGACAGAATGGCCAGATGCAGATGCTCGTGCTCGTAAAGCTTCAGCACTTGAAAGCTACCGTGAGCAATTGGCAGATAAGTTGGTTTACCACCGTGTGACTCAGTACTTCTTCTTCCAACAATGGTTGAAATTGAAAGCCTACGCTAACGATAACCACATCGAAATCGTTGGGGACATGCCAATCTACGTAGCGGAAGATTCAAGCGATATGTGGGCAAATCCACATCTCTTCAAAACAGATGTCAACGGTAAAGCAACTTGCATCGCAGGATGCCCACCAGATGAGTTTTCTGCAACTGGTCAGCTTTGGGGTAACCCAATCTATGACTGGGAAGCAATGGACAAAGATGGCTACAAATGGTGGATTGAACGCTTGCGTGAAAGCTTCAAAATCTACGACATCGTTCGTATCGACCACTTCCGTGGTTTCGAATCTTACTGGGAAATCCCTGCTGGTTCTGATACAGCAGCACCTGGTGAGTGGGTCAAAGGTCCTGGCTACAAGCTCTTTGCAGCCGTTAAGGAAGAACTTGGTGAGCTAAACATCATCGCTGAAGACCTTGGCTTCATGACTGATGAAGTTATCGAATTGCGTGAACGTACTGGCTTCCCAGGAATGAAGATTCTTCAATTTGCCTTCAACCCAGAAGACGAAAGTATCGATAGCCCACACTTGGCACCTGCTAACTCAGTTATGTACACAGGAACTCACGATAACAACACGGTTCTTGGTTGGTACCGTAACGAGATCGATGATGCGACTCGTGAGTACATGGCTCGCTACACGAACCGTAAAGAATACGAAACAGTGCCACACGCTATGCTTCGCACAGTCTTTTCATCAGTTAGCTTCATGGCAATTGCAACTATGCAAGATTTGCTAGAATTGGATGAGACAGCTCGTATGAACTTCCCATCTACCCTTGGTGGAAACTGGTCTTGGCGTATGACTGAAGATCAATTGACACCAGCTGTCGAGGAAGGCTTGCTTGACTTGACAACAATCTATCGACGAATTAATGAAAATTTGGTAGAATTAAAGAAATAATACAATATCAGGAGACACCTTAAACATGTTATCACTACAAGAATTTGTACAAAATCGTTACAATAAAACCATTGCAGAATGTAGCAATGAAGAGCTTTACCTTGCTCTTCTTAACTACAGCAAGCTTGCAAGCAGCCAAAAACCAGTCAACACTGGTAAAAAGAAAGTTTACTACATCTCAGCTGAGTTCTTGATTGGTAAACTCTTGTCAAACAACTTGATCAACCTTGGTCTTTACGACGATGTTAAAAAAGAACTTGCTGCTGCAGGTAAAGACTTGATCGAAGTTGAAGAAGTTGAATTGGAACCATCTCTTGGTAATGGTGGTTTGGGACGTTTGGCTGCCTGCTTTATCGACTCAATTGCGACTCTTGGTTTGAACGGTGACGGTGTTGGTCTTAACTACCACTTTGGTCTTTTCCAACAAGTTCTTAAAAACAATCAACAAGAAACAATTCCAAATGCATGGTTGACAGAGCAAAACTGGTTGGTTCGCTCAAGCCGTAGCTACCAAGTGCCGTTTGCAGACTTTACTTTGACATCAACTCTTTATGATATTGATGTTACTGGTTATGAAACAGCAACTAAAAACCGCTTGCGTTTGTTTGACTTGGATTCAGTTGATTCTTCTATCATTAAAGATGGTATCAGCTTTGACAAGACAGATATTGCTCGCAACTTGACTCTCTTCCTTTACCCAGATGATAGTGACCGTCAAGGTGAATTGCTCCGTATCTTCCAACAATACTTCATGGTTTCAAACGGTGCGCAATTGATCATCGACGAAGCAATCGAAAAAGGAAGCAACTTGCATGACCTTGCTGACTACGCAGTTGTGCAAATCAACGATACTCACCCATCAATGGTTATCCCTGAATTGATCCGTCTTTTGACTGCACGTGGTATCGAGCTTGACGAAGCAATCTCAATCGTTCGTAGCATGACTGCCTACACTAACCACACAATCCTTGCTGAAGCCCTTGAAAAATGGCCTCTTGAATTCTTGCAAGAAGTGGTTCCTCACTTGGTACCAATCATCGAAGAATTGGACCGTCGCGTGAAAGCAGAAGTGAAAGATCCAGCTGTTCAAATTATCGATGAGAGCGGACGTGTTCACATGGCTCACATGGATATCCACTACGGATACAGTGTTAACGGGGTAGCGGCACTTCATACTGAAATCTTGAAAAATTCTGAGTTGAAAGCCTTCTACGACCTTTACCCAGAAAAATTCAACAACAAAACAAACGGTATCACTTTCCGTCGTTGGCTCATGCATGCTAACCCAAGATTGTCTCACTACTTGGATGAGATTCTTGGAGACGGTTGGCACCATGAAGCAGATGAGCTTGAAAAACTTTTGTCTTATGAAGACAAAGCAGCTGTCAAAGAAAAATTGGAAAGCATCAAGGCTCACAACAAACGTAAATTGGCTCGTCACTTGAAAGAACACCAAGGTGTGGAAATCAATACAAACTCTATCTTTGATATCCAAATCAAACGTCTTCACGAGTACAAACGCCAACAAATGAACGCTTTGTACGTGATCCACAAATACCTTGACATCAAAGCTGGTAACATCCCTGCTCGCCCAATCACAATCTTCTTTGGTGGTAAAGCAGCTCCAGCCTACACAATCGCTCAAGACATCATCCACTTGATCCTTTGTATGTCAGAAGTTATTGCTAACGATCCAGCAGTAGCTCCACACTTGCAAGTAGTTATGGTTGAAAACTACAACGTTACTGCAGCAAGCTTCCTTATCCCAGCATGTGATATCTCAGAGCAAATCTCACTTGCTTCTAAAGAAGCTTCAGGTACTGGTAACATGAAATTCATGTTGAACGGAGCTTTGACTCTTGGTACTATGGACGGTGCTAACGTGGAAATTGCTGAGTTGGTTGGAGACGAAAACATCTACATCTTTGGTGAAGATTCAGAAACTGTTATCGACCTTTACGATAAAGCAGCATACAAATCAAGCGAATTCTACGCTCGTGAAGCTATCAAACCATTGGTTGACTTCATCGTTAGCGATGCAGTTCTTGCAGCTGGAAACAAAGAACGCTTGGAACGTCTTTACAATGAATTAATCAACAAAGACTGGTTCATGACTCTTCTTGACTTGGAAGACTACATCAAGGTTAAAGAACAAATGTTGGCTGACTACGAAGACCGTGACGCATGGTTGGATAAAGTCATTGTTAACATCTCTAAAGCAGGATTCTTCTCATCTGACCGTACAATCGCTCAGTACAACGAAGATATCTGGCACTTAGACTAAGATACAAATTTATACTAATACATCTTGTAAAAAAGCGAGTTTCGGTTGAAATTCGCTTTTTTGCCTCTTTATTTGAATGCTGTGGATTTGGGTCAATCTTGTCTAAAAATAGATAAATCCTAGATACAGTGAAGGTTTAGAAATGCTGGTTTTTACTGTTTTTCATCCTCATGTTTCTTCGTAGTTGATTACTTTATATTCCTTGCATACGCTTACACGAAGTGTTATAATATGATTATAGGAAAGAAGGTGTTTTTATGTGGAAAAAATATTTTTCAAAATATAAATGGACTGATTTATTTTGGATTTTATTTGTTATTTTGACATGCCTATTGGCGGGTAATGATACTCTTTTCCCCCTTACCCATCAAGAAATCTCTTATCATGGGTGCTTATTTGGAATTACACTTGCCTTATTTCACTTGCTATTTATTGATAAGTTTGTTATCTCGAATCGAAAATAAAGATTAGAACTATGCTTGACTGCCTACTTTTATGATTGATTTTGGAGGGAAGATTTTGTCTCTGTTATTTATTATTTTAAATTTGTTTATCTTGTACAAGATCTATTCTTTAAGGCGGGAAAAATCGAAATACTTGATTTATACGGCCTATATCATATTTGGGGTAAATGTACTATATGGTATTCAATGGCTATTAAGAGAACTGATTTCAAAGATTTTCACTTAATGTGTATAGAAACTATAACAAAACGCATAGTATCAAGGTTTTTGAGTACTGACCCCAAAAAGTTAGACAATTAATTTATCCGAAGGATTTAGTTCTGTATTGCACAGGGCTAAGTCCTTTTAGTTTTACCTTAATTCGTTTATTGTTGTAGTAATCAATATAGTCTACAATGGCTTGTTCCAATTGCTTAAGCGACTGAAATGACTTCTCATAACCATAAAACATCTCCTATTTCAGAATCCCAAAGAAGGACTCCATCATACCATTGTCTGAGCTGTTACCCTTATGTGACATGGATGCTTGAATTCCCTTACCCTCAAGAAACTGATGATAAGAATCGTGTTGATATTGCCAACCTTGGTCACTATGTAGAATCGTATTCTCGTAGCGTTTCTCTGTGAATGCCTGTTCCAACATTGTTTTTACTTGTTCTAAGTTGGGTGAAGTTGAAAGATTATAGGCGATAATTTCGCTATTAAAGCCATCTAAAACTGGTGATAAGTAAAGCTTTTGAGTACTTGCTGGAATGGCAAATTCTGTCACATCTGTGTAGCACTTTTCCATTGTTTTAGAGCCTTCAAATTGACGTTGAATGAGATTCTCTGCCTTCTTGCCAACATCTCCTTTATGAGAAGAATATTTTCGTTTCTGTCGCATTTTAGCTTGTAAATTGAGTACTTTCATCAAGCGTTGAACTCTTTTATGATTTACCAGATAACCACGATTTCTTAGTTCTAAATGAACCCGACGATAACCATAATTTCCCTTGTGTTCGATAAAAATGGATTGAATTTCAGCTTTAAGCTCTCGGTCCTTATCTGGTTTATCTAGCTGTTTCAAGTGATAGTAGTAGGTCGAACGAGCTAGTTTAATGACTCTTAGAAGAATATCTAACGAAAACTCAGTCATTAATTCTTGAACAATTTCTGTCTTTCTTCTTTCTCTTTTTCCTCCTTCAATCGGAGTTCTCTTAACTTTTTTAGGATGGCATTCTCCGCTCTCAGGTACTCATTTTCTGCTTGAAGACGTTCTAATTCTGTCCTCTCTTCAGGTCTCTTTTTTGGCTTACGTCCCATTTTAGGTACTCTCCCTCTTGTTTTCTCAACAATAGTATACCCGTTTTTCTTGTATTGTGCTAGCCAATTAAGAAGTATCGTACGACTTGGGAGACCGTATTCAAGAGAAACTCTATCTTTAGTCCAGCCTTCATGTATGACTTTATCAATCATTTCTTGTTTTAAATCAGGAGAATAGTAACGATTTTTTCCTTTTTTGACGAACTCTATTCCGTAACGATCAATCAATTTAATCATGTACCTAATATTAGAATTGTTTATCCCAAATTTATTTGAAAGCTTCTCTAAGCTATATCCTTGTTTTCTAAGTTCATAGATCTGAACTTTATCATCATAAGTTAATTTCATAATAAAAACACCCCAAAAGTTAGATTTTTTCTGTCTAACTTTTGGGGTGCAGTTCAAAAATTACCGTTTTTTATTTGAATTCTATTGCTATTAACTACCTATTATTACTAATATTAGTACTAATATTATTACCAACAGTACTAATATTAGTACTAATTACCCTGAGGCCATCGTTTGTAAATTGACCCAAAACGTCAAATCCGTCATAAATTCCTTTATAAATAAAGAGTCCTAAAATTATAGATGAAATAATAATACTTGCACAAATAAAATATGTATGTTTTTTTTCGTTCATAATATCAATCCTCCTTTTTATTTGTATCCGCTTACATTTTATCATATAATGTTATTGTAGTCAAGAAAATGTGCTATTATGTTAAAAAATATTTTTCAAAATATAAATGGACGGATTTATTTTGGATTTTATTTGTTATTTTGATATGCCTCTATATAGGTAACCATGATTTGTTTCCTCTCAATCATCAAGAAATCTCGCTTCGAGGGAGTTTCTGGGGATCTGTACTTGCCTTATATCAATTGCTATTTATTGATAAATTTATTATTTCGAATCGAAAATAAATGGAGAAGCTAAAAGCTTTAAATGTTTTAGACTTTTGGGATAGATAGTTTAAAAATTGAAATTTAAAACCGCAGATCTTCTTGAAATGCGGTTTTTTGTGTCAATTATAGTACTTTCCCAACCAGAATCTCAGCCTCAATAGTAATCTCTGTCAGTTGGCTCCAGTCAATCTTAGTCTGGTCGATGTGAAAGAGGAGAGGAGTCATACTGAGTAGGGCTTGGAGCTGATCTGCTGTGATAGTCTTAGTCAGAGAGGCCGTTTGGTTAGATAGGATGGTAAAGTGTTCTTGGAAATGATTTTTGATATCTTGGTTGGAATAGTCCTTGTTTGTCAGTTGGTCTTGTACCCTTTGGCGAATTTCTTTGAGGTGATTTTCAGTTGGGATAACCTTTATCAAGATACCGTCTTTGGATAAAACGCGATGAAATTCTCCATAGTTGGCAGGCGAAAAGATATCTAGTAGGATATCCATGCTGGTGTCTTTTATAGGAAGGCGAGCCAGGTCGCCAACAAACCAATTGACTGCCCAGTTGGGTTCGCTCTTGGCAGCGATTTGGACGGAATCTTTGGAGATGTCAAAGGAATAGAAAGTTTTGTCAGGATGCCTTTCTTGGAGCTTGCGAGAATAGAATCCTTCACCACAGCCGATATCCAAAATTGTTTTGGCATTTTTTGAGTTTGAAAGTAAATCAGAGATAGCCTCTAAGATGGCCCGATAAAAGCCGGCTTCTAGGATTTGTTGACGGTTTTGAAAGTTTTCCTTGTCGTAGTTGACAGATTGCTTGATTTGAGGTGCCAGATTGACATAACCAAATTTAGCCAAGTCAAAAGAATGGCGATTGTTGCATTTAAGACTTCTCTCTACCAGAGTCAGATTTTCTTGACAGATAGGGCAGGCAAAGGCAGTCGCAGAAGCAAAACGCTGGAGTTTAGGTTTGAGATTTGTATTCATAGTTTAAGTGTATCAAAAGAGGCAAATGAAAGCAACTTTAGGATGATTTGTAATAAAATTAAATAGTAGTATAATTACTTTTCAAACTACCAAAATTAAATTGCTTTTATATAAAAATTAATATATAATAATAGCTAGGAGGAAATAAGTATGTTAAAAGAAGTATTGAGCGTCGCAAAAGTTGCGAAAAAATCATCACTCTTTTTAGGTGGTGTTGCATTTGGTACCCTTGGTTTGAAAATCTTGGCAAGTAAGGAAGCTAAAAAAGGTTATTCTAAAGCCTTGGCTAAGGCTTACAAGTTGAAAGACGGGCTAGACGCATCTGTTTCTGTTGTGAAGCAACATGGAGACGATGTCTTGCAAGATGCCAAATATTTGTACGAGCAAGAGAAAAAAGAAGAGCAATTAGATAGCCTTATAGGAGAATAATATGTCTTTTAAAGTGCTACATAGAGGATACCAACATATCCGACTATCATCTTCTTTTTCACTCACCTTGGATATTCAAGACTATCTTCGTTCCTTGGCGAGAGATGAAAAGGGGATTGAGTCTATCCAGTTTTACATGGATCAACAGCACTTTACTCTACGTATAAAAGAAGGCTTTTCTGTATTAGATAATGCAGAAGCCTTTTTAAAAAGAATTGATAAAGGGAAAGTTTCTGAGTTGATGACTCTTCCCATTCGTAGAGAAGAGAGTGCTTATTCTATTGTTTCAGGTGCAGCGGTTAAGCGTGTACTTTTTCGTAGTTTTGTGCCGTATCCTATTCGCTATATATGGACTTGTTATCAGGCTTTTGGTTATATTAGAGAAGCCTATCAAACACTAGCGCGTAAGGAACTAACGATGGAGGTCTTGGACTGTTCGGCGATTTTATTGTCCTTGTTTATGAACCAATCCAAGACAGCTAGCAATATCATGTTTATGCTTGATTTGGGGAATCATTTAGATCAGTGGTCCTTGAAAAAAACTGCAACGGATTTAGAACAGAGTCTTCTTGCAAAAGAGAGCGATGTATTCTTAGTGCAGGGCGATACGGTTGTTAGTATCAAGAGTTCCGATGTTCAAATAGGAGATGTCTTGATCTTATCTCAAGGAAATGAAATTCTGTTTGATGGACAAGTGGTTTCAGGTTTAGGTATGGTCAACGAAAGCTCCTTGACGGGAGAGAGTTTTCCAGTTGAAAAAAGAGAGTCTGATTTGGTTTGTGCAAATACAGTATTAGAAACTGGAGAGTTACGCATTCGTGTAACCGATAATCAGATGAACAGCCGTATTTTACAACTGATTGAGTTGATGAAGAAATCTGAAGAAAACAAGAAAACGAAACAACGCTATTTCATCAAGATGGCGGACAAGGTCGTCAAATATAATTTCTTGGGGGCTGGGCTGACTTACCTATTGACAGGTTCTTTTTCGAAGGCCATTTCTTTCCTATTAGTCGATTTCTCCTGCGCTTTGAAAATCTCTACTCCTGTAGCTTATTTGACAGCTATCAAGGAGGGGTTGAACCGTGAAATGGTGATTAAGGATGGAGATGTTCTGGAAAAATACCTGGAAGTTGATACTTTCTTGTTTGATAAGACAGGAACAATCACAACTAGCTATCCGATAGTTGAAAAGGTGTTACCTTTTGGAGACTATAGTGAGGAAGATATTCTCAGAATCAGTGCCTGTCTTGAGGAACACATTTATCATCCTATTGCTAATGCCATTGTCAAGCAAGCTGAGATAGAGGGGATTGAACATGAGGAAATGCATGGGAAACTTCAATATATCGCAAGCAAGGGAATCAAATCTCATATAGATGACCAACCAGTTCTTATTGGAAATTATGTCTTGATGCAGGATGAGCAGATTCATATCAGTTCAGAACAAAATGCTTTAATTGAAGAGTACAAGAGTCACTACAATCTCTTATTCTTGGCTTATCAGAATGAATTGATTGGAATGTTCTGCATTCATACTCCTTTGAGAAAAGAAGCAAAAGCAGCCTTGGAGAAACTTAAGGCACAAGGGAAAAAATTGATTCTGGCAACAGGGGACACCTTGGTTAGGACAGAGGAATTAGTCAAAGATTTGCCCTTTGATCAGGTTTATACAGATTTGAAACCTGATGGGAAATTTGAGTTAGTAGAGGAACTGCAGAAAGCAGGTCACACTATTTTGATGGTTGGGGATGGGTTGAATGACTCAGCTGCTCTAACCCTATCAGATATCGGTGTGGTGATGAATGAGAGTGCAGATATTTCTAAGCAGATGAGCGATATCTTATTGTTAGATAATCGTTTGGATTTCTTCCAAGAATTGGATTGGCTATCATCATCTTTGCAAACACTCATCAAGAAGAATATTCAAGATACCGTTGTCGTAAATAGTAGTTTGATTGGCTTTGGCTTGTTTAACTGGCTCAGCCCTTCAAATCTTTCTATCTTACATAATCTAACAACCTTACGCATAGTTTTGCGTAGCCTGTCTATTAAAAATAGATAGATGAGAGCTATTAACAGCAAAAAGGAGTTACCTTTCTCGAGGTTAACTCCTTTTTTATAGGTAAATGTTGAATAGTTTAGTAAGTCAATACAAAGTATTTTTTCTTTCCACGACGGATAACAGTCAGTTCGTTCTCTAACTTATCTGCGTCAGTCAAGACATAGTCAAGGTCTTGGATGCGGTCGCCGTTGACGTAGATAGCTCCGTTTTGGACGTCTTCACGGGCTTGGCGTTTTGAGTTAACCATACCAGATGAGACGAGCAGTTCCACGATATTGTGATTTTCATCTGCTTGAACTTGGTAGTTTGGCACGCCACGAAGTCCTTGTTTAAGCTCTTTGACAGAAAGGTTTTTGATATTTCCTGCAAAGAGTTGTTCAGTGATGTTAAGAGCTTCTTTGTAAGCTTCTTCTCCGTGAACAAGAGTAACGACTTCACGAGCCAATACTTTTTGAGCCAAACGTTCGTGTGGAGCTGCTTCAAATTGTTTACGGATGTCTTCAATCTCATCGAGTGACAAGAAAGTAAAGATCTTCAAGAAGCGAACAGCGTCAGCGTCCATAACGTTCATCCAGAATTGGTACATTTCGTATGGAGAAGTCTTTTCAGGATTGAGCCAGACTGCGTTTCCTTCTGATTTACCAAATTTCTTACCAGTTGCATCGGTAATCAGTGGTACAGTGATAACGTGACCAGTCTTGTCAGCCTTACGACGAAGCAATTCAGTACCAGCTGTCATATTTCCCCACTGGTCAGAACCACCAATTTGAAGCGTTACGTTGTGGTCTTGGTTAAGAACGAAGAAGTCGTAACCTTGCATGATTTGGTAAGCAAACTCAGTGTATGAAATCCCTGTTTCAATCCGTTTTTTAACAGACTCCTTGCTCATCATGTAGTTGACAGTGAAGTATTTTCCGATATCACGGAGGAAGTCAATGAAGCTGATGCTGCCAAACCAGTCGTAGTTGTTGACCATGACAGCCTTATTTTCACCATTTTCAAAGTCAAGAAAGCGAGAAAGTTGTCCTTGGATAGACTTGACCCAGCCATCTACTGTGTCTTTTGTTTGGAGACTACGTTCAGCATCTTTGAAGGACGGATCTCCGATGAGACCTGTAGCACCGCCAACGAGCGCATAAGGTTTGTGACCTGCTAGTTGCAAGCGACGGCTTGTCAAGATTGCGACAAGGTGGCCTAGGTGAAGGCTGTCAGCAGTTGGATCGTAGCCAGTATAATAAGAAACTTGACCTTCTTCTAGGGCTTTACGCAAAGCTTCTTCATCAGTCGTTTGAAAAATCAAACCACGCTCTTTTAGCTCATCAAAAATGTGCATGTGTCTTTTCTCCTTTTTAAAATTATTGTTTCTACCTATTGTATCACAAACTTGGGCAATAGCCTAGCAGAATAGGGAAGAAAGTGGCTATTTTATTGAAAGTTTCCCTTTTATGGTATAATAGATAGAGTGAGGAAATCCATGCAAAATCAATTAAATGAATTAAAACGAAAAATGCTGGAATTTTTCCAGCAAAAACATAAAAAATCAGCTAGACCTGGCAAGAAAGGTTCAAGTACCAAAAAATCTAAAACCTTAGATAGGCCAGCCATTTTTCCAGCTATTTTACTGAGTATAAAAGCCTTATTTAACTTACTCTTTGTACTCGGTTTTCTAGGAGGAATGTTGGGAGCTGGGATTGCTTTGGGGTACGGAGTGGCCTTATTTGACAAGGTTCGGGTGCCTCAGACAGAAGAATTGGTGAATCAGGTTAAGGACATCTCTTCTATTTCAGAGATTACCTATGCGGATGGGACGGTAATTGCTTCCATAGAGAGTGACTTGTTGCGCACTTCTATCTCATCTGAGCAAATTTCGGAAAATCTGAAGAAGGCTATCATTGCGACGGAAGATGAACACTTTAAAGAACATAAAGGTGTAGTGCCCAAGGCGGTGATTCGTGCGACCTTGGGGAAATTTGTAGGTTTGGGTTCCTCTAGTGGGGGGTCAACCTTGACCCAGCAACTGATTAAACAGCAGGTGGTTGGGGATGCGCCGACCTTGGCTCGTAAGGCGACAGAAATTGTGGATGCTCTTGCCTTGGAACGCGCCATGAATAAAGACGAGATTTTAACGACCTATCTCAATGTGGCTCCCTTTGGCCGAAATAATAAGGGGCAGAATATTGCAGGAGCTCAGCAGGCGGCTGAGGGGATTTTCGGTGTAGATGCAAGTCAGTTGACGGTTCCTCAAGCAGCATTTTTAGCAGGACTTCCACAGAGTCCCATTACCTATTCTCCTTATGAAAATACTGGGGAGTTGAAGAGTGATGAAGACCTAGAAATTGGCTTAAGACGGGCTAAGGCAGTTCTTTACAGTATGTATCGTACAGGTGCCTTAAGCAAGGACGAGTATTCTCAGTACAAGGATTATGACCTTAAACAGGACTTTTTACCATCGGGCACGGTTGCAGGAATTTCACGAGACTATTTATACTTTACAACTTTGGCAGAAGCTCAAGAACGTATGTATGATTATCTAGCTCAGAGAGACAATGTTTCCGCTAAGGAGTTGAAAAATGAGGCAACCCAGAAGTTTTATCGCGATTTGGCAGCCAAGGAAATTGAAAATGGTGGTTATAAGATTACTACTACCATAGATCAGAAAATTCATTCTGCCATGCAAAATGCGGTTGCTGACTATGGCTATCTTTTAGACGATGGAACAGGTCGTGTAGAAGTAGGAAATGTCTTGATGGACAACCAAACAGGTGCTATTCTAGGCTTTGTAGGTGGTCGTAATTATCAAGAAAATCAAAATAATCATGCCTTTGATACCAAACGTTCGCCAGCTTCTACTACCAAGCCCTTGCTGGCCTACGGTATTGCTATTGACCAGGGCTTGATGGGAAGCGAAACGATTCTGTCTAACTATCCAACAAACTTTGCTAATGGCAATCCGATTATGTATGCTAATAGTAAGGGAACAGGAATGATGACCTTGGGAGAAGCTCTGAACTATTCATGGAATATCCCGGCTTACTGGACCTATCGTATGCTCCGTGAAAAGGGTGTTGATGTCAAGGTTTATATGGAAAAGATGGGTTACGAGATTCCTGAGTACGGTATTGAGAGCCTGCCAATGGGTGGTGGTATTGAAGTCACAGTTGCCCAGCATACCAATGGCTATCAGACCCTAGCAAATAATGGTCTATATCATAAAAAACATGTAATTTCTAAAATTGAAGCAGCAGATGGTAGAGTGGTGTATGAATATCAGGATAAACCAGTTCAAGTCTATTCAAAAGCTACTGCGACGATTATGCAGGGATTGTTGCGAGAAGTTCTATCCTCTCGTGTGACAACAACCTTCAAGGCTAATCTGACTTCTTTAAATCCTACTCTGGCTAATGCAGATTGGATTGGGAAGACTGGTACAACCAACCAAGACGAAAATATGTGGCTCATGCTTTCGACACCTAGATTAACCCTAGGTGGCTGGATTGGGCATGATGATAATCATTCATTGTCACGTAGAGCAGGTTATTCCAATAACTCTAATTACATGGCTCATCTGGTAAATGCGATTCAGCAAGCCTCACCAAGCATTTGGGGGAACGAGCGCTTTACTTTAGATCCTAGTGTCGTGAAATCGGAAGTCTTGAAATCAACAGGTCAAAAACCAGGGAAGGTTTCTGTTGAAGGAAAAGAGGTAGATGTTACAGGTTCGACTGTTACCAGCTATTGGGCTAATAAGGCAGGAGCGCCAGCGACAAGTTATCGCTTTGCTATTGGTGGAAGTGATGCGGATTATCAGAATGCTTGGTCTAGCATCGTGGGGAGTCTACCAACTCCATCAAGCTCCAGCAGTTCAAGTAGTAGCTCTAGCGACAGTAGTAACTCAAGTGCTACACGACCTTCTTCTTCAAGGACGAGACGATAAGTTCTATAAACTGTGCTAAATGAAGTGGCTAATCAATTGATTGCCACTTTTTTCTTTTTTCCTTTCGTGTTACAATAAAGGTATGAATCAGTATCAGAAAAAGATTATTAAAGGAACCATTTATTCGCTCCTATCTGGCTTAATATGGGGAATCTGTGGAATTTTAGGAGAGTACTTCTTTACTCATTACCAGGTGTCTTCGGGCTGGATTACCTCTATGCGTTTAACACTGGCAGGAAGTTTTGTACTCATTTGGTCTGCAGTGCAATTAAAATCGCAAGTGCTAGATATTTGGCGAGATAAGAAAAATTACCTGCCCTTTTTAGCCTATGCTATTTTGGGGATTTTTTCAGTTCAGTATTTTTTCTATCTCTGTGTAGAATACTCAAATGCAGCGACAGCGACTATTTTACAGTTTATTAGTCCTGTCTTTATCCTCTTTTACAATCGCTTGGTTTATCAAAAACGAGCGTCAAAAAGCGCTATTTTTTATGTTTTGGTTGCCATGTTGGGTGTTTGCCTGATGGCGACAAAGGGAGATCTCTCTCAGTTATCCATGACGCCACTAGCCCTTATAACAGGTCTGCTGAGTGCCATGGGTGTTATGTTTAATGTTATCTTACCTCAACCTTTTGCTAAGCGCTATGGTTTTGTTCCCACGGTTGGGTGGGGGATGATTTTGGCGGGTTTATTTAGCAATGTTCTCTCGCCGGTTTATCAGCTTTCCTTTACTCTTGATATTTGGAGTATCTTGATTTGCCTCATTATCGCTTTCTTTGGGACGGCTTTTGCTTTTTTTATTTCCATGAAGGCTGTGTCCTTGGTTTCTCCTTTGGTGGTTTCCGTTATCAGTGCCAGTGAACCTCTCTCTTCTGCTCTCTTGAGTGTTTTGTTCTTAGGATTGGTAGTGGATTGGTCCCTTCTTCTAGCTATGGCCTTGATTATTTTGCCTATGATATTTTTGTCTATAGAAGAAGCGAAAGAAAGTAGATAAAAAGTCTTTTCTTAATTCTAAAAGTGTGCTATACTAGAATAGTCAATAAAACACGGGGAGATAGTTGTGAAGAGTGTTTTTAGGTTGTATCGGTAGGGGCTTGCTTTTACCGACAGCACGTTTTATCTCACATCCCTAAAAAATCATACCTAAAAACAGACAAAAAGGCTTCAAATTTGAGGCCTTTTTTGGTAGAATAGTTATCATTATAAAGAATGAGAGGCCTTTTATGACTGCTACAAAAATGAATGCTCAAGAAATTATTCAATTTATCGCCAATGCTGAAAAGAAAACCAGTGTGAAAGTAACCTTTGAAGGACAACTCGCAACTGCTGTACCTGGATCTATTGTTAAACTAGGAAATGTCCTATTTGGAGACTGGAAGGACGTTGCTCCGCTTCTCGAAGGTTTGGTAGAAAATCAAGACTATGTTGTTGAGCAAGATGCTCGTAATTCAGCAGTTCCTCTGCTAGATAAACGTGCTATCAACGCTCGTATCGAGCCAGGTGCTATTATCCGTGATCAGGTTGAAATTGGTGACAATGCTGTTATCATGATGGGAGCCGTTATCAATATCGGTGCTGAAATCGGTGCAGGAACCATGATTGACATGGGGGCTATCCTTGGTGGCCGTGCTATCGTTGGGAAAAACAGTCACGTTGGTGCAGGTGCCGTTCTTGCAGGTGTGATTGAGCCAGCTAGCGCTGAACCAGTCCGTGTTGGAGACAATGTTCTTATCGGCGCTAATGCAGTGGTTATCGAAGGAGTCCAAATTGGTAGTGGTTCAGTTGTGGCAGCGGGAGCTATTGTTACCCAAGATGTCCCAGAAAACGTGGTGGTAGCAGGTGTTCCAGCTCGCATTATCAAAGAGATTGATGCCCAAACCCAACAAAAAACAGCGCTAGAGGATGCGCTTCGTACCTTGTAATTTGTAAAAGAAAAATAGAGGCGGAACCCTTTTTCCAGCCTCTTTCTGCTATATAGGAGGATAGATAGATGTTAGATTTGATTCAGACTAGACGAGATTTGCACCAGATTCCAGAGATTGGCTTGGAGGAGTTCAAGACTCATGCTTATTTGCTAGATGTGATTGAGAAATTGACTGCGGGCAAGAATTTTGTCCAAGTTCGAACTTGGCGGACAGGTATTTTGGTTTACTTGCAGGGAAGTCAGCCAGAGCGTACTATTGGTTGGAGAACAGATATTGATGGTCTTCCTATCGTTGAACAAACAGGCCTTCCTTTTGCTTCTCAGCACCAAGGTCGCATGCACGCCTGTGGACATGATTTCCACATGACCATTGCCTTGGGCTGTCTTGAGCGCGCCCTTGAGGAGCAACCAAAGAACAATCTGCTCTTTCTGTTTCAACCTGCTGAAGAAAATGAAGCTGGTGGCATGCTCATGTATGAGGATGACGCTTTTGGAGACTGGTTGCCAGATCAATTTTATGGCCTCCATGTTCGACCAGATTTGAAGGTTGGACAGATTGCGACCAATACTCATACACTCTTTGCAGGGACTTGCGAGGTGAAGATCCGTTTCAAAGGCAAAGGTGGCCACGCAGCTTTTCCTCATGAAGCTAATGATGCCTTGGTGGCGGCTAGTTACTTTGTAACTCAAGTACAGTCAGTTGTCAGCCGCAATGTCAACCCAATCGAGGGAGCAGTGGTGACCTTTGGTCTTTTCCAAGCTGGAACAACCAATAATGTCATCACAGACACAGCCTTTTTGCATGGAACCATTCGGGCTTTGACACAGGACATGAGCCTCTTGGTTCAAAAGAGGGTCAAAACAGTTGCAGAAGGAGTTGCAGCTGCCTTTGATATGGAAGTCGAAGTGGAACTCAAACAAGGGGGCTACTTGCCTGTTGAGAACAATCCAGCCTTGGCGCGTGAACTGATGAATTTCTTTGAAGAAAAAGACGGAATCGAGTTGATTGATATCGAGCCTGCTATGACAGGTGAGGACTTTGGTTATCTCCTTTCAAAGGTTGATGGTGTTATGTTTTGGCTAGGTATCGATAGTCCCTACGCTCTTCATCACCCTCAGATGAGTCCTAAGGAAGAAGCATTAGCTATTGGGGTGGATGCGGTCTCTAGTTTCCTGAAAAAGAAGGCAGCAGAGTAGAGGAATTGGCTATGAAAGCAGAACTACGCAAGAAAATTTTGCAAGAAATGAAGGCTTTATCTCAAGAACAAAAACAGGCTATAGATCAAGCTTTAACCGAGCGATTGTTACAACATCCCTTTTACCAAGAAGCCAAGGTCATCGCAACCTATCTCTCTTTTCCTCATGAGTTTCAAACGCAGAAACTGATTGAGCAGGCACTGAAGGATGGCAAGAAGGTTCTGATACCCAAAACCTATCCCAAGGGGCGCATGGACTTTGTGGTCTATGATCCGCAGCAGTTGGTAAAAACTTCCTTTGGCTTACTGGAACCACAGGGAGATTTGGAAGTAGTGGATGCCTCTCAGATTGATTTGATTCATGTTCCAGGGCTGGCTTTTACGACAAAGGGTTATCGGATTGGCTATGGCGGAGGCTATTATGACCGCTATCTGGAACAGTTTACTGGTCATACTTTGAGTACGGTTTATCATTATCAAGTTCAGGACTTTATCCCTGAAAAGCATGATATTCCTGTTGAGGAGGTTCTGATTGATGAAAGAAATCTTTGATAGGCGTTACCCTGTGACGAGTTTCTTCCTCTTAGTGACGGCCTTGGTATTTCTACTAATGTTGGTAACTACAGGAGGAAACTTTGACAGGGCAGATACCCTATTTCGATTTGGAGCCATGTACGGGCCTGTCATCCGCCTCTTTCCTGAGCAGATTTGGCGTCTCTTCTCTGCCATTTTTGTTCATATTGGGTGGGAGCATTTCATTGTTAATATGCTTTCGCTTTATTATCTTGGAAGGCAGGTAGAGGAGATTTTCGGTTCTAAGCAGTTTTTCTTTCTCTATCTCTTATCTGGAATGATGGGCAATCTCTTTGTTTTTGTATTTAGTCCCAAATCCTTAGCAGCAGGAGCTTCTACTTCTCTCTATGGACTATTTGCTGCGATTATTGTTCTTCGCTATGCAACTCGCAATCCTTATATCCAACAGCTAGGGCAATCTTATCTGACACTTTTTGTGGTTAACATTATTGGAAGTATTCTGATTCCAGGGATCAGTCTAGCAGGTCATATCGGAGGTGCAGTTGGTGGCGCATTTTTAGCAGTTATCTTTCCAGTTAGAGGAGAAAGACGGATGTATAGCTCTAGTCAGAGATTGGTAGCGACAGTACTATTTGTAGGACTCGCAGTTTTTCTTTTCTACAAGGGAATGGGGTTGTGACGAAGTTGAAAGAAAATTTGTGTAATGAAAAAAGATAAGGCATTTTTTGAACCCTATCTTTTTTGTTTTATTCCTTCTCAGCCAATTCTTTTCCTAGTTGGATGAGGTATTCTTTCAAATCATCTTTGACTTGTGGATGTTTGAGGGCGTAGTCAATAGATGTTTTCATAAAGCCAAACTTATCCCCAACGTCGTAACGAGCTCCTGTAAATTCACGGGCAAAAACACGCTGTGTTTTATTAAGCGTATCGATAGCATCGGTAAGCTGGATTTCATTTCCAGCACCAGGAGCTTGCTTTTCGAGGATATCAAAAATTTCCGGTGTGAGAAGATAGCGACCGATAATTGCTAAATCACTTGGTGCATCTTCGGGAGCTGGTTTTTCAACGAAAGTTTCAACGCTATAGAGACCATTGATTCCTTCGCCTTGAGGAGCAATCACTCCATATGATGAAACGTCTTCGTGTGGTACGGGCATGACAGCAATGGTTGATGCGTGTGTCTTTTCGTAATCATTCATCAGTTGTTTTGTCAACGGAACGGCATTCTCATCTGTGATGTCCATAAGGTCATCACCAAGCATGACAACGAAGGGCTCATTCCCTACAAAAGCTTTGGCTTGTAGGACAGCGTCCCCAAGACCACGAGGGTGAGTTTGGCGAATGAAATGGAGGCGCATGCCAGTTGCTTCATCTACTAGTTTTAACAGATCCGTTTTACCTTTTTCTTTGAGGTTGTACTCAAGCTCAAAATTTGAATCAAAGTGGTCCTCAATAGAACGTTTTGATTTACCAGTGACAACCAGAATATCTTCGATACCTGATTTAAGAGCCTCTTCCACGATAAATTGGATAGTTGGTTTATCTACAATTGGCAACATTTCTTTGGCAAGGGCCTTGGTTGCTGGTAAAAATCGAGTTCCTAGTCCAGCGGCAGGAATGACTGCTTTTCTAACTTTC
Source organism: bacterium (assembly GCA_905221215.1). Lineage (GTDB taxonomy): Bacteria > Bacillota > Bacilli > Lactobacillales > Streptococcaceae > Streptococcus. The sequence continues at coordinate 40,700 of CAJNCI010000010.1, forward strand.
AGTGCCATAATAATCCTTTCTATAGAGGGCTAAGACCACTCATTTTCTGCTTTAAATTCATTGTTCATGATGTCATAAATGGCATCTTTGATATTGGTTCCGTTGTAGATAACTTGGTAAATGGCCTGTGTAATTGGCATATAAACTCCAAGTTCTTGCGCTAGTTCATAGGCTGCTCGAGTCGTTGAAATACCTTCAATTACCATGCCCATGTTGGCTTCGATATCAGCTAGGGATTCTCCACGACCAAGGGCATCGCCGGCTCTCCAGTTACGAGAGTGGATGGAGGTTCCTGTTACGATAAGGTCTCCCACACCAGATAAGCCACTATAGGTCAATGGACTGGCCCCGAGTGCTACCCCTAGGCGGGTAATTTCTGCCAGGCCTCGAGCGATGATGGCCGCCTTAGCATTGTCACCAAATCCCAGACCATGTAAAGCTCCGGCACCGACAGCAATAATATTTTTAAGAGCACCGGCAGTTTCGACTCCAATAACATCCGTATTGGTATAAAGTCGGAAGTAGTGATTACTAAAGAGCTCCTGAACGTATTGAGCTGTTTGTAAATCTTTAGAAGCAGCAGTGATTAAAGTTAGGTCACGCACAATGGTTTCTTCTGCATGACTAGGACCTGAAACAACGACAATATCACTGCGGAGATGTTCAGGAATTTCTTCTTCAAGAATGGTTGATAATCGTTTATGGCTATCAGGTTCTAATCCCTTTGATGCATGCATGATAATCGCCTTATGGTCCAAGGTTTTTGCGACTTGTTGGGCAACAAGTCGTGTCACTTTTGTTGGGACAACAAACAAAATCGCATCCACATCTTTCAGAGTCTCTGCTAAGTCAGTGTAGGCAATGATTTTCTCATCTAGAACGACATCTTTAAAGTAGTGTGTATTAGTATGGTGTGTATTAATTTCATTGATTTGTTCGGGAATATTTCCCCAAATACGTACCTCGTGTCCATTGTCATTTAAGACTTGTGAAAGGGCAGTCCCCCAAGAACCAGGCCCCAAGACGGCGACGGTTTGTTTTTCCATGATTTCCTCCTTAATAGAGTCCTTTTCATTATTCTATCATATTCTAGAGGATTTTGCACTTGCATTGCTGGGTAGTGGTGGCTTTGTTACTTGAAAAATACATAAAAAACCGAGATGAAGGGATAAACTCTTAGTCTCGGTTTTTATATTCCTTAAAGAATAGCTAGGTTTATTTCAATTGATCTGTAATGTCTTTTGATAGCAACATTCCCAGATGATAAGTTTTATTGATATAAGCGATGACATCATTGATATTTTCAGTCGTTTGAATTTTCTCTTTGATGTCAGCCCTAAATGTTTCATCCTTTAAAAGTTGTTCTTGGTAGAGTCTTTGAAGTCGTTCTTTCTCGTACTTATTGAGCAGAAAAAGGAACACCAAGCTAATTACAACGAGGATATAAGCATATTGGCTCATAGGAAATCTCCCTGTATGATAAAGAAGTAGTAGTGAGTAGATTGAATTAGTGAAGCGCCTAACCAAATCCTCGATAGGATTTGGTGTTAGTTACTTATACTCTTAGAAAATCTCTTCAAACCACGTCAGCGTCGCCTTGCCGTACTCAAGTACAGCCTGCGGCTAGTTTCCTAGTTTGCTCTTTGATTTTCATTGAGTATTAGATTACTTTACAATAAAGTGATTAAAAGATTACGACATGAGCCTAACCAAATCGATATTATTTGGTTAGGTGAATTAGTGAAGCGTTTAGGCAATTCGCCAGATAGCGATTGCCGTCAAGAGACTAGGAACTTTAGTTCCAGTCTCTTGTAACGATTTACATCTTCTCTGGCGCTTCTACTCCAAGCAAGCGAAGGGATTCTTTGAGAACAACTGCAGTTGCGTAGCTGAGAGCTAGACGGCTGTCGCGCTCAGGACTTTCGTCTAGGATACGTGTATGTGCATAGTACTTGTTGAAGGCTTGAGCCAGGCTAATTGCAAATTTAGCAATGATAGAAGGTTCAAAGTTATCAGCCGCACGGTTGATAATACGTGGGAAGTCTTGGATGAGTTTGATGATTTCCCAGCTTTCAGTATCATTCAGGCTATAGTTACCAGCTGTTTCTGGTTTGAAATCTGCTTTACGCAAGATCGATTGGATACGAGCGTAGGCGTATTGAACGTAAGGTCCAGTTTCACCTTCGAAGGATACCATGGCCTCTAGGTCAAAGTCATATCCGTTTGTACGGTCAGTCTTGAGGTCATAGAACTTAATAGCTCCAACCCCAACAGCATGCGCTACCTGATCTTTATTTTCAAGTTCAGGATTTTTAGCTTCGATTTGGGCCTTGGCACGACTAACAGCCTCTGCAACTGTAGGCTCTAGCAAGATGACATTTCCTTTACGAGTAGAGAGTTTTTTCCCTTCTTTTGTAACCAAACCAAAAGGAACGTGAGTAATGTCTTCACTCCAGTCGTAGCCCATCTCTTTCAAGACAGCTTTGAGCTGTTTAAAGTGGGCAGATTGCTCTTGACCAACGACGTAGATAGATTTAGCAAATTGGTATTCGTTTTTACGGTAAAGGGCTGCAGCCAAGTCACGTGTGATATAGAGAGTTGCTCCATCAGATTTCTTGATAAGGGCTGGATGTTCAATTCCATATTTCTCAAGATTGACAACTTGGGCACCTTCTGACTCAACAAGAAGTCCTTTTTCAGAAAGAATGTCTACAACTGCATCCATCTTATCGTTGTAGAAGGCTTCTCCGTTGTAGCTGTCAAATTCAACCTTCAGTTCATTGTAAAGGCGGTTAAATTCCACCAAACTTTCATCACGGAACCATTGCCAAAGAGCAAGAGCTTCCTCATCTCCATTTTCCAGTTTACGGAACCATTCGCGCGCTTCTTCATCCAAGCTAGGGTCGTTTTCAGCTTCAGCATTGATGCGGACATAGAGTTTAAGAAGTTCATCGATTGGATGAGCTTTTACAGCTTCTTCGTCGCCCCATTTTTTGTAGGCAACAATCAACATCCCAAACTGTTTACCCCAGTCTCCCAAATGGTTGACCTTGACCGTTTGATAACCGATTTTTTGGAAAATATGTGACAAGCTATCTCCGATAACAGTTGAGCGTAGGTGACCGATAGAAAATGGTTTAGCGATATTGGGACTAGACATGTCGATCACAACATTTTCTTGTTTGCCAATGTTTTGGTCAGCATAGTGTTCTTTTTCAGTGATAACAGCTTGCAATACTTGAGCAGAAATGGCAGATTTATCAAGGAAAAAGTTAACGTAAGGTCCTGTTGCGACAACCTTTTCAAAGGCTTGACTGTTAATCTTTTCAGCCAGTTCAGCCGCAATCATTTGAGGGGCTTTACGCTCGACTTTGGCAAGAGAAAAAGCAGGGAAAGCGATGTCTCCCATTTCTGAGTTTTTAGGGGTTTCCAGTAAATTTAAAATAGCCTCTTGGTCCAGGCTATCAATGACGCTAGCCAACTCGCTAGCAATCAATTCTTTTGTATTCATTAAGAGCTCCTTTTTGGACTTTTCTACTATTTTATCACAATTTTAAAGAAAGAAGAAAAAATTTTTGAAATCTCCTATTTTTTTGGTATAATATAGTTATAAAATTAGTTATAAATATTCACATAAGAGGATTTTATGAGAAAAAGAGATCGTCATCAGTTAATAAAAAAAATGATTACTGAGGAGAAATTAAGTACACAAAAAGAAATTCAAGATCGGTTGGAGGCGCACAATGTCTTTGTGACGCAGACAACCCTGTCTCGTGATTTGCGCGAAATCGGCTTGACCAAGGTCAAGAAAAATGATATGGTGTATTATGTACTAGCAAATGAGACAGAAAAGATTGATTTGGTGGAATTTTTGTCTCATCATTTAGAAGGCGTTGCAAGAGCAGAGTTTACCTTGGTGCTTCATACCAAACTGGGAGAAGCCTCTGTTTTGGCCAATATTGTAGATGCAAACAAGGATGAATGGATTTTAGGAACAGTTGCTGGTGCCAATACCTTATTGGTCATTTGTCGAGACCAGCACGTTGCCAAACTCATGGAAGATCGTTTGCTAGATTTGATGAAAGATAAGTAAGGTCTTGGGAGTTGCTCTCAAGACTTATTTTTGACAAGGAGAGACGGAAAATGGCGACAGAAAAGCTATCACCCGGCATGCAACAGTATGTGGATATTAAAAAGCAATATCCAGATGCTTTTTTGCTCTTTCGGATGGGTGATTTTTATGAATTGTTTTATGAGGATGCGGTCAATGCTGCGCAGATTCTGGAAATTTCCTTAACGAGTCGCAACAAGAATGCGGACAATCCGATTCCTATGGCGGGTGTTCCCTATCATTCTGCTCAACAGTACATCGATGTCTTGATTGAGCAGGGCTATAAGGTAGCCATTGCAGAGCAGATGGAAGATCCCAAACAAGCAGTTGGGGTTGTTAAACGAGAGGTTGTTCAGGTCATTACACCCGGGACAGTAGTCGATAGCACTAAGCCGGACAGCCAGAATAATTTCTTGGTTGCCGTAGATCGTGATGGCAGTCAATTTGGACTAGCTTACATGGATCTGGTGACCGGAGACTTTTATGTGACAGGTCTATTGGATTTCACGCTGGTTTGTGGGGAAATTCGTAATCTCAAGGCTCGAGAAGTGGTGCTGGGTTATGATTTGTCTGATGCAGAAGAACAGATTCTCAGTCGCCAGATGAATCTGGTGCTCTCTTATGAGAAAGAAGGCTTTGAGGACCTTCATTTACTGGATTCACGATTGGCAGCGGTGGAGCAAGCAGCATCTAGCAAGCTCCTTCAGTATGTCCATCGAACTCAGATGAGGGAATTGAACCACCTCAAACCTATTATCCGCTATGAAATCAAAGATTTCTTGCAGATGGATTATGCGACCAAGACTAGTCTGGATTTGGTTGAAAATGCCCGTTCAGGCAAGAAGCAAGGCAGTCTTTTCTGGCTTTTGGATGAAACCAAAACGGCTATGGGGATGCGTCTTTTGCGTTCTTGGATTCATCGCCCCTTGATTGATAAGGAGCGAATCGTCCAACGTCAAGAAGTGGTGCAGGTCTTTCTTGACCACTTCTTTGAGCGTAGTGATTTGACAGATAGTCTCAAGGGTGTTTATGACATCGAACGTTTGGCTAGTCGGGTTTCTTTTGGCAAAACAAATCCCAAGGATCTCTTGCAATTGGCGACGACTTTATCTAGTGTGCCACGGATCCGAGCGATTTTAGAAGGGATGGAGCAACCTGCCCTGGCCTATCTCATCGCCCAACTAGATGGAATTCCTGAGTTGGAGAGCTTGATTAGCGTAGCCATTGCTCCTGAAGCTCCTCATGTGATTACGGAAGGTGGCATTATCCGTACGGGATTTGATGAGACCTTAGACAAGTACCGTCGTGTGCTCAGAGAAGGGACTGGTTGGATTGCTGAGATTGAGGCTAAGGAGCGGGAAAACTCTGGCATCAGCACGCTTAAGATTGACTACAATAAAAAGGACGGCTACTATTTCCATGTGACCAATTCACAACTGGGAAATGTGCCTGCTCACTTTTTCCGCAAGGCAACGCTGAAAAACTCGGAACGTTTTGGAACTGAGGAATTGGCGCGTATCGAGGGAGATATGCTGGAGGCGCGTGAGAAGTCAGCCAACCTAGAGTACGAAATCTTTATGCGTATTCGTGAAGACGTTAGCAAGTACATCCAGCGTTTGCAGTCTCTAGCTCAAGGGATTGCGACAGTCGATGTTTTACAAAGCTTGGCAGTTGTAGCTGAAACCCAGCATTTGATTCGACCAGAGTTCGGAGACGATTCACAGATTGATATCCAGAAAGGGCGCCATGCTGTCGTTGAAAAGGTTATGGGGGCTCAGACCTATATTCCAAATACGATTCAGATGGCAGAAGATACCAGTATTCAACTGATTACAGGTCCAAACATGAGTGGGAAGTCAACCTACATGCGTCAGTTAGCCATGACGGCGGTGATGGCCCAGCTGGGTTCTTATGTGCCAGCAGAAAATGCCCATTTGCCAATTTTTGATGCAATCTTTACCCGTATCGGAGCGGCCGATGATTTGGTTTCAGGTCAATCAACCTTCATGGTAGAGATGATGGAGGCCAACAATGCCATTTCGCATGCGACTAAGAATTCTTTGATTCTCTTTGATGAGTTAGGACGGGGAACCGCGACTTATGACGGGATGGCTCTTGCCCAGTCCATCATCGAATATATCCATGAGCACATCGGAGCCAAGACCCTCTTTGCGACCCACTACCATGAGTTGACCAGTCTGGAGTCTAGTTTACAACACTTGGTCAATGTCCACGTGGCAACCTTGGAGCAGGATGGGCAGGTCACTTTCCTTCATAAGATTGAACCAGGCCCAGCTGACAAATCCTACGGTATTCATGTTGCTAAGATTGCTGGCTTGCCAGCAGACCTCCTAACAAGAGCGGATAAGATATTGACTCAGTTAGAGAGTCAGGGTACAGAAAGTCCTGTCCCAATGAGGCAAACAAGTGCTGTCACTGAACAGATTTCACTCTTTGATACGGCAGAAGAAAATCCTATCCTAGCAGAATTAGCTAAACTGGATGTTTACAACATGACACCTATGCAGGCTATGAATGTCTTGGTTGAGTTAAAACAAAAATTATAAAGCCAAAAATGACTAGTCATTCTAGCTGTATCAAGGAGACTTCTTTGACAAGTTCCCACTTTTTTGCTAGAATAACATCACACAAACAGAATGAGAAGGAGCTGACGCATTGTCGCTCCCTTTTGTCTATTTTTTTAAGGAGAAAATATGCTGATTCAGAAAATCAAAACCTACAAGTGGCAGGCACTGGCCTCGCTTCTGATGACAGGCTTGATGGTTGCTAGTTCACTTCTGCAACCGCGTTATCTGCAGGAAGTGTTAGACGCCCTCCTTGCTGGAAAATATGAGGCTATTTATAGTATCGGGGTTTGGTTGATTGGTGTGGCCTTGGTCGGTCTGGTTGCTGGTGGGCTCAATGTTGTCCTTGCAGCCTATATTGCCCAAGGAGTTTCATCTGACCTTCGGGAGGATGCCTTCCGTAAAATCCAAACCTTTTCTTATGCCAATATTGAACAATTTAATGCGGGAAATCTAGTCGTTCGAATGACCAACGATATCAACCAGATTCAGAACGTCGTCATGATGACCTTCCAAATTCTTTTCAGGCTTCCCCTCTTGTTCATCGGTTCGTTTATTCTTGCGGTTCAAACTTTGCCCTCTCTATGGTGGGTGATTGTTCTCATGGTGATCTTAATTTTTGGTTTGACTGCTGTCATGATGGGGATGATGGGTCCTCGTTTTGCCAAGTTTCAAACCCTTCTTGAGCGCATCAATGCCATTGCCAAGGAAAATCTGCGCGGTGTTCGTGTGGTCAAGTCCTTTGTCCAAGAAAAAGAGCAGTTTGCTAAGTTTACAGAGGTCTCGGACGAGCTTCTCGGTCAAAATCTTTATATAGGCTATGCCTTTTCAGTAGTGGAACCTTTCATGATGTTGGTCGGCTATGGGGCGGTATTCCTCTCTATTTGGTTAGTTGCAGGGATGGTTCAGTCGAATCCGTCAGTTGTTGGCTCCATTGCTTCCTTTGTCAATTACCTAAGCCAGATTATCTTTACCATTGTTATGGTTGGATTTTTGGGAAATTCTGTCAGTCGTGCCATGATTTCCATGCGTCGTATTCTAGAAATTCTTGACGCAGAGCCAGCTATGACCTTCAAGGATGTTCCAGATGAAGATTTGGATGGAAGTCTTAGCTTTGAAAATGTAACCTTTACCTATCCAATGGATAAGGAACCGATGCTGAAAGATGTGAGCTTTACCATCGAACCTGGTCAAATGGTTGGTGTAGTTGGAGCGACTGGTGCAGGGAAGTCAACCTTGGCTCAATTGATTCCACGTCTCTTTGACCCACAGGAGGGCTCTATCAAAATCGGAGGCAAGGATATTCGAGAAGTGAGTGAAGGAACTCTGCGTAAAACAGTTTCTATCGTTCTCCAACGTGCCATTCTCTTTAGTGGAACGATTGCTGATAACTTGAGACAGGGTAAGGGAGATGCTACTCTATTTGAAATGGAGCGCGCAGCCAATATTGCTCAGGCTAGCGAATTCATTCATCGTATGGAGAAAACCTTTGAAAGTCCAGTTGAGGAACGAGGAACCAACTTCTCTGGTGGGCAAAAACAACGGATGTCGATTGCCCGTGGGATTGTTAGCAATCCACGTATTCTGATTTTTGACGATTCGACCTCAGCCTTGGATGCCAAATCAGAGCGCTTGGTTCAGGAAGCCTTGAATAAGGATTTGAAGGGGACGACAACCATTATCATTGCTCAAAAGATTAGCTCGGTTGTTCATGCAGATAAAATCTTGGTTCTGGATCAAGGCCGATTGATTGGTCAAGGAACACATGCAACCTTGGTTGCCAACAATACCGTTTACCGTGAGATCTATGAAACACAGAAAGGAAAGGAGGAGTAAAATGAAGACAGTCCAGTTCTTTTGGCATTATTTTAAAGTCTATAAGCTATCATTTGTAGTTGTCATTCTGATGATTGTTCTGGCGACTCTTGCCCAAGCCCTCTTTCCAGTCTTTTCTGGACAAGCAGTGACGCAGTTAGCTAATTTAGTTCAAGCTTATCAAAATGGTAATCCAGAACTTGTCTGGCAAAGCCTATCAGGAATCATGGTCAATCTTGGCCTGCTGGTTTTGGTTCTCTTTATCTCCAGTGTCATATACATGTGTCTTATGACGCGCGTGATTGCAGAGTCGACCAACGAGATGCGCAAAGGCCTCTTTGGCAAGCTTGCGCGATTGACGGTTTCTTTCTTTGACCGCCGACAAGATGGCGATATCTTGTCTCGTTTTACCAGTGATTTGGATAATATCCTCCAAGCTTTTAACGAAAGCTTGATTCAAGTCATGAGTAATATTGTTTTATACATTGGTCTGATTCTTGTCATGTTTTCGAGAAATGTGACGCTGGCCCTCATCACCATTGCCAGCACACCATTGGCCTTTCTTATGCTGATTTTCATCGTGAAAATGGCGCGCAAATACACCAACCTCCAGCAAAAAGAGGTAGGGAAACTCAACGCCTATATGGATGAGAGTATCTCAGGTCAAAAAGCTGTCATTGTCCAAGGAATTCAAGAGGACATGATGGCAGGATTTCTTGAACAAAATGAGCGCGTGCGCAAGGCAACCTTTAAAGGAAGAATGTTCTCAGGAATTCTGTTCCCTGTCATGAATGGGATGAGTCTGGTTAATACAGCCATCGTCATCTTTGCTGGTTCGGCTGTTCTACTAAATGATAAGACTATTGAAACAAGTACAGCCCTCGGTTTGATTGTAATGTTTGCCCAATTTTCTCAGCAGTACTACCAGCCTATTATTCAAGTTGCAGCTAGTTGGGGAAGTCTTCAGTTAGCCTTTACTGGTGCTGAACGAATTCAGGAAATGTTTGACGCAGAGGAAGAAATACGACCTGAAAAAGCTCCAATCTTCACTCAGTTGCAAGAAGGTGTCGAAATCAGTCATATTGATTTCTCATATTTGCCTGAAAAACCTATTTTGAAAGATGTCAGCATTTCCGCTCCGAAAGGCCAGATGACAGCAGTTGTTGGTCCGACAGGTTCAGGGAAAACGACTATTATGAATCTTATCAATCGCTTTTATGATGTTGATGCTGGTGGTATTTACTTTGATGGCAAAGATATCCGTGACTATGACTTGGATAGTCTCAGAAGCAAGGTGGGGATTGTCTTGCAAGATTCGGTTTTATTTAGCGGAACCATTCGAGACAATATCCGTTTCGGTGTGCCAGATGCTAGTCAAGAAATGGTTGAGGCAGCAGCCAAGGCAACCCATATTCATGACTATATCGAAAGCTTGCCTGATAAATACGACACGCTTATCGATGATGACCAGAGCATCTTCTCAACAGGGCAGAAACAATTGATTTCCATCGCTCGAACTCTGATGACAGATCCAGAAGTTCTCATTCTCGATGAAGCCACTTCAAACGTAGATACGGTGACAGAAAGTAAGATTCAGCATGCCATGGAGGCGGTTGTAGCAGGCAGAACTAGTTTCGTCATTGCCCACCGTTTGAAAACCATTCTTAATGCAGACCAGATTATTGTTCTCAAAGATGGAGAAGTCATTGAACGTGGTAATCACCATGAACTCTTAAAACTAGGTGGATTCTACTCAGAACTCTATCACAATCAGTTTGTTTTTGAATAAGAAAAAAGTTGTCCTATGTGGGCAGCTTTTTCTTGCCCATAAAAAATTTTTATCACAGCCTTAAAAAAAACATATTAGACGAAAGTCATTTTGAGTGATATGATAGGACTATCGTTATACTCAATGAAAATCAAAGAGCAAACTAGGAAGCTAGCCGCAGGTTGCTCAAAGCATTGCTTTGAGGTTGTGGATAGAACTGACGAAGTCAGTAACCATACCTACGGTAAGGCGACGCTGACGTGGTTTGAAGAAATTTTCGAAGAGTATTAATATTCGAAAGGAGAGACATCATGGCTAGAACGGTTGTAGGAGTTGCTGCAAATCTATGTCCTGTAGACGCAGAAGGCAAAAACATTCATTCATCTGTATCTTGTAGATTCGCAGAGAGCATTCGTCAAGTTGGCGGTCTCCCTTTAGTCATTCCTGTTGGTGATGAGTCCGTTGTACGCGATTATGTGGAAATGATTGACAAACTCATCTTGACAGGTGGCCAAAATGTCCATCCTCAGTTTTATGGAGAGAAAAAGACCATCGAGAGCGATGATTACAATCTAGTCCGTGATGAATTTGAATTGGCGCTTTTGAAAGAAGCACTTCGTCAGAATAAACCAATTATGGCAATCTGCCGTGGCGTCCAACTTGTCAATGTTGCCTTTGGTGGCACCCTCAATCAAGAAATAGAAGGTCACTGGCAAGGATTACCTTTCGGAACATCTCACTCTATTGAGACAGTGGAAGGAAGCGTGGTGGCTAAGCTATTTGGAAAAGAAAGTCAGGTCAATTCCGTCCATCGTCAGAGTATCAAAGATTTGGCACCTAATTTCCGTGTAACTGCTATTGATCCCAGAGACCAAACCATCGAAGCGATTGAATCTATCGACGAGCACCGCATTATTGGTTTGCAGTGGCATCCAGAATTTCTGGTTAATGAAGAAGATGGCAATTTAGAATTATTTGAGTATTTATTGAATGAACTGTAACGACTGGAACATCTGGTCGTTATTTTTTTTATTATTTCAAAATTTTTGGAATGTGGGATTTTTACGCAAACGTTTGAATTCTGATAAAAATTGGAGAAATTCGACAAAAAAACTTGAAAAAAACGAAGGTAAGCGTTATGATAGAAAAGAAGAAATATTGGAGGAATAACATGTCACATATTAAATTTGATTATTCAAAAGTTTTAGACAAATTTGTTGCACCACATGAAGTGGAATACATGCAATCACAAGTAACAGCAGCAGATGAATTGATCCGTAAAGGAACTGGTGCTGGTAGCGACTTCTTGGGATGGTTGGACCTTCCTGAAAACTACGACCGTGAAGAATTTGACCGCATCTTGAAAGCTGCTGAGCAAATCAAATCAGACAGCGATGTTTTGGTTGTGATCGGTATCGGTGGATCTTATCTTGGTGCCAAAGCAGCAATCGATTTCTTGAACCACCATTTTGCTAACTTGCAAACAAAAGAAGAACGCAAGGCTCCACAAATCCTTTACGCAGGAAACTCAATCTCATCTACTTACCTTGCTGACTTGGTAGAGTACGTAGCTGACAAAGACTTCTCAGTAAACGTGATTTCTAAATCAGGTACAACAACTGAACCAGCTATCGCTTTCCGTGTCTTCAAAGAACTTTTGGTTAAGAAATACGGTCAAGAAGAAGCAAACAAACGTATCTATGCAACAACTGACCGCCAAAAAGGTGCTGTTAAGGTTGAAGCAGACGCTAACGGTTGGGAAACATTTGTGGTTCCAGATGACATCGGTGGACGTTTCTCAGTATTGACAGCAGTTGGTTTGCTTCCAATCGCAGCATCAGGAGCTGATATCAAAGCCCTTATGGAAGGTGCGAACGCAGCTCGTAAAGATTACACTTCAGATAAAATCTCTGAAAACGAAGCTTACCAATACGCAGCAGTTCGTAACATCCTTTACCGTAAAGGCTATGCAACTGAAATCTTGGTAAACTATGAGCCATCACTTCAATACTTCTCAGAATGGTGGAAGCAATTGGCTGGTGAATCAGAAGGGAAAGACCAAAAAGGTATCTACCCAACCTCAGCCAACTTCTCAACTGACTTGCACTCATTGGGTCAATTTATCCAAGAAGGAACTCGTATCATGTTTGAAACAGTTGTTCGTGTTGATAAACCTCGTAAAAACGTGATTATTCCTAGTTTGGAAGAAGACCTTGACGGACTTGGTTACCTTCAAGGAAAAGATGTTGACTTTGTAAATAAAAAAGCAACTGACGGTGTTCTTCTTGCCCACACTGACGGTGATGTACCAAACATGTACGTGACTCTTCCAGAGCAAGATGCTTTCACTCTTGGTTACACTATCTACTTCTTCGAATTGGCTATCGCCCTTTCAGGTTACTTGAATGCCATCAACCCATTTGACCAACCAGGTGTTGAAGCTTACAAACGTAACATGTTTGCCCTTCTTGGAAAACCAGGATTTGAAGAATTGAGCAAAGAACTTAACGCACGTCTATAATAGAAGAAAAGAGTGGTTTGTCCACTCTTTTTACTCTCTTTATCCATAGAAATTGGACTCAGCCAAGACTTGTGATATAATATAGAGAGCAAAAAGGCAGACGCCTAAAGACTTTATAGGAGAAACTATGTCAAAAGATATTCGCGTACGTTACGCACCAAGTCCAACAGGACTACTACACATCGGAAATGCCCGTACAGCATTGTTCAACTACCTTTACGCACGTCATCACGGTGGAACTTTTATTATCCGTATCGAAGATACTGACCGTAAACGTCATGTCGAAGATGGTGAACGTTCACAGCTTGAAAACCTTCGTTGGTTAGGCATGGATTGGGATGAAAGCCCAGAAACACATGAAAACTACCGCCAGTCTGAGCGTTTGGACTTGTATCAAAAATACATCGACCAATTGCTAGCTGAAGGAAAAGCCTACAAATCTTACGTTACAGAAGAAGAGTTGGTAGCTGAACGCGAACGCCAAGAAGCAGCTGGAGAAACGCCACGCTACATCAATGAATACCTTGGTATGAGTGAAGAGGAAAAAGCTGCTTACATTGCAGAACGTGAAACAGCTGGTATCATTCCAACAGTTCGTTTGGCTGTCAATGAGTCAGGTATCTACAAGTGGCATGACATGGTCAAAGGTGATATCGAATTTGAAGGTGGCAATATCGGTGGTGACTGGGTTATTCAAAAGAAAGACGGCTACCCAACTTACAACTTTGCCGTTGTTATCGATGACCACGATATGCAAATCTCTCATGTTATCCGTGGAGATGACCATATTGCTAATACACCAAAACAGCTCATGGTTTATGAAGCGCTTGGTTGGGAAGCTCCAGAGTTCGGTCACATGACCTTAATTATCAACTCTGAAACTGGGAAAAAATTGTCTAAACGCGACACCAACACCCTTCAGTTTATCGAAGACTACCGTAAAAAAGGTTATTTACCAGAAGCAGTCTTTAACTTTATTGCTCTTCTTGGTTGGAACCCAGGTGGGGAAGACGAAATCTTCTCTCGTGAGGAATTGATTAAACTCTTTGATGAAAACCGTCTCAGCAAGTCTCCAGCAGCCTTTGATCAGAAGAAACTCGACTGGATGAGCAACGATTATATCAAGAATGCAAACCTAGAAACTATCTTTGAAATGGCAAAACCATTCCTAGAAGAAGCAGGTCGATTGACTGACAAGGCTGAAAAACTAGTTGAGCTCTATAAACCACAAATGAAATCAGTAGATGAGATTATCCCATTGACAGATATCTTCTTCTCAGATTTCCCAGAATTGACAGAAGCAGAGCGCGAAGTCATGACTGGTGAAACAGTTCCAACAGTTCTTGAAGCCTTCAAAGCAAAACTCGAAGCGATGACAGATGATGAATTTGTGACAGAGAATATCTTCCCACAAATTAAAGCAGTCCAAAAAGAAACAGGTATCAAAGGAAAAAATCTCTTCATGCCAATTCGTATTGCTGTTTCAGGTGAAATGCATGGACCAGAATTACCAGATACGATCTTCTTGTTAGGCCGTGAAAAATCAATCCAGCATATCGAAAACATGCTAAAAGAAATCTCTAAATAAGAAGGATGCAACAATGGACATCTGGAAAAAGATGTACGAAGAAGCACAGAAACTATACAATCCACATGAAGTATCAGACTTTGTTTATGCGAATCATGTTGTAGCCGCAGTAGAAGCAGAAGATGGACAAATATTTACAGGTTTCTGTATGGAGGGAACCTGTGGTGTTTTCCATCTCTGCGCAGAGCGGGCAGCTCTCTTCAATATGTACCAATTTTCAGGACAAACTAAGGTTAAAAAAGTATTAGCCTTTCGAGATAAACCACCTTATGGTGGAAGTTCAGGAATGCCTTGTGGAGCTTGCAGAGAATTCCTTTTAGAGCTTAATGCTGAAAATAAAGATGAAGAATTCATGATGGACTATAATATAAGAAAAACAGTTAAAGTCGCAGAACTAATCCCGTATTGGTGGGGAGAAGAACGTGCTTCTAAGTTTGATGAACAATAGAAGAGTCAGTACAATTCTGGCTCTTTTTACTATAAGTTGAAAAAGTTGACTTGAAAAAATGAAAAAAATTAGAAAAAGATGTTGACAAAAAAGAAAAAGTCGGTATAATAGTAAGAGTTGAAAATACCAACTCTGGTC
>CAJNCI010000011.1 GCA_905221215.1 bacterium
GTAGACGCTACCGCACTTGTTGACGCTGACGTAGACGCTACTGCGCTAGTACTTGCTGAGGTAGAGGCTACCGCGCTTGTGCTTGCTGATGTTGATGCTACGGCACTTGTTGACGCTGACGTAGACGCTACAGCGCTTGTACTTGCTGAGGTAGATGCTACCACACTTGTGCTTGCTGACGTAGACGCTACCGCACTTGTTGACGCTGACGTAGACGCTACAGCACTTGTTGACGCTGAGGTAGAGGCTACCGCACTTGTTGACGCTGACGTAGAGGCTACCGCACTTGTTGACGCTGACGTAGATGCTACCGCACTTGTTGACGCTGACGTAGACGCTACCGCACTTGTTGACGCTGAAGTAGACGCTACAGCACTTGTTGACGCTGACGTAGACGCTACAGCACTTGTTGACGCTGACGTAGACGCTACCGCACTTGTTGACGCTGAAACTGATGCACGGTAATCGGAGTCAGATATATCTGGCGTTACCGTATTCACAGTTCCATCTTTATAGGTGATGGTTACCGTTCCATTTTCTGCAATAGAATAACTGCTGATACGATTTGCAGTCTCTGGATTTGCTGCTTTCACAGCTGCCAAAATTCTATCTTTTTCAGGCTGTTTCAGAGCGTTTGGATGGTCAACTTGGAAGACTCCTGACGGTTTAATACCTGGGAATTTCTCATTCAACTTCCCTTGAGCAACAACTACTGTTGGAGTTCTCACTTCGTTATTAGACAAGTCTACAGCTTTTACACCAAGTGTCCATCTATTTCCATCTGCGTGTTGCTGATTAAGATTATAAGTAGCTGTATATTCTAAAACAGCAGGTGCATCAGTTGGTGTATTCTTAAATCCAGGAGCAGTATCATTCGATGAATAACCGTCTTGGAAAATTCTATCTTTATCTGACGTACCATCGTAAAGTTTCAAATCTCTAAGTTTACCACTATTATCTGAACCTTTTAAAACAACCTTAACTTCATCTCCAGCAAAAATCTCATATCCACTCGTACCCGGACGAACATTATTTTTAAGTGATTGTTTTTCCCACTTATTTGTTTTTGCATTCTTGATATAAAGTTCAAATTCGGCTCCTGGGTTCACATTTTCTTTAGTAATAGCCTTAGAAGTTGTGGCAGAAGTAAGAGTTTCTGTTCCTCCACTAGGAGTCGTTACCCCCTTCTCTTGTTTAACCGTTACGTCTCCTGTAGGCAACAAGCCATTATTGGTATCCGTAATCTTTTTCAAATCAGTAGGTCCAAATGTCAGACTAGCTCCTGTTGCTTGTTTTGTAACTGTTTGACCACCAATCGTTAAAGTGACTGTCGCTCCCGGTGTTACATTATTTACTACAATTGAGCGATTTGGCAAACCTCCTTTTTCAGTAACTGAATCAGTTGCAATTTCAGGCGCTTGTGGATTAACCTTAATCGTTACAGGAACTGTTCTCGTATTTCCCTCTCCATTGTATGAACCTTGAGGAAGAGTAATTCTAACCTTCTTAGTGTATACACCCGGAGTTGCTAATTCCGTATTACTTAATCCTTCTGCCCAACTATAAGTAGCCCCACTCGGAAAGGCGACAGCTGAATTAGAATTTTTCAGTGCAGCGCTCGGATTATCAAGAATAGAAAGCCTATTACCTGCGGTTGTGACAAACTCTGACTTAGCTGCCACTGGATCAACTACCGTATAATTAAAGCTGGTCTCACTTGTCAAGGCTGGATTATCTGCCGAAGTAGCCCCTCCAAATCGAGCATTTGGATAAGTAGCAGTTAAAGTATAGCGAGTACTATGGCTCTGACCATTTGCACCAGTTGTGTTCCATACTTGACCAAATGAACGGTTGTCGGCAGGTGTTGTGAGCTCTGCACCTTGGTTATTCAACTTATACTTATAAGCCCATTTCGTACCTGATAATCTCTGATCCCCAAGATTAGTATATTCTTGAATCGTTCCTCCAATATTGTTGGCCCAATTTCCTGATCTACCTTCCGGAATTTTGTCAAGACCAGTTCCCTCAGTCCCTTTAAAGGCGTAAAATTCTGATACACCATTACGGCTATGTGCCTCAACCTTTGGATAAACCGTATAGTTATAAGCAATATCCTTACTTACACCTTTCGAGTCGGTAACCGTCAAGATCACTGTTTTTTCACCTGGTGTGGATAAATCTGGAACTCCATTTTTCCAAACTACCCTTGTATTTGCAGGCAATTCCGTACCATCAGCAGATTTGATAAAATCACGAGCTGTCAAGCTATTTGGATTTTCTCCAGTAACCGCGTAAAAGCGATCTGACTTTGTTTTATAACTTTGCTCTAGTGTTGGAGTAACTGTTCTTGTTGTTCCATCTTTATAGGTAATCAGCACATTCCCATTGCTCTGTTGAGTATAGGTCCTGATACGATGTTTATCCTGTGGATAAGCCTTTTCAACAGCTGCCTTAATAGAATTTCTATCGCCCTCGGTTAAATTACCAACATCTCGAACTGTTATCGGAGAAACTGTTACTTCACCTAATCTATCCTTCAACTCACCCTGCTTCAAACCAAAGGTAGTTCCGTCTGAACGATTCCCTGAAAAATCCTCTGCATTAATAGAGCGTGTGATTGTATTGACAGAGGCATAGCTCAAGTCAGGATTAATCTCCGCTGTAGCAGTTGTCGTAGCTGGCTGATTATCAGTAGCCGTAGTCTTAGCTGTTACTTTATTAACAACAGCTGTCCCCCATGTATTATTAAACAGAAGACTAACCTCAGGTTTACCCGAACCCCCATTTCGAACTTCTGTGTTTTTGATGACACCACTATTATCTTTGAACTTAGCTGTAAATTCTAATGAATCTCCAGAATAGAAAGTATATACAGGAGTGCCATTGTCCATCGTTTTAGGGGCAACCGACCAGGTATTGTCTGCATTCTTTACTTTGACTACAGCATCGATAACTTGTGGCTTTTCAGTTTCCTTACTGATTTCAACCCTTCTTACATCTGATTCCAACGATTCATTTTTATTCGTTACAGGATTCGCAAACGCTTTACTTTGTTTAACAGTCACTGTACCTGTTTGAAGAAGACCGTTACTATCCACTAATTCATTTGCAGGAAAAGTCACTCTTCCGTTGCTATCTGCTGTTCTAGATGTAAGTTGTTTACCATTGATTGTCAAAGTAACTGTCGCACCTGGTAAAGCGTCTGTAACGGTAATTCCTTTATTTGGAAGACCACCTGTATTCGTTACCTGATCTGTTGAGATTTGTGGTGGATTGGGTCTAACTTTGATAGTTACAGGAACGTTTGTAGCGTTTCTTGGTTTATCCGTTGAACCTTGTGGTAAAGTAACTGTGACTTCCTTCTTATAGATTCCTGGAGTACTTACTGTGCTAGCATTTGGTGCCGACTCTCTCCAGCTGTAATCGGTTCTAGTTGCCACAGCCGGACCATTAGGTATTGCAACTCTATCATCAGAGTTCTTAATCGCCTTATCCGGGTTAGCAATGATATCATTTAGTGGTGCTGTATTACCAACTGTGGTAACATACTCTTGCTTGGCTACTGGATCAACTACTGTATAATTAAAGGTCACTGTACTTGTGAGAGCAGGATTTGAAGTTGTTACATCACCAAGTCGTCCTTTTGGATAAGTTGCTTTTGCAGTATAGGTCGTGCTGTGGGTTGTAGCTGAATCAGCAGTTGTATTCCATACGCTACTAAAGGCTGGAGAGCCATCTTGTTTACGTACAGGTGTTGAGCGATTATCATTCAGTTGATACTCATAAGCAAATGTAGTTCCCGAAGGAAGAGAGTCGTTGTTAATATAGAGATTTGAAAATCCACCTATATTATTAGCATAGCTGCCTCCAACAGTTCTATCACTACCTGGGACTGCTTTAAAGGAATAGAACTTACCTGTCTCACCATTATTGGTCTTGGTCTCAATCTTTGGATAAACCGTATAATTGTATGTTAAATCTGTAGTCTTTTTATCTGGATGAGTTACAGTTAAAGTTGCAGTCCGAGTTCCTACTGCCATTGTAGGAGCTTGACCTTGTTTCCATGCAACTGTTGTTCCACTAGGGAAGTTAGCTGCTCCGCCGACTGGGCGCACAAGACTGCTTGGATTTATACTAGACACTGATTCATTGCTTACTGCATAGAAGTGTTCTGTTGTCTTCTCTACACCATACTTAACATTATTTGTCACTTTATCCGCTGTTCTATCACGATAAGTAATCGTGACATCTCCATTATTAGCTACACTAAGTGAACCTTCTTCAGCTCCTTTTTTGTAATCTGTACTTGAAAGAACGTTTGCATTGGCTGCTTTAAAGTTAGCCAACACTTGGTCTTTTTCCGTCTGACTCAGATTTGTCGTATCATTAACTGCGACAGTCGCACCGCTTACAGGCGATTGTCGCTCATTAAATCCGTGAATACGAACTGTCATAGTGACCATTGTTTTTTGACCTTTAGTATCATCAGCGCCATACGAAATATTGTAATCCCCAGGAGTCATCGGTTTCCAACCATTGTCCCGACCAATCGTACCATAAATCTCGGTTGTCCACTGCTTATGTTCATAAACATAGGCTGTATTGCGCCCTGTTTTAGGATCTCGTTTAAGAGTCGCAAAGTTAATTTGTCCAGGGAAATTTTTACCTTGTAAACCTGTAATAATAGGATTATTTCCCGTATAGAACACTCTCAAAGCCTTATCGTCTCTAAACACCAGATTGATATTTACAGAATCATCATTGAAAACTTCAAGTAATTTTGGCAATTCAACAGTAGGAGGATTATCTGTTGCACGCCCCTGATTTCTCACAGCATCGTTTTGATTCCCCGCTCTACCTGTATGAACATAAGAGCTCATCAAATTCGTGTAATTACCAGAAACATTCGTACTTGTAAACGGTTGACTACTTGTAGCAACTCTGGCATCCAATCTGGCATTGCTTGATTTGTCATTCACAATAGCATGAACATCAATCGTTGCATCTAAATTTCTATTTAAGTCATGACGTTTGCTAAACACGTACTCATTGCCAGAACCACCACGCTTCTCCATTGGTTGATCATTAAACAGAACACGAGTGATGGTCGTATTTGAATCCACATTCGCAAGTAAACCAGCATAATTCAAGGCGTTATCTGAGTGCATCTTGATACGCCAAATTACTTCATGAGTATCCTTATTATACTTACCTGATTCAAGCGAAGCCGATGTTCTATTGCTAGAAAAAGTGTTCGTAATTAACGAAGTAGGTAAAGCTCTAGGATGTACCCCACTGCCCATACTTTGGCCATTCCGCTCATCACGCGCACCTGACTTGCTACGCAATACAGCATTAGCAATCGAATTACGAGCAGAGGTCGCTAGTTTTACAGTTTCTGTCAAATCTGCCTTAGGATTAGCAAGGGCTGTCTCAATAGCAATTACTGCAGCATTCACTTTCGCTATAGCTGCATCACTATTAGGTAAACCGACCGCTTTTGCTAAATACTCCCCCATCTCAGCAGAAAGTTTGGTTAACTTCTTCCGATTTTCATCCTGTTGTTTAGCTGAAACTTCCGATGTTACTATGGCACCAGCAGTCACTCCTGCCAAGCTACTTATTTCTGCATTCGTATCAACCAAACCTTTTTCCAATTTAGCTGATTCCAATACAGGAGCGCCTAGCTTAGAGGTAGGTAAGCCTTCTTTAGCCGACTGACTTTCTTTTGACACAGACTCTTCTTTTCCAGAAATCTCAGAAGCAGTAGTAGAAGGTTCACTATTGACTGAAGCTACTATCGACTGACTAGGACTTACAGAAGTACTTGCTGAGACACTATCCGAAGTTGATACGCTTTCTGAGGCACTTGTTGACATACTAGCAGAAGAACTATCGCTAACTGATAGACTAGTTGATACTGATACTGATTCTGAAGTAGATACACTCTCGCTTACTGAATTAGACAGACTTGCCGAATTCTCAGCATCCACTTTTGCAGTTGTGCCAAGAACAACTGTATCATGCGTTGCTAGAGCATCTGAACTATCTAACGTTTTTTCAAGTGCTACCGCTTCGTTTGCAAAAACTTTTGTCTGAGTAGCAACAGCACCACCTAATACTGCACCTGTTGCCGCAAGTCTCCTTATAATATCAAGACCTGTAATCGTTTTATTAGTTTGGTTTTCTACTACTTCGGTCATAACTTGAGTAGTATCTACACCACCACGCAAAATTTTGAATAAGCCAAAAAGAGAGGTTGAAGCTCTCAACCAATGCTTACCAGATTTAACCAGTTTATATCGAGTCACACGATCAGTTTCGCGGTATTGACCCTTTTGACGTCTGAAAAACATTTATTTTTTTCCTCCAAAAAAGCCTATAATAAATAGCCTTATGCAATCGTTTCCCATTATACACGAATTACTATGTTAAGTCAAAATATTTTTTTGATTTTTTGCTAAAAAAATGGGTAAAAAGTCTTTGAAATCAAAAAAACGTATAATATAAGGTTCTAGAAACCTTGATACTATACGTTTTATTGTGAGAAGATTTAATTCATGTTCTCCTAAAATTGAGTTTTAGCCCACCCTCGTTAGTTACTTAGATTGTTACACAATCAAGTAAATTTACTGAACTAAGACACTTGGCAAATCGATTTCCTTTATAAAACTCAGTTAATAAGACAGTCAGTCATACACTTTGCTTCCTTGCCTTTTCGACGGAAAAATCCACGAATCGATACTATTCGTGGATTTTTCCTAGTGAAGCGTTTAGGTAAGCCGCCATAGCGGTTTCCGATTGTTAGCTTACGACACGGAGTCTGGCAAATCGATTTCATTTACCAAATGTAGTTAGTTAGGCAGTTAGCTAGTTCGCCAAATAGCGACTAGCGTCCAACAATTAGGAACTTTAGTTCCAATTGTTGGTACTGAATCACATCTTCTCTTCCAACTCTACATCTGGATACTTGTCCGCAAACCAGCGGAGGGCAAAGTCATTTTCAAAGAGGAAGACTGGCTGGTCGAAACGGTCTTTAGCCAAGATATTGCGGCTTGATGACATCCGTTCATCCAAGTCCTCAGGCTTGATCCAACGAACGGTCTTTTTACCCATTGGGCTCATGACCACTTCAGCATTGTACTCGCCTTCCATACGGTGCTTAAAGACTTCAAACTGAAGTTGACCAACAGCTCCCAGCATGTACTCGCCTGTTTGGTAATTCTTATAAAGCTGAATAGCTCCCTCTTGCACCAATTGCTCGATTCCCTTGTGGAAGGATTTTTGTTTCATGACATTCTTGGCAGAAACTTTCATGAAAATTTCAGGAGTAAAGGTTGGCAGGGGTTCAAATTCAAACTTGTTTTTTCCAACTGTCAAGGTATCCCCAACCTGATAAGTACCTGTATCGTAAACCCCGATAATATCGCCTGCCACGGCATTGGTCACATTCTCACGACTTTCCGCCATAAACTGAGTCACATTCGACAGTTTGGCCCCCTTACCAGTACGAGGCAGATTGACGCTCATGCCACGCTCAAATTCACCTGATACGATACGGACAAAGGCAATGCGGTCACGGTGACGAGGGTCCATGTTGGCTTGGATTTTAAAGACAAATCCTGAGAAATCCTTATCATAAGGATCCACAATTTCGCCATCTGTTTTCTTGTGTCCATGTGGCTCTGGAGCAAACTTAAGGAAAGTTTCAAGGAAGGTCTGCACACCAAAGTTAGTAAGGGCTGAACCAAAGAAGACAGGCGTCAATTCTCCAGCAAGGATAGCTTCCTCTGAAAACTCATTCCCAGCTTCATTCAAAAGCTCAATATCATCTTTAACTTGCTCGTAGAAAGGATTGCTACCAAAAAGCTTGTCTCCATCCTCTAGACTGGCAAAACGCTCATCCCCTTTGTAGAGCTCCAAGCGTTGGTTATAGAGGTCATACAAGCCCTCAAAGGCTTTCCCCATCCCGATTGGCCAGTTCATCGGATAGCTCGCAATACCCAAAACTTCTTCCAATTCTTGCAAGAGGTCCAGTGGCTCACGACCATCACGGTCCAGCTTGTTCATAAAGGTAAAGACTGGAATGCCACGGTGCTTCACAACCTCAAATAATTTCTTGGTTTGGGCCTCGATACCCTTGGCAGAATCCACGACCATAACCGCAGCATCCACCGCCATCAAGGTACGATAGGTATCTTCTGAGAAGTCCTCGTGTCCTGGTGTGTCTAGGATATTCACGCGCTTGCCGTCGTAGTCAAACTGCATAACAGATGAAGTGACCGAAATCCCACGTTGCTTCTCGATATCCATCCAGTCAGACTTGGCAAAAGTCCCTGTTTTCTTCCCTTTTACCGTACCAGCCTCACGAATCTCGCCCCCAAAGTAGAGCAACTGCTCAGTAATGGTAGTTTTACCCGCGTCCGGGTGAGAGATGATAGCAAAGGTACGACGTTTCTTAATTTCTTCTTGAATATTCATAAGTTCTCTTTCTTTGATTCTCTATTTTTCTTGTTTCAATAGCTAAGAATGATTTCTACATTGGATTTTACCATTCCTTTCAACACTCCATTATATCGGATTTTAGCATTTTTTTCAATTTCTATTTCTTTTCACTTCCCCCTCCCTTATTTATAGGAAAATATGGTAAAATAGAACAGACTAAAAATCATCATTTCACGAAAGGATGCAAGATGAAAATTACGCAAGAAGAGGTAACACACGTTGCCAATCTTTCAAAATTAAGATTCTCTGAAGAAGAAACTGCTGCCTTTGCGACTACCTTGTCTAAGATTGTTGACATGGTTGAATTGCTGGGCGAAGTTGACACAACTGGTGTCGCACCTACTACAACCATGGCTGATCGCAAGACTGTACTCCGCCCTGATGTGGCTGAAGAAGGAACAGACCGCGATCGCTTGTTTAAAAACGTACCTGAAAAAGACAACTACTATATCAAGGTACCAGCTATCCTAGACGATGGAGGAGATGCCTAATGACTTTTAATAACAAAACTATTGAAGACTTGCACAATCTCCTTGTATCTAAGGAAATTTCAGCAACTGAATTGACCCAAGCTACGCTTGAAGATATCAAGTCTCGCGAGACAGCTATAAACGCTTTTGTCACCATCGCTGAAGAGCAAGCCCTTGCTCAAGCCAAAGCTATTGATGAAGCTGGAATTGATGCTGACAATGTCCTTTCAGGAATTCCACTTGCAGTTAAGGATAATATCTCTACAGACGGTATTCTGACAACTGCTGCCTCAAAAATGCTCTACAACTACGAGCCAATCTTTGATGCGACAGCTGTTTCCAATGCAAAAGCTAAGGGCATGATTGTCGTAGGGAAAACCAACATGGACGAATTTGCTATGGGTGGTTCAGGTGAAACTTCACACTACGGTGCAACTAAAAATGCTTGGGACCAAAACAAGGTTCCCGGTGGTTCTTCAAGTGGTTCTGCTGCAGCTGTAGCTTCTGGACAAGTCCGCTTGTCACTTGGTTCTGATACTGGTGGTTCTATCCGCCAACCTGCTGCCTTCAACGGAATCGTTGGTCTCAAACCAACCTATGGAACAGTTTCTCGTTTCGGTCTCATTGCCTTCGGTAGCTCCCTAGATCAGATTGGACCTTTTGCTCCAACTGTTAAGGAAAACGCCCTCTTGCTCAACGCTATTGCCAGCGAAGATGCTAAAGACTCTACTTCTGCTCCTATCCGCATTGCCGACTTTACTTCAAAAATCGGGCAAGACATCAAGGGCATGAAAATCGCTTTGCCTAAGGAATACCTTGGTGAAGGGATTGACCCAGAGGTTAAGGAAACCATTCTGAACGCAGCTAAACACTTTGAAAAACTTGGTGCTATCGTCGAAGAAGTCAGCCTTCCTCACTCTAAATACGGTGTTGCCGTTTACTACATCATCGCTTCATCAGAAGCATCATCAAACTTGCAACGCTTTGACGGTATCCGTTACGGCTATCGTGCAGAGGATGCGACAAACCTTGATGAAATCTATGTAAACAGCCGTAGCCAAGGTTTTGGTGAAGAGGTGAAACGCCGTATCATGCTTGGAACATTCAGCCTTTCATCAGGTTACTACGATGCCTACTACAAGAAAGCTGGTCAAGTCCGTACCCTTATCATTCAAGATTTCGAAAAAGTCTTTGCGGATTACGACTTGATTTTGGGACCAACCGCTCCAAGCGTAGCCTACGACTTGGATTCACTCAACCACGATCCAGTTGCCATGTACTTGGCTGACCTCTTGACCATCCCAGTCAACTTGGCTGGTCTCCCAGGGATTTCGATTCCTGCAGGTTTTGCCCAAGGTCTACCAGTCGGTCTACAATTGATCGGTCCTAAGTACTCTGAGGAAACTATTTACCAAGCTGCTGCTGCCTTTGAAGCAACAACAGACTACCACAAACAACAACCCGTGATTTTTGGAGGTGACAACTAATGAACTTTGAAACAGTCATTGGACTTGAAGTCCACGTAGAGCTCAACACCAATTCAAAAATCTTCTCACCTACTTCTGCCCACTTTGGAAATGACCAAAATGCCAACACTAACGTGATTGACTGGTCTTTCCCAGGTGTTCTGCCAGTTCTCAATAAAGGTGTTGTCGATGCCGGTATCAAGGCAGCTCTTGCCCTCAATATGGATATCCACAAAAAGATGCACTTTGACCGCAAGAACTACTTCTATCCTGATAATCCCAAAGCCTACCAAATTTCTCAGTTTGATGAGCCAATCGGTTATAACGGCTGGATTGAAGTCGAGTTAGAAGACGGTACAACTAAGAAAATCGGTATCGAACGCGCCCACTTGGAAGAAGACGCTGGTAAAAACACCCACGGTACAGATGGCTACTCCTATGTTGACCTTAACCGCCAGGGGGTGCCATTGATTGAGATTGTATCTGAAGCCGACATGCGCTCTCCAGAAGAAGCCTACGCTTATCTAACCGCCCTCAAGGAAGTCATCCAGTACGCTGGTATTTCTGACGTTAAGATGGAAGAAGGTTCGATGCGTGTGGATGCCAACATTTCTCTTCGTCCTTATGGTCAAGAGAAATTCGGTACCAAGACTGAGTTGAAAAACCTCAACTCCTTCTCAAACGTTCGTAAAGGTCTTGAATACGAAGTCCAACGTCAAGCTGAAATCCTTCGCTCAGGTGGTCAAATTCGCCAAGAAACACGCCGTTACGATGAAGCTAACAAGGCAACCATCCTCATGCGTGTCAAGGAAGGCGCTGCAGACTATCGCTACTTCCCAGAACCAGACCTACCACTCTTTGAAATCTCAGACGAGTGGATTGAGGAAATGCGGACTGAATTGCCAGAGTTTCCAAAAGAACGCCGTGCACGCTACGTGGCTGACCTTGGCTTGTCAGACTACGATGCTAGCCAGTTGACTGCAAACAAAGTCACTTCTGATTTCTTTGAAAAAGCTGTGGCTCTCGGTGGTGATGCTAAACAAGTTTCTAACTGGCTCCAAGGAGAAGTTGCTCAGTTCTTGAATGCTGAAGGCAAGACACTAGAACAAATAGAATTGACACCAGAAAACTTGGTTGAAATGATTGCCATCATCGAAGACGGCACGATCTCTTCTAAGATTGCTAAGAAAGTCTTTGTCCACCTTGCTAAAAATGGCGGTGGCGCGCGTGAATACGTTGAAAAAGCAGGTATGGTTCAAATCTCAGATCCAGCTGTCTTGATTCCAATCATCCACCAAGTCTTTGCCGATAACGAAGCCGCTGTTGCCGACTTCAAGTCAGGAAAACGCAACGCAGACAAGGCCTTCACAGGATTCCTTATGAAAGCAACCAAAGGACAAGCCAACCCACAAGTTGCCCTTAAACTACTTGCACAAGAATTGGCGAAATTGAAAGAAGATTAATAGCAGACTTTTTATATACCTTTTTCTACTTTAGTACTTTAGAAAGAAGAAAAAATGAACAAATTTTTACGATTGCTATTTGTTTTAGTCATCATCGCTATGTTAGGCGCTTCTATACTACAAATTTTCTTTCCATCATACATAGGAAGTCACTCCGGGTACGGAATCTCTGCTGGTTGGCAACGAGAAATTGGAATATGGAACCTAGCTGTATTGATTCTTATTCTCGGTGTCAATATTAAGTACGATTGGTTCTATCTACGAATCGTGCTTCTCGCTCTCATCTTCGGTGGGATTGGAATAGGAACAAATCACTTAGTCAATTTTATGGAGTATCATTCTCCTGTAAATGCTATCGGTGCTTTCGAAAATTACTTGCTAGCGACAGGGTGGATTGTAGGGTGGCTCATTGAATACCATTCCATAAAGAAGATAACTGCTAGTAAATAACGACAAGTATATCTTAGATGATTTTTAAAGGTTATAATATAGCTTAATAATCATTCAAATTAAGAGATTTACCTTTTCAATAGCCTCAATCCCATATCCTTCTTGAAGAGCTCAGCTACGACCAGGAAAGTCTTTGTTCACCTAGCTAAAAATGACGGTGGCGCGCGTGAATACGTTGAAAAAGCAGGTATGGTCCAAATTTCATATCCAGCTGTCTTGATTCCAATTATCCACCAAGTCTTTGCCCAGGAATTAGCGAAGTTGAAAGAAGATTAACACGTAAAAGAAACCAGCCCTGAGGTTGGTTTTTTCTCTCCTACTATCTCCCAATAACTATTTTGGCTTTATTTCCAGAAGATTTTATGGTAAAATGAAGAGTAATAATATTTATTAAAGAGGTAAAAACATGATTGAAGCAAGCAAATTGAAAGCTGGTATGACATTTGAAACTGCAGACGGAAAATTAATCCGCGTTTTGGAAGCTAGCCACCACAAACCAGGTAAAGGGAACACAATCATGCGTATGAAATTACGTGATGTCCGTACTGGTTCTACTTTTGACACAAGCTACCGTCCAGAAGAAAAATTCGAACAAGCTATTATCGAAACTGTCCCAGCTCAATACTTGTACAAAATGGATGAAACTGCCTACTTCATGAACACTGAAACTTACGACCAATACGAAATCCCAGTCGTAAACGTTGAAAATGAATTGCTTTACATCCTTGAAAACTCTGATGTGAAAATCCAATTCTACGGAACTGAAGTAATCGGTGTAACTGTACCAACTACTGTTGAATTGACAGTTGCTGAAACACAACCATCTATCAAAGGTGCTACTGTTACAGGTTCTGGTAAACCAGCGACTATGGAAACTGGACTTGTTGTCAACGTTCCTGACTTCATCGAAGCTGGACAAAAATTGATCATCAACACTGCAGAAGGAACTTACGTTTCTCGTGCCTAATCTCTAGAAAGAGGTCATTCTATGGGAATTGAAGAACAATTTGGCGAAATCGTTATCGCTCCACGTGTACTTGAAAAAATCATTGCCATCGCAACTGCTAAAGTTGATGGTGTCCACTCATTTTCAAATAAATCCGTATCTGATACCCTATCAAAACTCTCTCTTGGTCGTGGCGTCTACTTAAAAGAAAGCAACGAAGAACTAACTGCTGACATTTATCTCTACCTTGAGTACGGTGTGAAAGTGCCAAAAGTGGCTCTTGCTATTCAAAAAGCAGTCAAAGATGCTGTCCGAGATATGGCTGATGTGGAACTTGCTGCTGTTAACATCCATGTTGCAGGAATCGTTCCAGATAAAACACCAAAACCTGAGTTGAAAGATTTATTTAACGAGGACTTCCTCAATGACTAGTCCATTATTAGAATCTAGACGCGAACTTCGTAAATGCGCTTTTCAAGCTCTCATGAGCCTTGAATTCGGCACAGATATGGAAACAGCTTGTCACTTTGCCTACACGCATGACCGTGAAGATGAAGATGTGCAAATCCCTGCCTTTCTTCTGAACTTGGTTTCTGGCGTTCAAGCTCAAAAAGACGAGTTGGATAAACAAATCAACCAGCACCTCAAGTCAGGCTGGACAGTTGAACGCTTGACCTTGGTCGAAAAAAACTTACTACGCTTGGGTATCTTTGAAATCACATCATTTGATACACCTCAGCTAGTAGCAGTCAATGAAGCCATTGAACTTGCCAAGAATTTTTCAGATCAAAAATCAGCCCGCTTTATCAACGGACTACTCAGTCAATTTGTTACTGAAGAAAATGAATAATCAAAAAGGTGTTTGGTCTTCCAAGCACTTTTTGTTGTTACCTCGACACAGAGAACCACATAAAAACTAGAACTGACTGCCAGTTCTAGTTTTTATATTAGTATTTTCTAAATCGTTGGTAACGTTCTTCCAACAACTCTTCTAACGATTTTTGTGAAAGTAGGGCTAGCTCCGTTTGGATTTCTTTCTTTACACTCTTAATCAGTTCTTTACTAGAAAGTCCTGCTTCAGAAATCACCTTGTCCACCACGTCCATTTCTAGTAGCTCATGAGAAGTGATTTTCATCAGTTCTGCTGCTTCCATGGCACGACTGCCATCCTTCCATAGAATGGAAGCAAAGCCTTCTGGACTGAGAATGGCATAGATAGAATTTTCCAGCATCCAGACTCGGTCTGCGACTGCTAGAGCCAGAGCCCCACCTGAACCACCTTCACCGATAATGATAGCGATAATCGGAACTTTCAAGTCACTCATTTCCATGAGATTGCGAGCGATGGCTTCCCCCTGTCCACGTTCTTCCGCTCCCACACCCGGATAGGCACCTGCTGTATTGATAAAGGTCACCACTGGACGGCCAAACTTTTCAGCCTGTTTCATCAAACGTAGTGCCTTGCGGTAGCCTTCTGGATGTGGTTGTCCAAAATTCCGTTTGAGGTTGTCTTGTAAACTCTTGCCTTTTTGAATACCAACCACTGTTACAGCTTGATCTCCAAGCCAGCCGATACCACCAACAACTGCACCATCGTCACGAAAAGAACGGTCACCATGTAATTGGATAAATTCATCAAAAATGCCTGTCGCAAAGTCCAAGGTTGTCAAGCGACTCTGCTCACGCGCTTCTCTGACTATTTTTGCAATATTCATCTAGGACTCCCTCCGTGCAATCTGACTAGGCTAGCAATGGTGTCTGGCAAATCTCTTCTTTTAACAATAGCATCCACAAAGCCATGCTCCAATAGGAATTCTGCCTTTTGGAAATCCTCAGGCAAGCTTTCACGAACCGTGTTTTCAATGACACGTCGCCCAGCAAAACCGACCAAGCTCTGTGGTTCAGCCAGAATGATATCGCCTTCCATAGCGAAAGAAGCTGTCACACCACCTGTCGTTGGATCTGTCAAAATGGTCAGATAAAAGAGACCTGCATTTGAATGGCGTTTAACAGCTGCAGAAATCTTGGCCATCTGCATGAGACTCATGATTCCTTCCTGCATACGGGCCCCACCAGAAGCTGTAAAGAGAACAACTGGCAATTTTTCAACAGTCGCATACTCAAATAAACGAGTGATTTTTTCCCCTACAACCGTACCCATAGAAGCCATGATAAAGTTGGAATCCATAATCCCAAGAGCCACAGTCTGACCTTTAATAAGAGCTGTTCCAGTCACAACGGCTTCATCCAGACCTGTTTTTTCACGCATAGCTGATAGTTTCTTTTGATAACCAGGGAAATGCAAGGGATCCTTACTTTCAATCCCTGTAAACAATTCTTTGAAAGTCCCCATATCAATCGTCAAAGCCAAGCGTTCTTGGGCAGAAATACGAAAGGTATAGCTACAGTGCGGACAGATACGCTCACTTCCCAGATCCTTCTGATAGATAGTATGCTTACAGCCCGGACACTGGGAGAATAATTCATCTGGAACCTCTGGCTTGGCTTGAGGTTTTTCCCTAACCGAACGATTGGGATTAATTCGAATATACTTATCTTTTTTACTAAATAGAGCCATTGATTCCCCTTTTCGGTTTAAACTCTTGAAGTCATTTTATTCTTTTTCTTGATATTTAGGTAAGAAGGTTTCCATCAAGAAGGAAGTATCGTAATCTCCAGCAATGACATTGCGATCTGAAATGAGGTCAAGCTGGAAATCTGCATTGGTCTGCACCCCTTCAATCTCTAGTTCATAGAGGGCACGTTGCATTTTCATCAAGGCATCAAAACGATTTTCGCCATGGACGATGATTTTGGCAATCATACTATCATAATAAGGCGGAATGGTATAACCTGGATAAACTGCTGAATCCACGCGCAAGCCGACTCCTCCACTTGGGAGATAGAGATTGGTAATCTTACCTGGACTTGGAGCAAAGTTGAAGGCTGGATTTTCTGCATTGATCCGACACTCGATAGCATGACCACGTAGGACAATATCTTCTTGCTTAACAGACAGAGGCTGACCTGCCGCAATGCGAATCTGTTCCTTAACGATATCCACACCTGAAACAAACTCTGTAACGGGATGTTCTACCTGAACACGGGTATTCATTTCCATGAAATAGAAATTGCCACTGGCTTCATCAAGAAGAAACTCAATGGTCCCTGCATTCTCATAGCCAACAGACTCTGCAGCTCGAACAGCCGCAGAACCAATTTCATTGCGCAGCGTTTTCCCAATTGCAATCGAAGGACTTTCTTCTAAAACCTTTTGGTTATTCCGTTGAAGAGAGCAATCCCGTTCCCCCAAGTGGATTACATTTCCGTGTTCATCTCCTAGAATTTGAACCTCAATATGACGAGCTGGATAGATGACCCGTTCTATGTACATGGCACCATTGCCATAATTGGCCTTAGCTTCACTAGAGGCAGTCTCAAAGGCTGAAACGAGGTCTTCTGGCTTTTCAACCTTACGAATCCCTTTACCGCCACCACCTGCTGAAGCCTTGAGCATAACAGGATAGCCAATTTTTTCAGCAACAATCAAGGCCTCCTCAGAGTTATGCACTTCTCCATCCGAACCTGGAATGACAGGCACACCTGCTTTAATCATCTGAGCGCGCGCATTGATCTTATCCCCCATCATATCCATGACATGACCAGATGGGCCGATAAACTTGATACCAACTTCTTCACACATGGTCGCAAATTTAGAATTTTCACTGAGAAATCCAAAACCTGGGTGAATGGCTTCTGCCTCAGTCAAGACTGCAGCGGATAGAACCGCATTAATGTTAAGATAAGACTCTGTTGCCTTACCAGGACCGATACAAACCGCCTCATCTGCCAAAAGCGTATGAAGGGCTTCCTTATCGGCAGTTGAATAGACCGCTACCGTCGCAATCCCCAATTCACGAGCTGCACGGATAATACGAACCGCAATTTCACCACGATTGGCAATTAAAATTTTTCGAAACATGGAGAACCTCCTTAGTTTCCAATTGCAAAGGTAAGAGTACCACTGGCTGCAAGCTTACCATCCACTTCAGCCTTTGCTTCAACCACGGCAATGGTACCACGACGTTTTACAAAAGTCGCCGTCATAACCAATTGGTCGCCTGGTACAACTTGCTTCTTAAACTTAACCTTGTCCATACCAGCGTAAAAGACTAGTTTTCCCTTATTTTCAGGCTTTGATAACTCCAAAACACCAGCAGTTTGCGCCAAGGCTTCCATAATCAGAACGCCTGGCATAACTGGATATTGAGGAAAATGACCGTTAAAAAAGGGCTCGTCGATGGTCACATTTTTGATAGCTACAATAGTATCCTCGCTCACTTCCAAGACACGGTCCACTAGAAGCATAGGATAACGGTGGGGTAGAGCTTCTTTGATTCCTTGAATATCGATCATTTGATACGTACCAATCCTTTACCAAACTCAACCATTTCTTCGTTAGAAACGAGAATTTCCGTTACCACACCATCCTTAGGTGCTGGAATTTCATTCATGACTTTCATGGCTTCAATAATCACCAATGTTTGGCCTTTTTTGACACTATCACCAACTGAAACGAAGGCAGGTTTATCTGGGCCAGCAGCCAAGTAAGCCACCCCAACAAGTGGGCTTTCCACAACATCTCCCTCAGCAGCCACACTTGTTTCAGCTGGCGCTGGAACTTCTTCTGCTACAGTCTCTGCTGGAGAAGATGTAGGAGCTACTGGACTCGGTGTTGCTAGAACGGGTGCTGGAGCGACTTGAGCTGCAACTTCAGGCACAAGTCTAGCTTCATTCTTGCTAAACTGCAACTCATCCGTCCCGTTTTTATAAGAAAATTCTCTCAAACTTGACTGGTCAAATTGAGCCATCAAGTCTTTAATATCGTTTAAATTCATACTTATTTATTCTCCCAACGTTTGAAAGCAAGAACGGCATTGTGGCCACCAAAACCAAAGGTATTTGAAATAGCGTATGGAATTTCTTGCTCCAAGCCTTGTCCATAAACGACATTGGCTTCGATATAATCTGATACTTCACTTGTTCCAGCTGTCATTGGTACAAAGTTATGACGCATAGCTTCGATTGTGACGATAGCTTCTACTGCACCTGCAGCTCCCAGCAAATGGCCTGTGAATGATTTGGTTGATGACACAGGTACTTCCTTACCAAGAACAGCTACGATAGCACCACTTTCTCCTTTTTCATTAGCAGGAGTTGACGTTCCGTGAGCATTGACATAGGCGACTTGCTCTGGAGAAATCTCAGCTTCTTCCAAGGCCAGTTTGATGGCCTTGATAGCTCCCTGACCTTCTGGATGTGGTGAAGTCATATGGTAGGCATCGCAAGTATTTCCGTAACCAACCACTTCAGCAAGGATAGTAGCCCCACGTTTTTCAGCGTGTTCAAGACTTTCAAGAACCAACATTCCTGAACCTTCACCCATGACAAAACCATTTCTGTCCTTATCAAATGGGATAGAAGCACGAGCTGGATCCTCTGTAGTTGATAGAGCAGTTAGGGCTTGGAAACCAGCGATAGCAAAAGGTGTAATAGAGGCTTCTGAACCGCCTACCAACATAATATCTTGGAAACCAAACTTAATCGAGCGGAAGGCATCCCCAATAGCGTCATTTGATGAAGCGCAGGCAGTATTGATGGATTTACAAACACCGTTTGCTCCAAAACGCATGGCAACATTTCCTGAAGCCATATTTGGCAATGCTTTTGGAAGGGTCAAGGGTTTCACTCGTTTTGGTCCTTTTTCATGGAGGCGAAGCACTTGATCTTCAATTTCCTTGATTCCACCAATACCAGAGGCAACGATAACACCAAAACGATCTTTATCAATAGCCTCTACATCCAGCTTAGCATGGTTGACAGCCTCTTGGGCTGCATACAAAGCATACAAAGAATAGTTATCAAAACGATTGGTATCTTTCTTAACAAAATATTTATCAAAAGGAAAATCTTGAATTTCTGCCGCATTATGCACATCAAAGTCACTGTGATCAAATTTTGTAATTTGACCAATTCCGATTTTTCCACTTGTCAAACTATTCCAAAATTCTTCTGGTGTATTTCCGATTGGAGATGTCACTCCATAACCTGTTACTACTACACGATTTAGTTTCATCTTTTTTACCTCTAGCTTCTGCTACATACTGAGGCCACCATCAATGGCAACCACTTGACCAGTTAGATAATCTTGGCCTGCTAAAAATACTGTCAAATCTGCAACCTGTTCTGCCTGTCCAAATTCTTTCATAGGAATTTGCGCCAGCATGGCATCTTTTACCTTGTCCGATAGGACAGCTGTCATATCAGACTCAATCATTCCAGGTGCAATGGCATTAACCCTGATATTGCGATTGGCCACTTCACGCGCCACAGACTTGGTAAAACCAATCAAACCAGCCTTAGAAGCAGCATAGTTAGCTTGACCGATATTTCCCATCAAACCAACAACACTAGACATATTAATGATAGCACCTTTTCTGGCTTTCATCATCGGTTTCAAGACTGATTGTGTCATATTAAAGGCGCCAGTCAGGTTAACCTTGAGAACTTTTTCAAAATCTGCTTCTGTCATCTTGAGCATGAGGCTGTCTTGAGTAATCCCTGCATTGTTGACCAAAACATCTACTGAACCAAGCTCTGCAATAGCTTGCTCAATCATACGCTTAGCGTCTGCAAAATCGGATACATCTCCTGAAATGGGAACTACCTTGACACCATAGTTTGAAAACTCGGCAAGTAAGTCCTCAGATATGGCCCCACGACTGTTTAAAACAATATTGGCTCCTGCCTGAGCAAACTTGTGGGCAATGGCAAGACCAATTCCACGACTCGAACCTGTAATAAAGATATTTTTATTTTTTAGTTGCATTCTTTTCTCCTGTGTCCTCTTGCATTTATGGAAGAAGGGATTCCTCGTTTTCTAGCAAGGCTTCCAAACTAGCCTGATCTTCAACAGTGGCTAGTTTAGCTGTCTTATCAATTTTTTTGACAAAACCTGACAAGACTTTCCCCGGTCCGATCTCGATAAAGTTGGTTACGCCTGCTTCTTGCATAACTGCAATACTCTCATAGAAACGAACTGGTTCCTTGACCTGACGCGTCAAAAGTTGAGCAATGTCTTCTTTTTGCATCACAGTAGCTTCTGTATTACCGACTAGGGGACAAGTAAAATCTGAAAAGTTTACCTGAGCTAAAGTTTCAGCTAGTTTCTGGCTAGCAGGCTCAAGGAGAGCGGTATGAAAGGGCCCTGAAACCTTGAGAGGAATCAAGCGTTTAGCACCTGCTTCCTGCAAGAGTTCTACAGCTCGGTCAACCGCAACCACTTCTCCACCAATCACGATTTGTGCAGGTGTGTTATAGTTAGCTGGGGTAACCACTCCAAGTTCAGAAGCTTCTTGACAGACTTCCTCAATGACCTCTACTGGTGTATTGAGAACTGCCACCATCTTGCCAGAGCCAGCAGGAGCTGTTTCTTCCATATAGGCTCCACGCTTAGCGACCAAGGCTACCGCATCTTCAAAATCCAAGGCTCCGCTGGCCACCAAGGCAGAATATTCTCCAAGGGACAAACCAGCAACCATATCAGGCTGATAGCCCTTTTCTTGCAATAAACGGTAGATAGCAACTGAAGTCGCTAAAATGGCTGGTTGCGTATAGCGGGTCTGATTAAGTTTTTCTTCTTCTGTATCGATGAGATGACGCAAATCATAACCGAGTACCTGACTGGCTTGATCAATCGTTTCTTTGACAATCGGATACTGATCATAAAGATCCCGTCCCATCCCTAGATACTGGGCACCTTGGCCAGCAAATAAAAAGGCTGTTTTAGTCATTTCTTACAACTCCTGCCCAACGAGAGGCTTCTTCTTGAATTTTCTTAGCTGCTCCATAGTACAAATCTTTTAGGATTTCTTCAGCTGTTTCTTCTTTGGAAACAAGCCCCGCAATTTGACCAGCCATGACAGATCCGCCATCCACATCTCCATAAACAACTGCTTTGGCTAGGGCACCTGCTCCCATTTGTTCAAAGATTTCCAAATCAGGATTTTCTTGTTTAAAGGCATCTTTCTCAGCTTTTTCAAAATCACGAGTCAATTGATTTTTAATAGCACGAACAGCATGGCCAAAGTGTTGGGCTGAAATCGTAGTATCAATATCTCTCGCTTTTAAAATCTTGGCCTTATAATTTGGATGGGCATTAGACTCTTTTGCAACGACAAAACGTGTTCCAACCTGAACAGCCTCTGCACCTAGCATAAAGCCAGCAGCAGCACCTTCACCATCCGCAATCCCTCCTGCAGCAATAACAGGAATAGATACAGCTGCAACTACCTGACGCACCAAGGTCATGGTTGTTAATTTACCGATATGCCCCCCAGCTTCCATTCCTTCTGCAATGACAGCATCCGCACCGATTTTTTCCATGCGTTTAGCTAGGGCAACACTTGGTACAACAGGAATAACTGTAATACCAGCTTCATGGAAGCGTTCCATGTATTTACCAGGATTTCCTGCTCCTGTTGTAACCACCTTAACACCTTCCTCGATAACGAGATCCACAATATCTTCCACAAAGGGTGACAAGAGCATGATGTTAACACCAAAGGGTTTATCCGTCAATGATTTGATCTTATCAATATTTGCCTTGACAACTTCTTTCGGGGCATTTCCCCCACCGATAATCCCTAGCCCTCCAGCCTTGGAAACAGCCCCTGCCAAATCACCATCAGCAACCCAGGCCATTCCTCCTTGGAAGATAGGATAATCAATGTTCAATAATTCTGTAATACGCGTTTTCATAGTGCCTCCATCAGTTCTTGCTTACGTAATAGTTCGATACTGTCATAATTTGAAAATCAAACTATTGCCTAAACAAGAGGGAGCGGGTTTCCCTACTCCTTCTATTTGTATTCTGCTTATTTTGTTTGCTCTTCAACGTAGGCAACCAAGTCACCAACTGTTTTCAAGTCATCTTCTGCTTCGATTTGGATATCAAAAGCATCTTCGATTTCTGAGATTACTTGGAACAAGTCCAATGAATCTGCGTCTAAATCATCAAAAGTTGATTCAAGTGTTACTTCTGATGCGTCTTTTCCAAGTTCTTCAACGATAATTTCTTGTACTTTTTCAAATACTGCCATGATAGGACTCCTTTAAAATAAATAATTTTTTATAACAATGTGTTCACCACATGATTACCTAAATTGTAAGAATGAGCGTGCCCCAGGTCAAGCCTCCACCGAAGCCTGATAGAAGAACAGTCTGGCTACCATCTAAAGGGATGAGACCTTGTTCTACACACTCTGAAAGTAAAATCGGGATACTGGCTGCACTAGTATTGCCATATTCCATCATATTGGCTGGAAGTTTATCTCGGTCGACACCGATTTTTCTAGCCATCTTATCCAAGATACGGTCATTAGCCTGATGCAGTAGCAGATAATCTAAGTCTGTCGCCTCTACAGGAGATTCATCAATAGTCTGTTTGATAGACTTGGCTACATCCCGAATGGCAAAATCAAAGACCGCGCGCCCATCCATCTTCAAAAATGAATCTGCATTTTCTTGATCTGAAAATGGAGAATGCAAGCCTGAATGTCCATAGGTCAGACACTCACTACGTCTCCCATCGCTATTGAGACTCTCAGCTAAGAAATGCTCTTGCTCGCTAGCTTCTAGCAAGACTCCGCCAGCACCATCTCCAAATAAAACAGCTGTTGATCGATCTGACCAATCGACTGCCTTAGAGAGGGTTTCACTACCAAGCACCAAGCCTTTTTGAAAGCGACCAGAAGCGATAAACTTTTCAGCAGTTGACAAGGCAAATACAAATCCACTACAAGCAGCTGTTAGGTCAAAAGCAAAAGCTTTTTTTGCACCAATATTGGCTTGAATTCGAGCAGCTGTAGAGGGCATCATCGAATCTGGAGTAATGGTAGCTAGGATGATAAAATCCAGCTCTTCCCCTGTGATTCCAGCTTTTGTCATCAGTTTCTTAGCAACTTCCGTAGCCAAATCACTAGTAGATTCTGTTCTTGAAATATGCCTTTGGCGTATTCCCGTCCGACTTGAAATCCACTCATCATTGGTATCCATAATCTGAGCCAAATCATGATTTGTAACCACTTGCTCTGGCACATAATGAGCAACCTGGCTTATTTTTGCAAAAGCCATTATTTCAAATCCTCCAAAAATTGATAAAGTTTAGTCAAACCTTTGCTCATAACTTCAGTTTCTTCCTTGCTCATACCTTCGATAATATTTTCGACCATGGCCTTGTGGAAACGTTTATGTAGTCTATGAACCAAGCGACCCTTCTTTGTCAAATGCAGATGCACCACACGACGATCCTGCTCTGAGCGAATGCGTTCAATGTAACCCTTGCGTTCAAGATTATTCAAACTCGTCGTAACCGTCCCAAGAGTCACCATCAACTCTTTCGACACTTGACTTGGCGTCACGTCTGGGAATTTTCCAATTACATCGATTGTATGGACTTCTTTGATGGAGATATCTTTGAAACGACTACCCCTCAAGCTAACTTCCTCGATAACGAGGACATTGTTAAATATAGATGTTAAATATTCATTAATTCGTTGGTAGTCCAATCTCTTTTCCCTCCTTTTCAAAAAACTTTCACAATCAAAACATTTGACAAAAGAATTATATCAAACTTCAAAGAATGGTGCAAGTATTTTTTTATTTTCCTGTAAATTTAGGTCTTCTTCTTTCCGAATGAGCCCGAACTCCCTCTTTGAAATCCTCTGTCTGGGCCAAGGATCTCTGTAGGTTCAATTCTAAAGCAGCATAATCTTGCCAATCTTTGAATTGGCTCTCCCAAACCAACTTCTTGATGGCTGCATAAGAATTAACCGACCCGCGTCTCAATTTTTTAAGAAGCTGTTCTCTCGTCTTTTCAAGTTTATCAGCTTCACAGACGCGGTAAACCAGCCCCCACTCTAAAGCTTTGTCTGCTGTTAAAGCTTCTCCTGTCATGGCTAATTGAGCAGCACGCGTCACCCCAATACTACGGCTCAAGAGATGAATCCCTCCTGCATCTGGAGCCAAACCAACGCCTACAAAAGCTTGGATAAATTTAACCTTATCCGTTGCAAGACAGAAATCTGCAGCAACAGCCATATTGGCTGCGGCACCTGCAACAGCCCCATCAACCTCCATCAAGACAGGTTTAGTAATTTGCTTGATTTTATAAGAAATAGTATTGACCAATTCTGCGATTTTCGTCAATGATGGAATATCATCCTCATCCACCGCCCGCTTCATCTCTACTAAATCTCCCCCAACCGAGAAGACCTTTCCATTGGCATTAATTAAGATAAAATGCACAGCTGGATCCTCTTCTGCCAGAGTCAGAGCTTCTAAAATCTCCTCACACATAGGAATATGAAAGCCATTCGCAACCTCAGGACGGTTTAAGGTAAGGATTGCCAAATCTTCTTCAAGCTGATAAATAATGTGTTCCATCAGGACTCCTTTTTATTTTATAAGCGGTTTAAATTATTTTATTTTCAAAGTATATCTTTTTTAAAACTCGAAAGCAAGAAAAAATCGGTTGAAAGTGTCTCAGCCGATAAGAAAGACTCGCTTTATCCTAGAAAGCATCTCATTTTCTTCATTGAAAAAAGGCTTTCTTTCTGCTATAATCGTATAAAATACTTACTTTAGGAGTTCTTATGAAAGTTGTTAAATTTGGAGGTAGCTCACTTGCCTCTGCTGGTCAATTAGAAAAAGTTTTAAACATCGTTAAAAGCGATTCTGAGCGTCGTTTTGTAGTTGTTTCTGCGCCTGGTAAACGCAATGCCGAAGATACTAAGGTGACGGATGCCTTGATTAAATACTACCGCGACTATGTTGCTGGTAACGATATTAGCAAGAGCCAAAACTGGATTATCGACCGCTATGCTGCTATGGTTAGTGAACTAGGACTAAAACCAGCTGTTTTAGAAAAAATCTCTAAAAGCATTCGTGCCTTGGCCACTCTTCCTATCGAAGAAAATGAATTTCTCTATGATACCTTCCTAGCAGCCGGTGAAAATAACAATGCTAAATTGATTGCAGCCTACTTTAATCAAAATGGGATTGATGCACGCTATGTGCACCCTAGAGAAGCTGGGATTGTGGTCACAAGTGAACCTGGTCACGCTCGCATCATTCCATCAAGTTATGACAAGATTGAAGAATTGACAAACGCCAATGAAGTCCTTGTCATTCCTGGTTTCTTTGGTGTTACTAAGGAAAATCAAATCTGTACCTTCTCACGTGGTGGCTCTGATATCACTGGTTCTATCATTGCTGCAGGTGTCAAAGCTGACCTTTATGAAAACTTTACGGATGTTGATGGCATCTTTGCAGCCCACCCAGGAATCATTCACCAACCACACTCAATCCCTGAGTTGACCTACCGTGAAATGCGTGAATTGGCCTATGCAGGCTTCTCAGTCCTTCATGACGAGGCTCTTCTTCCTGCCTACCGTGGAAAAATCCCTCTTGTTATCAAGAATACCAACAACCCTGACCATCCAGGTACTCGTATCGTTCTAAAACATAGTAGTGACAAGTTCCCAGTTGTGGGAATTGCCGGTGACTCTGGTTTTGTCAGCATCAACATGTCGAAATACCTCATGAACCGTGAGGTTGGATTTGGACGCAAGGTTCTTCAAATCCTTGAAGATCTTAACATCGGTTGGGAACATATGCCAACAGGTATCGACGATCTTTCAATTATCCTCCGTTCTCGTGAACTAACTCCTATCAAGGAAGAAGAAATCCTTCGTCAGTTGGTTCAAAAGGCTGAAGTAGACCATGCAGAA
The DNA here is from genome assembly GCA_905221215.1 of bacterium. GTDB lineage: Bacteria > Bacillota > Bacilli > Lactobacillales > Streptococcaceae > Streptococcus. The sequence goes on from CAJNCI010000011.1 coordinate 26,152, forward strand.
ATCGAACACGACCTTTCAATCATTATGATTGTTGGTGAAAAGATGAAGAGCCATATCGGAGTGACTGCTACTGCGACACGTGCTCTATCTGAAAACAAGATCAATATCCAGATGATGTCTCAAGGTTCTAGTGAGGTTTCTATCATGTTTGTTGTCCATAAAGACCAAGAAAAATCAGCTATCAAAGCCCTCTACAGTGCCTTTTTCGGTGAAAGCAAGGAAGACTAAGCATGGCTCAATCTCTTAACAAAACTGTTCTTCTCAATACAACAGGCACCTCCTACCTCTCTATAGCTGGGAAAGTGGGAAAATTCCTTGTTGGGGATCAGGCTCTGGAATTTTACCCAGATGTCAATGTTGAACAATTTATCCAGATTCCTTGGAGTCATATCAACCAAATTGGAGCCAATGTCTCTGGTCGCAAAATCAGTCGCCACTTCGAAGTCTTTACTGATCAAGGAAAATTCCTCTTTGCTTCAAAAGACTCAGGTGCCATTCTCAAAATTGCACGAGAAAAACTGGGCAATGACAAGGTCGTCAAACTTCCTACCCTGATTCAGACAATTAGTCAAAAATTTAAAAATCTATTTGCAAAAAAGTAGAAACTTTAGTATAATCATAGCAACGGATAAGTAGGTTATCTTCTTCTTTCAGAAAGTCTGCGGATGCTGCGAGCAGATAGGAGGGATAGGTGAAATTCTACCGTTAGTAACAATTACATACACAATCAAGTGCACACCTGTGAAGTTGGATGGAACCGTGGCCCTGCCACTCCAACGCTTTGTCAGGTGTGCTTTTTTCATAAAGGAGTTCTTATGTTAGATATCAAACGTATTCGTACAGACTTTGATGCTGTCGCAGAAAAATTGGCTACACGTGGTGTAGATGCTGCTGTCTTGAATGAGATGAAAGAAATCGATGCTAAACGTCGTGACATTTTGGTCAAGGTTGAAACTTTAAAAGCAGAACGTAACACAGTTTCAGCTGAGATTGCTCAAGCCAAACGCAACAAGGAAAATGCAGATGACAAGATTGCTGCCATGCAAACCCTATCTGCTGAAGTCAAATCCTTGGATGCCGAATTGACAGAAATCGATGCTAAATTGACAGAATTTACAACGACTCTTCCAAACATCCCAGCTGACAGTGTTCCTGTTGGGGCTGATGAAGATGACAATGTAGAAGTTCGCCGTTGGGGTACTCCACGCGAGTTTGACTTCGAACCTAAAGCTCACTGGGATCTCGGTGAAGACCTTGGTATCCTTGACTGGGAACGAGGTGGTAAGGTGACGGGTGCTCGCTTCCTCTTCTATAAAGGCCTCGGTGCTCGTTTGGAACGTGCTATCTACAACTTTATGTTGGATGAGCATGGTAAAGAAGGCTATACTGAAGTCATCACACCTTACATGGTTAACCACGATTCTATGTTTGGTACGGGTCAATATCCAAAATTCAAGGAAGATACTTTTGAAATCAGCGACAGCAATTACGTCCTTATTCCTACAGCTGAAGTTCCTCTGACAAACTACTACCGTGATGAAATCCTTGACGGTAAAGACCTGCCAATCTACTTCACTGCTATGAGCCCATCATTCCGTTCCGAGGCTGGTTCTGCTGGTCGAGATACTCGTGGCTTGATTCGTTTACACCAATTCCACAAGGTTGAAATGGTCAAATTTGCCAAGCCAGAAGAATCTTACGAAGAATTGGAAAAAATGACAGCCAACGCTGAAAACATCCTTCAAAAACTCAACCTTCCATACCGTGTCGTTGCTCTCTCTACAGGAGATATGGGCTTCTCAGCTGCGAAGACTTACGACTTGGAAGTTTGGATTCCAGCCCAAAATACCTACCGTGAAATCTCAAGCTGTTCAAACACAGAAGATTTCCAAGCCCGTCGTGCTCAAATCCGTTACCGTGATGAAGCAGATGGCAAGGTGAAATTGCTCCATACCTTGAACGGTTCTGGACTTGCAGTTGGACGTACAGTGGCTGCTATTCTTGAAAACTACCAAAATGCAGATGGTTCTGTGACCATCCCAGAAGCACTTCGTCCATACATGGGTGGAGCTGAAGTTATCAAACCATAAAAAATGCTTCTTTGTCAACTATAGTGGGTTGAAGTCAGCTAAGCTCGAGAAAGGACAAATTTCGTCCTTTCTTTTTTGATATTCAGAGCGATAAAAATCCGTTTTTTGAAGTTTTCAAAGTTCCGAAATCCAAAGGCATTGCGCTTGATAAGTTTGATAAGATTATTGGTGGCTTCCAGTTTGGCGTTGGAATAGGGTAGTTGAAGGGCGTTGGCAATTTTCTCTTTATCCTTGAGGAAGGTTTTAAAGACAGTCTGAAAAAGAGGATGAACCTGCTTTAGATTGTCCTCAATGAGCCCGATGAATTTGTCAGGTTCCTTATTCTGAAAGTGAAAAAGCAAGAGTTAATAGAGATTATAGGCACTATAATATTTGTAGTGGGTAAATCCCTTATGGATATTGTGGAGCCTTTTTCTGTCCACCTGCGTCCTCTAAAACGTAAGAATAAGAATACTTCTTTAGCTACACTTGCGCGTTTCAGCTTGCATATGAAACAATAATCTACTATATAGATTATTGAAAAGAGGAATATTATGTTTCTTGGGTATTTCTAACATTAGATGTTTCGATTCTTCCATATTCATTTCATCCATTTTATCAATAATCTAAATAGTCAGTATCTTTATTTTCTTCACACATAACTGATTTTTATTCACTATTTAAGTTTCTATTCTATCAAATAGTTTAATAATCTCAGAATTCGAAAATCCTAAGGCATATAGTTTTTCAAACAATATTTTTATAAGCCTGTTCAAATGCTGATTTCTTAACTCAATTATTTTCTTCTCACTTTCAGTAACAAAATATCCTTTACTTCCACGACTGACAATCAACCCCTGTTTTTCAAGAACTTTTAATGCTTTTTGGACGGTTGCAGGATTACATTCTTCCCTCTCTGCTAAAGTCCTTATGGGAGGTAGCTGTTGCCCCGGTACATACTTACCTCTTAAAATAGTTGCTCTTATCACAGATGCTATTTGTAAATATGGATACATATTCACTTAACCTTTTTATTTTTCCTTCCTCGTATAAATTTCCAATAAGCAGAATACGGAATAACTGTAGCAAACAGAAGATAATATTTATTAGCAAACATATCTGCAACTCCTTTTGCATTGAAATGAACAGGAATTTTCTCTGGGAGAAATATGCAAATAATAAATATTACAACAATCATTAATATCAACACCAAGACATCTTTTAACAGTCCATCTTTCATACCATTTCCCTCCTTGAACTAAATAAAATTTAACTTGCTAACTTTTATATAAACTTCGCTTGAAATAATAAGTAAAGTAACTGATACTATCTGCAAAACTGGTGTTATCGAAAGATTTAAAAACCAATTAAGAAGAATTGGTGTAATGAGTGCAATTATCCCAACAAGTCCAGACACAATAACAGGCGTGCTCTGCTTTACAACCATCATCTCGCTTTCCCATTCATAATTTGGATACTTTTTATTTAGGGAAATTCCTATCACTGTTATAAAGATCGAATAGCATATAGGGACAATTATTAGGTTAATAATTTGAATAAAGTTCATATCAAGTTTTAGCGTAAATGCAAATATGGAAATCATATACCCAATCAAATGAAGTGTAAGGTTTACAGCTATCTTGGAATTTAAGATCATTTTTACCTTCACAGGAGAGCTTTGCAAAATCCAAATGTTTTTTCCTTCTAAAGATATCGCTGAAGCTGCTGGGCAACTGAGCGAGAGCATAGATGCAATAAATAATGGAGCAAAATTTGAGAGATATTCATTTATATTTTCTATCCCTGAAGACTCTCCTATTTGTTCTACAGAATTAAAAAGCAAAAAAATACTAAAAACACATAAAAGTATTACACCAAGGCCTGCATTCAAGACCGCCATGTACGAGCTTAAAAAGCGTCCCATTTCTTTTTTATACAAGGCAAGAAATATCGATTTTCTATTATAAGATTTTTTGTTATCAGAATATCTTGATGTTGTTTTAGCAAGAGTATTAAGCAATCCATACTTCATCGCAACAATTTTTACAAATATATAAAAAACTGCTGTTGAAAAAGCAATAAATAATCCCATTCCAATATACATTGGAAAATTTGTGTGTTGCACGAATAACCCGGATATTGGGTACAGTTCTGTAATTTGCTTAGAAAGCATGATCTCAATGCTGTCTTCATTACCTGATTTCATAGCTGACACTGCAATATATCCAATTATGCCTATCATTGCAAATGAAAAGATTAGAGCAATAACATTTTTCCTCTTAAAATAAGATGAAATAGTCACAACAATGATTCCCATACATGCTGCTATACACATAGGTATCAAGGGAGCAAAGATGATAGAAGTAAAATACAGTACAATTTGTAAGACGTTTAAACTTCCGTTCAAACCCCATACAATTCCACCCGGAAGCATAAACATCAAGCCTATTAAAAAATTCAATAAGTACATAAACATGAACTTGCTGGTGATAATATCCGAACTTTTAACAGGTAAGGATAGGAGAATTTCCATATCTCGACTGCCAAATAAAATGCCATTCGAATAAAAGATAGTCAAAAATAATATTGAAAAACTTGATACAGAGACCATATATGCTGGTATCAAATCATACTGTCCGACTTGTACCAATGTTTTAGCGGTTAGTATATTATAAACAAAGCAAAATAAGGAAAGGGTTATTATGCCAAAACTCGCAATAGCCATTGAACTTTGTTTTTTATTTCCTGAATCTCTAATCTCGTTAATAGGAAAGAAATTAATCAATTGCGCTTTAAGCAGTATCCAAATGTTACTCATTGTCCTGCACCTCCATGAAAAATGCCTCCAATGATTCATCACCTTTGACGTCTCCTGTATTGCCACTTGCAATTAACTTTCCATTTTTGATAATGGCAATCTTATTACATAATTTTTCTGCAACGTCCAATACATGGGTTGAAAAGAAAATAGCGCCTCCATCTGAAACACACTCATGCATAATTTTCTTTAGTAGGAAAGTTGCTTTGGGATCCAGCCCAACAAAGGGTTCATCTAAAATCAACAGTTTAGGAGAATGTACCAGTGCAGAAATAATAGCTGTTCGTTGCTTCATACCATGTGAATACGAAGATATCATCCCCGAAAGATGCTCAGTCATATCAAATAAATCACCATATTTTTGGATCCTTTCCCTGCGTATTTCAGTAGAAATTTCAAATAAATCTGCAATAAAATTGATGTACTGAAATCCCGTCATATGTTCATATAAGTCTGGATTATCCGGAATGTATGCCATCATTTTTTTACAAATAACAGGCTCTTCTTTAATAGAATGACCGTTAATATCTATACTTCCATATTCAAAATCATGGATACCAACAACTGCCTTTATCGTTGACGTTTTCCCCGCACCATTTGCTCCAATAAAACCATAAATATCTCCAGGCTGTACTGAAATAGATAGGTTATCCACAACCTTTTTATCCCCATAACATTTACTAAAATTCTTTATCTCTAACATATTTTCACCCTCATTGACAATTTGTCAGTTATACTTTGAAATAATACCGATAGCTTGTTTTTATTTAGCTATCGGCACATAGTTCTCTTTACAGAAATTCCATCTCTTTTTAATGGCTAAAGAGTTCCTCTGTATTTAGGTTTTGTTCTAGCATTATCTTAAATGCATCCAAGTAATCTTTGACAGGTTCTTTCTTTGAAGTTTTTATACCTATGTTATTGGAAACAAAAACATAGGCTGTCATCAGGAATTCTGCTGTTTCTGATGGATATTTTACAAAAAATACTTTTTCTAATATACCTTGATTTATTATCCTCTCAAAATATATGGTCAGTTTTTCGATGAGCTTATGGGATAACTTATCTAACATATAACGATTTTCTTCAAGATCAACCGTCTTTTGTAACTCAGTTCCCTCTGCTGAAATATTTTCCGAAGATATAATTGTGGCATCTATAAAAGCTCTAATTTTTTCAATGGCGGTTTTATCTTCATCATAAACAATAGCATGAATATCCTTCAATAATTTATCTGAATATTGTTCTACCAGACAATATAAAATATCTTCTTTATTCTTAAAGTGATAGTACAGCAAGCCTCTTGATATATTTACTTTGTCAACAATATCCTGAGTTGTTGTATTAGTATATCCTTGTTCTATAAAGAGTAGCATTGCAGCATCCATAATTTCAGCACGTCGTATTTCCGGTTCTTTTACATCTCGCATTTTATCCCCCCTGTTGTACAGCATACTACTTTACTGACAATTTGTCAATCACGTTTTCTCATTTCTCTTGAATTTTATGGTATAATATATTTACAATTTTAGAAAAATGCTTACTTGACTTTTGTAGTAAGCACAGTAAGTATACGGACACTTACGAAAAAAGGTTTAGCTATTTCTAGCTAGACCTTTTTTCGTAACCAAATCAGATAAGCGCCTAATACAAAGAATAAAATAGTGAGGCAAATAACGGTTTCAGCCACTACCAGATAATCCAGAAATGGAAGTTTCAAGATTCCCTGAGCCATCTTGAGCGAGGTAGCTGTGATAATGGTTGGGAAGGTTAAGGCTGAAAAAGCTGGTTGAAAGCCTTGTTTTAAAATATTGGGCAGACGAGTTAAAACAAAGAAAAAGAAAATTTGAGAAGCCAAAATCATGGCAATCAAGAGCCAAGTCGGTAGGCTGACTCCTCCAACTCGAACCAAGGAAGCCAAGAGCAGAGAGAAAGGGGCACAGTAGATTCCTTCTTGTCCAAGCAAGGCTACTGGGAGTGGATGTTTCTTTAAATCGCTATAAATAAGGGGATAGAGATAGAAGGTCAAGAGAAAACCAAAACTCAAGGTCGCATAGGCAATCTCGACAATGCCTACCAGTGGATAAGTCAAGGCTGCCACTGCTATTCCCACATAGAGAACCGTCCAGCTAGGAGTGGAATGAACCCTCCGACCAGGACAGGCAAATTTGATGGTGAATCCAGCAATCAGGGCCAAATCCAAGAGAAATGAAAACCACCAGATTCCTTGTGCTACCAGAGGAAGATGAGGAAACAAGCGAAAGACATAGGTCGATAAAATCATTCCAGCCATAGGAAAAGTGGCCATTCCTGACAAAAGAGGAGGCTTGGTCAATTCTTGCTTGGTTTCTTTCCAATTAAGCAGATGAAAAATCAGAAAAAATATCCACAAAATCAAACCAGACAGACTCAGTAAATGTGACAGAACTGGCAACATATCTAAAACGAGATTTCCAGCTCCTGCCAAACCTAGCAAACAACCTGAAAATACTAAGGGGAGTTTTTTCATCCTAACCTCCAATAATCATGTTAATTTCAGTATAGCATAAAAGCGCTTAAATGAGGACTTAAAAAAACGAAGTCCGATTATTTCAGACTCCATTTTTCTCAGATATGAATTAAGCATAAGGTTGCAATTCTGGATTAATTGGGGTATTGGCTAGGTTATTGGCATAGTTACAAAGACTTGCTAGGCTGACACCAAGAACCACATCCAAGGCATTTTGTTGCGTGTAGCCAGCTTCTAAAAACTCAGCCAAGGCTTCATCTCCAACACGACCCTTGGTATTGATAACCGACAAGGTAAACTTAGCTAGGGTGTCCAATTTAGGATCTGTTTCAATCGGAGTACGATTGCGAAGGGCTTGAAGCAGGTCATCATTCATCTGGATTTGTTTGATTGAAAAAGCTGTGTGACCTGCGACGCAGAAGGCACAACCATTAGTTACGGCTGCCGTGATTTGCACCACTTCGCGCTCAACAGGTGTCAGGCTGTTGCGACGGTTGATGGCTCCGACAGTTCTGTAGGCTTCTAAAGCAGTAGGGGCATTAGCCAAGAGACCAATTAGGTTAGGAATATAGCCATTGTTATCTTTTTCTACTGTTTCAAGAACTTCTTTCACTTCTGCTGGTGCTGATTCTACTGTATGGATTGTAAATGTTGTCATCATAAAACCTCTTTTCATTTTGTTGAAACCTAGTCTATCACAGATTCTATACCGTGTATAATATATATTTTAAATTGCACCGATAGAATTTTTTTATGAAAGCAAAAAAATCACACGCAATGTGTGATTTCATTATTTATTAAAATACTTTTTAGTCTCAGCAATGACGACTGGTGACAAGACCAAGAGGGCAATCAAGTTTGGTAGAGCCATCAAGGCGTTGACGATATCTGCGATAATCCAAACCATATCCAACTCGATAAATCCTCCCAACAAGACCATGAGCACAAAGACCACACGGTAAAGCCAGATAAAACGAACACCAAAGAGGAACTCGAAACAGCGCTCTCCATAATAGTTCCAACCTAGAATTGTCGTGAAGGCAAAGAGCACAAGGAAGATGGTCAAGAGAGCAGGCCCAAAGTGTGAAAAGACTGTTGAAAAGGCTGACTGAGTCAAGGCAACCCCATTCAAATCACCACTCCATACTCCAGTTACCAAGATGGCCAAACCAGTTAGAGTACAGATGATGAGAGTATCAATAAAGGTTCCTGTCATGGAAATCAAGCCTTGCTCTACTGGTTCATTTGTCTTAGCTGCAGCTGCTGCAATGGGAGCAGAACCCAGACCAGATTCGTTTGAAAAGACACCACGCGCCACACCATTTTGAATAGCCATTCGGATGCTAGCCCCAGCAAAACCACCCACCGCAGCAACCGGACTAAAAGCTGATGTCAAGATTAGAGTGATTGTAGCTGGGAGTTTCCCGATATTAAAGAAAATAACTGTAAGAGTTCCTAGAATATAGATGATAGCCATAAAAGGAACAACGGTAGTTGAAACCTTAGAGATGGACTTGAGTCCACCAAAGACTGCAATCGCTACGAATACAGACAAAACAAGAGCTGTGATAGCTGGCGAAATAGTCGTGGTATTTTGGATAGATTCTGTAATCGAGTTTACTTGGGTGAAGGTTCCTATTCCCAACAAAGCCACCAAGACACCCGCCAGGGCAAAGAAGATAGCAAGTGGTCGCCACTTTTCTCCCATACCTAGAAGGATATAGTGCATTGGACCTCCCGCTACTGCACCATGGTCGTCCTTAGTGCGGTATTTGATTGCCAAGAGTCCTTCCGCATACTTGGTAGCCATTCCAAAGAAAGCAGCCATCCACATCCAAAAGAGGGCTCCTGGTCCACCGACCTTGATAGCCGTTGCTACCCCGATAATATTTCCCGTACCAACTGTCGCTGCGAGAGCTGTACATAGTGCCGCAAAACTGGACACATCACCATGCCCCTTATCCTTGGTAAAAATAAGCTGGAAGGCCTTGGACAGACGCAAAACTTGTAAAAGCCCCAAACGAGCAGTGAGGTAAATTCCTGTTCCAACCAATAAAATCAAGAGGGGAGGTCCCCAAGCAAAAGCATCAATTGATTTAAGCAATTCTAACATTCTATTCTCCTATCTTTTCAACCCCAAAAGAAAGAGCACATGCAAGATACATGTACTCTGGAATGCTTAGATAAATGCTAAAAAGCGGTCTATCCTAGCTCTGTCCTTTTACCTGAGAGTTTGAGCAGTTGCCTGCCTTGCCCCTTCGGTGCCTTTACGGTCTCTCCAGAGTTCCGTCCATTTACAGTCATGGAAAATCAAACGATTCCCCACTTCTATTAAACTTCATTCGGTGTTGGTATTTAATTGATTTTTATTTTACAAAAAATGTTGGCTTTTGTCAATGTGTTTATTAGTAAAACTTAATTCAACAGTTTTTACTGTGTAAATCCCGGAATACTTCTATCCTTTAAAAGTCACAATAGTTGCACCACTGCCCCCAGCATTTTGCGGGGCATAGCCGAAACTCTTGACATGTTTATTTCTTTGTAAGTATTTGGTAACACCTTCACGGATGACACCTGTTCCAATACCATGAATGATATCGACTTGGGCCATATTATTGAGCAGGGCTTGGTCGATAAAGGCATCTAGCTCATTCATGGCTTCTTCATAGCGCTTGCCTCGAAGGTCTAGTCTGGCTTGAGGTCCTCGCCCAGAAGTTCGTTTCACAACATTTACCTGTTTCTTCTTGACTTGCTTTTCTTGCTGGGCTTGAACAAGGTCAAATTCTTTCTCTTCTAAAGTCATCTTAATCAAGCCGACTTGGGCTTCCCAACGTCCATCCTTAAGTTGGCTGGTCAAGGTACCACGTTGCCCATAACTGAGGACTACGATATCATCACCCACCTTTGGAGCTCGTTTTTTCTTAGCCTTTTGAAGAACCTTATTTTTAGATAAATCTACTTTTTCAGGAGCCAATTTTTTCAACTTGGCCTTGGCTTCAATGATTTCATGAGGCTTGAGTTGAGATTTGCTATGAAGATTTTTAAGAATCTGATCACTTTCACTGAGGGCCATGTCCACAATCTCAGCAGCCTGTTCACGCGCCTTATTAAGCTCAGTTTCCTTTTCACGATTAAGCTCGTTGTAAAGTTTTTTAAGAGCACGATTCATCTTGAGATTTTCTTGCTCCACCTCGCGGATATTGTCCAAGCGTTTACGACTTTCCAGCGTCTGCTCTTCCAGTTGTTCAATGATTCGGTTGACATCATTGTCCTGATCAACCTGCTGACTGGCATCCCCTACGATAACTTCAGATAGACCTAAACGTTTAGCGATTTCAAAGGCATTGCTTCGGCCAGGAACTCCCTGCATAAAGCGATAGGTCGGGCGAAGAGTTGCAGTATCAAACTCCATGCTAGCATTTTGCACAAAGGCTGTCTCAATACCGTAGGCCTTGAGTTCTGGATAGTGGGTGGTCGCCATGGTCTTGACTTGACGCAGGCGAAGGTCCTCCAGAATAGCCATGGCAAGGGCGGCTCCCTCTTGAGGGTCTGTACCAGCCCCCAACTCATCCAAAAGCAAGAGTGAATGTTGATTGACCTTTCCAAGAATATCCACAATATTGGTCATGTGGCTAGAGAAGGTAGACAAGCTCTGCTCAATAGACTGCTCATCGCCAATATCGGCAAAGATTTCTTCAAAAATACCAACACGACTTCCCTTATCTGCTAAAATCGGCAAACCGGACTGGGCCATCACCTGTGTCAAGCCCAGAGTCTTGAGCATGATGGTCTTCCCACCTGTATTGGGACCTGTAATGACAATAGCTGTTAAATCTTGACCAAAATGGACATCATTTGCGACGGCATTTTTGACCAGAGGATGGCAGACATGGAGCAGTTGAATTTCCTGATTTTCTGACAACTGAGGGACAACTGCTTGTCTTTCTTGGATAAAGCGGACCTTGGCACGAATCAAGTCCAGATGGCCGATAATCCAAGCATCATTAGCAATCTCAGCCGCATGAGGGCGAACACGCTCCGAAATTTCTTGGAGAATGCGAAGCATTTCATAACGCTCATCTGCTCGCAGACTAGCAATTTCTTCGCTCAGTTTGACCACCTCACGGGGTTCGATATAAACGGTATTTCCACTAGCAGAAATATCATGAACGACACCTGCAATCTTATTGCGGTAGGTGTTTTTGACTGGTAAAACCTGACGGCCATTTCTGCTGGCAACAATCCCTTCTGTCAACATCTGCGCTTTTCGCTTGAGCAGGTCCTGTAAAACATCTCGTACCTGACTCTCGCTATCATGGATTTTTCGACGGATTCGCGCTAATTCTTCACTGGCAAAATTTTCAATGAAACCTGCATCATTAAAGGCTTGGAGATTTCCTTGTAATTGCGGAAAATCATGTAATTTCTCAAACCAGAGAGCTAACTCTTCCAAACTGACATTTTCCAGATTGGCATAAAAACTTTGCAGTTCTCTGCTAGAAAGAAGCACACGCTTCAAGAGCAGGAACTCTTCGATATTGAGGTCCGCTCCCATCTCCAAGCGCTTGCAGACTCCTGCGATTTCCTTGGTTGCAAGAATGGTAAAATGCGGTTGCTCAACAAAAAGAGCCTGCATTTCCTTCATCTCAGCAAAAGCCTGTTTGATTTTATCTGCTTTGGCAGTCGGAGCTAGCTGTCTCAATTGCTCCAAGCCCTGCTCGGTCAATAAATGGGGTTCAAACAAAGCCTTGACCTTATTGAACTCTAATGTTTCTAATATTTTCTTGTTCATCTTTATTTCCTTGTCTTTGAATATCTAGGTGTATTAGCTTTTTATATTCTAATAGATTCGAGTCAAATCTGTAAACAAAGGGCTAGGAAAACTCCTGCCCTTTTTATCCGATTAAATTTGTCACCCAGATTTGTTTGAGCCAACTAGTCGTTACTGGTATGCTCTGGATGATGTGTTTTGCGACGATACTCTTTTCAAGAGGATTTTGTATAGCTGCCATGGGAATCGTTGCTAGTATAGTTAAGGCCATTTGCAAGACAAATAAGGTCACCAACAGGGACAAGATCCCTGCTGAAACTTGGAACAACTTACCACCCAGTTTTTTACTAGGAAGTAAGTGTAACAAGAGACCAAGCAAACGACCGATGCTATAGACAATCCCAAATACAAGCAAGTAGCCGATCCCTGCATAAAAGACCTTATCCAACTGAAAGAGTTGATCCGACGGGAAAAAGAAAGTCCCCTGACCTTCCTGCGGATTTGCATAAGGGAGCAATAAATGGAATTGTTCTCCAAGTCCCTTATAAAACTGGCCAGCCATAAAAGCCGATGCCATGGCTGAAATCAGGTAATAAACCTGTAAGAGCAGGCCTCTACGATAGCCGATATAAAATCCCCAAGCCAAGACCAATAGAAGAAGGAGTGAAATCATAAGGAATCCTCAATCTTGCTCTGTTCTTGCTTGCAGGTCACAAGCTTGTGACGGAGTTCTTCTAATTCTTGCTCCTTATCGTCAAATTCAATCTCACGGCTGAGTTGAGTTGACAAACAATTGACTGCCAACAAAAGAGCGATCGTTTCATCGTCTGCACTAGGCATTTGTTCTTTAATTGCTTGGTATTTTTCTGTCGCAACCTTAGCGATTTCCTCCATAAAGAGGTTATCATGTTCGCTTGTCAAGGTTAATGATTTTTTCCCGAATGTAAATTTGAATCGATTTAGATTTGCCATAAAATTCACCTCACGATATTATACCAAAATTCGCTAACTTTGTCAGTTTTTACAAATTTGCCTGCTTTTGTGGTACAATAGAAACTATGGCAAGTATAACACTCACACCAAGCGAAAAGGAGATTCAGGCTTTTCTTGAACACTATCAAACCAGTCTGGCTCCCAGTAAGAACCCCTATATCCGCTACTTTTTGAAACTGCCTCAAGCAACGGTTTCTATCTATACTTCTGGAAAGGTCTTGCTTCAGGGTGAAGGAGCTGAGAAATACGCTAGTTTCTTTGGCTATCAAGTTGTAGAGGAAACCAGCGGACAAAATCTCCCTTTGATTGGGACAGATGAGGTGGGAAATGGTTCCTACTTTGGTGGGCTTGCAGTTGTGGCTTCCTTTGTCACACCTGACCAGCATGACTTCTTGCGAAAACTCGGTGTGGGAGATTCTAAGACTCTGACAGACCAAAAGATCCGTCAGCTTGCTCCTATTCTCAAGGAAAAAATCCAGCACCAGGCACTCCTTCTCTCACCAAGCAAGTACAACGAGGTCATCGGAGACCGCTACAATGCGGTTTCGGTTAAGGTTGCCCTCCATAATCAGGCTATCTATCTCCTCCTTCAAAAAGGTCTTCAGCCTGAGAAAATTGTGATTGATGCCTTTACCAGTGCTAAAAATTATGACAAGTACTTGGCACAAGAGGCCAATCGTTTCAGCAATCCTATCAGCTTAGAAGAAAAGGCTGAGGGCAAATACTTGGCTGTCGCAGTTTCTTCTATCATTGCGCGTGATCTCTTTCTGGAAAATCTTGAAAATCTAGGACGAGAACTGGGCTATCAGCTTCCAAGTGGAGCTGGAACGGCTTCTGACAAGGTGGCTAGCCAGATTTTGCAGGCCTATGGTATGCAGGGACTCAACTTCTGCGCTAAACTGCACTTTAAAAATACTGAAAAAGCGAAAAAACGCTTAGAAAGGTAAATTATGAATTCATTTAAAAATTTCCTAAAAGAGTGGGGATTGTTCCTCCTGATTCTGTCATTACTAGCTTTAAGCCGTATCTTTTTTTGGAGTAATGTCCGCGTAGAAGGACATTCTATGGATCCTACCCTAGCGGATGGCGAAATTCTCTTTGTTGTAAAACACCTTCCTATTGACCGTTTTGATATCGTGGTTGCTCATGAGGAAGATGGCAATAAAGATATCGTCAAGCGCGTGATTGGAATGCCTGGCGACACCATCCGTTACGAAAACGATAAACTTTACATCAATGATAAAGAGACAGATGAACCTTACCTAGCAGACTATATCAAACGTTTCAAGGACGACAAACTCCAAAGTACATACTCAGGCAAGGGATTTGAAGGAAATAAAGGCACTTTCTTTAGAAGTATCGCTCAAAAAGCTCAAGCCTTCACAGTTGATGTCAACTACAATACCAACTTTAGCTTTACAGTTCCAGAAGGAGAATACCTTCTCCTCGGAGATGACCGCTTGGTTTCGAGCGACAGCCGCCACGTAGGTACTTTTAAAGCAAAAGATATCACAGGGGAAGCTAAATTCCGCTTCTGGCCAATCACCCGTATCGGAACATTTTAAGAAATCGAAGAGGCCGAGAATCAGCAATCTCAGCCTCTTCTTCTATCGTGAGAAGATGATTATTCTCTATCCAGTTTGATTAAGATAGAAACAAAGTTATACTCAATGAAAATCAAAGAGCAAACTAGGAAGCTAGCCGCAGGCTGTACTTGAGTACGGCAAGGCGAAGCTGACGTGGTTTGAATTTGATTTTCGAAGAGTATTAAATCTCACCTATTTATGCAAAGGAATCTTATGGAAGTTTATTTTTCAGGAACCATTGAACGGATTATTTTTGAAAATCCCAGCAATTTTTATCGCATCCTTCTCCTAGAAATCGAAGATACGGACGCAGAAGATTTTGATGATTTTGAAATCATTGTCACCGGCACCATGGCTGATGTAATTGAGGGCGAAGACTACACTTTTTGGGGGCAAATTGTCCAGCACTCCAAGTATGGGGAACAACTGCAAATCAGTCGTTATGAACGCGCAAAACCAACTAGCAAGGGTTTGGTCAAGTACTTTTCAAGTAGCCATTTCAAGGGGATCGGTCTCAAGACAGCTCAGAAAATCGTGGATACCTATGGTGACAATACCATTGACGAAATTCTGCAACACCCAGAAAAGCTAGAAGGCATTGCAGGACTCTCTGCCAAAAATCGCGAGGCATTCGTCTCAACTCTTCGTCTCAACTACGGAACGGAGATGGTCTTGGCCAAACTAGCCAACTACGGTATTCCCAATAAACTGGCCTTTCAGATTCAAGACTTTTACAAGGAAGAAACCCTTGATGTGGTTGAAAATTATCCCTACCAGCTGGTTGAAGATATCAAAGGATTGGGATTTACCATTGCTGACCAATTAGCGGAAGAACTAGGCATCGAAAGTCAGGCTCCTGAACGCTTCCGTGCTGGTCTAGTTCACAGTCTTTTTCAGGCCTGTATGGAAACAGGGGATACCTATGTTGAAGCACGAGATTTGTTAGAGCAAACCCTTACTCTCCTTGAGTCTTCCCGTCCTGTGGAACTGGATCCCAGCCAAGTAGCCCAAGAGCTCTCCTACCTGATCGAAGAAGACAAGGTTCAGCAGATTGATACCAAAATCTTTTATAATAGCCTCTTTTTCGCTGAGGAAGGCATCCGCAGTCACTTGGTTCGTATCCTTGAAAAAGGAAAACAGAAGAGCCAAGATTTAGAAACTATTCAAAAACATATCGCTACTGTTGAGGAAGAACTGGGGATTGAGTATGATAGCATTCAAAAACAGGCTATTTGTGACGCTATTCAGAACAAGGTCTTTATCCTAACAGGTGGACCTGGTACTGGTAAGACAACTGTTATCAATGGGATTATCGCTGTTTATGCACTTTTAGAAGGACTTGATCTCAGGAAAAAAAGCAACTTGCCAATTCTTCTTGCCGCTCCAACTGGCCGAGCAGCTCGGCGCATGAATGAATTGACAGGCTTGCCTAGTGCAACCATACACCGCCATTTGGGAATGACAGGGGACGATGATACCAGTCATCTGGAAGATTATCTGGATGCTGACTTTATCATCGTGGACGAATTTTCCATGGTGGACACTTGGCTGGCTAATCAACTCTTCTCCAACATCTCTTCTAACAGTAAAATCCTCATCGTGGGAGATAGCGATCAGCTACCGTCTGTCAGCCCTGGACAAGTTCTAGCTGACCTCCTTCATATTCCTTTGATCCCTCAGACTCGCTTGGAAAAAATTTACCGACAAAGCGAAGAATCAACTATCGTTACCTTAGCTAGTCAGATTCGACAAGGTATCTTGCCAGCTGATTTCACCCAGAAAAAAGCAGACCGTTCCTACTTTGAAATTGCTAGCGGTCATATTCCTGCTACCATTGAAAAGATCTTAGGTGCCGCCCTCAGAAGCGGTATCCCTGCCCGTGATATCCAAGTTCTGGCTCCCATGTACCGAGGGACTGCAGGGATTGATGCTATCAACCAACTCATGCAAGACCTCCTGAACCCACCACAAAAAGACCAACTCAGTTTTGAGGCTCCCCAGTGTCACTATCGCAAGAGAGACAAGGTCATTCATTTGGTCAACGATGCTGAAATCAATGTCTTTAATGGGGATTTGGGAGCTATCACAGACCTGATTCCTAGTAAATACACCGAGTCTAAACAGGATGAGATTGTCATTGATTTTGACGGGAATGAAGTCTCTTACCCACGTAACGAATGGTACAAGATTCGCCTAGCCTATGCCATGAGTATCCATAAATCTCAGGGAAGTGAGTTCCCTGTTGTCATCCTACCGATTACCAGTGCTAGCCGACGTATGCTGGAGCGCAATCTCATCTACACAGCCATTACACGCGCCAAAAGCAAACTTATCTTACTAGGCGAATTACAGGCTTTCGACTATGCTACCCAACATATCGGAACTGCCCGAAAAACCTATCTGATTGAACGATTCAGCGATTTAATTGAAAATGTTGAAGAAAATACACAAGATGTTTCCGAAACTGCCCCATCAACCGACTCTGAACAATCCTACATCCTAACCGAAGAAAACTGGGATAGCATCCCAGCCATGATTGGGATTACAGACGCAGATCTTAAAGAGATTTTTGGAAAATAGTGCACAAGAAAACCCATCTAGGCAGGTGGGCTTTTTGTTTATGAATACTCAATGAAAATCAAAGAGCAAACTAGGAAGCTAGCCGCAAGCTGTACTTGAGTACGGTAAGGTGACGCTGACGTGGTTTGAATTTGATTTTCGAAGAGTATAAGATTATTTAACTGTTGCTGTGCTTGTGATCAATTCAACAGCTTTTTTGATTGTGATATCGTGTTTCAACATATCAGCTGAAAGCAAGCTTTGTACTTGAGCAACTTCCATGTTGTAGTCTGCTGCCAATTGCTCGATTTCTTTTTGGATTTCTTCTTCTGAAGCGTCAAAACCTTCAGCTTTAGCAACTGCTTCGATAACAAGATTAGTCTTAGTACGTGACTCAGCTTCTGCTTGGTATTGGTTGTGAAGGTCTTCTTGAGTAGTTCCAGTGATTTGGAAGTACATGTCAGGGTTGATACCTTGACGTTGCAAGTTTCCAAGGAATTCATTAACTGAACGGTGAACTTCTTCGTGGATCATTTCTTCTGGAAGTTCTACGATTTCAGCGTTTTCTACAGCTTTATCGATTGCTGCACCTTCAACGGCATCTTTGTATGCTTCTTCTTTCGCAGCAGTCAATTCCTTGCGGTATTTTTCTTTCAATTCAGCAAGTGTTTCAACTTCTTCGTCGATATCTTTTGCAAGTTCATCGTCAAGAGCTGGAACTTCTTTAGCTTTTACTTCGTGGATAGTTGTTACGAATTTAGCTTCTTTACCTGCAAGATCTTCTGCTTGGTAGTCTTCTGGGAATGTTACGATAACATCAACAGTTTCGCCAGCTGAGTGACCTACCAATTGGTCTTCGAAACCAGGGATGAATTGACCTGAACCAAGTCCAAGTGAGAAGTTTTCACCTTTTCCGCCATCAAATTCAACACCGTCGATAGAACCAACGAAGTCGATGACAACAGTGTCGCCGTTTTCAGCAGCAGCTTCTTTGATAACCAATTCAGCCAAGTTGTTGCGTTCGCGTTCGATACGCTCTTCAACGTCAGCATCAGTCACTTCTTTTTCTACATTAACTGATACTTCAAGGTTTTTGTAGTCACCCAATTTTACTTCAGGTTTTGTAACAACTTCAGCAGTGATAACCCAGTCTTGACCTTTTTCCATTGAAGTTACGTCAATTTTTGGTTGAGCAACTACTTCAAGACCAGCTTCTTTTACAGCTGCTTCATAAGCGTTTGGCAAAAGAGCGTTCATAACGTCTTGGTAAAGTGACTCTTCACCAAATTTTTTGTCGAAGATAGGACGTGGAAGGTGACCTTTACGGAAACCTGGAACGTTAAGAGATTTCTTCACTGAGTTGAAGACACGGTCCAATTCTGGTTTGATTTGGTCTTGAGAGATAGTGAAAGTCAAGACACCACGGTTTGTTTCTTTGTTTTCAAATGATACAGACATTCTGTCATTTCTCCTTAAAATTTTTTAAATACAGTCTATTATAACATAAACGAGCGACTTTTTTCAAGTAATGAATGCGCTTTTCAATGATGGGGGAGGTATGGTTTCTTCTTGGTTTTCTTTAGGATTCGAATATAATCTTATAAAAGATGTTTAGTAATGGCTGATTACAGTAAAAAACGAATCGCCCAAACATCCCTCATTAGGCGATTCGTTTTGTCTTATTTAACCACAAGAACCTTGTAATATTCATACTTATTTGGCTGTGTAATCTTAATTTTTTGACCATAGAAACCATCGATTTCTTTGTCAAAATAATCTGAAAATCTTGATGGCAAGCGTTTCATTTTAAGAATTTCACCAGATTGATCTGCATAGGCGAGAACATGATGGCTACTAGTCGTTGCTCCATCATCAATTAATACAAAGTAACCTGTTGTGAGCTTACCTTGTTCATTTTCTAAATGGTATAGTTTATTGTTATTGATTGTAAATCTGGTACCTACAAGACGAAGTCGTGCACCTGGATTTTCTAAATAGACATCATTGCCAACTTTTTTAATCTCTGAATAGGTGGTCATTTCTGGTAAATTTGTTACGCGACGACCATCTGCCCCAAAGTAATACCTGTTTGGTAAGTTTTGGAAATTCTTTATAACAGCTTTAGGATCAATTTCCTGTCCTTGATCTTTATTATCTATTAAAGCTAACGTCGTATTGGAAACGTGATCCCCATATTTATTAGAAAACTTTTTAAACTCTGGTTTGATATACCAGGCATTCTTTTCAACAATGACTCCATCTTTTGTATAAATAAGGTGATAATCATAACCATCAGACAAAGTAACAATATTTGTGATAATTGTATCATCCGCTTGAGATTGTTCAACCTGACTTGGGAGTTTGGTTAACAGATATCCATCCTTACCAATTACATAACTTTCCCCATCACTGGTTGGAACAGCTCTGTCTGCGACCATTGCACCTGATTTTTCAAAGTAAGACCATTGACCATTTGCAGTTGCCCATCCTGTTGCCATAGCGCCACTGCCTTTTAGGTAGTACCAAGTAGCCCCTTCTTTATACCAACCCGTACGCATAGCGCCACTATCTGCTAGTGAGTACCATGTATTTTCGTCCTTATACCAGCCAGTGCGCATAGCCCCACTATCTGCGAGCGAATACCAAGTGTTACCGTCTTTGAGCCAACCTGTCTGCATGTTTCCAGAACCGTCAAAGTGGTACCAAGAGCCAGCATTTTGCACCCATTTACTTTTAGCTAAGCTTCCATCTTGAGAAAGATTCTAGTCAGCGCCATTTTTAACCCAAGTATCTGCAGCCTGTGCTTGATTGATTGACAAAAGCAGACCAGCACCTGCAAGCAAACCAAGTGTAAGTAGTTTAGATTTTTTCATAGCCATTTCCTCCACGAATTGACACTGAGAGATAGAGTTAGTTTAACCATCTTATTTATAACACTCTTAAAGAGATGAAATAAAGACCTTAACGCTCTAGTGACCTTATTTTAATAATTTACGGGGACATGATTTTAACCTCCTTTTGAGTTTATATCAATCTTTTTTATAGTCAGTATATTATTTTATCTATTTATAACTCTATTCTACTCCCCTATAAAATGAATGTCAACAAATAACATAAAAATATTGGCTCTATAATATTTGTAGTGGGTAAATCCCCTATAGATATTATGGAGCCTATTTTTGTGTAGAAAAAAAGTCCCATATGACCTATAATGAAAAGCGACAAAACAACTCAT
>CAJNCI010000012.1 GCA_905221215.1 bacterium
GACCAGAGTTGGTATTTTCAACTCTTACTATTATACCGACTTTTTCTTTTTTGTCA
This sequence comes from bacterium, assembly GCA_905221215.1. Lineage (GTDB taxonomy): Bacteria > Bacillota > Bacilli > Lactobacillales > Streptococcaceae > Streptococcus. Next base: position 57 of record CAJNCI010000012.1, read on the forward strand.
ACATCTTTTTCTAATTTTTTTAATTAATTTTACAACTGCTTCCGTTCGAGCTGTATGTGGGAACATATCGACAGACTGGATATAATGAAGATCATAGACTTCTACTAACCTCACCAAATCACGAGCTAAGGTCGAAACATTGCAAGAAATATAGACCATTTTTTCTGGTACATAAGTAAGAATAGTATCTAATAACTTATCATCCAGACCTGTACGTGGAGGGTCAACAATTAAAGCATCTGCTCTGTAGCCTTCTTTATACCACTGAGGAATAATCTCTTCCGCTGTTCCTGCTTCGTAATGTGTGTTGTCAAATCCCATTCTTTTAGCATTTCGTTTAGCATCTTCAATGGCTTCTGGAATAATATCCATACCTCTGAGTGTTTTAACTTTCTTTGCAAAGGCAAATCCAATCGTTCCAACACCACAATAAGCATCGATCAAATGATCTTCTTTAGTAACATCCAAGGCTTTTACCGCCTCATTATAAAGTACTTCTGTTTGTTCAGGATTTAGCTGATAGAAAGCTCGAGGGGATAATGAGAATTCATAGTCGAGTACACCCTCTTGAATACTCTCTTGTCCCCAGATAATCTCTGTCTTTTCACCATATATCTCACTTGTTTTAGCTGTATTTGTATTCACAGCGACTGTCACAATTTCTGGGAAATCTTTAACTAAGTCCTTTACAAGTTGGGTTAAGTTAAGCTGACGGTTTGTAACAATAATAATCTGAACCTGTCCAGTTTTCCTAGCTCGTCGGACCATAATCGTCCTAACACCTAAAACTTTTCTCTCATCCGTAATTGGAATCTGGTGATAAGTAAGTAATTCTGCTAGGCGATTAGCAATCACTTGGGTTTCCCTATCTTGTACTAGGCAGTCTTTCAACTCTACCAAATAATGAGAGTTTTCTGCATACAGACCTGCCTTGACCTGATTTTTAAATTTTCGAGTCTGAAATTGTAACTTAGCACGATAGTACTTGGGTTCCTGCATTCCAATAGTTGGACGAATTTCATAGTTTTCATATCCTGCAGGGGCGAATTTTTTCAGTGCTTGGTGAAGTAGGTCCGTCTTGAACTCTAGCTGCTTATCATAATGCAGGTGCATGATTTGGCAGCCTCCGCACTCATTATAGATAGTACAAGCTGGCACAACTCGGAATTTAGACTTCTTGTTGACCTTCAGTAATTTTGCCTCAACAAAGTTGCGTTTAATAGAAGTAATCTGACAATAGATATCTTCACCTTTGAGTGCTCCAGGTACAAAGACTAATGTTTTTTGGTAAAAGCCGATTCCCTCACCATTAATTCCCATGCGCTTGATTTTTAATGGTATTTTTTGTTTCACTTTCAGATTCATACCCCTATCTTATCACATTTTGAGTTATAATAGAACTATGAAAATCACAAAACTTGAAAAGAAAAAAAGACTCTATCTGATGGAGCTTGATAATGGTGACAAATGCTACATTACTGAAGATACAATTGTTCGTTTTATGTTATCGAGAGATAAGGTGATAAGCGAAGAGGAATTGAAGGAGATTCAGAACTTTGCCCAATTTTCTTATGGTAAGAATCTAGCCCTCTATCACCTTTCATTTAAAGCACGTACTGAAAAAGAGGTCAGAGAATATCTGAAGAAATATGATATTAATGAAAAAATAGTTTCTCAAGTCATTGCTAATCTTAAAGAAGATAAGTGGATTAATGATAGCCAGTACACTTATGCTATCATCAATGCCAATCAACTTTCAGGAGACAAGGGGCCTTATATACTGACTCAGAAATTAGCACAAAAAGGAATTTCAAAATCTACTATAGAAGAGAACTTGAAAGAATTTGATTTTTCTGAAGTTGCTCAACGTGTAGCTAATAAACTCTTGAAAAAATATGAGGGAAAACTTCCTGCTCGTGCCTTACAAGATAAGATTATCCAGAACATGACCAACAAGGGCTTCTCTTACTCTGATGCTAAAAGTGCCTTTGACGAGTTGGATAGTCAAGTTGACCAAGAAACAACTCAGGAACTCATCTTCAAGGAACTCGATAAACAATATGCTAAGTATGCCCGAAAGTATGAAGGATACGAACTTAAACAGCGTTTAACTCAAGTTTTAGCACGAAAGGGCTACGATTTTTCGGATATAGCAAGCGCTCTCAGAGAATATCTTTAATATTTTCATGTAAAATTCACAGATTTTAGGTAATTTTATGGTACAATAGTAAACGATAAACTTATAAATTGTAGAAAGTTGGTTAGTTATGAAGCTTCCAAAAGAAGGCGACTTTATTACAATTCAAAGTTATAAGCATGATGGGAGTCTCCACCGAACTTGGCGGGACACCATGGTACTAAAAACAACAGAAAACGCCATTATTGGTGTCAACGATCATACACTGGTTACCGAAAGTGATGGTCGTCGTTGGGTCACTCGAGAACCGGCTATTGTTTACTTTCACAAGAAATATTGGTTTAATATCATTGCCATGATTCGTGATAATGGGATTTCCTACTATTGCAATATGGCTAGCCCCTACTATCTGGATGAAGAAGCACTGAAGTATATTGATTACGATTTGGATGTTAAAATTTTTACAGATGGGGAGAAACGTCTCTTGGACGTTGAGGAGTATGAGCGCCACAAACGCAAAATGAATTATTCTGATGATTTGGACTATATTTTAAAAGAACATGTCAAAATTCTTGTTGATTGGATTAACAATGGACGTGGTCCTTTCTCAGAAGCCTATGTAAACATTTGGTACAAGCGCTATGTAGAACTAAAGAATCGGTAAAGTTGTCAAACTGGGGTGAGAGCCCTGGTTTTTTATTTTAATACTCAATGAAAATCAAAGAGCAAACTAGGAAACTAGCCACAGGTTGCTCAAGACACTGTTTTGAGGTTATAGATAAGACTGACGAGGTCAGTCACATATATATACGGCAAGGCGACGTTGACGCGGTTTGAAGAGATTTTCGAAGAGTATAAAAACCCAGCTTTGCAGCTGGGCTTATCCTTATATATCTAATTTAGTAACTGTGAATTTGATATGGGAATAGTCTTTTTCCACATCCTTATCCAGCAAGAAAGATGTGGCGTCCTTCTTGACCTGAACCAGGTCAATATTCTGGGCTTGGGCTGCATAGACACATCCACAATAACATTGACGGTAGATGTCATACTCTTCACACATCTCTACTGAACGTTTGTAGCCCTGATTTTTCTTGAAATCACTGGGAAGATAGTGGGTGGTATAAATTTTTTGCACATCGATTCCGATGCTGTTGATGGTTTGAGAATTCTTATGAGGACTGATGGTTAAAGCCGAACCGAAATAGTCAAAGCCTAAATCCATAGCCACTTGCGCTGTTTTATCCAGACGGTAGTCAAAGCAAACCTTACAACGGTCGCCACCTTCAGGCTCTTCTTCCAAACCCCGAACCAGTTTACGATATTCATTTGGTTCGTAGGGAGCTTCTAGGTACTGAACCGTATTTCCTGTCCTCTCATTGAAATCACTGACAAATTTCTTGGTAACATAAGCTCGCTTATGGTATTCTGCCTTGGGATGGATATTGGAATTGGCAAAATAGATGGTCACATCTGCATACTTGGTCAGGTATTCTAGGGTATAGGTACTGCAAGGGGCACAGCAAACATGCATGAGAATAGTTGGACGTTGCTCATTTTTCTCCCATACTTGTACCATCTTCTGCATGACACGGTCATAATTAATCTTCTGATTGGGATTCATCTTGCTCAGAATTTCTTCTACATCGATCATGTTCTTCTCCTTTTTCTAGTCTTATTTTATCATATAAGTTAGGAGAGCTCAAATCAATTTAGAAGTGAATAGCATAAAAAGGAGGGGTAGCATTCCCTCCTTTTGTATTTTTTATAAGTTGTTTTCTATGGAAATCTTACATCATCCCACCCATCATGCTTGGATCCATGGCTGGAGCTGGGGCCACTAGTTCTGGTTTATTGGCTACGACTGCTTCTGTAGTCAAAATCAAGCTGGCTACAGATGCTGCGTTTTGAAGGGCTGAACGGCTCACTTTAACTGGGTCGATGATTCCCTCTTCAATCATGTTGACCCACTCGCCAGTTGCTGCGTTGAAACCTGTGCCAACTTCCGCATTTTTCAAACGATCGATAACGATAGAGCCTTCGAATCCCGCATTGTGGGCAATTTGACGAACAGGTTCTTCCAAAGCACGGAGAACAATATTGCGTCCTGTCGCTTCATCTCCTGTCAATTCCAAATCAGCTACGGCTGGAATGACATTGACAAGAGCTGTTCCACCACCAGCAACGATTCCTTCTTCCACGGCTGCACGAGTAGCGTTGAGGGCATCTTCAATGCGGAGTTTCATTTCTTTCAACTCAGTTTCAGTTGCAGCACCGACTTTGATGACTGCGACACCACCTGACAATTTTGCCAAGCGTTCTTGCAATTTTTCGCGGTCAAATTCAGAAGTTGTGGTTTCGATTTGAGACTTGATAACTGCAACACGGTGAGAAATCACTTCAGGATTTCCGGCACCTTCTACGATAACCGTGCTGTCTTTGTCCACAGTCACTCTAGCAGCTTGACCTAGAGCTTCAATTGTCGCGTCTTTCAACTCAAGACCTAGGTCTTCTGTGATGACTGTTCCGCCTGTCAAGATAGCGATATCTTCTAGCATGGCTTTGCGGCGGTCACCAAAACCAGGTGCCTTAACTGCTACTACGTTGAAGGTTCCACGAATCTTGTTCAAAACAAGAGTTGGCAGAGCCTCACCATCCACATCATCCGCAATAATCAAGAGCGGACGGTTACTTTGGAGAATGCTTTCTAGAAGTGGCAAGATTTCTTGGATATTTGAAATCTTCTTGTCTGTAATCAAGATGTATGGATTTTCGAGGTCAGCCACCATTTTTTCGCTATCTGTCACCATGTACTGTGAAAGGTAACCACGGTCAAACTGCATTCCTTCCACAACTTCAAGTTCTGTTTCCATACCACGTGACTCTTCGATAGTGATGACTCCATCTTTGCCAACTTTTTCCATGGCTTCAGAGATGTACTCACCAACTTTTTCAGAACGAGAAGATACGGCTGCAACTTGAGCGATGGCTTCTTTATTGGCAACTGGGATAGCGTTATTTTTCAAGGCTTCTACAGCGGCAGCAACTGCCGCTTCAATTCCACGACGAATGCCGATTGGATTTGCGCCTGCTGTGACGTTTTTGATTCCTTCGCGGACGATTGCTTGGGTCAAAACAGTTGCAGTTGTAGTCCCGTCACCTGCGATATCATTGGTTTTTGAAGCTACTTCTGATACCAATTTGGCACCCATATTTTCAAAATGATCTTCCAACTCGATTTCTTTAGCAATGGTCACACCGTCATTGGTGATGAGGGGTGAACCGAATGATTTTTCAAGAACGACATTACGACCTTTTGGTCCCAAGGTTACTTTAACAGTGTCTGCAAGGATATCGACACCACGGACCATAGCTGAACGAGCATCAGATGAAAATTTAATTTCTTTTGACATACTTACTTTCTCCTTCTATTCTTCAATAATAGCTAAGATGTTAGCTTCGCCAACGATGATGTACTTTTCATCGCCGTCTTTGACATCGAGACCTGCGTGAGCTTCAACTAAGACACGGTCTCCAGTTTTAACACTTGGGGCCACCAAATCACCGTTCAAGGTACGAACACCTTGTCCAGTAGCTACAACTTGAGCTGTTTTTGTTTTTTCTTGGGCTGAGCCTGCAAGGACAAAGCCTCCAACAGTTTGTTCTTTTTCTTCGATTTTTAAGACCACACGGTCTCCTAATGGTTTCAACATCTGATTTCCTCCATGATGAGATAGATATTATTAGCACTCTTTGCTCCTGAGTGCTAATTCATAGTTCTATTGTATCACTTGGTCAGAAATAGTCAAGAAAAAAGTCTGACTTTGGCAAGATAAAAAGCCTGAGACCAACTCAGACTTTTCGATGCTTAAAATGGCAATTCCTCCTCTTCCAAAACCAAATCTGCCAAATCTTGGCCTGTGTTATTTTCACGCATGGCACGTTGGGCGCGGCTTTCCAAGAGTTGGAATCCTGTAACAAGTACTTCAGTCACATAGTTCATTTGACCATTTTTCTCAAAGCGACGGGTACGAAGTTCTCCATCAACGGAAATGAGACTGCCTTTGGTTGCGTAGCTTGCCAAGGTTTCTGCTAATCTGCCCCATAGGACAATATTAACAAAATCAGCTTCGCGTTCACCATTTTGGTCTTTGTAACGACGGTTCACAGCAATGGTTGCTCGCGCTACTGACTTGTCATTGTTAGTTTTGTGCAATTCTGGTGTAGACGTCAAGCGTCCGATTAAGATAACTTTATTATACATATTTTCTTCCTCCTACTTATCTATTCGTAGGAAATCAAAAAAAGTTACAGAAATTTGTAACTTTTCGAGAAAATTTTTTATTTTTTATGAACCATGAAACCTGTCGCCTGTTGATTTGCCATAATGGTCATATCTGTAATCTGCACACGACGAGGTTGACTGGTCACATAGACTACTGTGTCTGCAATATCCTGAGCTTGCAAGGCTTCGATTCCCTGATAGACGGACGCAGCTCGCTCTTTGTCACCATGAAAACGCACTGTAGAAAAATCTGTTTCGACAATTCCAGGCTGAATGGTTGTCACCTTGATATCTGTTGCAATGGTATCAATTCGCAGACCATCTGAAAAGGTCTTAACTGCTGCCTTGGTAGCTGAGTAAATAGCGGCACCTGCATAGGCGTAGATTCCTGCGGTTGACCCCATGTTGATGATATGTCCTTGATTGGCTTTTACCATTGCTGGCAAGAAACAGCGAGTGACTGCCATCAAACCTTTGACATTGGTATCCAACATAGTTAACATATCCAACTCTTCATAGTCTTGATAAGGTGCTAAACCTAGAGCCAGTCCGGCATTGTTGACCAGAATATCAATCTGACCTATCGTTTCTAGAATATCGGAGCAGACAGTCTTGACCATGGTCATATCCGTCACATCTAGTGGAAAGATCCAAACTGTTTGATTTGGATAGGTTGCTGCAAACTCTGACTTGAGGGTTTCTAGTCTGGCTGTCCGTCGCCCTGTTAGAACGACATTCTCCCCCTGCTCCAGATAAGCACGCGCAATCGCTTCACCAATTCCAGATGTCGCCCCTGTAATTACTACATTTTTTGCCATCTTATCCCCCTATCTGGTCTATCAGATACTGACAACTTCCTAGGCAGTCCAGTGTTTAGCTGGGTCAAATGAAGTTCCGACAACTTGGTCTTCTGATAATTCAATAATACCACGTTTTTGCGGAGCATTTGGCAGATGCAATTCACGAGGGCTGCACATCATGCCAAAACTCTTCTCACCACGAAGTTCGCCTGGGAAAATAAGATTGCCTTTGGGCATCATTGCTCCAGGAAGAGCCACAATGGTTTTCAACCCAACACGCGCATTAGGAGCCCCTGCAACGATTTGCACTGTCTTGTCACTTGCGACTGCAACTTGGCAGATGTTGAGGTGGTCACTATCTGGATGGGCTACCATCTCAACGATTTCACCAACAACAAACTTAGGTTCCTTGTCATTGACAATTTCTTCTGTAAAACCTTCCTCCTGTAATTCTTGGTTCAAACGAGCTACTTGCTCATCTGATAAAAAGACTTGACCGCGCTCTGCAATTTCAAACAAACTTGAAACTTCGAAAATATTCCAAGCCACTGTTTCCCCATTATCTTTGAGGAAAACACGAGCTACCTTGCCTTTGCGCTCCACATCTAGTTTGGCATCTCCGCTATTTTTCGCGATGACCATAAGGACATCACCGACATGTTCTTTGTTATATGTAAAAATCATTGTTTCTATTTTCTCCTATTTCAGTCCTGCTAAAAAGTCGTTAATTTGTTGCTTGCTTTTACGGTCGCGATTGACAAAACGGCCGATTTCCTTGTCATTTTCTAGAACAACAAGGCTAGGAATTCCATAAACATCCCAAAGTTTGGCCAAATCTATATACTGGTCTCGGTCCACTCGAATAAAGGTGAACTCTGGATTGGTCTCCTCAATTTCTGGTAAGGCAGGATAGATATAACGACAATCGCCACACCAGTCTGCCACAAAAAGAAAGACTTTCTTGCCATCTTTTTCTACTAAAGATGCCAATTCTTCTAAACTTGCTGGTTGTATCATAAGACTTCCTCCTCATAGATCAGGTCTTCATTTTCATAGACAAAGGTATAATGACGGCCATCCTCAAAAATGACGCCGCCAACCAAGCTCTCCAGACTACTTTCATAAACTTGAACATAGAGGGTCGCAATTTCCCCCATGTCTGAAAAATAGTCTCGCACAATCGCTGTCAACTCTCCCTGAGTCTTCATGAGCTTGCGGTCATCTGCAACTTTTTTCGTAGCAAGGGCAAGGCTTCCAATACCAAGCAGAGCCAAGCCTGCCATCCACATTTTTTTAGCTTTCATACCATTCATTTTAACACAAAAAACGCTTCAGGACAAATGAGGAAGCAGCATAAAGGCAAGTAAAAAGCCTCTTCCTTGAAGGAAAAGGACTTCTTATACTCAATGAAAATCAAAGAGCAAACTAGGAAGCTAGCCGCAAGTTGCTCAAAGCACTGATTTAAGGTTGTAGATAGAACTGACGAAGTCAGCTCAAAACACTGTTCTGAGGTTGTGGATGAAGCTGACGTGGTTTGAAGAGATTTTCGAAGAGTATTATTCTTATTGCCAAGCACCTGAGTTGCCAACGTAGTAACCATCAGGTGTGTAAGTATTACGAAGCATCTTACCTGATGAAGCTAGATAATACCATTTGCCATTGTCTTTGACCCAATCATTCGCAAGCATGGCACCAGAAGAACTTACATAATACCATTCTCCCTTGTCATAAACCCAAGTGCTTGCTTTCATGGCTCCTGAAGTTGATAAATAGTACCACTTGCCTTGGTCATAAATCCAGTCACCAGCAATCATAGCTCCTGATGATTTAAAGGCATACCAGTTGCCACCTTGATAGAGCCAAGTTTGATTGAACATGACTCCTTTATCGTTCATAAAGTACCAAGTTCCCTTGTCCTTAACCCAATCGTTCTGTACTAATTGACCTTGTTTTTGATAGTACCAATTTTGGTCTGATTTTAGCCAGCTTTCTGCTTTTACAATCGGATAAAGTTCTTTGAAAGATTCTCCATCATATTTATGACTAATAGACTTTTGTTTTTCAAGTTTCAACTCACTATTGTCATAGTCTGCCCAAGCATATACTTTTTGACCATTAACAGTTTCTGGTAGGGTGGCAGTGTAAGTCTTGGTTTGATAATCCCATTTAGTATCAAGGTAGGTGTATTGATCATTTGACTCTTCAATACGATAGTAACCTCTCTTTCCACTATCATTATGAATATCATCCACAACTTTCGTTGACCAGGTCTTCACTTCATTTCCACTCTTAGCCTCGACCTTGATATCTCCTCTATAGCCATATGGAACATAGAAATTCAGATAACGCCCTTCTACGCCAATCATAGACTTGTCCTTTTCTTGACCTAGGAAATTGACAGTCTGATCTTGACCATTGAGACTAACCGTCCACTCGATTTTCTCTGTTTTTGGCAAATCCAATACTTTAATATCCACTTCATGGCCATTATTAAATCGGAGAATCCTGCCATCTTGATACTGTACTCCACACTTAACAACCCATTCTTCTTTTAGCTCGAAGGCCTGACCTGAATAAGGAAAAGCCAGTAAAGCTAGGCCTGCTAGAGACAAACCAAATAGTGTGATTTTTTTCATTGTAAATCCTCCTTAACTTTTATTATGTTAATTATATCACTATGTTTTTAATTTGCAAATCATATCCTAAATATGCTAGAAAAAACCTCTGAGATTCTTCTCAAAGGTTCTGATTATGCTAATTGCTGTTCTCAACTGCTGCAGTGACAAAGGCAGTGTAGAGTTCTTCTGGGCGGTTTGGACGACTTGAAAGTTCAGGGTGATACTGACAAGCCACAAAGAATTTGTTTTCAGGAATTTCCACAATTTCGACCAAACGATTGTCTGGAGAAACTCCTGAGAAGACAAAACCTGCTGCCTCAAACTGTTCACGGAAGGCGTTGTTAAACTCATAACGGTGACGGTGACGGCGTTGCACCACTTCTTGATTGTGATAAGCAGCTGCTGCCTTAGAGCCACGTTTCAACTTAGATGGATAAAGTCCCAAGCGAAGGGTTCCCCCCATATCCTCAACATCAATCTGATCACGCATGATATCAATGATAGGGTATTTTGTTTCTGGTGCAAGTTCAGCAGAATTGGCACCTTCAAGACCCAAAACGTGACGAGCAAACTCGATACAAGTCAACTGCATTCCCAAGCAGACACCCAACATTGGAACATCATTCTCACGCGCATAACTGATGGCTTGGATTTTCCCTTCGGTACCACGTTGACCAAAACCACCTGGTACGATGATTCCGTCCGCATCAGACAAGAGTTCTGCCACATTCTCTGCTATCACATCATTGGCGTTGACCCAATTAATCTTAACTTCTGCATCGTTGGCATAACCAGAGTGTTTCAAGGCTTCGACCACAGAGATGTAGGCATCTTGCAACTCCACATACTTACCAACGAGAGAGATTTTAACTTGTTTCTTGAGGTTCATGACCTTATCCACCATAGCTGACCATTCTGTCATATCTGCTACTGGTGCGTCTAATTTCAAATGGTCACAGACAATTTGGTCCATACCTTGTGCTTGCAAGTTCAATGGAATTTGGTAAAGGTGTTCAACATCCAATGATTCGATGACAGCTTCTGGTGCCACATCACAGAACTGGGCTAGTTTGTTTTTAATTCCTTGACCAGCTGGTTGCTCGGTACGAATCACCAACATATTTGGTTGGATTCCCAAACCACGCAATTCTTTGACAGAGTGTTGAGTTGGTTTGGTTTTCATTTCACCAGCAGCCTTGAGGTATGGAAGCAAGGTTGTATGGATGTACATAACATTATCCGCACCCACATCTGCCTTCATCTGACGAAGGGCCTCTAGGAATGGCAAGGACTCGATATCTCCTACTGTTCCACCAACTTCTGTGATAATAACATCAGAGTCGGTTGTTACAGCGGCACGCTTGATTTTCTCTTTCAAAGCATCTGTGATATGAGGAATAACTTGAACAGTTGCCCCAAGGTATTCTCCACGGCGTTCCTTACGAAGAACTTCACTGTAAATTTTCCCAGTTGTCACGTTGGAATATTTATTGAGATTAATATCGATGAAACGTTCATAGTGACCCAAGTCCAAATCTGTCTCAGCTCCATCATCTGTCACAAAAACTTCCCCGTGCTGATAAGGGCTCATAGTCCCCGGATCGATATTGATATAAGGGTCAAACTTTTGAATCGTCACTTTGAGACCACGATTTTTCAAAAGACGGCCCAGACTTGCTGCCACGATCCCTTTCCCAATAGACGATACGACACCACCAGTTACAAAAATATATTTCGTTGACATAGATTCCTCTTTCTAAAATGCTCAAGGCCTTGTTGACTACGAGGGGACATAGAAAACAAGACCCTACTAATAAGATAATCTGGGACGACTGCGCCAGATTCACAACTAAAATACAAGAAGATAACTTCTTGAAAAAACAAAAATAGCTCCCTAAGAACTAGGGAGCCCCGACCTCTAAAAGAGGTGCCCGAACAATATGATACCTAAAAATAGGACAATTGTCAATAGCTAACTTTTATTCCCCTATGTTTTCAGAATCATCGTCTGAAAACTCATCATCTTCTTCGTTGAGATCCACGTCTTCTCCCAAGTCATCTGGGGCGATTTCGTTGATTTCTGCATCGTAAGCTTCCACTTCATTTTTCTCATCATCTGGATTTTCATCATCGTATGAAAGAGCTGGATCTGCTTCGTATGCATCTTCATCTTCAGGATCATCTGCATTGTAGTCAATAGCATCTGAATCGCCATCCATGAAGGCATTGACACGTTTTTTCTTAGCTTTTGGTGCTACTTCATCGTCGTCATTTTCCTCAAGAGCGATGATTTCTTCGTCTATTTCATCCACACCATACCATGAACGGAGCCCCCATTTGTTGTCTCCAAGTGAGATGAAGCTACCGTCAAAGTTCAACTCTGTGTAGAACAAAGGCAAAGCTTCACGGATATCGCTGTTTGATGTTCCAAGGTAGTTTTGAATTTCGTTTACAAGATCGCTAAAATGCATCTCATGATCGCGACCACGAAGTTCCAAGATAGCACGCGCTACCTCAATCATAGATAGTTCACTTTTTTCTTGCCCAGCAAATACTTCTAATTCCAAAGCGTTTCTCCTCATTTATACTACTATCGCCAGAGCGAACAGACTCTGACCTCATTTTATCATTTACTCTTTATTTTACGATAATTTTGCAGAATAGTCAAAGGTTAAGGGGAACTAATACAAATCTTCTAAGCTTCTGTATTCAATAATTTCATTTTTGATAATATTCTTTTTAAACTCAAAATGTTTTAAAGGATTATCAACTAATACTAACTTTGGAATATCATCAAGGTTTGTGACCAAGGATAAAATAAAATCCGATTGAAACTCCTTGGCTTTTTCAAATTCTTTTGCAGTTAAACTCACACGCTCCTTAGATTTTCGGATACCTTTTACTTCAGCAAGGTATGAATGTTCTTGAACATCTACTTGGAAATCATATCCATCACCATAAAGACGAGCATCGGTTAACTGTCCACCTTGGAATTTTTCTTCTTTATCAAAATGAAGGATAAAATAATTTTCTGCCTCCATCCCAGTTTCCTGTAGACGTTTGAATTTAGTTCGAATGATTGGCTTTTCAATGGTAGTAATGCCTGTTTCCTTTCCTTCACTGGAAAGTAACATTTTTACTATTTCAGCATAACTATGAACATCTTCATTCCCAAACATCATATCAATTAAATCTTTACGAAAACGGTAAACTTCAGCTTTCTGCCACCAACCTTTTCGATTATTGTCAAAATAAGGATCAAATAAATCCATTCTATTTTTTACAACTCCAGTTGTTTCAGCAATTCCCAGAGAAACCACATAGCGATAAAACTCCGACTTGCTAGAACATTGAAATTCTTTTATAAATAGCTTATCAAACTTGGCAAGACCGTAGCCAATCAAATTTAACAATTCATAATGAGGGTGTTTAGACATCACTTTCTCCATCAATAGATATTGGTTTCATTATACCAAAAAACACGGCTCATCACCGTGTTTCTGTGTTTATTTCACCAACTTCTTCATCTCATCAATACGTGCGACGGTCGCGTCGTATTTCGCTTGGTAGTCGGCTTGTTTGTCGCGTTCTTTTTGGACGACTTCTGGTTTGGCGTTGGCTACGAAGCGTTCGTTAGAGAGCTTCTTGCCGACCATGTCCAGTTCTTTTTGCCATTTAGCTAGTTCCTTGTCGAGACGAGCCAGTTCTTCTTCGACATTGAGGAGGTCTGCCAGTGGCAAGTAGATTTCTGCTCCTGTGATAACGCTTGACATAGCGAGTTCAGGTGCAGGAATAGTTGACGCGATTTCCAAGTGTTCTGGATTTGTAAAGCGTTTGATGTAGTTGACATTGCTGTTAAAGAAGGCTTCCAAGTCGCTATCGCTTGTCTTAACAAGAATGGTGATAGGCTTGCTTGGAGCTACATTTACTTCCGCACGCGCGTTACGTACTGCACGGATCAGGTCTTTAAGACTTTCCACGCCAGTGTGAGCCGCAAGGTCTTCAAAGGCTGGGTTAACAGTTGGGTATTCTGCTGTAACGATAGAGCCTTCTGAGATTTGTCCAAAGATTTCCTCTGTCACGAATGGCATGATTGGGTGAAGGAGACGAAGGATCTTGTCCAAAGTATAAAGGAGAACAGAGCGTGTGATAACTTTCTCTTCTTCGTTGTCGCTATAAAGGACTTCCTTGGTCAACTCAACATACCAGTCCGCAAACTCATCCCAGATGAAGTTGTATAAGATGTGTCCAGCGACACCAAATTCAAACTTATCAAAGTTAGCAGTTGCTTTGCCGATAGTTTCATTGAGGTTGTGGAGAATCCAGCGGTCTGTGACATTTCCAGCTTCCTTATTGACAACTTTTTCAACATTGACAGTTGCTTGGTCAAGGGTCAATCCTTCATTGTTCATGAGGATGTAGCGAGAGATGTTCCAGATCTTGTTAATGAAGTTCCATGAAGCATCCATTTTCTCGTAAGAGAAGCGCACGTCTTGCCCTGGTGCAGAACCGTTTGAAAGGAACCAGCGAAGGGCATCAGCACCGTATTTCTCGATAACATCCATTGGGTCAATCCCATTACCGAGAGATTTAGACATCTTGCGTCCTTGCTCGTCACGGATGAGACCGTGGATAAGCACGTTTTGGAATGGCTGACGGCCAGTGAATTCCAAGGATTGGAAGATCATACGAGACACCCAGAAGAAGATGATGTCGTAACCTGTTACCAAGGTTGAAGTAGGGAAGTAACGTTTGAAGTCTTCTGAGTCGACATCAGGCCAGCCCATAGTTGAGAATGGCCAAAGGGCAGAACTGAACCACGTATCCAAGACATCTTCGTCTTGAGTCCATCCGTCGCCTTCAGGTGCTTCTTCACCGACATACATTTCACCCTCAGCATTGTACCAAGCAGGGATTTGGTGACCCCACCAGAGCTGACGTGAGATAACCCAGTCGTGGACATTTTCCATCCATTGAAGGAAGGTATCGTTGAAACGTGGAGGGTAAAATTCTACCTTGTCCTCTGTGTCTTGGTTGGAAATAGCATTCTTGGCCAATTGGTCCATCTTGACGAACCATTGAGTAGACAAGCGTGGCTCAACTACAACACCTGTACGCTCTGAGTGACCAACACTGTGGACACGTTTTTCGATTTTAACGAGGGCACCGATTTCTTCCAACTTGGCAACAACTGCCTTACGAGCTTCAAAACGGTCCATACCTGCAAATTCGAAGGCCAAATCATTCATAGTTCCGTCGTCGTTCATGACATTGACTTGTGGCAAGTTGTGGCGTTGACCAACCAAGAAGTCGTTTGGATCGTGGGCAGGTGTGATTTTCACGACACCAGTACCAAACTCAGGGTCTGCGTGCTCGTCCCCAACGATTGGAATCAATTTATTAGCGATTGGAAGGATAACATTTTTACCAATCAAGTCCTTGTATCGAGGGTCTTCTGGATTGACCGCAACCGCAACGTCCCCAAACATGGTCTCAGGACGAGTAGTCGCAACTTCAAGGGCGCGTGAGCCATCTTCTAGCATGTAGTTCATGTGGTAGAAGGCACCTTCGACGTCCTTGTGGATAACCTCGATATCAGACAAGGCTGTGCGAGCTGCTGGGTCCCAGTTGATGATAAACTCACCACGGTAGATCCAGCCTTTCTTGTAAAGGTCCACAAAGACCTTGCGAACAGCTTTTGACAAACCTTCATCAAGAGTGAAACGCTCACGAGAATAGTCTACAGAGAGCCCCATCTTGCCCCATTGTTCCTTGATGGTAGTGGCATATTCGTCTTTCCATTCCCAGACCTTGTCGAGGAATTTTTCACGACCGAGGTCATAACGACTAATGCCTTCACCACGCAAGCGCTCCTCAACCTTAGCCTGAGTAGCAATCCCCGCGTGGTCCATACCTGGAAGCCAAAGCGTGTCGAAGCCCTGCATACGTTTTTGACGGATAATGATATCCTGCAAAGTTGTATCCCAAGCGTGACCAAGGTGGAGTTTACCAGTTACGTTTGGTGGTGGAATTACGATTGAATAAGGCTTAGCCTTTTGATCGCCTGAAGGCTTGAAAACGTCGGCATCAAGCCATTTTTGGTAACGACCAGCCTCAACCTCGGCTGGATTGTATTTAGGTGAAAGTTGTTTAGACATGTGTTTGTCCTTTCTAAATAATCTAATTAAAATATTTATTTGAAGTCTCTATATAAAATCTTCGTATTAAATATACCATTAATCTACTGAGTCCATAAGCAATAACCATTGAAATTAGCAATATAACAGCTGAAACCAAAATACCTAATGTGAAATTGGAAGATGACTCTTTATTAATTAAAGAAATAAGAAAGACTTTGAAAGTATTAACCTGTTCTATCTGATTATCTTTTATTAATTGTTTCGTTGATATAGAAGAAACTATATTGAACACGAATAATGTATTAAAACTCATTATTTGTAACCAATAAAGATGTTTCTTCATAGCAGGAGTGGGAGTTTTTGAATGACCTCCGGGTATTATGTTATTAACTCCCCCTATAAAAACAGGTAATAACATAGGTAAAAACCATGTTAAAATACCAATCAAATCACTTTCAATCTGATCTAAAAGAATCAAAAAGATCGATAATAAACCAAAAAGTAACCAATTTGATTTCACTACTTCTTTATCTTCACCACCTCTGTCAATATACTCTAAGACATAAGCCCAGAGAAACACTGTAAAAGACATAAGTATTAAGCAAACAACTAATTTCGTAATAAATTTATATGTATCAGATTGAAGAAGAGTCGAACTATATAAGCATATCGACAGAATTGAGGATAAAAATGCTTTTAAATTTAAATTCCAAAATATTTTTCCTGACGGCGTAAGTATATTGTTTTGTTTTTTATACTTTCTAACGGCTAAATAGCCTCTAAAAAAGGGAATAAGAATAAATAGTATTATTAATAATAAAACTGTAACAATAGGCTCAATAACATCCTGAGGAACATTTAACTTATCAAGAAAACTTTCTATGTTCTTTTCCCAAGTTTGAACAATGAATTTTAAAAGGAAATATAATCCAATAAAAGAAGAATCAAATAGATTAAAAACACAAAAAGTATTTCTACTTTTCTGAATATATTTTTTAACTCCTTCAAATTTATTTTCAAACCATAAAATATAAATTATTGGTAAGAATAACTGACAAAAAACAAAAATGATAAATAAGTTCTTAAAACATATAAATAATATGCCAGTTGTAATGATTAATAGTATGAACAAAGTCCAATAAACTTTTTTAGCTTTTGAATTTATTTGAATTTTTTTTAACCTGATGCCATACCCTAATATTAAGATTCCTATCAAGCCTTCTATTATCCAAATCGGAGATACAGGTAAATAATTATTTGGAACTAAAGATATTAAAAAAACAATAGGTACTAAAAGTAATAAAGAAATTAATAATAAGATTGGAACTAAAGCTATGATGTATGAAAGTATTTTTTTCATTATTTTCCCTCCCACTCACTCCTCAGCAAGCCATATCTCAAATCATCACAGCGATTGCCTTGAGCATCTTTTCGGTCTCTTATGCGAGCTTCGAGGGTAAAGCCAAGCTTTTCCGCGACTCGTTGACTTTGAAGGTTATATCCAAAGCAAGTTAGTTCAATCTTGTGAAGACCAAGTTCTTTAAAAGCTAGATCAATCAAGGCACGCGCCGCTTCTGGCACATAACCGCGTCCCCAATAGTCTGGGTGTAAGGTATAGCCAATCTCAAGCACATCATCTTCATGACGATGGTTGAAATCAACAGAGCCGATGATAGTATCGGTTCCTTTAACTACTATGCCGTAACCAGCTGGGAGATTGTCCTTTTCATTACGCTCGGGAAGAATGTGCTCCAGATAATAAATCTCATCTTCCAAGGCCTTGACAGGTGGAAAACCTGCTGGGTAAGAAACTTCTGGACGACTAGCATAAGCAAAGATATTCTCGGCATCAGCGACTGTGCGGACTCGTAAAACGAGACGTTCTGTTTCGATTTTATCTGGCAACTCAGCTCTTGCCATCCTTCTTCCTCGCTTTCTTAATGAAGCTCCCCATAGGGTCTACTCGGTCATCTAGATAACGATAAACGCGCTGGTGGCCATCCCCCATAAAGTAAGTCGGCGCAAAACGGTCATTCTTAAAATGCCCCCTGTCATCCAAAAGTTCTGGATCAGCTAGTCGTTCGATAATCTTGGCAAAGATATGACAGATTCCATCTTCCTCGACAATCCGATCTACCTGACAATCCAATACTACTGGACAGTCCTCTAAAATCGGTGCCTGAGTTCGTTCAGAAATCTCGTAGTCTATCCCCAGGTGTTTCAATTTCTCTCGATGACTGATAAAACCAGCCTGCTCCATCTCGAGCATGAGATTTTCATCAGGGATATTCACAGTAAACTTCTGGTAATGCTTGATTTGCTCAGCCGCATTTTCCTCAGCACCAACACCGATGACTAGCCAATTTCCCAAACTATAGGAGGAGCTACAGGTCGTAATATTCTGCCCAAAATTCTGATCCTGATACCCCAAAATGAAGATAGGAAAGCCATAGTAGAGTTTACTTGTTTTAAAAGATTGCTTCATAACAACCTCCTTTGACTAAGACGCAAAAGAAAATCCCTGCCATCTACATGACAGGGACGAATGTGTTTATCCGCGGTACCACCCAATTTCGGGCAGTTGCCCGCAACTCTTGTCTTTAAAACAAAAAGACACTTTTATTTCAATTTTTCATCCATTAGCAACTAGTTTTGACACATTTGTGGACTTCTCAGCGCCGCCACTTTCTGTAAAATGTGGGATTCAAAACACCTCTAATGGCTCTATTGTAGCAAGTTTTTCACGGAAATGCAAGGCACAAGAAAGATTACTTGAACTTGATGCCATTTTCTTTCAATTTCTTAATAGTAGCTGGTCCGATTCCTTTCAAGGCAAGGAGTTCTTTTTCAGTCCAGTTTTTGAAATCTGAAGCAGACTTAATTCCTTCATCATAGAAAGTTTTGGCACGGTCAAGTGGAAGTCCACCCAAGTTTGCTGCAAAATCTTCGACAGAATTGGCTACTTTTTGAGCTTGCTCTTTGGTAGCTTCTACTGCTTGTTCAACTTTTTTAGAAACAGCCTTACCAACTTCGCTCGCTGATTGCTCTGCACGTTTCACGACTTTCTTTGTCTCTTCTACAACCTTAGTCACAGTACTTGAAAAAGCACCTGCGCGACGGAGGCTATTTCGTAATTGTTTTTTACGATTGAGTTTCTTTGACATGATAAAATCCTTTCAATAAAAAACCCCTGCTCTGACAAGGATTTAATATAAATATTCTATCAAGATTTTAGTAAAAAATCAAGAAATGAAATATAATTAGAATAAAAATCAGTTTTTTCCTACTCCTAGAAAAAATTGACAATGGTTTAACAAGTTGATAAAATATACCTCAATGTGCAAAACTGATTCACACTAAAAGCTGACGGAGATGAACTTATGAATACTGAAAGTTACTTTGATGGTGGACTCTTGAGTTATATTGGTTACTACATTTTATCATTCATCATTATTGTCCTTACTTTAGGAATAGCAACCCCATGGGCTGTTTGTCTCATGCAAAATTGGAAAATCAAACATACCGTCATTGACGGACGTCGCCTCTACTTTGACGGTACAGGTGCCCAGTTATTTGGAAATTGGATTAAATGGTTCTTACTCTGTATCATCACGCTTGGAATTTATTCTTTTTGGTTGAACATCAAAATGGAACAATGGATTACCAAACATACACACCACGTATAACATAAAAAGTGCGGTTCTTACAACTGCACTTTTTTATCTAATCAATTAATAATTCCGCTCACCAAACAAGCCTTCTGGCAAATCATGGAATCCTTTACCTGCCTTAAAATTTTCAAATTTTCCAAGCAAGAACTGATAGGCATCCAAGCGGCTTTCGTAGCGAATCATGGCATCTTTGGCACGCTCGTCTTGGTCCTCTTCGTAGACTTTTTGGCTTTCCTTATGCGCCATGTCATTGATCATGATTTGGGTATTGACCCAAGCCTCAAATTCCTTCATAAATTCTTGTTCGTAACTCATTTTTTCTCCTTATTCTAATCCACGGAAATAATCCGTGTCAATCTCTCGGTAGGGCTGGATATCCTGAACATACTCCAGCACTCCTTGGAATTCACCGTTTTCATCGTGTACTGCGGCATAGGTGATGTGGACAAACTTACCTCGCGACTCAGACTTGAACCACATTTCATACTTGTCCTTGACTCCTTCACGAAGCCCCTTCATGATGGTCTTGACCTTGTCCAAGTACTTAGGCGGATGACAGAGTTCAACATTGCGCCCAACTTGGGACGGCGTTCGTTTGAAAATCATCTCATCAGATGGCGCATTGTCATTGTAATACTGGAAAATATCGTCTTTATTGACAAAGGTAATCTCCATAGGGAGGTGATTGAGGATGAGATTGGCCTGCTCGACTGAGAGATAACCATTGCCAAAAGCCTGTTGACTATGGCGGTCCAGCACTGCTTCCTTTTCCTTTGGGGTAAAGGTAATGGTAAACTGACCTTCTGGCGTATCGATAACTTGCTGAACTTGACCTTCAGCCGTTTCTAGCTGAATAGGCTCCTCTGCGCTCTTTTCCTCAACAAAATTCTGTCTTTCTGGCACCCATTTCTCAGACGGACGGATGATGGCATAGCCGTAGGCATCGCTCTCCTCCGCAATCTGAAGCCAGTCATCCTGAGTAAAGGACTCAAGGAGAATCATGAGAAGGATGGACTCTTCCTTGAAAATCATACTTTCAAACTCTGTCGCAAAGGCTTCAAAATCTTCTTTTACAGTAGAAATCGGCACTTCAGGTAGTGACTTAGCTGTCGCTAAAGCTGTTTGAAAGAGTTCCCTGATCTGGTCATCCACTCCCCACATAACTTTGGGAGGTGAATCGTGTCCATAGCGCTCCATGATAGGAAAGAAGAGTTCTTCCTTGCGCTGGTAGTGGATGTCAAATTGACCCACAAGTCCCATCTGACGCACCAAGCCCTTGCGCATCTCCGCAAGCATTTCCTCGTCTTCCATCGACTCATAAGTATCTAACAATCTACGAATGCGAATCAAGGCAGCGCGGAGAGCCAGATTTTCATCCTTGAAGACCCGAACTGGGTGACCTGGGTGCTCGGTATCTGCAACTTCGACACCCTTAACGGCATTTTTAAAAAGATTGGCATGGACATCGCAGAGTTCCATGACATCTTCAAAGGTGACACCTGAGTCTGAATTCATCAGCTCGTGTTCCATGAGGGAAATCTCAATGGCAGATACACCTGTAAAGGTTGCATCAAAACGCTCCTGAACCGACTCAGGGGAAGCGCCATTGTGCAATTCTAACAAAATATCCCGTAGGATATGAATCCGTTCATCTGCCATTAGTCTAATCCAATCACTTCGTAGCCATTTGCTTCCAGCGTGCGGACAATCTTGTCCATAGGAGTTCCTTCTAGCTTAGAACCCTGTTTGAGCGATACTTTGCGCCCAACAGTGTTGCGCATCAAGGGATTGGCTAGAGGTTTAAAACCCAGCTCCACTAGAATTTCCAAGACTTCTGGATGCTTGTCTACCACTTCTGCAACAGGAATTGACACATCGATGATATTGTCCATGACGACCTCCACTGAATGTTCTAAAATGATTTTACTGCTTATATTATATCATAAGGAAAGAGATTAAAAAACTAGCAGTACATACCTTGCTAGTTCTCTGAAATCTGAATTACGGCCTAAAAAAGTTTAAAAAGCCAATCCAATAGCTTAAATAATAGCTTGTAAAACAGCAATTGGACTGCAAAAGAGATGATCATCCAAAAGAATTTCACAATCCCAATAATCGGTTTAATAAAAATAATAGCAAGAAGTCCCCAGAAAAATTTCATTCTCTCTCCTCTGGCTTGATGAGCCACCGAGCCGTATCCATTAGCTTGTCTGCAATAAAAAGTTTTCCCAGACCGACAACGGCGTGGTCATCTTTCTTTATCGTTTTCATCACTTTTACACCTTGCACGGTTAAAAAGTAATTCCCGTAGATTTTGGCCAAAGCTTTGATAGGTCCCATATTCTCTTCCCTCGCTTAACTACACTTTTAAAATGTTGACGATACCAGCCTTGCTGGCTATTTCTGAAAAATCGCTTTATCTCACTTTTTCAATTCCTATACTATCATACAAGCTGAATTTTATAAAGCTTTTTTATAATGTTTAACTCTAGAAATATTCCCCAACATGCTTTGTAGTCATTCCTCCACCAAAAAAGAGGGTTACCCCTCTTCTTTAGTTCTTATCCAGATTGCGTAGCATCTCGTCAATCTTGTTTCCATATTCGATGGATTCGTCTTTAACGAAGGTCAAATCTGGGATTTTGTACAATTTCAAATTGCGACCAAGTTCACGTTTGATGGTACCAGTTGCTTTTTCAAGCCCGATTTGAGCTTTCTGGTTATCTGAAGCAAGGTTACTCAAAATGGTGTAGTAAACCTTGGCAACAGACAAGTCACCCAGCATCTGAACATCTGTGATGGTCACGCCTTGGACACGCGGATCACGGACTTTCTTTTGCAAAATCTCATTGACTTCACGCTTGATTTCCATGCCCACACGATCCGTACGGAAATGATTTGCCATGATATTCCTTTCTCTACTTTGAACCAAAAGCTAGGCCAGCAGACCTAGCTATTTTTAAACTTATTGATTTTCAGTTCAAATTGAAACGAAGTTCAATTTGAAATCATCCGCTTCTTTCGCTGTTGTGAAAGTGATGGAACTGATTTATCAGTCCCATCACAGGGGATTTTTGAGACTCTAGGCTCAAAAATAAGCAATGAAACCATCGGTTTGCTTGCGTCCCTCACCACCTAAGAAAGGAGCAAAAATCTTATCTCTTGATTTCTTCCATGACATAAGCCTCAATCACATCATCAGTCTTGATATCATTGTAGCCATCAATCATCAATCCACCTTCACGACCGTTTGTAACTTCTTTAACGTCGTCTTTGTAGTGTTTCAAGCTTGCGAGCTCACCATCATAGATAACGACACCGTCACGGATAACACGGACTTTAGAGTCACGGGTAACCTTACCGTTGATAACCATGAATCCACCGATAGTTCCCACTTTAGATACCTTGAAGGTTTCACGGATAACTGCTTCACCGATAACTTTTTCTTCAAATTCTGGATCAAGCATCCCTTTCATGGCTTCTTCCATCTCTTCGATAACCTTATAGATAATGCTGTGAAGACGGATTTCCACATCGTCAGCTTCTGCTTGTTGACGAGCTTGTGGTGTAGGGCGTACGTTGAAACCAACGATAAAGGCATTTGAAGCTTCGGCAAGGGTTACGTCTGATTCGTTGATAGCACCGACCGCTGAGTGGACGATGGTCACTTTGACACCTTCCACGTCGATCTTTTGAAGTGAGGCAGAAAGGGCTTCAACAGAACCTTGTACATCGGCCTTGATGATAACGTTAACTGATTTGAGTTCACCAGCTTTAAGGGTATCAAAGAGGTTTTCAAGGCTAACACGTTGGGTAGCTTGACGTTGTTTCATGAGGGCACGTTTGGCACGCTCTTCACCTGCTGCACGCGCAGATTTTTCATCTTCGTAAACGGCAAAGTGGTCACCCGCCATTGGCGCTTCGTTCAAACCTGTGATTGAAACTGGTGTTGATGGTCCAGCAACTTTAACACGACGACCAAGGTCGTTGGTCATAGCACGGACACGACCGAAGGTATTTCCGACAACGATTGGGTCTTGAACATTCAAGGTACCTTGTTGAACAAGAAGGGTTGCGACCGCACCTTTTCCTTTATCCAAGCGAGCTTCGATAACTGTACCAATCGCACGAACTGTTGGGTCTGCCTTGAGTTCTTGGATTTCAGCCACAAGAAGGACTGTTTCCAACAATTCTTCAATGTTTTGATTGAATTTAGCCGAGATTTCAACAAATTCAGAATCTCCACCCCAAGCTGTTGACATAACCCCATGCTCTGCCAATTCGCCGATAACGCGTTCTGGGTTGGCACCTGGTTTATCAATCTTGTTGATAGCCACGATGATTGGAACGTTGGCCGCTTTTGAGTGGTTGATGGCTTCGATAGTCTGTGGCATAACCCCGTCATCTGCCGCTACAACCAAGATAGTAATATCGGTAACAGAAGCACCACGCGCACGCATAGATGTAAAGGCCGCGTGTCCTGGTGTATCAAGGAAGGTAATCTTCTTGCCATTTTCCACGATTTGGTAGGCACCGATATGCTGAGTGATTCCACCTGCTTCACCTGTCGCAACACGAGAGTTACGAAGGGTATCTAGGAGGGTTGTTTTACCATGGTCAACGTGTCCCATGATGGTTACAACTGGTGGACGCTCTACCAATTTATCTTCATTGAGATAACCATCTTCGACAAAGAAACGTTCGATGTCAGCATTATCAACTTCGACCTTTTGTTTGGCTTCGATACCATAATCCACCATGAGGAGTTCAATCGTTTCCCCATCTAAGGATTGGTTTTGTGTGGCCATGACACCCATCATAAAGAGTTTCTTAACGATTTCAGCTGGTTCACGTTTGATACGTTTTGCGATTTCCGCAACGGTCATACCATCTGTATATTCAAATTCTGTTGGCAATTCATGGAATTTACGTTCTGTAACAGGTTTTGGAGCCTGATTACGGTTGTTCTTGCTATTGCCTTTTTTGTTCTTCTTGTTGTTATTCCAGTTACTATTCTTTTGATTTCTCACTTGATTTTGACTACTTCGATTCTTTTGTTGTTTTCTAGGACCATCTTCTTCGTGATCATAATCGTCACGATTTTTGTCTGGTCGAGCTTGTTTTTTACGACGTGTATCCACTGCAGGTTCTTTTTTCTCAGGGACGACTTCAACCACTGCTTGAACTTGCTGTGCTTGTTGCGCTTGTTCAGCTAACTTAGCTGCTTCTTCAAAGATTTCCTCTGGTTCCTTGCGTTTGTTAGCTTGAGCCAAGGCTTCTTTAGCAGCTTGATACTGCTTGAAGCGTTCCTCGCTCGAACGGGCATACTCTGCATTTTGCTCTGCTTTCAATGCTGCTGCACGGGCTTTAAAGTCAACGCGTGGAGCCGCTTGATTTGGACGTTTGTCCTCTTGTTGACGACGCTCATTTCCACGATTTTGCTGACCTTGCTGTTTCTTAGCTTGGTCATTAAAGCGACGATTGTCGCTGTTGCCTTGACCTTGTTTTCCACCATTACGGCCGTCGTTTTTCTGACGGTTGCCGTTTTGTTGTTGGTCACGGTTATTGCCCTTATTTTGCTTACGTCGCTCTGCCTGCTCTTTGGCACGAGCTTCACGCTCAGCCTTGAAATTACGGCTTTGTGGCTTAGCTGCTACTTTTTCTGTTTTCGGAGCAACTTGCTCAGCCGCTTTTGCCTCTTCCTTGGCTACAGCTGGTTTAGCTGGTTCAGATTTTTCGGCTTTCTTTTCTGCACTTGCTTTTGGTGCTGCAGGTTTTTCTTCTGATTTCGGAGCAGCAGGCTTAAAGCTAGCAGCGATTTTTGCAGCGACAGCTTCTTCCACACTTGATGAGTGGCTTTTCACATCCAAGCCCAACTCTTTTGCACGCGCTACAACTTCTTTACTTTCTTTTCCAAGTTCTTTTGCGATTTCGTACAATCTTTTCTTAGACAAATCATGTCCTCCTCTTCTATTCCATAAGAGACCTCATTTTCTTTGTAAATCCAGCATCAGTCACAGCCAAAACCTTTCTTGATTTCCCGACTGCTATGCTTAATTCCAGTGTTGAAAACACGGTTACAATTTCTACTTGATAATAATGACTTTTATCTTGAATCTTCTTGGTCAGATTGGGTCCAGCATCATGGGCTAGAAAGACCAACTTGGCCTTGCCATCTTGAATGGCCTTGACCACCAATTCTTCACCCGATATGATTCGGCCTGCTCGCTGAGCGAGTCCCAAGAGATTACTTATCTTTTGCTTATTCAAGTCCTAACTCTCTTCTTTTCACTTTGTGATCCACATAAGCGATCAACTCGTCATAAAAGCTTTCTTCCACTTCCATGCTAAAGCTACGGTTAAAGACCTTCTTCTTTTTCGCCTCTAGGGCCTCTGCATTGTCTAGCTTGATATAAGCGCCGCGGCCATTGGCCTTGCCTGTCGGATCGATAAAGACTTGTCCTTCCTTGTTCTTGACAATGCGGAGCAAATCACGCTTATCAATCACTTCGTTAGACACAACAGACTTGCGCAAAGGGATTTTTCTCGTTTTCATCTTTCCCTCCTCTAGCAGCTTTTATTCTTCTACAGTATCGTTTTCTGCTTCCAAATCTACTGAAGCAGCTTCTTCCATGGCTTCAAATTCACTAGCAGACTTGATATCGATACGGTAACCAGTCAAGTGAGCTGCCAAGCGAACGTTTTGCCCACGACGACCGATGGCAAGAGAAAGCTTGTTATCAGGAACAACCACCAAGGCACGCTTGCTGTCGTTTTCATCAAAGATAACTTGATCAACTTCAGCAGGAGCGATGGCATTGTAGATAAATTCAGCTGGATCTGCTACCCACTCGATAACGTCGATATTTTCTTCGATTGGTACCATGCGGTCATTCTTAGCATCGTAGCGAGCTGGGTGGAATTTGCTAGTAATCTTCTTGATATTAGCACCACCACGTCCAACAATTGTACCGATAGCGTCCACATTTGGATTGTGACTACGAACAGCAACCTTAGTACGATCACCAGCTTCACGAGCCACGCTCATGATTTCAACAGTTCCATCATAAACTTCTGGAATTTCTTGCTCCATCAAACGTTTGATCATTTCTGGATGGCTACGGCTAACAAAGACGTTCACACCACGAGGGTTGTCTTCAACTTTATAAACGTAAACCTCAATACGATCGTGAGAAGCAAACACTTCTCCAGGAATTTGGTCTTGTTTTGACAATTGGGCTTCGATACTGCCAAGGTTGACATAGATAAAGCGGTTGTCAAAGCGTTCTACTGTACCAGACATGATTTCTTGCTCATGTTCTTTATAAGTATTGTAAGTGATGGCACGTGTTTGCTTGCGCATTTTTTCCATGATGGTTTGTTTGGCAGATTGAGCTGCTACACGACCAAACTCAGCTGGTGCTTCTTCAAACTTGATTTTGTCACCAAGCTCATAGGCTGAATTAATGGCAAGAGCATCTTTCAAGCTGATCTCCAAACGGCTATCAAATACTTCATCAACCACTTCACGGACAGTATAAACTGTAAAGTCACCTGTTTTTTCGTTGAAGTCAATAGCTACGCTGTCTGATTGACCATAGCGTCTGCGATAAGCGGAACGAAGCGACTCTACTACTGCGTCAATGATATCTTCTTTTTTGATTCCCTTGTCTTCTTCCAAAATGCGGAAGGCCTCTAGCATTTCTTTACTCATGTTTTCTTCACTTTTGAATCCTCAAAAGCTATCCTTTCTTTTTCTATAATTTAACTGCTAAACGTGCTTTTGATACTAAACTGTATGGAATTTGGACGGTTTTCTTACGCGTCTTGTCCATATATTCCATGGTCAACTCGTCCTCTTCGAAGGCCAACAAGGTTCCTTCAAAGACCTTTTGCTTATCGATGGCTTGGTAGAGCCCGACATGGATGTATTTCCCAACCGCTCCAGCGACGGCATCCTTGGTTTTTAAAGGACGTTCCAAGCCTGGACTGGTGATTTCTAGGAAATATTGTTCTGGGAAGGGATCTGGCTTGATGGTGTCTAGGACAGGACTGATAATTTCTGTCAAGTCTGCCGTGTCGTTCAAGGTAATTCCTTCAGGTTTATCTACAAAAATACTGAGAATCATGTCACTGCCAATCTTTCCGTACTCGATATCCACGAGTTCGAAAGGTGCTTGGATGACAGGTTCTACAACTTCTCTGACTAATTCTACAATTGTTGCGATTGCGTCCACCTCCTCATAAGCAAGAGGCGAAGATATTTCCCCGCCTCACTTTCTCATATTCTTACTCTTAGTATAGCACGTTTGCCAACTTATGTAAAGCAAAAGCACTTATACAGCCTGATTTCAGGCTATTTCTTAAAATTCTGCCTCAACTCGGTAGATAACTTGACCCTTGTTTGAGAATTTTTGCTCGTATTCTGTCATGACATTGCCTTCAAAATCACTGGCATGCAAGTCTAGCCAGACACCATTGAGTTTCATGCCATACTGAGAAAAGCTCACTAGGCTGTACTCAAACAGGCCACGGTTATCTGTCTTGAAATGAATTTCTCCATTTTCAGGCAAGATACGCTTGAAGGTATCCAAGAAGGTCTTGTAGGTCAAACGACGCTTTTCATGACGCTTTTTAGGCCAAGGATCTGAAAAGTTCAGATACAAGCGATCAATCTCACCATCTTCAAAATAGTCGGTCAAGTCAGAACCATCCACCCACAAGAGCTTGATATTAGGCACTCCAACTTCAAGGACCTTGTCTAAGGCGTAGCTCAAAACTGACTTTTGAATATCAATCCCGATATAGTTAATGTCAGGGTTTTGCTTGGCCATACCTGAAACAAAGGCACCCTTTCCACTCCCAACTTCCACATGAATGGGATTATCGTTTCCGAACAAGTTCCGCCATTTTCCCTTTGCTTCTAAGGGATTGAGGACCACATACTGGGGATTTGCCTCTAGTAATTCTGTCGCCCCTTTACGATTTCTAACTCTCATCTTCTCTTTCCATACTTGTCTCGGAAGTGACGCAAGCCATGAATCTCCCGATTGACATTTTCTAAATCTTGGTTCATATAATACTTGGAAATCTGGCTCAAATAAGACAATTGACCGTACCAATACAATTTATTTAATACCGTTTGATTGTACTTATAACCGTAGTAGGTCAACCATTCCTTCCACTGATGTTCTGGAATATAATGGCAGAGCATGTGAGCCACGTCAAACATGCGGTCGGTCAAACGAACCGAATCCCAATCTACCAAATAAATCAAGCCACTGTCTGTCTCAATCCAATTACTATGTCGTACATCTCCATGGACAATGGTCGCATAGTCCTCTCTAAATCCTGGAATAGTCTGACGTAAATCAGCCATCACTTCACTGATAAAATGATTTTTACGCAAAGCATCTGGAGCCGTTTCTTGCCAAGACTGTAGTAAGTCTACAGGTGTTTCCATGGCATAGCCCAAACGACTCAACTGTGTCATCAAAGGACGTGAGCGATGCAGGCGGGTTAAAATATTGACGATTTGCTTACGATTCATATCATAGGGGGTCAATATCTTGCCTGTCAACCATTCTTGAGCACACATATCACGCCCATCTGCCAAACGGCGACTCCATAATAATTGTGGAGCAATTTGTTCTCTAGCTAGACCAGGTAGGATTGGAGAGGTGTTCATTTTTACAAAGATGCGCTTCCCATCAGGATAGCTACCCATATAAGCCTTGCCACTTTTCCCAGGTATGGGAGTCAGTGTTAGCTCATTATCACCCAAATCCATTTCTTTCCTCCGTATAAAGTTTCCTTACTATTCTACTAGTTTTTGGCCTATTCGTCAACCGCTCCACACCCGATTCTCAAAGAAAAGCATTTCGGGCTAACTTCTCAAAGTAACTTCCACTTGCCTAACCGAAGTGGAAATTAGTCTAAAACGGATTTTTATGGTGGAATTAAGTATGAGACGTTTGAGTTAGAAATGAGGTCTACTATGACAAAACATAAACATCTTACCCTTTCAGACCGTAATGATATCCAACTATGCTTAGAGCGCGGTGAAACCTTCAAAACTATCGGACAATCCATTCTAAAAGACCCAACTACTGTCTCCAAAGAGGTCAAACGAAACAGACAAGTCCGAGAGTCTACATGCCATAACCTTCCTTGCCCTCTACTCGACAAAGCTCCCTTTGTCTGTAATGGATGCCCTAAAAGAAGACAAAATTGTGGATTTAAAAAAATCTTCTACCTCGCTAAGCAAGCTCAAAAACAGTACGAACAAACTCTTGTTGAATCTTGTGAAGGAACTCCTCTCAATTCCAAGACCTTCTGGGACATGGACAAAGTCATTTCTGATGGTGTTAAAAAGGGACAACACATCTATCATATCCTCAAAACTCATAACCTTGATGTCAGCTCCTCAACCGTCTATCGACACATCCGAAAAGGATACCTATCTATCGCTCCTATTGACCTAGCCAGAGCAGTTAAATTCAAAGAAAGACGGAAAAGTAAGCTACCTTCCATCCCTAAAGAAGCTAAAAAAGGTCGTTCCTATGAGGATTTCCAAAACTATTTATCACTGAATCAACTAGACTCTTGGCTGGAAATGGATACAGTTCTGGGGAGGATGGGAGGTAAAGTCCTACTCACCTTCAATCTATCTTTCTGTAACTTTATCTTCGCTAGACTTCTGGATAATAAAACTGCCCTTGAGGTTACCAAACACCTCTATGACATCAAGAACACTCTTCACCAAGCTGACAAAGATTTCTTCCAACTCTTTCCTGTCATCCTGACAGATAATGGTGGAGAGTTTGCCAGGGTCGATGATATCGAAATGGATGTGCGAGGAGAGAGTAAACTCTTCTTTTGTGACCCTAATCGCTCTGACCAGAAAGGGAGAATTGAGAAAAATCACACGCTGATTCGCGACATTCTACCAAAGGGAACTTCTTTTGACAACTTAACTCAAGAGGACATCAATCTCGTCTGTTCGCATGTCAACAGCGTCAAACGTGCTACTTTGAATGGAAAGTCAGCCTATGAGCTCTTTGCATTTACTTATGGAGAAGAGATTCCTAAGCTTCTCGGCATTTCTAAAATACCTGCAGAAGACGTCTGTCAGTCTTCTAAATTACTCCAACATAAGTTCTAAAAACTAACCTTTAACCACATTCAAACGTCTCACACTAACTTCCACCATAGCGGAACTTAATCTGAAACGCTTTCAGATGAGGGGATTTTGTGCGCTCTTTTTTTCTATTCATTTTGGTTACAAAAGCAATAAAATCAAGCATGAGTAAAACCAGTGGAACTTACCCTGACACGGATTTCCACTAGTTTTTACGATTTTTATCAGATTAACTTCCACTTGGATTAGCGGTGGAAGTTAGTTTGGGAATTTACCTTTCAATTTTCTGTATTTCTTCGTTTGTAAGTTTCATAACTACCATTATAAGATGTTTTTTTGATTTTAGGATAGTAGCAGCCGTGCTATGAGTCGTGTCCGTGTCCAAATCATGAATCAATTTGAGCGAAAATCCCATGAATACAAGGCCATCAAACGCTACTGGAAACTCATTCAACAGGATAGTCGTAAACTGAGTGATAAACGATTTTATCGCCCTACTTTTCGTATGCACTTAACGAATAAAGAGATTCTAGACAAGCTTTTGAGCTATTCAGAAGAGTTGAAACACCACTACAATCTCTATCAACTCTTGCTTTTTCACTTTCAGAACAAGGAACCTGACAAATTCTTCGGACTTATTGAGGACAATCTAAAGCAGGTTCATCCTCTTTTTCAGACTGTCTTTAAAACCTTTCTAAAGGATAAAGAGAAGGTTGTCAACGCCCTTCAACTACCCTATTCCAACGCCAAATTGGAAGCGACCAATAATCTCGTTAAACTTATCAAACGAAATGCCTTTGGATTTCGGAACTTTGAAAACTTCAAAAAACGGATTTTTATCGCTCTAAATATCAAAAAAGAAAGGACGAAATTTGTCCTTTCTAGATCTTAGCTGACTTCAACCCACTACAGTTGACAAAGAGCCAAAAATTTTACGAAATGCTAAAATAATTATATTGTCTCACACAAAAACTAGATAATTCAAAAATTCACCTATCGACTATCTGTGTTTGATTACAAGATATAGAAAATCTATTATTTTGGGAGGGGACAATAAAAGTGAATAATGTAAAAATTTAGAATTTTCAACATAGGTAAAATTATCCAATATGGGTAATCTCCATCGCAAGTTCATTATTTAATAATATTTGAAGCAGTTCATTATTTATAAATCTTTTAACGCCATAAAAATCAAGTAAATATTGAGGAAATGCACTAAGCAACAATACTCGTTCAAGACGTAATATAAAGTCGTTATATTGCTTTAAAAATATGTCTTTAGAATCTATAAGCCCCTCTTGGATAAATGAATTGATTTTTAAATGGAATAATATATAAACTGTATAACAAGTTAAGCTAAGCCAAACTTGATTTTTATCTTTCATTCTCGTTTGAAATGGACCATATTCTTTGATAAAACTCTCACACGCATCTTTAAAGCGAACATCGCTAAACACAGGATATGTAACAAGATTAACACTATCATGATTTATAAAACTTTCATGAAAGTAATTACTGGCTTCTACCATAGGATAACTTAAAAAAAGTTTACCATTTTCGGTTGCATTATCAAATAAATTTAACATCTCCTCAATTTCGATATATATTTTTTCTAGATCTTTATATTCTTTATAGTGTTGAGCGTCTAAATCGAAAAAGAGATAAATTAGAGAGAAGTCCTCACTAGTATATTCAAATTCACCATCAGATAATTCACAAATATGTTCTACTGTTTGTTCATATTGGTTTTCTTTTAATTTCTCATATAAGGAATAAATGTTTGTAGAAAAAATGACTATTTCATAATCAATTTTATGAGAAAAAAAGTCACTTTGAAAATTACAAACCGATTTCACAAGGTTTTTCTCCGGTTTTTTACCTTCGGTAATAAATAGTATTCTTTTAGTTTTTGACATCAGCAAAGAACCCTGTTCTGTACATTTTCTCTAAATTTTGTGTTTTTCTTATAACCATATCTGTTTTATTTGAAAGACTAGATATTTCATTATCTTCAATAATGTAATAACAATCTGGTCGTAATAAAGTATTAGACATATTAGTGGTATTATGTGTTGTTATAACTAATTGGAGAGATGGTATTTTTATTAATCTTTTAATAATTTCACGAGAAACATCATTATGAAAATATGCATCAAATTCATCCATAAAAACAAAACGAACCTCTTTTTCAAACGATAAATACCAATAAAAGAAAAGTGTTAGTGATCTAGTCCCTTTAGACATAATGCCCCAAAACTCTACTTCCTTGCCTGAGTCAAATTTCACATAAATCTTTTTTTCTCCATCAACCTCTTTTTCAAATAGATTATAATCTATACCTAAATCTTTTAAAAATTGATTATAGTTACTAAGGTTTCCAGTCTCAATAATTGCTGAGGCAATGGATTCCGAACCTGTTTTAAAACCTCTATACCTGTTTCCGTCCAGCGAATCAAAAGATAGCATTCTATTGACAAAATCCATAAAAAGTAAAAATACTTCAACATTTTTATCTGTCTTAGGATTTAATGCAGTATTATTCCTAATATATTTAACTAATGATAGATCCTCAGTATCAAAATCAAATGTTAGATGCTCGGTACCTTTCAAGGTTGCTTTTTCTCTCTCATTTTTTTGACGAGAGTCTATTACTGGAATCCCATTAATCAAAACAATTTCTTCTACTAATCTTAGAAAGCTAGATTTCTTATATCTATATATAAGTTCATCCTTATCAAACTGAAAAGTATATTCAAACTCTGCTATATCTATATCACTGTCTAAATTTAAGTAATGTTTATCATATTCTTCTCTTCTGATATGTTTATCTGTCAAATGTGAAACTATATCCATAAGAGCCAAACCTAAATTGGATTTCCCACTGGCGTTATCTCCATAGATTAGTGAATCTTTAACAAGGTTATCTTGAATTGCATCAGTATTATATTCGTAATTCCCTGAGGTAAAATCGAAGATTAATTCATCTTTAAAATTCTTAAAACCTTTAACCTTAAATGTTTTAATCATATTTCCTCCTTAGTGTAATTTTTTTACACCACCTTTATAATACTAAAGAATAACCCAATTGTCAAAGAATTTTAGCTATTTTCTAGAATCCAGCTTAGCATCAAAATCAAAGACAGAGAAATTCCTCTGCTGATTTCCGCCAAGTGTTGAACCCCTGAGCCAGAAGAAACAGCGAAGAAATGAATATAAACCAGCGTCTCAAGCACACTTAGAAGAAAGATTGCAATGAAAAGCAAAAGTTGTTTCTTGCTTAACATCCCAAAAGAAATCATATCAAACTTTCTAGCATAAGCAACACTCAGCGAGGTTACTATAAGACTTACAATAATCAATTCAGATTCATTTTGAAAAAAATCCCCGTGGTTAATCGTATAAGGAACTGTAATGACGATTAGTAGTACTAAAAATCCAAAGCACAAGGCATGAAATTTATCAAAAAACTCCATAAAGCTATCCTCCTCACCAAACAGACTTCCTACGCGTCATCCTTTAGCTCTAACCTTTCCAAAACAAACCATTTTAGTAACCAAAATCCGACCACATAACCAGCCCCTAAGAATATAGCCATTAAAGCTAGCATGGGATTCAGAAAATAAAAGATCACAACAGATACAAAGATTAGCACAAAAACATTAAAGGCAATGGTGTCAGAAGCCAAGACTAGAATATAGGGCGTCAACCAGTCTAAGGTTTTGGAATCTAGGAAAAATAAGTGTTTATACATGATAACCTCCCCTTGTCAGACTATAGACTAGTCCAATATTAAGAAGACAGCTCTTCCCCTACTTTTTATAATACTTCAAGCCCCAAATGAGTAAAAGCATGATAAGCAAGCAGAGAATAGCGCCAATATAGGCAATTAATTGTTGATAGAATTCTCCTGCTGTGATACCTCTATACAAACAAATAATAGACATAAAGCCTGTCAAACCGATAAACATGAGTTGATTGGTTCTAGGACTAACCAAATCATCATCTTCAAATTCTCTTATCCTCATTTCCCTAGTGAGATAAACAGTGACCAAAATCGAAGCCAAGTTAATAACTACTAAAAGAAATTGGAAAACCAAGGAAAAATTTAAAAACTGACGAGATAAAAATAGATAAGCAGAGACAAGCAAGGGCAACTGACCTAGGAACAATCTCGCAATGAAGATGTTCCGTTTTTTAGCAAGAAAAGTTTTCATTTCTTTGCTCCTTTCTTTTTAGTTAAAGCAAAATAGATCACAACCGCAATCATATAGGCTATGGTATAAAATAGATGATACCAAATACTCTCCCTAAGCGGATAAAGAAGGATAGACATGATCAGATACAGAACGAAAATGATCAGTATTTTTTTCTTCATAAGATTTTCTCCTAAATGTATGCTTTATCTTAGTTGAGCTACAACCTTTACACTGCCAGTATAGCACTCATTTTGACCTTGGATCACTCAAATCATAAATGATCATCAAAACATCTTGAATTGTAAAAATTTAAAAGCAAGCATGAAAAACATACTTGCCCTAAGGAAACTTAACAATGTGAAAATACAAAATCGAAAGCTATTCAGCCTTACTTCCGTCTGTTCTCATATATTCTCATAATCGCAACAAGGATAGCAGCTGTCCCACTTGCCAAAGCGATAAGGGTAATGATAATGTTGAGAATTTCAGGCGTCCTCTCTATTCTGTTGACAAGACGGACTAAAGACAATACTGTCAATAAGAGTAAAGCTACTGACTCTGTCCGAATTAAAGAAGTCAGTCGGTTCTCAATCGCATATAAAAAGTATGGTAACATAACACAGGCTATAGCAATCACAAACAGATTGCTCCCCGTTTCTTCTCCCTTGTTCACCACGGAAATCATGAGAAGATTCGATGCTATGATTAACGTAGAACAGACGATAAAATAGGATTTCTTATTCATTTAATATACCTCGCATACTATAGTATTTTAATTGATGACTTTAGGCAGTACTTCTTTCCACAAATCTTCTAATCATCAACTGACATCGAGTGAATCGTTAAAACCTGACGAAAGACTTGATTTTGGCAGGTGGTATTGAGACTGGTATTGGGATGGCTTTCGACAATCTTCATGACGGTATAGAGACCAACTCCTCTCTCCTCCCCTTTAGAACTGGCTCCAAAAGAGAAAATCTCAGAAATATCGATGCCCTCTTCTTTGATGGAATTTTCAATGATAAAGGTCTCCTGTGCTCCATTTTTTAAAAAGGCGATTGAAACATGAGGTTGACTGGCCTCTACACTGGCTTCAATAGCGTTGTCACAAAGGATAGACACAATGGTTAGAAAATCAAGCAGACTCATCCCCTCGACCTGAATCTCCTCAGGAACTTCGACATTAAAGACTATCTTCTTATCTCTCGCTTTTAGAAATTTCCCTGCTAGTAGACTCTTGAGGGCACGGTCCCGAATATTCACCAATCGGCCTAGGTCATATTTGTTGTCCTGCAATTTCTGACTAGAATCCTTTAAGACCGAGTCGTAGACCTCTTTTATCTGCTCCATGTCCTCCTCTTCAATGCCCAGACGTAAACTAGTCAAGAGGTTGCTATAATCATGGCGAAAGCTCCGTACTTCCTTGTAAAGTTCCTCTATATGTCGACTATACCGTTCCATATCTCTATAGCGCAAGGCCTGCTCTTGGTCCAGTCTCTCATGGAGTTTGTCCTTCAAATAGGTATCTAGCTTCTTGACAATCCCCATAAAAAAGAGTAGGTAAAACACTAGAATAAAATGGCGAACAGTCTTTGATTGGATAACTTGTTCATATTCAAAGAAAGACAAAGTTTCCATGACTAGAAAGTAAGCCCCCATTATCCAGTTAATCTTAGTCAGGGACTGTTGAAAGCCTTTATCGAGAAACTCCTTTCTCAATCTAGTAAAATCATAGTCCAACCATTTCAAAAAGACTAATACTATGAAGCAAACGAATAGCATAATCAACAAAAAGAGAGGATTTCCATCTCCATCTACAATCCCTTGCCCCAAAAACGGAAACACAAAATAGGAGAGACTTCTGTAAAAGATATCCATCAATACAATTGGAAAGAGACCATAAAAGAAAAGGAGTCTTTTAGAAAGCCCTCTTAACAATAAGAAAGACAAGCTGAGGCCGAACAAGGGTTCTATAAAGTATGACAGATAGTCAGTCAAGACTAAATAATTAAAAGTTGTAACAATTGCTGCTAGAAGAAATTTTAGAAGAAAGCCCTTAAAAATTTTATCTATAGTGAAACTAATTCCATCTACCTTAAAGAACATGATAATTTCTAGCCCAATAATAGCTAGTGAATACAATATCATCCCAAAAATATACATAAACTCTCCTAGATCAATGTAAGTTATTGATAGTCTCAGACACTTCCCTGACCTTATAACGCGCAATCATACAGCTTCCCCCATTGGGAAAGAAAAGCAGTTTTTCTTTCTTATCCAAACGCACCACATTGGCAGGATTAATGAGAAAAGAGCGATGACACTGCAAGAGACGGGGTTCCTGCTTGAAAACCTCCTCTAAACTCGCTGTAAATTCCAGCCTATCTGTCTTGGTATAGAGAATAACACGATGGGCTCTGGGCGATGTTTCAAGGTAATAAACCTCTTTAAAAGGATACTGGAATTGGGCAAATTTTGATTTAAAGTAAAAACAATCTTCCGCCAGACTTTTACTATCTTGACTATTGGCATAGAGGAGGGCTGTCTCGATACGAGATTCAAACTCCTCTGCTGACAAGGCCTTATCAATGTAGTCCAGAGCAGACACTTGGTAGCGAAAAGACAGGGGCATAAACTCTGAGTGAGTCGTCACAAAGACAATCAGGGCATAAGGATCTCGATCCCGAATCTTTCTAGCCACTTCCAGACCCTTCATCTCCTCATTTCGAATCTCAATATCCAAAAAGAATAGCTGATGCGCCCCCTTCTCATGCACCTCTGCCAGCAGTTGATCTGGCTTACCAAAAACTTCAAAAGAACTCAGAGTGATATGATGTTCCTTCAAGAGTTTCTCAATGGTCGTTTCAATCCTAGTCTGTTGGGAAAAATCATCTTCTAAAACAAATATTCTCATCTTCTTACTCTCCTTCTTTCAACCATTTTTGACGAATTTCTCTATAGCGACGTCTAGCATACTTGACAGCGTATTGACCTTCTTCTCCAAGAAAAAGGATTCTTTCTTGAAAATCAATCGATTTTAATTTATCAAGATTAACCAAACAATTTCGATGACACCTCATCAAGTTTTCCCCATATTGATTCTCAAGATTACTTAAATTTTGAACCATATTAAAACTAGCTTCTTCTGTAACAATCTGTACGGTATGGGCTTTAGTTGGATGTGTTTGGATATAGTAGATATCGTCGACGTTTACTTTATAGACTGTTTTCTGTGTCTGAATAATCATATGTTTCATTGGATTCTCCTCC
The DNA here is from genome assembly GCA_905221215.1 of bacterium. Taxonomy (GTDB): domain Bacteria; phylum Bacillota; class Bacilli; order Lactobacillales; family Streptococcaceae; genus Streptococcus. The sequence continues at coordinate 38,314 of CAJNCI010000012.1, forward strand.
TAAGAAAAGAATAACAGAAAAAGAATAACAGAAAAAGTCTAACACAAGCGCACCCAATCCTAAACAGTCTTTGAAAGCTCCTAAAAAGACTATTTTTCTACAACATCATGATGAGCTTACAACTATTTTATCATAAAATCTTAACAGTACCATTCAGGAAATTTCAAGAACAATTAAAGATTTTATGGCGAAAAAGGAGATAAAAGTGATAGACTGACAGTATCAAAACACAGTTGCTAGAACCAAGACTGGCACCCAGATTAAAGGAGGAATTCTCATGACAGATATAGACCCTATCAAAAGAGCTCAGACTTTGATTACTGACTTAAACAAAGCCTACCAAGCATGCAAACAGGCAACCGCTGACGACGTCCGCTTTCAGGAGCAATTAAACTCTATTCTTAGCTTTCTAGCCAAGGCTGAGACAGTGGATAATCGAGTCTTGATTGAACTGGAAAAGTTTTACCAGACTTCCAGTCTTCTCATGGGACTCAGCGCTCTTGAACCAGATGCTCCTACTCGCGCCGCTTGGCGGGCCTATGACCGCTTCCACTTTGACCAAGTCAAGACCAAGTTAAGCCTCTACGGACCAACCATTCTCTTATAGAAAATAAAAGAAGCTGAGACAGACTGAACTCAACTTCTTTTTTAGTGTCATATAGGCAAGATTAGTCCTGCATCTGACGTTTGACCTGATAAGGCAAATACAAGACTAGTAAAACCAAACCTGCACCCAGCAAGGCTAGAAGGGCTAGTTTTTCTTGGAAGGTCACAAGGCCGACAACTAATTCCACTACTAAGACCAAACTGGTCAATCCTCTGACTACAGCCTGTAAGCCTTTTTCCTTTTGCCCCTTGTCCAGCGGAAAGAGTTGGGTCAAATACTGGTAGTCAAAGGCATGATAGAGGGCCAGCAACTGGAAGAGCAGGAGGTAGTTAAAGAGAACCACCACTGCTGTCGCAATCCAAGCTTGCTCGATAAAAACCTGCGCCAGTAAGGAAAGCAAGAGCAGACGGAGACTGAGGGCAAAGAGATCTCCATTTCGTAGATAAGAACGCAGATAGAGATTTTGCCAAATCTTACCAGGCACCTTCTGAACAACCTTTAGGATAAAGTCCAGATAGGCACGACGCTTGACGCTGTTTGAAATTCCCTTTACCTGCGTAAAGAGGGCAAAGAAACGAAGCAAGACTTGCTTACGCTTGCTTTCTTGGGAAATAACATAGTCCCAGTTCAGTCCAGTTTCAGTGAAAAATTTGCTGGCCTTTTGACGAAAGAAGAAATATTTACCTACTCCCAATAAAAGCACATAGACCAGAAAAACAGGCAAGCCATAACCCATTGCCAAAAATAAAGGCGCAAATAACAGCAAGAAAAGGGTCTGGACAAAGAGCCAAAAGACTAGGGAAATGCCAGTTTGACGCTTGAGATGGAGCTTGATTTCCTCTTCACCAACCAAGAGAAAGAGCTTGTCTGGTGCCTCCATATAGGTGGCAATCCCACCCCAAAGCAAAAGTAAAACAGAGGTAATTCCTACAAACAAAAGGATAGGCCAATGATTTTCGGGAAAATGTTGCAAGAGTTGACTGTACTGATAGGCTAGAAAGCCCAGCAGAACAAGCAGGAACAAGACAAAGTGGTCATTGAGAACATAGCGCAGATAACCAAGACACTCCTTACGAAAAGCCTGCTTTCTCTTTAAAAACAAGTCTTTCATAGGTCCTCCTCTTTGGTCAGAGCCAAGTAAATGTCATTTAAACTAGCCTCAGGCATGTTAAAGGCTTCGCGCAGTTGCAGGAGATTTCCCTTAGCACGCACCTCTCCCTTGTGAAGAATGACAAAGGCATCACACATCTTCTCCGCCGAATCCAGCACGTGAGTACTCATGAGAATGGACTTACCTTTTTGCTTTTCCACTTCCAAAAGCTGAATCAAGTCCGCAATCGCCAGCGGATCGAGACCAAGGAAAGGCTCATCCACGATGAAAAGACTTGGATCCACCACAAAAGCACAGATAATCATGACCTTTTGCTTCATCCCTTTTGAAAAATGAACAGGGAACCAGTCCAATTTCTGGTCCAGACGAAACATTTTTAACAAGGGTTCTACTCGCTCAAAAGCCACTTTCTGCTCGATACCATAAGCCATAGCAACCGTTTCGATATGCTCTCTGAGAGTCAATTCCTCATACAAACTAGGCATCTCAGGAATGTAGCCAATTTGCTTGCGGTAGTTAGTCGCATCTTTTTGCAAAGTCAAGCCATTGATATTGATAGAACCGCTATAAGGTGTCAATAGACCAATAATCTCATTGATTGTCGTTGATTTACCAGCACCATTGAGACCAATCAAACCGACCAGCTGCCCGCTTTCAACAGTAAAGGACACATCTTTCAAGACAGGAACATGGACATAGCCACCTGTCAGGTTTTTTATTTCTAACATATTTTCTCCAAATCTGGTATAATGTAGCTATATTATATCAAAATTCAATACAGTAGAGGTAGATTTTATGTCAGATTGCATTTTTTGTAAAATCATCGCAGGGGAAATTCCTGCTTCAAAAGTATATGAAGATGAGCAGGTTCTTGCCTTTCTTGATATCTCTCAAGTGACACCAGGACACACCTTGGTCGTACCAAAAAAACACTATCGCAATCTTTTGGAGATGGACGCTACTAGCGCCAGCCAACTCTTTGCCCAAGTGCCAACAATTGCTCGAAAAGTCATGAAAGCTACCAAGGCTGCTGGCATGAATATCATTGCCAACTGTGAAGAAATCGCAGGGCAAACAGTTTTTCACACCCACGTTCACCTCGTGCCTCGCTACAGTGCCGACGATGACCTCAAGATTGATTTTATAGCCCACGAACCAGACTTTGACAAACTCGCTCAAGTCGCTGAAACTATCAAAAACGCCTAAGGAGTTGCCATGAAATTATCTAATCTACTGCTATTTGCAGGAGCTGCAGCTGGAAGTTATTTGGTCACAAAAAATCGCCAAACCATCACAGATGAAGTCTTGAACACTACTGACCGCGTTCAAGCTATCAAGAACGACGTGGATATTATCCAAAACAGCCTGCAAATCATCGACCAGCAAAAAGAACTCATCAAGGAATACCAAGAAGACCTGACTTACAAGTTTAAGGTCTTGGAAAAAGATATCCAGACTAGACTAGCTGTCATCAAAGAAACACAGGAAATTGAAGATAAGTAAAAAGAGCCGAGTGGCTCTTTTTAAAACGTAAACAAGTTATATCCCATCAACTATACATCACAATTTAGACAACTCATTCATCGTTTCAGAACTAAATCGAATACTTTCCCAGACTTTCCGCCGTAATGAAAACACCTGAAATAGTTTGGTTTCAGGTGTTCGGAAACTTTGAGACCTAGGCTCAAAGTTTAGGTATGGAACTTCGAAGAAGGTCGCTACCGTCCGTCATTACTTAAGGAAAGTCTTAAAAAATCTGTAAATAAAAAGAGCCACTCGGCTCTTTTTAATGGCTCTATAATATTTGTAGTGGGTAAATCCCCTATGGATCTTATGGAGCCTATTTTTGTGTAGAAAAAAAGTCCCATATGACCTATAATGAAAAGCGACAAAACAACTCATTAGAAA
>CAJNCI010000013.1 GCA_905221215.1 bacterium
CGAACACAGAAGTTAAGCCCTAGAACGCCGGAAGTAGTTGGGGGTTGCCCCCTGTGAGATATGGAAGTCGCTTAGCTCTAGGGAGTTTAGCTCAGCTGGGAGAGCATCTGCCTTACAAGCAGAGGGTCAGCGGTTCGATCCCGTTAACTCCCAAAGGTCCCGTAGTGTAGCGGTTATCACGTCGCCCTGTCACGGCGAAGATCGCGGGTTCGATTCCCGTCGGGACCGTTTAAGATAACGCAAGTTATTTTAGACTCGTTAGCTCAGTTGGTAGAGCAATTGACTTTTAATCAATGGGTCACTGGTTCGAGCCCAGTACGGGTCATATATGCGGGTTTGGCGGAATTGGCAGACGCACCAGATTTAGGATCTGGCGCTTAACGGCGTGGGGGTTCAAGTCCCTTAACCCGCATTAAGATATAATAAATGAGCCGGCTTAGCTCAGTTGGTAGAGCATCTGATTTGTAATCAGAGGGTCGCGTGTTCAAGTCATGTAGCCGGCATTTTTAGATAGAAGAAAACAGTGCGAACGTAGTTCAGTGGTAGAACACCACCTTGCCAAGGTGGGGGTCGCGGGTTCGAATCCCGTCGTTCGCTTAGAGAGGCCGGGGTGGCGGAACTGGCAGACGCACAGGACTTAAAATCCTGCGATTGGTAACGATCGTACCGGTTCGATTCCGGTCCTCGGCATAATATAGAGCACCCTTAGCTCAACTGGATAGAGTACCTGACTACGAATCAGGCGGTTAGAGGTTCGACTCCTCTAGGGTGCATTTTTATATTTAACTCGGGAAGTAGCTCAGCTTGGTAGAGTACTTGGTTTGGGACCAAGGTGTCGCAGGTTCGAATCCTGTCTTCCCGATTCATTACAGAGATACGTAAATGTATCTTTTTTATTTTAACTAGATATTATATAGATTAAGAGAGAATCAGTTTGCTTCTCTCTTTTTTGGGGCTCTATAATATTTGTAGTGGGTAAATCCCCTATAGATATTATGGAGCCTATTTTTGTGTAGAAAAAAAGTCCCATATGACCTATAATGAAAAGCGACAAAACAATTCATTAGAAAGATTCATATGGAACAATTACGTTTTATCACAAAACAACTCGATATCAAAGACTCAAACATCAAAATTCTAGACATCATCAATAAGGATACACACAAGGAAATCATCGCCAAACTGGATTATGAGCCTCCATCGTGTCCTAACTGTGGAAGTCAAATGAAGAAATATGACTTTCAAAAATCGTCTAAAATTCCTTTAAAATCAGCGTATACTTTTTGTTTCCTGCCTTGTTTAATAATACTGTAGTTAATTATACACATTGAAATTTAATAGATTTTATAGCACTTATAAATTTTTAAGAAAGCAATAGAAGAGTTTTATTCAACTTATAATATATGTGTTTGTATGATAAAAATTTCTGCTTTTTTGATTTTGAATGTGTATTAATTTACATTATAGTGTGAATTGGGTTTGATATTTCTTTTGAGGAGGCTGCCTTAGATTTTTCTACTTGTGTTTTATTGTATAGTGTATCTTGCTTATTTTGAACAGAATCTTTTATGACATTTGTCATATTTCCTAGTGACAGAAGCATCTAGCTCCTCCAACGTCAAAAGACTATAATTGAAGTATGAAATGGAGGAAGAAGAGATGAGAAATAAAATGATTATAGCAGTGAGTTTAGTAGCAGCAGGAGTTATGACCTATCTCATGTTTTCGGGATTGGATGAGGATTTCTACCATTTTCCTTGGGAGCTTTTTGCTGGCTTTGGAATGATGTCTTGGCTTATCAGAGAAGGTTTGAAATTGGTCAGAGATGTGAAAAAGGAGTTTGAAAAATGAAAAAAGCGTTTCTCTATCTTTTTATTGGACTATCACTAGTGGTATGGTTGGTAGAAATGTTTACAGGTTGGTTTGATCATGCCTTCCTTCACCAATTTATTCGTGGTGCTTGGGGGTTTGGATTTATGATTTTCGTCGTTTTCCCTATGGGAATGGAATGGTTGAAAGGAGAATCTCATGACTGTGATTAAAGTTGAGAAATTGTGTAAGAAAATAAAAGACAAGGAGATCTTGCGGAACATCTCTTTTGAAATCAACGATGGTGAATGTGTTGCCTTAATTGGTCCAAATGGTGCCGGAAAGACAACACTCTTAGATTGTTTGCTTGGAGATAAACTGGTCACAAGCGGTCAAGTATCTATTCAAGGTTTACCAGTGACGAGTTCTAAGTTAGACTATACTAGGGCTTATCTCCCTCAGGAAAATGTAATTGTTCAAAAACTAACGGTTAAAGAGTTGATTGCTTTCTTTCAACGTATCAATCCAAATCCCTTGAGTAACCAGGAAATCGATCAACTATTACAGTTTGACCAGCAACAAAAAGAGCAATTCGCAGAAAAATTATCAGGCGGTCAAAAGCGTCTCTTCTCTTTTATCTTGACCTTAATTGGGCGACCAAAGTTAGTCTTTTTAGATGAGCCTACATCGGCCATGGATACCTCAACACGTCAACGTTTTTGGGAAATTATTCAGGATCTAAAAGAGCAAGGAGTCACCATTCTCTATTCGTCCCATTATATTGAGGAAGTGGAACACACCGCTGACCGGATTTTGGTTTTAGATAAGGGAGAGTTGATTCGTGATACGACACCTCTAGCTATGCGTAGCGAGGAAATAGAAAAGCACTTTACCCTTCCTGTAGCTTACAAGGAAGTCGTAGAGCAGTCAAACTTGGTTGAAAACTGGGTCCTAAAACAAGATGCTCTACAAGTAGTCACTCGAGAAGCAGATGCTTTCTGGGAATGGTTAGTTCAAGCAGGATGTAGCATACAAGAAGTTGAAGTCAATAATCGTAGTTTGCTGGATACAATCTTTGAAGAAACACAAAAGGGAGATGACTAAGATGAAACGATGGATCGCACTAAACAAGATAGAATTTCTATTGACCAAACGACAACTCGTCTATTATCTATTATCCGTAGGGATGCCGACAGCCTTCTATTTATTCTTTTCAGGCATGTACCAGGATACACCAGATGGGCCAGCTAATTTTATGCGTGACTACCTCATCTCTATGACGGCCTTTTCCATGATGTCGACAGCCATGTTTTCATTTCCAGCTGTTTTACATACCGATAAAATCAACAACTGGCAGAAAACATTACGCCATACTCCAGTAAATATGGTAGAATATTATCTATCAAAGATAACAAGTATGATGGTTGATTATTTGGTTTCAATCTTGGTGGTTTTCTCAGTTGGGCATTTTGTAAGAGGTGTGGATATGTCTCTTGGAAATTGGATTGGGGCGGCTCTCTTGCTGATAGTAGGAAGTATTGCCTTTGTAGCGATTGGTTTGACCTTGACGCTCTTACCAACTAGTCAGCTGATGTCTGTTGTGGGCAATCTTCTTTATCTAGGCTTGGCTGTTTTAGGCGGACTCTGGATGCCCATCTCTTTATTTCCAGACTGGATGCAAGCAATCGGGAAGTGCCTACCAACCTATCAGTTGATGGAGTTGCTCAAGACCTTCTTAAACGAGGGTGGCATCAATCTATCAGCCACAGTTTATCTACTTGTTTTTTCAGCAGTTTTGTTTGGTTTGACCATTTACCTTCAAGGTTATAAGGAGAATGCTTAATGCTTGAAAGACTGAAAAGTATAGACTATATGTATTGGGCCAGTTTGATTTTTATGGTTTTTCCCATCGTTCCTGTAGTGACTGGGGAGCTTCCTAGCTGGCATTTATTGATTGATATTCTATTTGTAGTGGCTTACTTAGGCGTTTTAACCACCAAGAGCCAGCGCTTATCCTGGCTCTTTTGGATTATCATGCTAGCCTATGTAGCTGGCTATACCTCCTTTGTTGGTGTAAATTATATCTGGTTCTTCTTTTTCCTTGCTAATCTCTTAATTTATCATTTCGGCGTACGTAGTTTTAATTCTTTACATGTCCGGACTTTTCTCCTTGCTCAAGTCCTTGTTGTGGGGCAACTTTTGATTTTTCAGGAAATCGAAGTTGAGTTTCTAGTCTATCTGTTTGGAATTCTTACGTTTGTCAATTTAATGACTTTTGGCTTGGTTCGGATTCGTATTGTCGAGGATTTGAAAGAAGCGCAGGCCAAGCAAAATATCCAGATAAATCTATTGTTAGCAGAAAACGAGCGCAATCGTATCGGTCAGGATTTGCATGATAGTCTGGGACATACCTTTGCTATGCTTAGTGTTAAAACTGATCTAGCCTTGCAGTTATTTCAAATACAGGCTTATCCACAGGTGGAAAAGGAATTAAGAGAAATACAGCAAATTAGCAAAGAATCAATGCGTGAAGTGCGAACCATTGTGGAAAATCTTAAGTCTAGAACTTTGACATCCGAACTAGAGACTGTGAAAAAGATGTTAGAAATTGCTGGAATTGAGGTGGAAACGGATAACCAACTAGATACTGCTAGCCTTACTCAGGAATTGGAGTCAACGGCTTCTATGATTTTGCTTGAGTTAGTGACCAATATCATCAAACATGCCAAAGCGTCGAAGACTTACTTAAAATTACAACGAACAGAGAAAGAACTCGTTTTAACAGTAAGAGATGATGGCTGTGGCTTCGCTTCTATAAAGGGGGATGAGCTCCATACAGTCCGAGATCGTGTCCTTCCATTTTCAGGAGAAGTAAGAGTAATCAGTCAGAAACAGCCAACGGAAGTGCAAGTTCGACTACCTTATAAGGAGAGAAACTAAGATGAAACTACTTGTTGCAGAAGATCAAAGTATGTTGCGAGATGCCATGTGTCAATTGCTCACGCTTCAACCGGATGTGGAGTCTGTCCTTCAAGCCAAGAATGGGCAAGAAGCAATCCAACTATTAGAAAAGGAGTCTGTGGATATCGCCATCCTTGACGTAGAGATGCCCGTTAAGACAGGTCTTGAAGTCTTGGAGTGGATTCGAGCAGAAAAGCTAGAAACAAAGGTAGTTGTGGTGACGACCTTCAAGCGCCCAGGGTATTTTGAACGTGCGGTCAAGGCTAGAGTGAATGCTTATGTATTAAAGGAACGAAGTATTGCGGACCTCATGCAAACCTTGCACACTGTCCTTGAAGGACGCAAGGAGTATTCGCCTGAATTGATGGAAGTGGTGATGACGCATCCCAATCCATTAACAGAGCAAGAAATCGCCGTTTTAAAGGGAATTGCTCAAGGCTTATCTAACCAAGAAATTGCAGATCAACTTTATTTATCAAACGGAACCGTCCGAAACTATGTCACCAATATTCTTTCGAAACTAGATGCTGGTAATCGAACAGAGGCAGCTAATATCGCAAAAGAATCTGGTTGGTTGTGATGATATAATATTTTTTTGAACATTATGTGCTAAAATTGATGGGATTGAATGGAACAATACCAAACTTTAGGAGGGACTTATTCCTCCTTTTCTTTCTTTTGGGAGCAGTACAAAAGAGCTAAAATTGGTAAATTCCCAAACTAAGTTCCACTGCTAATCCAAGTGGAAGTTACTTTGAGAAGTTACCAAGAGCTAAAATTAATAATAAAAAAGAAAAATATCTTGACAAGCAAGGGAAAAATTTGTTACAATAATAGACGGTACTTTTTACTTTTGGTCTCTCAAGAGTGTACAGGGACGTGCTGACAAATGTTGCAAAAGTACACACAGATGATAGCTGTCACCAAGTGTATCATCACCAAAAATAAAAAAACACAGGAGAATGTAGATGCCTACAATTAACCAATTGGTTCGCAAACCGCGTAAATCAAAAGTAGAAAAATCTAAATCACCAGCTTTGAACGTTGGTTACAACAGTCATAAAAAAGTTCAAACAAACGTTTCTTCACCACAAAAACGTGGTGTTGCAACTCGTGTTGGAACAATGACACCTAAAAAACCTAACTCAGCCCTTCGTAAATTCGCTCGTGTACGTTTGAGCAACCTTATCGAAGTTACTGCCTACATCCCAGGTATCGGACACAACTTGCAAGAGCACAGCGTGGTGCTTCTTCGCGGTGGACGTGTAAAAGACCTTCCAGGGGTACGTTACCATATCGTCCGTGGTGCACTTGATACTGCAGGTGTTAACGATCGTAAACAAGGCCGTTCTAAATACGGTACTAAACGTCCAAAAGCATAAGGAAAGGGGATAAAGAGAAATGAGTCGTAAAAATAGAGCTCCAAAACGTGACGTATTGCCAGATCCGCTTTACAATTCACAACTAGTTACTCGTCTTATCAACCGCGTTATGCTTGATGGTAAACGTGGTACAGCTGCTTCAATCGTTTACGGTGCTTTTGAGCAAATCAAAGAAGCTACTGGTAACGATGCACTTGAAGTATTTGAAACAGCTATGGAAAACATCATGCCTGTACTTGAAGTACGTGCACGTCGTGTTGGTGGATCTAACTACCAAGTCCCAGTTGAAGTTCGTCCAGAACGTCGTACAACACTTGGACTTCGTTGGTTGGTAACAATCGCTCGTCTTCGTGGTGAACACACAATGCAAGACCGTCTTGCAAAAGAAATCTTGGATGCTGCTAACAACACTGGTGCAGCTGTTAAGAAACGTGAAGACACTCACCGTATGGCTGAAGCTAACCGTGCATTCGCACACTTCCGTTGGTAAGATAGGATGCGAAAGCGTTAAGAAAGTCCCAGAGAAAATAGGGAATCGAAGCAGGTTGCGATTGCAACCAATGAGATTCATCTTTTTCTCCAGACTTTTAGCTTGAGCTCAACTATATCATGATGCTAGGAACAGTAAGGATGCAAAGCAAAAATGGGAAACTGATGCAGTGTTCTGTGAACACAAAGCAGTTTATCTTTTTCATACAGCATCCCGTTCCGGCTCAAATCGGCTAATTAACTTTAGCCTGAGTTCAACTCAACTTACCATCTCGTAAGTTGAAACCAACAATAGCATGAAAAGATTGACAACGGGTAGGTCCTGCCTATCCGTTTTTATTAAAATCGTGTTATAATAGAATAGAAATCAAAAATAAATAGGAGAAACAAACCTCATGGCACGCGAATTTTCACTTGAAAAAACTCGTAATATCGGTATCATGGCTCACGTCGATGCCGGTAAAACAACAACTACTGAGCGTATTCTTTACTACACTGGTAAAATCCACAAAATCGGTGAAACTCACGAAGGTGCGTCTCAAATGGACTGGATGGAGCAAGAGCAAGAACGTGGTATCACGATCACATCTGCTGCGACAACAGCTCAATGGAACAACCACCGCGTAAACATCATCGACACACCAGGACACGTGGACTTCACAATCGAAGTACAACGTTCTCTTCGTGTATTGGATGGTGCGGTTACCGTTCTTGACTCACAATCAGGTGTTGAGCCTCAAACTGAAACAGTTTGGCGTCAAGCAACTGAGTACGGAGTTCCACGTATCGTATTTGCCAACAAAATGGACAAAATCGGTGCTGACTTCCTTTACTCTGTAAGCACACTTCACGATCGTCTTCAAGCAAATGCACACCCAATCCAATTGCCAATCGGTTCTGAAGATGACTTCCGTGGTATCATCGACTTGATCAAGATGAAAGCTGAAATCTATACTAACGACCTTGGTACAGATATCCTTGAAGAAGATATTCCAGCTGAATACCTTGACCAAGCACAAGAATACCGTGAAAAATTGGTTGAGGCAGTTGCTGAAACTGACGAAGAATTGATGATGAAATACCTCGAAGGTGAAGAAATCACTAACGAAGAATTGAAAGCTGGTATCCGTAAAGCGACTATCAACGTTGAATTCTTCCCAGTATTGTGTGGTTCTGCCTTCAAAAACAAAGGTGTTCAATTGATGCTTGATGCGGTTATCGACTACCTTCCAAGCCCGCTTGACATCCCAGCAATCAAAGGTATCAACCCAGATACAGACGAAGAAGAAACTCGTCCAGCATCTGACGAAGAGCCATTTGCAGCTCTTGCCTTCAAGATCATGACAGACCCATTCGTAGGTCGTTTGACATTCTTCCGTGTTTACTCAGGTGTTCTTCAATCAGGTTCTTACGTATTGAACACTTCTAAAGGTAAACGTGAACGTATCGGACGTATCCTTCAAATGCACGCTAACAGCCGTCAAGAAATCGACACTGTTTACTCAGGTGATATCGCTGCTGCCGTTGGTTTGAAAGATACTACAACTGGTGACTCATTGACAGATGAAAAAGCTAAAATCATCCTTGAGTCAATCAACGTTCCAGAACCAGTTATCCAATTGATGGTTGAGCCAAAATCTAAAGCTGACCAAGACAAGATGGGTATCGCCCTTCAAAAATTGGCTGAAGAAGATCCAACATTCCGCGTTGAAACAAACGTTGAAACTGGTGAAACAGTTATCTCTGGTATGGGTGAGCTTCACCTTGACGTCCTTGTTGACCGTATGCGTCGTGAGTTCAAAGTTGAAGCGAACGTAGGTGCTCCTCAAGTATCTTACCGTGAAACATTCCGCGCTTCTACTCAAGCACGTGGATTCTTCAAACGTCAGTCTGGTGGTAAAGGTCAATTCGGTGATGTATGGATTGAATTTACTCCAAACGAAGAAGGTAAAGGATTCGAATTCGAAAACGCAATCGTCGGTGGTGTGGTTCCTCGTGAATTTATCCCAGCGGTTGAAAAAGGTTTGGTAGAATCTATGGCTAACGGTGTTCTTGCAGGTTACCCAATGGTTGACGTTAAAGCTAAGCTTTACGATGGTTCATACCACGATGTCGACTCATCTGAAACTGCCTTCAAGATTGCGGCTTCACTTGCCCTTAAAGAAGCTGCTAAATCAGCACAACCAGCTATCCTTGAGCCAATGATGCTTGTAACAATCACTGTTCCAGAAGAAAACCTTGGTGATGTTATGGGTCACGTAACTGCTCGTCGTGGACGTGTAGATGGTATGGAAGCACACGGTAACAGCCAAATCGTTCGTGCTTACGTTCCACTTGCTGAAATGTTCGGTTACGCAACAGTTCTTCGTTCTGCATCTCAAGGACGTGGTACATTCATGATGGTATTTGACCACTACGAAGATGTACCTAAGTCAGTACAAGAAGAAATCATTAAGAAAAACAAAGGTGAAGACTAATCTGTCCTCACTCTAAAAGGAAGTCACTTAGTGGCTTCCTTTTGTCTTTAGAAAATACCTCTAAATATGGTAAAATAGTAGGAGAATAATGTGAGGAAAATGAATGTCAAATAGTTTTGAAATTTTGATGAATCAACTGGGGATGCCTGCTGAAATGAGACAGGCTCCTGCTTTGTCACAAGCTGATATTGAGCGAGTTGTAGTTCATAAAATTAGTAAGGTATGGGAGTTTCATTTCGTATTTTCTAATATTTTGCCGATTGAAATCTTTTTAGAATTAAAGAAAGGATTGAGTGAGGAATTTTCTAAGACAGGCAATAAAGCTGTTTTCGAAATCAAGGCTCTGTCTCAAGATTTTTCAAACCAACTCTTGCAGGCCTATTATAGAGAGGCTTTTTCTGAAGGGCCATGTGCTAGTCAAGGTTTTAAGTCCCTTTATCAAAATCTGCAAGTTCGTGCTGAGGGCAATCAACTCTTTATTGAAGGCTCAGAGGCGATTGATAAGGAACACTTTAAGAAAAATCATCTTCCTAATTTAGCCAAACAACTTGAAAAATTTGGTTTTCCAACTTTTAACTGTCAAGTAGAGAAAAATGATGTGCTGACTCAAGAGCAGGAAGAAGCCTTTCATGCTGAAAATGAGCAGATTGTTCAAGCTGCTAATGAGGAAGCGCTTCGTGCTATGGAGCAACTGGAACAGATGGCACCACCTCCAGTAGAAGAGAAGCCAGCCTTTGATTTTCAAGCCAAAAAAGCTGCCGCTAAACCGAAGCTGGATAAGGCGGAGATTACTCCTATGATCGAAGTGACGACTGAGGAAAATCGTCTGGTCTTTGAAGGGGTTGTTTTTGATGTGGAGCAAAAAGTGACCAGAACAGGTCGTGTTTTGATCAACTTTAAAATGACGGACTACACTTCAAGTTTTTCTATGCAAAAGTGGGTTAAAAATGAGGAAGAGGCTCAGAAATTTGATCTAATTAAGAAAAATTCTTGGCTCCGAGTCCGTGGGAATGTGGAGATGAATAACTTCACACGCGATTTGACAATGAACGTGCAGGATGCGCAGGAAGTTGTTCACTATGAGCGGAAGGATTTGATGCCAGAAGGTGAGCGTCGAGTTGAGTTTCATGCTCATACTAACATGTCGACTATGGATGCTTTGCCAGAGGTCGAAGAGATTGTTGCGACAGCTGCTAAGTGGGGACATAAGGCGGTTGCCATCACGGATCATGGAAATGTCCAGTCTTTCCCACATGGCTATAAGGCGGCTAAGAAAGCGGGAATCCAGCTGATCTATGGTATGGAAGCCAATATCGTGGAGGACCGTGTCCCTATCGTCTATAACGAAGTGGAGATGGACTTGTCGGAAGCAACCTATGTAGTCTTTGACGTGGAAACGACGGGGCTTTCAGCCATCTATAATGATTTGATTCAGGTTGCGGCTTCTAAGATGTACAAGGGGAATGTTATTGCCGAATTTGATGAATTTATCAATCCTGGGCATCCCTTGTCAGCCTTTACCACGGAGTTGACTGGTATTACAGATGATCATGTCAAAAATGCTAAACCACTGGAACAAGTTCTGCAAGAATTTCAAGAGTTTTGCAAGGATACAGTCTTAGTTGCCCACAATGCAACCTTTGACGTTGGCTTTATGAATGCCAACTATGAGCGTCATGGTCTTCCAAAGATTAGTCAGCCAGTTATTGATACGCTGGAGTTTGCTAGAAATCTCTATCCTGAGTATAAGCGTCATGGTTTGGGCCCCTTGACCAAGCGTTTTGGTGTGGCCTTGGAACATCACCACATGGCCAACTACGATGCGGAAGCGACTGGTCGTTTGCTTTTCATCTTTATCAAAGAGGTAGCAGAAAAACATGGTGTGACCAATCTAGCTAGACTCAACATTGATTTGATTAGTCCAGATTCTTATAAAAAAGCTCGGATCAAGCATGCGACCATTTATGTCAAGAATCAGGTGGGTCTGAAAAATATCTTTAAACTGGTTTCTTTGTCTAATACCAAGTATTTTGAAGGGGTACCACGGATTCCGAGAACGGTTCTAGATGCCCATCGGGAGGGATTGATTTTAGGGTCAGCCTGCTCAGAAGGTGAAGTTTTTGATGCGGTTGTTTCCCAAGGTGTGGATGCAGCGGTTGAGGTGGCCAAGTATTATGACTTTATTGAGGTCATGCCACCGGCTATCTATGCTCCCTTGATTGCTAAGGAGCAGGTCAAGGATATGGAGGAACTCCAGACCATTATCAAGAGTTTGATAGAAGTGGGAGACCGTCTTGGTAAGCCTGTTCTGGCTACGGGAAATGTCCACTATATCGAACCAGAAGAAGAGATTTATCGTGAAATCATTGTCCGTAGTTTGGGACAGGGGGCGATGATTAACCGGACCATCGGTCATGGTGAACATGCCCAACCGGCTCCACTTCCAAAGGCTCATTTTAGAACAACCAATGAGATGTTGGATGAATTTGCCTTCTTGGGAGAAGATTTAGCACGGAAACTGGTTATTGAAAATCCCAATGCCTTGGCAGAGACCTTTGAACCTGTTGAAGTTGTAAAAGGTGATTTGTACACACCTTTTATCGACAAGGCTGAAGAAACAGTCGCTGAGTTGACATATAAGAAAGCCTTTGAGATTTATGGAAATCCGCTGCCAGATATTGTTGATTTGCGGATTGAAAAAGAATTGACTTCTATTCTAGGGAATGGATTTGCCGTGATTTATCTGGCATCGCAGATGCTGGTGCAACGCTCAAATGAACGGGGTTACTTGGTGGGTTCTCGTGGGTCTGTCGGGTCCAGTTTTGTTGCGACCATGATTGGGATTACGGAGGTTAATCCTCTCTCTCCTCACTATGTCTGTGGTCAGTGTCAGTACAGCGAGTTTATAACTGATGGTTCTTACGGTTCAGGTTTTGATATGCCTAATAAGGACTGTCCAAAGTGTGGCCACAAACTCAGCAAAAATGGGCAGGATATTCCGTTTGAGACCTTCCTCGGTTTTGATGGGGACAAGGTTCCCGATATTGACTTGAACTTCTCGGGAGAAGACCAGCCTAGCGCTCACTTGGATGTGCGTGATATCTTTGGTGAGGAATATGCCTTCCGTGCGGGAACGGTTGGTACGGTGGCTGCCAAGACTGCCTATGGATTTGTAAAGGGCTACGAGAGAGACTACGGGAAGTTTTATCGTGATGCAGAGGTGGAACGCCTCGCCCAAGGTGCGGCTGGTGTCAAGCGGACAACGGGACAACACCCGGGGGGAATTGTTGTTATTCCTAACTACATGGATGTCTATGATTTTACGCCTGTCCAGTATCCAGCGGATGACGTGACGGCTGAATGGCAGACCACTCACTTTAACTTCCATGATATCGATGAGAACGTTCTCAAACTTGATGTGCTGGGACATGATGATCCGACCATGATTCGGAAATTGCAGGATTTGTCTGGGATTGATCCTAATGAAATCCCTATGGATGACGAAGGTGTGATGGCCCTCTTTTCAGGGACTGATGTGTTAGGGGTAACACCTGAGCAAATCGGAACTCCGACGGGTATGCTGGGAATTCCAGAGTTTGGGACCAACTTTGTACGTGGGATGGTAGATGAGACGCATCCAACGACTTTTGCGGAGTTGCTACAGTTATCTGGATTGTCTCACGGTACTGATGTCTGGTTGGGAAATGCCCAGGATCTGATCAAGCAAGGAATTGCAGACCTATCAACCGTTATTGGTTGTCGGGACGACATCATGGTTTACCTCATGCATGCTGGTCTCGAGCCTAAGATGGCCTTTACCATCATGGAACGAGTACGTAAGGGCTTGTGGCTGAAGATTTCTGAAGAGGAGCGAAATGGCTACATCGAAGCTATGAAGGCCAATAAGGTTCCAGAGTGGTATATCGAGTCCTGTGGGAAAATCAAGTACATGTTCCCTAAAGCCCATGCGGCAGCCTACGTTATGATGGCCTTGCGTGTGGCCTACTTCAAGGTTCATCATCCTATTTATTATTACTGTGCTTACTTCTCAATCCGCGCTAAGGCCTTTGATATCAAGACCATGGGTGCAGGCTTGGATGCTATCAAGCGCAGAATGGAAGAAATTGCTGAAAAACGGAAGAACAATGAAGCCTCTAATGTAGAAATTGATCTTTATACAACTCTTGAGATTGTCAATGAAATGTGGGAACGTGGTTTCAAGTTTGGCAAACTAGATCTCTACCGTAGTCAGGCAACAGAGTTTCTCATTGATGGGGATACCCTCATTCCGCCATTTGTAGCAATGGATGGTCTAGGAGAGAACGTTGCCAAGCAACTGGTACGAGCGCGTGAAGAGGGAGAATTCCTCTCTAAAACAGAACTACGCAAACGCGGTGGACTCTCATCAACATTGGTTGAAAAGATGGATGAGATGGGGATTCTGGGAAATATGCCCGAGGATAACCAGCTCAGTTTGTTTGATGAGTTGTTTTAAAAAATTGTTTAATCATCTATCTGACGAAGGCTAATGTATATCCAATAGATTTACATTAGCCTTCTTTTTTGTTAAAATAATAGATAGAAAGAGGGTGAGAGTATGTCAAAGACGAGCATGAGCATTCGTTTGGATAGCGAGGTTAAGGAGCAGGCCCAACAGGTGTTTAATAATCTGGGAATGGATATGACAACAGCTATCAATATTTTCCTTCGTCAGGCTATTCAATATCAGGGATTACCTTTCGATGTCAGACTAGACGAGAATCGGAGGTTGCTTAAGGTATTAACGGATTTAGACCAAAATCGTAATATGAGCCAACCCTTTGAATCAGTCTCTGACTTGATGGAGGATTTGCGTGCTTAAGATTCGTTATCATAAACAGTTTAAAAAAGATTTTAAGTTGGCTATGAAGCGTGGTTTGAGGGCAGAATTATTAGAAGAAGTTTTAAATTTTCTTGTTCAAGAAAAAGATCTTCCTGCTAGATATCGTGATCATCAATTGACGGCATCTAAGCATTTTCAAGGAGTTCGTGAATGCCATATCCAGCCAGATTGGCTTTTGGTTTATAAAGTAGACAAGGAAGAATTGATTTTAAACTTGCTTAGGACAGGCAGTCATAGTCATTTGTTTTAATAAATTTTAAGGGGGTTCTCATGAAACTTAGAATCTTTGCGGAAGATAAACCTGCTGAAAAGGTTTTTGACTATCAGTTAGAGCTGGCAGATGAAACAATTCTTCTATCGACAGCACTCTTGTCAGGTGCTATTGCTTTGGCAGGATTATTTTCTGCTTTGAAAGAAAAATAAAAATAGAAAAGGACAAATAAAATGGTTTTACCAAATTTTAAAGAAAATCTAGAAAAATATGCGAAATTATTGGTTGCGAACGGAATCAACGTGCAACCTGGTCACACTTTGGCTCTCTCTATCGACGTGGAGCAACGTGAGTTGGCTCACTTAATCGTCAAAGAAGCTTATGCCTTGGGGGCGCATGAGGTGATCGTTCAGTGGACAGATGATGTCATCAACCGCGAGAAATTCCTCCACGCACCGATGGAACGTTTGGACAATGTGCCAGAATACAAGATTGCTGAGATGAACTATCTCTTGGAGAACAAGGCTAGCCGTCTTGGGGTACGTTCTTCTGACCCAGGTGCCTTGAACGGTGTGGATGCTGACAAGCTTTCAGCTTCTGCTAAAGCTATGGGACTTGCCATGAAACCAATGCGTATCGCAACGCAATCCAATAAGGTTAGCTGGACTGTAGCAGCCGCTGCTGGACTTGAGTGGGCTAAGAAAGTCTTTCCAAATGCTGCGAGCGACGAAGAGGCAGTTGATCTCCTTTGGGACCAAATTTTCAAAACTTGCCGTGTCTACGAAGCAGATCCTGTTAAGGCTTGGGAAGAGCATGCAGCCATCCTCAAGAGTAAGGCTGATATGCTTAATAAAGAACAATTTTCAGCCCTTCATTACACAGCACCAGGAACTGATTTGACACTTGGCTTGCCGAAGAACCACGTTTGGGAATCAGCTGGTGCTATCAATGCGCAAGGAGAAGGATTCTTGCCAAATATGCCGACAGAAGAAGTCTTCACAGCGCCAGACTTCCGCCGTGCAGATGGTTATGTCACTTCTACAAAACCACTTAGCTACAACGGAAATATCATCGAAGGCATTAAAGTAACCTTCAAGGATGGTCAAATCGTAGACATTACTGCTGAGAAGGGTGATCAGGTCATGAAAGACCTTGTCTTTGAAAATGCGGGTGCGCGTGCCTTGGGTGAATGTGCCTTGGTACCAGATCCAAGCCCAATTTCTCAGTCAGGCATTACCTTCTTCAACACCCTTTTCGATGAAAATGCATCAAACCACTTGGCTATTGGTGCAGCCTATGCGACTAGCGTCGTTGGTGGAGCAGAGATGAGTGAAGAGGAGCTTGAAGCTGCGGGACTTAACCGTTCAGATGTTCACGTGGACTTTATGATTGGTTCTAACCAAATGGATATCGATGGTATCCGTGAGGATGGGACACGTGTGCCTCTCTTCCGTAACGGAGATTGGGCAAATTAAGGAGCCAAGATGATAGGAAGTATGTTTGTTGGTCTCCTAGTGGGACTCTTGGCAGGTGCTTTGACCAATCGTGGAGAGCGAATGGGATGTTTTGGAAAAATGTTTCTGGGCTGGATTGGTGCTTTTATAGGCCACTTGCTTTTTGGGACTTGGGGACCGATAATAGCAGGAACTGCCATTATTCCGGCAGTACTAGGTTCCATGATTGTCTTAGCGATTTTCTGGAGACGAGGAAGTTAATTGCTTAAATCTGATACTCTCAATGAAAATCAAAGAGCAAACTAGGAAACTAGCCGCAGGTTGCTCAAAGCACTGCTTTGAGGTTGTAAATAAGACTGACGAAGTCAGCTCAAAACACTGTTTTGAGGTTGCAGATAGAACTGACGAAGTCAGCTCAAAACACTGTTTTGAGGTTGCAGATAGAACTGACGAAGTCAGTAACCATACATACGGCAAGGCGACGTTGACGCGGTTTGAAGAGATTTTTGAAGAGTATGAAACGAAAAGGAGGTTGATCATTGTACCAGCCTCTTTTTGATATGATATAATAGTTCTATGAGATTAGATAAATTTTTAGTTGCCTGCGCTGTGGGAAGTCGGACTGAGGTCAAAAACTTGCTCAAGGCTGGGCGCGTGACGGTAAATGGTAAAAAAGAAAAATCAGCTAAATTGCAGATTGATGAAAAAATAGATGAGATTCGCTTTGACGGGCAAGTGTTGGAGTATGAAGAGTTTGTCTACTACATGATGAACAAGCCCCAAGGAGTTATTTCAGCGACTGAGGATCCCAAGCACAGAACCGTGTTGGACTTGCTGGATGATATTGCTCGGACCAAGGAGGTTTTTCCAGTAGGGCGCTTGGATATTGATACACATGGTCTTCTACTCTTGACCAATGATGGTCAGCTTGCCCATGATCTTCTTTCACCCAAGCGTCATGTGGATAAGACTTATCTGGCACAGGTTAAGGGAATTATGACCCAAGAAGATGTGGAGACATTTGCCAAGGGTATTCCTCTCAAGGACTTTACCTGCCAGCCAGCTAAGCTGGAGATTGTGTCAGTAGATTCAGAAAAGAATCAGAGTCAAATCCGTGTGACTATTGCAGAAGGGAAGTTCCATCAGGTTAAGCGTATGGTGGCTTACTGTGGCAAGGAAGTAGTGGACCTACAACGTTTGACTATGGGAACTCTGATTTTAGACGAGAACTTGCAACGAGGAGAATGGCGTCGCTTGACCAAGGAGGAATTAGAAGTTCTTCTTGCGAGTATTGCTTAATTGGGTTTATATCAGAAAAAGGTGAGGAAGAATATCTTTGCCTTTTATGTTTTTCAGTTGCTTACTTTGTGAAAAGAGTTATAATAGACTGTAGAATAAAAGGAGGACTCTATGAACGCGATTCAAGAATCATTTACTGATAAATTATTTGCTAACTATGAAGCAAATGTCAAATACCAAGCGATTGAAAATGCTGCTAGCCATAACGGAATTTTTGCAGCCCTAGAACGTCGCCAAAGCCATGTAGACAACACACCCGTTTTCTCATTGGACTTGACCAAAGACAAGGTCACCAACCAGAAAGCGTCTGGTCGGTGCTGGATGTTTGCGGCCCTTAACACCTTCCGTCACAAACTCATCTCGCAATACAAATTGGAAAACTTTGAGTTGTCACAGGCCCATACTTTCTTCTGGGATAAGTATGAGAAATCAAACTGGTTCTTGGAGCAAGTCATTGCGACTGCGGACCAAGATTTGACGAGCCGTAAGGTTAAATTCCTACTTCAAACTCCCCAACAAGATGGCGGTCAATGGGATATGGTCGTTGCCCTCTTTGAAAAATACGGTGTTGTTCCCAAGTCTGTTTATCCTGAGTCAGTTTCATCTAGCAGTAGCCGTGAGTTAAATGCAATCCTTAACAAATTGCTTCGTCAAGATGCCCAAATCTTGCGTGATTTGCTTGCTTCTGGCGCAGACCAAGCGACTGTTCAAGCTAAGAAAGAAGACCTCTTGCAAGAAATCTTTAATTTCCTTGCTATGTCACTAGGCCTTCCACCACGTAAATTTGACTTTGCTTATCGTGATAAGGATAACAACTACCAAAGCGAAAAGAGCATTACTCCACAAGAGTTTTACAAGAAATATGTCAATCTTCCTCTAGAAGACTATGTTTCTGTTATCAACGCACCAACTGATGACAAGCCTTACGGCCAATCTTACACAGTTGAGATGTTGGGAAATGTGGTTGGTAGCCGTGCAGTTCGCTACATCAACGTACCGATGGAGCGCTTGAAAGAATTGGCGATTGCCCAAATGCAAACAGGAGAAACTGTTTGGTTTGGTTCTGATGTCGGCCAGCTCAGCAACCGAAAAGCTGGAATCCTTGCGACAGATGTTTATGACTTTGAATCAAGCATGGACATTAAACTCACTCAAGACAAGGCTGGACGTTTGGACTACAGCGAAAGTTTGATGACCCATGCCATGGTCTTGACAGGTGTTGATTTGGATGAAAATGGCAAATCAACTAAGTGGAAGGTTGAAAACTCTTGGGGAGACAAGGTCGGTACAGATGGTTACTTTGTTGCCTCAGACGCTTGGATGGACGAATATACATATCAAATCGTTGTTCGCAAAGAATTGCTGACAGCAGAAGAACAAGCTGCCTATGAAGCAGAACCAATTGTACTCGCACCTTGGGATCCAATGGGAGCCTTGGCAGAATAAAAGTATAGAAAAAAGGAATCAGGCTTAGAACCTGGTTCCTTTTAAGGTACGACGGGCATGTCGTATATCTGAGGTGTAAGTCCTCGGTGGGCACCTGCTACCGGTGAACCCAATAGCGATTCCCAAGCCTGACTATCGTGAGGTAGCGGGGAGAGGAAGGGATAGCGAAATCGTGGCTCTACGAACAGGAACGTGATAGTAAGGCGTATATAGCGGATAAGGGGCCCTCAAACTCTAAAGTCCAAAAAGGTAGTCGTAACCTATATGCGTAAATCACGAGAGTAAACGAGGAAAGATGTACGACTTATCCCGTGAGGTCTCATGAGCGCTGAAAGCGTAGTAACAACGAATCATGAGAAGTCAGCCGAACCCATAGTAGTGATGAAGCTTCTGTAATGGAAGTGGAGCGAAGGGGTGACCAACTAATCGAAGTAATCCTACTTCACTTGTGTCTGTAAACGAGCGATCTGATAGAACTGGACTCTGTCACGTATTGACTGGGTGAAGGTTCACCAATATAAGATGTCCCTCAGGCACCAAAACAAGAAAGGAATACGCACATGTCAAAATTGCTAGATAAGATATTATCACGCGAAAATATGCTTAAAGCCTACAATCAAGTAAAATCCAATAAGGGCTCAGCTGGGATTGATGGAATTACTATCGAAGAGATGGATAATTATCTCAGACAAAACTGGCGCCTGACTAAGGAACTGATAAAACAGAGAAAATATAAGTCTCAACCAGTTCTCAGAGTTGAGATTCCCAAACCAAACGGAGGCATCCGTCAACTAGGAATTCCAACAGTTATGGATAGAATGATTCAACAGGCCATTGTCCAAGTCATTAGCCCCATTTGTGAACCCCATTTCTCAGATATGAGCTATGGATTCAGACCAAGTAGGTCATGTGAAAAAGCCATCATGAAGCTCTTAGAGTACTTAAATGACGGCTATGAGTGGACAGTGGATATAGACCTAGAGAAATTTTTCGATACGGTTCCTCAAGATAGATTGATGTCCTTAGTACATAATATTATCGAAGACGGAGATACGGAATCATTGATTCGTAAGTATCTTCATTCAGGTGTTATCATTAATGGCCAGCGTCATAAAACGCTAGTTGGCACACCACAGGGAGGAAATTTATCTCCTCTCTTATCCAATATCATGCTTAATGAATTGGACAAGGAATTAGAAAAGAGGGGACTTCGATTTGTGCGCTACGCAGATGATTGTGTGATTACGGTCGGAAGCGAGGCCTCCGCTAAGCGTGTGATGTATTCAGTCAGTCGTTTTATTGAGAAACGACTAGGTTTGAAAGTAAATATGACCAAGACTAAGATTACCAGACCAAGAGAGTTGAAATATCTAGGTTTTGGATTCTGGAAATCATCAGACGGTTGGAAAAGTCGTCCCCATCAAGATAGTGTTCGGAGATTTAAGCTTAGATTGAAGAAACTAACACAGAGGAGATGGAGTATAGACCTAACAAGACGTATTGAGCAACTGAATTTATCTATTCGAGGATGGATAAACTATTTCTCATTGGGAAATATGAAAAGTATAGTCACCAGCATAGATGAGCGCTTGCGTACTCGTCTACGAGTGATTATCTGGAAGCAATGGAAGAAGAAATCTAGACGATTATGGGGATTGCTTAAGTTAGGAGTTCCTAAATGGATAGCAGATAAGGTATCTGGCTGGGGCGACCACTATCAATTAGTAGCTCAGAAGTCGGTACTTAAACGTGCTATATCAAAACCAGTCCTTGAAAAACGTGGACTGGTTTCGTGTTTGGATTATTACCTTGAACGACATGCGTTAAAAGTTAGTTGAACCGCCGTATGCCGAACGGCATGTACGGTGGTGTGAGAGGGGCTAGAGATTATCCCCTACTCGATTTGTTTGATTACATGATGTGAAGAACATGTGCCACAATACCCACTGCGAAGAGTGCAAGGATAATAGTGATTGGAGATACTTTTTTCTTAAGCAAGTACATGCAAAGGAAAGTAAGGAGTAGTCCTGATAGTCCAGGAATCAACATATCCAAGTTTTGTTGGAAAGTAGTAACTTTTTCAGGTGTTTGAGACAATCCTTGTCCTACTTGTGCGAATGCTTCTTGGATACCTTTAGATCCTTCTGGCAATTTATCCCAATGGATATAAGCTTTTTCATCTAGTTGAACTTTGGCAACATCGAAAGCAAATTTAATATTTACCCAACGTTGAACAAGGACAGCAAGAATGAACATACCAAGGATAGAAGCTCCTTTAGTGATGTCTTGAAGGATACCGCCAGACATATCTTTAGTGATTTCTGATCCAGCCTTGTATCCAATCTCTTGTGTATACCACAAGAATGACATACGAATCAAGTTCCAAAGAACGAAGAAGAGGATTGGACCTAAGATATTACCAGTAAGGGCAAGTGAAGCACCGAGTGATCCAAGGATTGGGCGTACTGTAAACCAGAATACTGGGTCACCAATACCAGCAAGAGGTCCCATCATACCGATTTTAACCCCTTGGATAGCAGCGTCGTCGATTTCAACACCGTTAGCACGTTCTTCTTCAAGTGCAAGAGTAACCCCCATGATTGGAGCGGCTACGTATGGGTGAGTGTTGAAGAATTCAAGATGGCGTTCAAGAGCAGCGATTTGATCTTCTTTTTTAGTGTAGAGTTTTTTAAGAGCTGGAATTAATGAGTAAGCCCAACCCAAGTTTTGCATACGTTCATAGTTCCAAGAACCTTGTAAGAAAGTTGAACGCCACCAAACTTTTTTACGATCTGATTTAGTTAATTGAAGTTTTTCAGTCATGATGTTTTCAGTCCTTTCTTATCTTAGTAGTCTTCTAGGATATCGCCGATTGGGTCGTTAGAAGTTGCGGCTCCTCCGCCACCATTTCCACCAGTTTTAGAAAGGTGAAGGTAGATAAGAGCGATAGCAACACCGATAGCACCAAATCCGATTAGAGTAATATCTGACACGGCAGCAAGCACGAAACCGATAGCGAAGAATGGCCATACTTCACGAGTTGCCATCATGTTGATAACCATAGCGTAACCAACGGCAACGACCATACCACCACCGATAGCCATACCGTCTTTAAGCCAATCAGGCATAGTATTTAGAATGCTTTGTACGGTTTCAGTTGGTACCATTAGAAGGAGTGCTGCAGGGACTGCAATACGAAGACCTTGAAGAAGAAGTGCGACAAAGTGAGCGCGTTCAACTGCTTTAAAGTCACCTTTTTTAGCAGAAGCATCAGCAGTGTGAACTAATCCGACAGAGAGTGTACGTACAATCATAGTCAAGAATAGACCAGCAACTGCAAGAGGGATAGCAACCGCTTGGGCAACACCGATACCTGTTTTAGTAAAGTCGCCACCAAGAACCATGATAATGGCAGCAGCAACAGAAGCAAGAGCAGCGTCAGGAGCTACGGCAGCTCCGATGTTAGCCCAACCAAGGGCGATCATTTGAAGAGAACCACCAAGGATAATCCCTGCTTCAAGGTTACCGGTAACAAGACCGATAAGGGTACAAGCTACGATTGGTTGATGGAATTGGAACTGGTCGAGGATACCTTCAAGACCTGCTAGGAAGGCTACAACGACTACTAAAACCATAGAAATAATAGACATCTTTAAAATCCTTTCATAAAATCGATTATTGCACGTTTGCTTTGTTGATCAAGTCAAACAAATCTTTTTTCGTGTCATTTGGTACTTTACGTACATCAAATTCAACACCAAGGTCACGCATTTTTTCAAATGTAGCAACGTCTTCTTTATCCATAGACAAAACGTTGTTAACCATTGTTTTACCAGTTGAGTGAGCCATTGATCCAACATTAAGAGTTTTGATTGGCACGCCACCTTCGATTGCACGAAGGGCATCTTGAGGTGTTTCAAACAAGATAAGGGCATGTGTTCCTCCGAAGCGAGGATCTTTTGCAACGTCGATTAGTTTTTGGATAGGAACAACGTTTGCTTTCACTTTACCTGGAGCTGCTTGTTTAATCAATTCTTTACGTAATTCGTCTTTAGCTACATTATCTGAAGCAACGATGATACGATCTGCTTTTGAATCTGGAGTCCAAGCAGTTGCAACTTGACCGTGAAGTAAACGAGTGTCTAGACGGGCAAGGTTGATTTTGAGTTTACCGTCTCCGATGACAGTTCCTTCTGGAATAGCAGCTTGGGCAACTGGAGCAGCTGCAGCGCTTGCCACTTCCTCAACTGGGTTTAGCTCTTCTGGAAGAGCCTTGATGCCATCTTTGGCTTCTTTAATGATATTAGCAGCGACTTTTTCTACACCTGCAGTAGCGTCCATGAGGCGCTCTGTGTAGGCTTGAATTAACATCGGTAAGTTCAGTCCTGTGATGATGGCAAACTTACGCTCAGGATTTTCTCCCATCACGCGGCTAGCTTGGTTGAATGGAGATCCACTCCAAAGGTCAGCCAAAACTAGAACCTCATCTTCTGCGTCAAATGCAGCAACAGCGTTATTAAACTTAGCGTATAGATCATCAGGACCTTCATTTGGCATAAAGGTTACAACTTGAACCTTTTCTTGTTCACCAAAGATCATAGATCCTGACTGATGAATACCCGCAGCAAATTCGCCGTGGCTCGCAATAATGATTCCGATACTCATTATTGTCATTCCTCCTTTTTGTTGTTTCAGTTTTCTTTTAAGAAAACTTTAAGACTTTTTAAGTATAAACCGTTTTCATCTAAAAATCAACTATTTATCATAAAATAATTAAAAAGATTACATCTGAAAATATTGATATATTGAGTTTTAGAGAAGTTTTTTTGAACCCATATTTAAAAATTTAATATAAAAAAGTTGGAAGCGCATTCCAACTTTTAAAATAGGTTTTTATTAGATTAGTGGGTGAAATCGAGTACCATACGTCCTTGAATTTGACCTTTTTCCATTTCTTCGAAAATTGCAACCGCATCTTCTACTGGACGTTTTTGGACAACTGGAACTACCAAACCTTCTGCACCGAATTGGAAGGCTTCTTCCAAGTCTTTACGAGTTCCAACAAGCGAACCGATAACTTGGATTCCATCTAGAACGGTTTTGACGATACTGAGTTCCATCACTTCAGAAGGAAGACCAACAGCGACGACGCGACCACCGGCACGAACTGAGTCAACAGCCTGGTTGAAGGCAACTTTAGATACAGCAGTTACGACAGCTGAATGAGCTCCACCATCAGTTTTTTCCTTGATGAGTCCAGGTACATCTTCAACTTCTAGGCCGTTAATAACGATATCAGCACCGACTTCTTTTGCAAGGGCAAGTTTGTCGTTATTGATATCAACTGCGATGACATGAGCATTGAATACTTTTTTAGCGTATTGAACAGCTAGGTTACCAAGTCCACCAGCACCGTAAAGAACAACCCATTGGCCTGGTTCAACTTTTGCTTCTTTAATGGCTTTATAGGTTGTCACACCAGCACATGTAATAGAAGAAGCTTGGGCTGGATCAAGTCCGTCAGGAACTTTGACAGCATAGTCTGCAGTTACGATACATTGTTCAGCCATACCTCCGTCTACTGAGTAGCCGGCATTTTTTACTGTCCGGCAAAGAGTTTCACGGCCAGTTGTACAGTATTCGCAAGTTCCACATCCTTCAAAGAACCAAGCAACGCTGACACGGTCGCCAACTTTAAGGCTTTTAACATCTGGAGCAATTTCCTTAACGATACCAACACCTTCGTGTCCTAAAACACGTCCTGGTACTTGACCAAAGTCACCATGGGCAACGTGGAGGTCAGTGTGGCAAACACCACAGTATTCAATCTCTACAAGTGCTTCTCCAGTTTCAAGTGGACGGAGTACCTTTTCTTCAACAGCAACACCAGTGCTTTCTGGATTTACAACAACAGCTTTCATAGCTATCCTCCTTGATATTGGCCGAGAACAGGGACAACGGGACTGGATTGATTTTGTGTCAACAGAGTCGAGTGTGACGAGCTCTCTTGTATTTATATGTGAAGTATATCACAAAAGAAAGCCTTTTCCAAGGTTTTGGGGGTAAAAAATAGAACAATCGATTAACTGGTTGATGAGACTGTGAAAAGAGCACAAAGACCAGCTCGCAAGCTGGTCATACTCTTCGAAAATCTCTTCAAACCACGTCAGCTTCGCCTTGCCGTATATATGGTTACTGACTTCGTCAGTTCTATCTGCAACCTCAAAACAGTGTTTTGAGCTGACTTCGTCAGTTTCATCTACAACCTCAAAGCAGTGCTTTGAGCAACCTACAGCTAGCTTCCTAGTTTGCTCTTTGATTTTCATTGAGTATCAGTATAGGTTATAAGAATAAATCTTGCAGGGTTTTGGCAACCCCGTCTTGGTCATTTGTCAAGGAAATTTGTTCATCGGCATAAGGGAGTAACTCTGGGTTGGCATTTTTCATGGCATAACCTTTCCCAGCAAAAGCGAGCATTTCGGTATCATTGTGTTCATCTCCAAAAGCAATCAAATCTTTTTTGTCACGATTCATTACCTTGAGCAAGTAGTCCAAGGCGAAGGCCTTGTTGACACCTTTGGGGGTACATTCAAGGATATTGAGTGGACCACCCCAGGTATTGATAGACAGTTGATGCTGGTAGAAGGCGTTCATTTCTTTTGCCAGGGCATATTTGTCACTGGCTCTGGTTTGCAACAGAATACAGTTTGGGTCCTTGGTTACCAACTCAGGTTGAAATTGATTTTCAGGCTGGAAAGCTTCTACACCAAATAGTTTGGGATTGGCAATTTCTTCATTAGGATTTGTGATATAGAATTTTTTACGATATTCTCCAGCGATAAAATCGGCTTGAATGTCCTCTGAACGTCGAACCATATCTAAAAGATATTTTTTGTCTACAGTCAAACACTTTTCAAAATCCCAAACTTGGTCTGGTAAATGAGTAAGGGAGCCGTTGAAATTAATCATAGGAGTGTTTAAGCCTAGTTCACGGTAGAAATCTTTTGACATACGGTAAGGGCGCCCTGTCGTAATAATAACTTGATGGCCTTTTTCAGTAACTTTTTTGATGGTTTTTTTGGTAAAGTCAGAAATTTGACTGTCTGAGTTGAGCAGGGTTCCATCCAGGTCAACTGCAATAATTTTTTTCGTCATAGGGACCTTTCTAGTGTCTTTTCAGATAAGATGTCTACTATTATAACAGAAAGCAGGCAGAAAAGCAGATTCGAAACAAAAAAAGAAATTTCATCAAATTCTTAAATAAATCAAACAAAGATATTGAAAAAGTGAATGATAAATGATATAATTCTATTATTGTTCGTAAAAATTAAAAGGAGATTGATAATGGACAAATTATTTAAACTAAAAGAGAACGGTACAGACGTTCGTACAGAGGTTCTCGCTGGTTTAACAACTTTCTTTGCAATGAGCTATATTCTCTTTGTAAACCCACAAATTCTTTCGCAAACAGGAATGCCTGCTCAGGGTGTGTTCCTCGCAACGATTATCGGTGCAGTTGCTGGTACCTTGATGATGGCCTTCTATGCTAACTTGCCATATGCTCAAGCGCCAGGTATGGGACTCAATGCCTTCTTTACCTTTACAGTTGTATTCGGACTTGGTTATTCATGGCAAGAAGCCCTAGCTATGGTCTTCATCTGTGGAATTATCTCATTGATTATTACCTTGACAAATGTTCGTAAAATGATCATTGAATCGATTCCGAATGCCCTTCGTTCAGCTATTTCAGCTGGTATCGGTGTCTTCCTTGCCTACGTGGGAATTAAGAATGCTGGGCTTTTGAAATTCTCTATCGATCCAGGAAATTATACGGTTGCAGGAGAAGGGGCTGACAAGGCTCAAGCAGCGATTACAGCAAATGCTTCAGCAGTTCCAGGCTTGGTCAGCTTTAATAATCCAGCTGTTTTGGTGGCTCTTGCAGGACTTGCTATTACTATCTTCTTTGTCATTAAAGGGATTAAAGGGGGAATTATCCTCTCTATCTTGACAACAACTGTTCTTGCTATCGCAGTTGGTTTGGTAGATTTGTCTAGTATCGATTTTGCTAATAACCATGTTGGTGCAGCCTTTGAAGACTTGAAGACAGTCTTTGGTGCAGCTCTTGGTTCAGAAGGTTTGGGAGCTTTGATTTCAGATACAGCTCGCTTGCCTGAAACTCTGATGGCCATTCTTGCCTTCTCATTGACAGATATTTTTGACACAATTGGTACCTTGATCGGTACAGGTGAAAAAGTTGGTATCGTAGCGACAAATGGTGAAAATCACCAATCAGCTAAGTTGGATAAGGCTCTTTACTCTGACTTGATTGGTACTTCAATTGGTGCTATCGCAGGTACTTCAAACGTAACGACTTATGTTGAGTCTGCTGCTGGTATCGGTGCAGGTGGACGTACTGGTTTGACAGCCTTGGTCGTGGCAATCTGTTTTGCGATCTCAAGCTTCTTTAGCCCACTTCTAGCGATCGTACCAACAGCCGCTACAGCTCCAATCTTGATTATCGTTGGGATTATGATGTTGGCTAGCTTGAAAAATATCCATTGGGACGATATGTCTGAAGCAGTTCCTGCCTTCTTCACATCTATCTTTATGGGATTCAGCTACTCTATCACTCAAGGGATTGCAGTTGGTTTCTTGACTTACACTTTGACTAAGATTGTCAAAGGTCAAGCTAAAGATGTTCATGTCATGATTTGGATTTTGGATGCCTTGTTTATCCTTAACTACATCAGCATGGCCTTATAACAGAATTACCCAGGGGGATTTTCCCCCTTTTTTAATACAAAGGAGATCGGTGATGAAAGAGAAAAGTATGTGGAAAGAATTGTTGAATCGTGCAGGTTGGCTTTTGGTCTTTTTGTTAGCGACAATCTTATATCAGATTCCTTTAGCAGTTACTGAAATTTTAGCTTTACATCAAGTACCACTGTTACAGTCAGGGCTGATAGTTGCTGGTATTTCAATCGTGGTTTTAGCGCTATTTATCATTGGAGCTCGTAAAACGCAGTTAGCAAGTTTTAATTTTTCTTTTTTTAGAGCTAAGGATTTGGCACGCTTGGGCTTGAGTTATTTAGTCATTATCTGTTCAAATATACTTGGTTCTATCTTGTTACAACTGTCAAATGAGACGACAACAAGTAATCAGTCTCAGATTAACGATATGGTTCAAAATAGTTCTCTGATTTCCAGTTTCTTCTTGCTAGCCTTGCTTGCTCCGATTTGTGAGGAAATCTTGTGCCGTGGGATTGTTCCTAAAAAGATTTTCCGAGGAAAAGAGAACTTGGGATTTGTAGTCGGTACGATTGTGTTTGCTTTATTGCATCAACCAAGTAATTTACCTTCTTTATTGATTTATGGAGGTATGTCGACAGTTCTGTCTTGGACAGCCTATAAGACCAAACGTTTGGAAATGTCGATCTTACTTCACATGATTGTTAATGGGGTGGCTTTCTGTTTGCTAGCTCTTGTGGTCATTATGAGTCGGACATTAGGGATTTCTGTTTAATACTCAATGAAAATCAAAGAGCAAACTAGGAAACTAGCCGCAGGCTGCTCAAAACACTGTTTTGAGGTTGTAGATAAGACTGACGAAGTCAGTCACATATGTACGGCAAGGCTACGTTGACGCGATTTGAAGAGATTTTCGAAGAGTATAAGATTTTTGACAATTGCTTACTTGTTTCTACTGGGAAAAAGATGAATGCAATCGTGTCCATCTTTTTCTTTTTATGGTAAAATAGAGAAATAATATGGTGAAAAGCCTTGAGGGAGTGATCGATATGTCAACTAAAGTAAATCATGCAAAGACAGCTATTTGCGGAATTATCAATGTAACCCCAGATTCCTTTTCGGATGGTGGCCAATTTTTTGCTCTTGAGCAGGCACTCCAGCAGGCTCGTAAATTGATAGCAGAAGGGGCTAGTATGCTCGATATCGGTGGAGAATCGACTCGGCCTCGGCCGGGAAGTAGCTATGTTGAGATAGAAGAGGAAATCCAGCGTGTTGTTCCAGTGATTAAAGCGATTCGCAAGGAAAGTGATGTCCTCATCTCTATTGATACTTGGAAAAGTCAAGTAGCAGAGGCTGCTTTGGCTGCTGGTGCCAATCTAGTCAATGATATCACTGGTCTTATGGGTGATGAAAAAATGGCCCATGTGGTAGCTAAGGCTGGAGCGAAAGTAGTCATCATGTTTAATCCAGTCATGGCGCGACCTCAGCATCCTAGCTCACTCATCTTTCCTCATTTTGGCTTTGGTCAAACTTTTACAGAGGAAGAGTTAGCTGACTTTGAAACATTGCCAATCGAAGAGTTGATGGAGACTTTCTTTGAACGAGCACTAGCGAGAGCAGAGGAAGCTGGGATTGCACAAGAAAATATCTTGTTGGATCCAGGAATAGGCTTTGGTTTGACTAAGAAAGAAAATTTGCTTCTTTTACGAGACCTGGATAAACTCCATCAGAAAGGCTATCCAATCTTTCTTGGAGTTTCGCGCAAGCGGTTTGTCATCAATATCCTAGAAGAGAATGGTTTTGAAGTCAATCCTGAGACAGAACTTGGTTTCCGCAATCGAGATACGGCTTCAGCTCATGTAACCAGTATCGCTGTGAGACAGGGTGTGGAAGTGGTGCGCGTGCATGACGTAGCTAGTCACAGGATGGCAGTTGAAATTGCCTCCGCCATTCGTCTGGCTGATGAAGCGGAAAATTTAGATTTAAAACAATATAAATAAGATGAAAGAATTTGAAAATAATCAGTGGATTGCTAACTACCGGACGGATCAACCGCATTTTGGCTTGGAACGAATGGTGGAACTGTTAGCTTTGCGTGGCAATCCCCATCTCAAACTCAAGGTCATCCATATCGGAGGGACTAACGGCAAGGGTTCGACCATTGCTTTTTTGAAAAATATGCTAGAAAAGATGGGGCTGAGAGTGGGTGTTTTCAGCTCGCCCTATCTCATTCATTACACAGACCAGATTAGCATCAATGGGGAATCTATCCCAGAAGCGAGGCTAGAAGCCCTCATGGCAGACTATCAGTCTTTGCTTGAAGGAGAAGTGGCTGCCAATTTGCAGGGGACAACCGAATTTGAGATTATCACAGCCATAGCCTATGACTACTTTGCCTCAGAGCAAGTAGATGTGGCCATTATGGAAGTGGGCATGGGTGGGCTTTTGGATAGTACCAATGTCTGCCAGCCCATTTTGACAGGAATTACAACTATTGGACTGGATCATGTGGCCCTACTTGGTGACACTTTAGAAGCTATAGCAGAGCAGAAAGCTGGTATTATCAAACAAGGTATTCCCTTGGTGACAGGTCGTATCGCTCCAGAAGCTTTGGCTGTGATTGACCGCATTGCGGAAGGGAAAGATGCGCCGAGACTTGCCTATGGGACAGATTATCAGGTTCGTCATCAAGAAAGTGTGGTGACAGGGGAAGTCTTTGACTATACCAGTTCTGTCAGACAAGGTCGCTTCCAGACTGGTTTGCTTGGTTTGCACCAGATAGAGAATGCTGGGATGGCCATAGCTTTACTTGATACTTTTTGTAAAGAAGATGGTCGAGAACTAGCAAGCAATGACTTGCTTGGTCAAGCCTTGGAAGAAACAAGTTGGCCAGGGCGTCTGGAGGTCGTGTCAAGTGAACCATTGATGATTTTGGATGGAGCCCACAATCCTCACGCTATCAAGGCTTTATTAGCAACCTTGCAAGAACGCTTTGCGGATTATCATAAGGAAATTCTCTTTACTTGTATCAAAACCAAGGCCTTAGAGGATATGTTGGACTTGCTGGGGGCCATGCCAGATACCGAGCTTACCCTGACACATTTTGACGATAGTCGGGCGACTGATGAAAGCGTGCTGGAAGAGGCAGCTAAGTCTAGAAATCTCAGCTACCAAGATTGGCAGGATTTTCTAGAGCAGAAATTGACAGATAAAAAAGAAGAGAAACAAACAGTTAGGATTGTCACAGGTTCCTTGTATTTCTTGAGCCAAGTGAGAGCCTATCTGATGGAGAGGAAGAACGAAAATGGATACACAAAAGATTGAAGCAGCTGTAAAAATGATTATCGAGGCTGTCGGAGAGGACGCTAACCGCGAGGGCTTGCAGGAAACACCTGCTCGTGTGGCTCGTATGTACCAAGAGATTTTTTCAGGTCTTGGTCAAACAGCGGAGGAACATTTGTCAAAATCCTTTGAGATTATTGATGATAATATGGTGGTAGAAAAGGATATCTTTTTCCATACTATGTGTGAACACCACTTCTTGCCATTTTATGGTAGAGCGCACATAGCCTACATTCCAGATGGCCGTGTGGCAGGTTTGTCCAAACTTGCCCGTACGGTTGAAGTTTATTCGAAAAAACCACAAATTCAAGAACGTTTGAATATCGAAGTGGCCGATGCCTTGATGGAGTATCTAGGTGCTAAAGGAGCCTTTGTTGTCATTGAGGCAGAACATATGTGTATGAGTATGCGTGGTGTCAGAAAACCAGGCACTGCTACCTTGACAACAGTAGCTCGTGGTCTATTTGAAACAGATAAGGACCTAAGAGATCAGGCTTATCGTTTAATGGGACTATAAAAAGAATCCGCTTCAAGCGGATTTTTCTAGAAAGGAATCATTATGGATCAACTGCAGATTAAGGATTTGGAAATTTTTGCTTATCATGGTCTTTTTCCTAGTGAGAAAGAATTGGGGCAGAAGTTTGTCGTTTCAGCCATCCTATCCTATGATATGACCAAGGCGGCGACAGACTTGGATTTAACAGCCTCTGTCCATTACGGAGAACTGTGTCAGCAGTGGACGTCTTGGTTTCAGGAAACGAGTGAGGATTTGATTGAAACGGTAGCTTACAAGTTGGTAGAACGTACCTTTGAGACCTATCCTCTTGTCCAAGAAATAAAGCTGGAACTGAAAAAGCCTTGGGCACCAGTGCATTTGCCACTAGATACTTGCTCTGTAACCATCCATCGCCGTAAGCAACGAGCCTTTATCGCTCTGGGAAGTAATATGGGGGATAAGCAAGCGAACTTGGAGCGAGCTATTGATAAATTGCGAGCTCGTGGCATCCATATTCTCCAAGAGTCCAGTGTCTTAGCGACGGAGCCTTGGGGTGGAGTGGAGCAGGATAGCTTTGCTAATCAAGTGGTTGAGGTGGAAACCTGGCTACCTGCCTCAGTCTTGTTAGAAACCTTGTTGGCTATTGAGTCAGAGATGGGACGGGTGAGAGAAATTCATTGGGGACCTCGTTTGATTGATTTGGACTTGCTCTTTGTGGAGGACCAGATTCTTTATACAGACGACCTCATCCTGCCTCATCCTTACATAGCAGAACGCCTTTTTGTTCTTGAGTCTCTACAAGAAATTGCGCCTCATTTTATCCATCCGACATTAAAGCAACCTATCCGTAACTTGTATGATGCTTTGAAAAAATAAAAAACTCTAGTTTTCAGTCGTTTGCAACTGAAGACTAGAGTTTTTAAAATAGGTCATTTTCTTCTGGGAGGAGGATAGTCTCTCTACCATCCATATCTAAAACCAGAACTCTCGGGGGATAAAGAGGGTCGAAAGGATGATTAAAGTCAAAATCAATGGCTGTAGGGAGGTGTTGGCTTGAGAAGTGGAAGGTAATTTTTCCTTGGTTATTCAGCAATTGAAACTCAAGTTCTTCTTCCAATTCAAAGACATTTTTTAAGAAATGGTCGATAATATACCAAAAAGAGTCAATAACATCATCAGGCAAGCTGGTAACAATTCCAAAACTAGCCGACCGCATGTGGGTATTGGTAAAAGCCATATTTCTGCCCCCTTTCTTTTCCCTTATCATACAGCAAATAGGATTAAAAATCAAGAAAAGGTGATTTTTTTCTTTAAAAGTTAGGCTTTCTATGAAATTTTTTTCAAACAATCTTCAAAAAATACTTGAAAGTGTTTACAAATAGTGATAGAATGGAATAAGTAGAAACATGAAAACGAAATTTTCATACCGTCTCTTTTTTTAGA
Source organism: bacterium (assembly GCA_905221215.1). Classification (GTDB taxonomy): domain Bacteria; phylum Bacillota; class Bacilli; order Lactobacillales; family Streptococcaceae; genus Streptococcus. The sequence goes on from CAJNCI010000013.1 coordinate 32,440, forward strand.
GTCTCGTGAGGTATGATATAGAAAGGAAATGGAATGAATACAGACGATACAGTAACGATTTATGATGTCGCCCGTGAAGCAGGGGTTTCAATGGCGACGGTTAGCCGTGTAGTTAATGGCAATAAAAATGTAAAAGAGAATACTCGTAAAAAAGTGCTTGAGGTAATTGATCGTTTGGATTACCGTCCAAATGCCGTGGCGCGTGGTCTTGCAAGTAAGAAGACAACCACTGTCGGTGTTGTGATTCCAAATATTACTAATGGTTATTTCTCAACGCTTGCTAAAGGGATTGATGATATTGCTGAAATGTACAAGTATAATATCGTTCTTGCTAATAGTGATGAGGATGATGACAAGGAAGTGTCAGTTGTCAATACACTATTTTCTAAGCAAGTAGATGGTATCATCTTTATGGGTTACCACTTGACTGAAAAAATTCGTTCAGAGTTTTCTCGTTCTCGAACACCAGTTGTTCTTGCGGGAACAGTAGATGTAGAACACCAACTTCCAAGTGTTAATATTGACTACAAACAAGCTACGATTGACGCAGTGACCTACCTTGCTAAAGAAAATGAGCGCATTGCTTTTGTTAGCGGTCCGCTAGTGGATGACATCAATGGTAAGGTTCGTTTGGTTGGTTACAAGGAAGCCTTGAAAAAAGCAGGCATTTCTTATAGCGAAGGATTGGTATTTGAGTCTAAATACACTTATGAAGACGGCTATGCCTTGGCAGAACGCTTGATTTCATCAAATGCAACTGCAGCAGTTGTAACAGGTGATGAATTGGCAGCAGGTGTCTTGAATGGTTTGGCTGATAAGGGTGTGTCTGTGCCAGAAGAGTTTGAAATCATTACTAGTGATGATTCACAAATCTCACGCTTTACCCGTCCAAACTTGACAACTATTGCCCAACCTCTTTATGACCTTGGTGCTATTAGTATGCGTATGTTGACTAAGATTATGCACAAGGAAGAGTTGGAAGAACGTGAAGTTCTCTTACCTCATGGTTTGACAGAACGTCGTTCGACACGAAAACGGAAATAGAAAAAATCAGGGAATCGTGCAGATTTCCTGATTTTGCTTTCTGGAGAAGAGACTTAGCCTTCCATATAGTCTTTCAAAGCTCGCCCTTTTAGTCCGGCATTGAGGGCAATGAGGAGTTTCAAGCGGGCTTTTTGGGCGTTGAGTTCTTTAACAAAGAAGACACCAGATTTTTGCAACTGCACGCCCCCACCTTGGTAGGCATAAACAGGCTCAGCGATACCGTTAAAGCATCGTGAAACCAGGGCGACTGGGATTCCTTTTTGCAGAAGGCTTTCTAATTTTTGAGCTGTTTCTTTGGGAATATTACCAGCTCCGAAGGCTTGGATAATCAAACCGTCCAATTGTTCCAAATCCAGCATATCAATCAGTTCGTCTGTCATACCAGCATAAGCAGAGATGATAGGGACTAATCCTTGTATGTGATCAAGGTCAAAGCGGACACGAGGTTCAGCTGTTTTAAAGTAGAGGATTTCGTGTTTCATGATCAGACCAAGTGGCCCGTGTGTTGGAGTCTGGAAGGTGCTGACGTTGGTTGTATGCGTTTTGGTAACATACTTGGCAGCATGGATTTCATCGTTCATAACGACCAAAACTCCTTTGTCAGCAGCCCTGTCATCGCTGGCAACTCGTAAAGCACTTAGGTAATTATAAACCCCATCACTACCGAGTTCGTTGGAGCTGCGCATGGCTCCTGTTAGTATGATAGGCATGTGGGGAACTTCCATGGTATCAAGGAAATAGGCTGTTTCTTCTAAAGTGTCAGTCCCGTGTGTAATCACCACTCCATCGTAGTTATCTGCTTCCTCTTTGATTTTTTGGTAGAGGGCCAGCATATGCTTGGGTTTGATGTGGGGGCTTGGCAGGTTAAAAAAGTCTAAGGCGTGGACTTGGATTCCTTCAAGTGGATTGGACACATGGTTCATGGGATTATCTGAACTCGTCACAACAGCGCCAGAGGCATCGGCCTGCATGGAAATAGTCCCACCTGTATGTAAAACAAGGATTTTCTTAGGCATGATTTACTCACTCTTTCTGAAATGTGGTATAATCATTGTATCACAAAAGGGGAGATTGGGATAGGATGGAAGTCAAAGCTGTTTTTTTTGATATCGATGGAACCTTGGTTAACGATCGCAAGAGTGTTTTGAAATCCACTAAGGACGCGATTAAGATTGTCAAAGAACAAGGGGTGCTGGTTGGAGTAGCGACAGGACGAGGACCTTTTTTTGTTAAGGAATTGATGGATGATTTGGATCTGGACTTTGCGGTAACCTATAATGGACAGTATATCTTTACTAAAGACAGAGTCTTGTTCACGAGCCCTATTTCCAAGTTACACTTGCGCCAGCTAATTAGCTATGCTAAAAAAGAGGGCAAGGAGATTGCCCTAGGGACCAAGGATGCCATGTTGGGTTCTAAAATCATGTCTTTTGGTCTGGGTTCTTTTTCTCAACGAATCAGTCGCTTCGTTCCCTCTGTTTTAACTAGAACGGTGAGTCATTCCTTTAATCGTATGGTCAGCAAGGTTGTTCCCCAAAAGGAAGAAGACCTGCTTCACCTGATGAATCAACCTATCTACCAAGTTTTGATGCTGATGACACCAGAAGAATCTGAGAAGGCGGCAGCAGATTTTCAAGACTTGAAATTGACCCGTAGCAATCCATTTGCTGCGGATGTCATCAATCAAGGAAATTCTAAATTGGAAGGCATTCGCCGAGTCGGGAAAGAATATGGCTTTGACCTCAATCAAGTCATGGCCTTTGGTGACTCGGATAACGACCTTGAAATGCTTGCGGGTGTCGGTATGTCAGTTGCTATGGGAAATGGTAGTAGCAGTGTTAAGGAAGTGGCCAAGCATATCACAACCAGCAATCAGCAAGATGGAATCCACAAGGCCTTGGAACATTTTGGTGTTTTGGCCTCAGAAAAAGTCTTTGTCAGCCGTGACTATCATTTCAATAAGGTCAAGACCTTCCACCACATGATGGATGAACGGACTCAAGAAGAACCTCGAGCTTGGGATTTAGAAGGTGCAACCCACAGGGCTGGCTTTAAAATAGAAGAATTGGTGGAGTTTGTTCGAGCTGCCAGCCCTTCTGAAGAAGACTTTGGTCAAGCTCTATCGCAACTTCATCAGGCCCTTGATAAGGCAGCAGATAAAGTAGCCAAGAAGACGCCTGCCCAGCAAGATTTGGTAGGGCAGGTGGATGCCTTGATTGACACACTTTACTTCACCTACGGTAGTTTTGTCTTGATGGGGGTGGACCCAGAACGTATTTTTGACATTGTCCATCAGGCCAATATGGGGAAAATTTTCCCAGATGGCAAGGCTCATTTCGATCCAGTGACCCACAAAATCTTGAAACCAGATGATTGGGAAGAAAAATATGCTCCAGAACCTGCTATTAAAAAGGAATTGCAGCGCCAGCTTAAGGCTTACGAACGCCATAAAGAGAGAAATAAATAGTAAACAAAAAGGAGCGCTGAGCTCCTTTTTTCGTGATTATAAGGTTTTTTCTTGTTCTCTCACAACCAGCAAATCGACCTTAGCATGGCGGAGAATGTATTCAGATGAAGAACCGACCAAGAGGCGTTCAAAGGCGTTGAGACCAGTTGCGCCAACGAGGATGAGATCCACTTCCTCAGCATCTGGAATAGTACGTGCCAAGAGAGTCTTTGGATTTCCCATTTCAATAACGATGTGAACATCAGCCACACCAGCATCCTTTGCACGTTTTTCGTACTCTTTCATCAGACTTTCAGCGTCGACTTGGAGTTCTTCATAAACTTCAGCATCAAAGGTGGATACGCTTTGGAGTGCGCGTGTGTCAATGACATGAGCGATGGTGAGCTTAGCGTCGTTTCGTAGAGCAGAATGAACTCCCTTGACAAAAGCCAAGTCCGCTTCCTTAGAACCATCGATTGCGACCATAATATTTTGGTAACGTTGTGCCATAATGAAACCTCCTGAAATTTTCTTACTATAATTGTAAACCTTTTCACTATAGAAGTAAAGCAAAAAAAGTATTTTTTCAAAAGAATGTTAGTGTTTTAAATCTATATAAATATATGATAAAATAAAAGAAAGGATAGCAGGAAAGAAGTGAAGGGAGGGAGAATGATGAAAAACTCTTTTCAAGAATCAAAAAAATCAAATTTCCTTTATTATGGAATCATCCTAGCCTCTGTCTTGGTAGAAGTGATTATGATCTGGCAATTAGAGAAACTAATTCCGCTTCTCTATCCAGGTTTTATTGCCTTTTTAGTCTTTCAACTACTCTACCATCTGCTATTATTTCTAATTGCAAAACGAAGTGGTCGCTGGGATTACTTGATGATATGGGGGCTTTTCCTCATGTTCAATCTTCTCTATGACTCTTTTTTAGGCTTGCTTTTTCTAGGTTTATCTTTTGGTATGTGATGTGTCTCTCACAAACTACCTGCTATCACCGCTGTCTCGGCCTCGCTTTTAGTGAGGCTTTTCTTCTATCCGAATCTAGTAACACATTTCAGCAAACTTGTCCCATTCTCTTTCTAGTGGTATAATGTTACTATCCTGATGAATTGAGGAAACAAGATGAAAGAATATAACAAGTCTAGTAAGTTAGAGCATGTTGCTTATGATATCCGTGGCCCTGTTTTGGAAGAAGCCATGCGGATGCGAGCAAACGGAGAAAAGATTTTACGTCTGAATACAGGAAATCCAGCAGAATTTGGCTTTACAGCGCCAGATGAGGTCATTCATGACTTGATTATGAATGCGCGTGATAGTGAAGGCTATTCTGATTCTAAAGGGATTTTCTCAGCCCGTAAGGCCATCATGCAGTATTGCCAATTGAAGAAATTCCCCAATGTGGATATTGATGATATTTACCTTGGAAATGGTGTCAGTGAGTTGATTGTCATGTCCATGCAGGGGCTTTTGGACAACGGAGACGAGGTCTTGGTACCTATGCCAGACTATCCTCTCTGGACAGCTGCTGTCAGCTTAGCTGGAGGAAATGCCGTTCACTATATCTGTGATGAGGCTGCAGAATGGTACCCAGATATTGACGATATCAAGTCAAAAATCACTTCCAATACCAAGGCAATCGTCCTTATCAATCCAAACAACCCAACTGGAGCCCTTTATCCTAAGGAACTCTTGTTGGAGATTATTGAGATTGCCCGTCAAAATGATTTGATCATCTTTGCGGATGAAATCTATGACCGCATGGTCATGGATGGACATGTGCATACGCCTGTGGCGAGCTTGGCACCAGATGTCTTCTGTGTCAGCATGAATGGTCTGTCAAAATCTCACCGTATCGCTGGTTTCCGTGTGGGTTGGATGGTCTTGTCTGGTCCTAAGACACATGTTAAAGGCTATATCGAAGGGCTTAATATGTTGTCCAATATGCGCCTTTGCTCTAACGTTTTGGCCCAACAAGTCGTACAAACTTCCTTGGGTGGTCACCAGTCAGTCGATGAATTGCTTCTTCCTGGTGGACGAATCTATGAGCAAAGAAACTTCATCTACAATGCTATTCAAGATATTCCAGGCTTGTCTGCTGTTAAACCAAAGGCTGGGCTCTATATCTTCCCGAAAATCGACCGCAACATGTACCGTATTGATGATGATGAGCAGTTTGTCCTTGATTTCTTGAAGCAGGAAAAGGTTCTCTTGGTTCATGGTCGAGGCTTTAACTGGCAGGAACCAGACCACTTCCGTATCGTTTACCTACCGCGTGTTGATGAACTAGCCCAAATCCAAGAAAAGATGACTCGTTTCTTGAAACAGTATCGTAGATAGGGCTTACATTAGAAAAAGGGTAAATTCCCAAACTAAGTTCCACCGCTAGTACAAGTGGAAGTTAGTCTGATAAAAATCGTAAAAACCAGTGGAAA
>CAJNCI010000014.1 GCA_905221215.1 bacterium
GACCAGAGTTGGTATTTTCAACTCTTACTATTATACCGACTTTTTCTTTTTTGTCAACATCTTTTTCTAATTTTTTTCATTTTTTTTGCATGACTTCCTAGTGTGTACGGAGTTCAAATTCTTTAAACACAATACGTAAGTCTCTTAATACTTTTTGACGTCCTCTGAAGCGTTCATTTCTTAAGACGCGTTCTAACTCTTCTTGTTGCTCTTTAGTTTGTTTGTTTCTATAATCTCTTAGTGTTTCATGAAAGAGATAATAGTCATCTAGCCAGAGTCCTCCCTCACTTATACGATGACTTATCTCACCCACTTCTTCATAAACCTCTTTATCATATCTACGCTTCTGGCTTTCTTGTTTACGGAGATAATCTAGAATCCGATTCCGAAACTTGGTTTTGAAATATTTCCTTAAACGAGGGATATCTTCTACCAAACCTTCTTCTCTGCTGATCAATTCATGTAGGCATATCATTCCCTCTTGATCCCAGTCCGATAACTCCCACAAATGAAGGTAATATTCATTTCTACACTTATATACAATTCCTTGGACTTCTTCATACAATTCTTTAAGCATAATCTTCCCCTTTCTGTTTACAGTCTAACAGATTCAGAAACACTTTTGGCACATTTCATCCATTCTGCACCCTTTACCGCCTCAACTGTACAAAAAAGAGAGGCCTGGCCTCTCTTTGGGTTACAATTCTGCAATTTGGTTTAGGTTTACTTCTGCAACTGTGTCATTACCAAACATAGAGATAATCATTTTCACTTTGTTATTATCAATTTCTGTAATCTTACCAGTGTAGTCTGCAAAAGCACCATCAATAATACGTACGGTTTGGCCAACCTCAACATCGAAATCAAATTCTTGAACAGTTTGTCCCATAGATACCAAAATGTCACGAATTTCTTGTTCCAATAATGGAGTTGGTTTTGATCTGTTCCCGTGTGATCCGACAAATCCTGTAACATTTGGTGTATTTCGAACAACAAACCAAGCTTCATCTGTCATGACCATTTCTACAAGAACATAACCTGGAAAGCGATTTTCTTCTACTTCTTTTCTCTTTCCATTTTTTTCAACTTGCACAGTTTGTGTTGGAATTTCAACGCGTAGAATATTATCCAACATATTGTAGGTTTGTGCACGTTGTAATAGATTTTCTTTTACCTTATTTTCATAACCAGAATAAGTTTGTAAAACAAACCACCCTTTATCAAAACTATCCATGATATTTCCTTTCATAAATAGAAGATTTTTAGTGTACTTTCACTACTCTTCTAAAAAATGTTAATAAATCGAATCAAACCTGAAACAATCAACTGGTCAAAAATATAAATAATCACAACAAAGAAAGCAGTGTATTCCATGATAGAACGAAAATCTCTCCAGCTTTCCTTGCGAGTTGGCCATGTTGTGTCTTTAAGAAGTCTAAAAATATCTCCAATAAAACGCATCGCTCTCTCCTATCTCGTTTCTCTGTGTGTAGTGTACTTACCACAATGCTTACAAAATTTATTTACTTCTAGTCGTGTAGGCTTGGGGTTTCCACTGATCTTGATTGAATAGTTTCTCGAACCACAAACCGCACAAGCTAGGCTTGCTTTTTTTAGTGCCATAACGCCTCCATCTTATCTATTATAACAAGAAAGCTAGGCTTTGACAAGCATCTTAGCGAAATAGATTGACTACCGAATCCCATATTGTTTGAGCTTTTTCCTTAATCTTAGCATCCGAGATAGCCCGACTAGCCTCATCTACTAGACTTTGCGCACGTCCTCGAATATCAGACAAATTATCATCTGTCTGGCTATTATCATTGGTTTGTACTTGTCTTTTTGTGTTAGCTGGTGCAATCCCATTTTGCTTATAAGCATTTTCAACTGTAAAGGTGCTTCCTGGTGTATAAGGTAGAATGGTATTTGCAATATTTCTAAAGACATGAGCCGCACCATTTGAGGTGGAACCTGCTAGATAGTGATTTTCATCAGTGGTCGGAAAACCAAGCCAGTGGCTAATCACTACATCTGGAGTATAACCAATTACCCACTGATCACTTGTGTATTCAGGATTAAAAACAGCTTCAGTTGTCCCAGTTTTCCCTGCCATGACATAGTCTGCAGGCGATGAACTAATACCCGTTCCATTGGTGAATGTCCCCAACATCATACTGGTCATCTTATCAGCTACAGACTTATCAATCACCCGTTTTTGTGAATTTTTATGGTTTGCAATAACCTGTCCGCTAGCGTTTTCAATTCGACTAATAAAATGCGCTTCAGGCATTAAACCTTCATTTGCAAAGGCAGCATATGCTTGAGCCATTTGCAGAGGATTGGTTTCAACACCGCTTCCCAAGGCGACACCAAGAACACGGTCGACTTTTTCCATGTTGAGTCCAAACTTTTCGCCTGCTTCAAAAGCCTTATCAATACCCAAATCATTAACAGTAGCAACAGCCGGTAGATTAAGCGATTCTGCCAAGGCTTGATACATGGGAACTTCTCGACTCTTTTTGATTCCTGCATAGTTATCTACCTTATAGCTGTCATACTGCATGGTATGGTTATCCAACTGCTTGTTCAAAGCCCAACCTGCCTCAACTGCTGGCGTATAAACAACTAAAGGCTTAATTGTAGAGCCAGGGCTACGTTTTGATTGGGTTGCATAGTTAAAATTACGGAATCCAGTTTTATCATTGTCAGCAACTTGACCGACAACCCCACGAACTCCCCCTGTTTTCGGTTCGAGAGCTACACTTCCTGATTGAGCAAATGTTCCATCTTCTGCCCTCGGAAATAGTGAGGTGTTTTCATAGACAACCTGCATATTTGCTTGGTAGTTTTGGTCCAGCTCTGTGTAAATGCGGTAGCCATTATTTACGATTTCTTCCTCTGTTAGATTATACTTAGAAACGGCTTCATTAACCACCGCGTCAAAATAAGAGGGGTAACGGTAATCTGAAATTTTTCCTTCATACTTATCTTGCAATTGCGAAGTCATATCAACTTCAGCAGCTTCGGTTTCTTGGTTTTTATCAATATAACCCGCTGCAACCATATTTTGCAAAACAGTATCGCGACGATTAGTAGAATCTTCTACAGAATTCAAAGGATTATACAATTCCGGTCCCTTCAGCATCCCTGCCAGAGTCGCAGCTTGATCCAAACTCACTTCTGATGCAGAAACTCCAAAGTATTTCTTACTCGCATCTTCTACACCCCACACACCATTTCCAAAATAGGCGTTGTTAAGGTACATAGTTAGAATCTGATCCTTGCTATATTTTTTAGTCAATTCTAAAGCCAAGAAAAATTCTTTCGCTTTTCTCTCAACGGTTTGATCCTGTGACAAATAGGCATTTTTAGCCAGCTGTTGGGTAATAGTAGAACCACCGCCTGAACGTCCAGCAGTGACAATAGCCAAGAAGAAACGGCCATAGTTAATCCCGTCATTTTTATAGAAAGAACGGTCTTCTGTCGCAATAACAGCATTCTGTAAATTTTTACTGATGTCAGTCAGTTCAACGTAGGTTCCCTTTTGGCCAGACAAGGCACCTGCCTCTTTTTCTTCACGGTCAAAAATAAGAGTTCGAGTTTTCAAGGCATTTTGCAAATCGTTGACATTGGTTGACTTGGCTACAGCAAACAAATAGGTTCCGACTAGCAAACCTGCACTCAATCCTAGTATGACGACGATTTTTGTTAGATGATATCGACGCCAGAATTTTCGAATTGGACCCACTTGGGCTAATTTTTTTCTATCACCACGAGAGCGACGTAAACTAGTCGAATCAGAATCCTCTAGTTTACTTGGTTCTTTTTTAAAAAGAGAAAGAAATTTCTCAAATAATTTATCTAATTTCATGCGTTTATTTTATCATCTTCATCATAGGAACTCAAGAATTTAGCTATTTCCTATCCAAATGGGGCTTTTTTTGTTACAATATCTGTATGAAATTCACATTTACATTACCCGCCTCTTTACCTCAAATGACGGTGAAACAATTACTAGAGGAACAACTCCTCATCCCTAGAAAAATCCGGCATTTTTTGAGAATCAAGAAACATATTTTGATAAACCAAGAAGAAGTTCACTGGAACGAGATGGTGAATCCTGGAGATGTTTGCCAGTTGACTTTTGACGAGGAAGATTATCCCACAAAGGAAATCCTTTGGGGAAATCCAGACCTAGTTCAGGAAGTTTATCAAGACCAACACTTGATTATTGTAAACAAACCTGAGGGGATGAAAACACACGGTAATCAACCAAACGAAATCGCTCTTCTTAACCATGTCAGTGTCTACGTTGGCCAGACCTGTTATGTCGTTCATCGTTTGGACATGGAAACCAGCGGCTTAGTCCTCTTTGCTAAAAATCCTTTTATCCTACCCATTCTCAACCGCTTATTAGAGAAAAAAGAGATTTCTCGAGAATATTGGGCACTTGTTGACGGAAATATCAGCAGCAAAGAGTTTGTTTTCAGGGATAAAATCGGACGTGATCGTCATGATTGTAGAAAAAGAATAGTTGATGCAAAAAATGGGCAATATGCGGAAACGCATGTAAGCAGATTAAAGCAATTTCCAAATCAGACTACCCTTGTCCGTTGCAAACTAAAGACAGGGCGAACCCATCAAATCCGTGTGCATCTTTCTCATCATAACTTCCCAATCCTGGGCGACCCTCTCTATAATACTCAATCAAAAACGAGAAGACTCATGCTTCATGCCTTTCGACTTTCCTTTACTCATCCACTCACCTTAGAAAAATTGAGTTTTACTGCCCTCTCGAACACTTTTGAAACAGAATTAAAAAAGAATGGATGATTGTGTCATTCATTCTTAAATATTTAAAAAGCAAGGCCAGAGGCCTTGCTTTCTATCGACTCAAGAATTATTTAGCAATTTTTGCGAAGTATTCAAGAGTACGAACAAGTTGTGCAGTGTATGACATTTCGTTGTCGTACCATGATACAACTTTAACCAATTGTTTACCGTCAACGTCAAGAACTTTAGTTTGAGTTGCGTCAAACAATGAACCGTAAGACATACCTACGATATCTGAAGATACGATTGGATCTTCTGTGTAACCGTATGATTCATTTGAAGCTGCTTTCATAGCTGCGTTCACTTCATCAACAGTAACGTTCTTTTCAAGAACTGCTACCAATTCAGTTACAGAACCTGTTGGAACAGGAACACGTTGAGCAGCTCCGTCCAATTTACCGTTCAATTCAGGGATAACCAAACCGATTGCTTTAGCAGCACCAGTTGAGTTAGGAACGATGTTAGCTGCAGCAGCACGAGCACGGCGAAGGTCACCTTTACGGTGTGGTCCATCAAGAACCATTTGGTCACCAGTGTAACCGTGGATAGTAGTCATCAAACCTTCAACGATACCGAAGTTGTCATGAAGAGCTTTAGCCATTGGAGCCAAACAGTTTGTAGTACATGAAGCACCTGAGATAACTGTTTCAGTACCGTCAAGAACGTCATGGTTAGTGTTAAATACAACTGTTTTAACATCTGATCCACCAGGAGCAGTGATAACAACTTTCTTAGCACCACCAGCGTGCAAGTGTTTTTCAGCAGCTGCTTTAGTAGCAAAGAAACCAGTTGCTTCAAGAACGATGTCTACACCGTCGTTAGCCCAGTCGATTTGTTCTGGATCACGTTCAGCAGAAACTTTAACGAATTTACCGTTAACTTCGAATCCACCTTCTTTAACTTCAACAGTACCGTCGAAACGACCTTGAGTTGTGTCGTATTTCAACAAGTGTGCAAGCATAACTGGATCTGTAAGGTCGTTGATGCGAGTAACTTCAACACCTTCTACGTTTTGGATACGACGGAAAGCAAGACGACCGATACGTCCGAAACCGTTAATACCAACTTTAACTACCATTAGTGATTTCCTCCTTATGAAAATCATGAAATTTTTATTGTGAAAAGAGTAACTTGAATCACTACAAATCACCTTTCAACAAACCTATTATATAACTATTTAAGTTTAATTGCAAGTACGGGCATTGTTTTTCTATGTTAGTTTCTTTTTCAGGTTATAAATCAAGAGCTTCCTTACTATTCATATCGTAGCGATTCTACAGGATCCATTTTACTAATTTTACGTGCTGGGAAGTAGGCTGAGACATAACCAAGTAATAGAGCAAAAGCTAGAGTTCCTAAAATAGATAGAAGATTTAATTCAAAAACCTTCGTGATGGATGGGTAAAAGTGATTTACAACCGCATTCGCCAAACTTCCCACCCCTTGTGCAATCAAAAATGCCAGCAGCAAGGCGATTCCTACAATCCAAATAGCCTCGTAAATAAAAATTCCTTTGACATCGCGATTTTGATAACCAACTGCCTTCATGACACCTATTTCCTTAGAACGTTGCATGATATTGATGTAAATAATGATACCAATCATGACCGCTGCTACCACAATAGCTTGTGATGAAAGCACAATCAACAATCCCTGAATGACACGAATAAAAGTAATCACAATATCAAGAACCTTCTGTTGAGAAAGAACAGTATACTTCTTATTTTTCTGTAATTCTTCTGTTACCGCTTTTGTCTGTGATGGATCTTTGAGTTCCAAGATAAAATAAGATACAGCTTTTGTAAATCCAGCTTCTTTCAAAATCGTTTCCATTTGATGAGACGGCATGAAACTGTTACTATCCTCCATGTCATCTTCATCATTGATTACACGTACAATCTTTGTTTGAAATTGAGCAGTCTTGCTAGCTTCGGCAGCATTTTCTACAATGCTTGCTGAGACTGATTTGCCAATAATATCACTAGCCGTCAGATTTTTTCCTGTCTGTTCATTCCAACTTTTTAGTAAACTGCTTGGAATCGTCAAGCCCTGTTCATTTGCATTAGTATAGAGGGAACCAGCTAATACTTTGTCCGCCTCATTACTACTAACAGAAATACTTGTATCCTCATAGAGACTCACTACTTGAGCATAAGAAGGCATCGTTTGACTCAGATCCATTTCTTGCCCATCTATAGTAATATTTGACATGGTCATCCCAAAAGGACTCTCCAAATATTTAATAGCTTCTTTTCCAACTGTATCCGTGATATAGTTCTTATCATCTTGGTTCAAAAAGCCTCGTCCAACATTTTTTGTGTTTAATGCAATCTGAACTTGAGAAGGAATTTGACCTCCATTCGTATTTTCATCAATCATCGAAATCAATGCATTTCCCAAGCCGAAAGAAATTAAGACTCCTACAAAACCGATTGAGGTTGCTAGCGCAATCAATAGGTTACGCCACTTTCTTTCCATAAAGTTATTTAAAGAAAGTTTGAATTTGTTTTTCAATGATAATCCTTTATTTTTTGACTTCTTCAACGACTTCACCATCCTTCATTTTGATAATCACATCTGCATATTCAGCAACCTCTGGATTATGGGTTACGATCAATACTGTTTTCCCTGTTTGGGCTAAATTTTTAAATACTTCCAATACCATTCCTTGGGATTGAGAATCCAGCGAACCCGTTGGCTCATCTGCTACAATCATATCAGGCTGATTTACCAGTGCACGCGCTATTGCTACGCGTTGCTTTTGCCCGCCAGAAAGTTGTTTAACATTTTTAGCCATAAAAGGTTCCATTCCTAAGCTACTTAATTGCTCCTTTGCAATCATTGTCATCTCCCTGTCAGATAAATCCTTGACATAGAGAGGCAGCTTGACATTGTCCAAGACAGACTGATGAGGAATGAGATTAAAGTTTTGAAACACAAATCCAATCTTATCTTTACGAAATTGAGTTAGTTCAATCTCTGATAAGTCACGGAGGGAGTCCCCTTTAAATTCTAAAACTCCTTCATATTGTCTATCTAGACCACTGATGATGTTTAGCAAACTAGTTTTGCCACAGCCTGACGGCCCGTAAATCGCTGTAATTTTACCTTTTGCAATCTGCAGGTTTATATTCTTTAAAGCCTGTTCTTGATGTTTACCGTCCAAAGTGTAAAACTTTGAAATATTTCTAATGGACAAAATGGACATTCTTTCCCCCTTATTTAAAACTGTTATCGTCATACACCGTACTGATAGAAAATTCTTCAAGTTGCATCAGCACCGATTGACCCTATGGGCCTACTAGCTTAGAATTTTCTCTATATTGAATAGTTTGCTTCTGGATGTATATCAAGTAAAATTCATTGTAACAAAAAAGCGACATTTCTCCAATGACAGAAATGTCACTCCTATAAACTCTTTAACGATATCTTTCTAGATCCTCGGCCCATTCATTATCTAAACTAACGAGTAACTTCTCATTGCCAAACATCCTTGCCATCATTTTTGCTTCTTCATACTTTTGTTTCGCTGTATCATAATCGGTATGAATAAAATATTTCCACTCCACCATCAAGACAATCGGTTGCTTTTGAAAATCTCGTGTTTTTTCAGAAATCCAATTCAGTTTTTCCACAGCTAACTTAAATAACTCTAAATCATTCAATAATTCACAACTTCCTAGCCCTGCAAATAACACATCACGAACAAGAAATAAATCGTCCGTACCGCTATTTTCTACGTTATTACACACTTTTTGAAACATTAATTGAAGTTTCTGCTGTTCGCTAATAGATAACTGTCCTTTTTTTATATTTTCTAAATAACTACACAAAAAATACAATCTAATTTTTAAAAGATCTGAAAAGGAAAATTCTCTTTGATTCCATAGTTCCTCAAAAGATTCATCTAAAAGCGCTATTCCATACTGTTCATTATCCGTCGCTCTCACTGCATCTATAGCTTGAAGACAATCCACTAGCACTTTCTCATCACGTGGCAAATCATCATAAAAATTCTCAAAAATCTCATCGAAATATTCTTCCTTTTGTTCCTGCAACTCCTTATCTCCATAGTCAGGATGATGTAAAAGAAAGTATTTTAATTCTTGGTAGCGTTTAGGCAATTCCTTATAATCTGGCACCAAGACGTAGGACGGAATTTCTAATCTATCTGCAATATACTCTAGTGTTTTTATCGTCGGGCGAAATTCTCCTTTTTCTATCCGCACCAACTGACGGACTGATAATTCAGACTCATCCCCACAAAAAACTGGACGACTAAGTCCTTTTTCCTCTCTAAGGATTCGTACCTTCTCTCCTAATTCATTCACTTCTCTTTACCTCTAGGATCATTCCAAAAACTTTGATAACCAAACAAACATATGCATTTATTATAACATTTTATCAAAAAATGTACAAAAAGCGACATTTCTCCAATGACAGAAATGTCACTCCTATAAACTCTTTAACGATATCTTTCTAAGTCTTCGCTCCATTCATTATCTAAACTAACAATTAACTTCTCATTACCAAACATCCTCGCCATCATTTTTGCTTCTTCATACTTTTGTTTGGCTGTTTCATAATCCGTCTGAATATAATATTTCCACTCCACCATCAAGACAATCGGTTGTTTTTGAAAATCTCGTGTTTTTTGCCCTATTTTATTTAAGGTCTCGACTGCCCTCTTAAAATAATGAAGCAACCCCATAATCTCTATACAAGTTAAAGAAGCTAACAAGGAGTCTCTAAGTAAGTCCAAACAATCGAACTCTATCTTATCAACCTGAGAACTTAATTTGTCATGAAAATAAAGAATAGTTTCATGCTCAGACTTTTTTATCTCACCCTCGTTTAAACCATCCATTAACTGACAAAGAAAATACAGTCTCAATTTCAACAAGTCCTCAGCTTTATATACATCTCTGGATAGTAAGTCTTGAAGACCGTCCTCAATCACACTGCTTCCATATAAGGAATTACTAGTCATTCTCACTGCATCTATAGCTTGAAGACAATCCACTAGCACTTTCTCATCACGTGGCAAATCATCATAAAAGCTCTCAAAAATCTCATCGAAATATTCTTCCTTTTGTTCCTGCAACTCTTTGTCTCCGTAGTCAGGATGACGAAGAAGAAAGTATTTTAATTCTTGGTAGCGTTTAGGCAATTCCTTATAATCTGGCATCAAGACGTAGGACGGAATTTCTAATCGTTCTGCAATATACTCTAGTGTTTTTATAGTCGGACGAAATTCTCCTTTTTCTATCCGCACCAACTGACGGACTGATAATTCAGACTCATCCCCGCAAAAAACTGGACGACTAAGTCCTTTTTCTTCTCTTAAGCCTCTTACTTTTTCACCAAAACTGTTCATTCCTTCGGTTTTCTCCTATATTTTAAAAATATAATTTTTTATATTCTATCATAGTTTGGTGAAAACGACAAAAAAAGAGACAGGAAATTCCTGCCTCTAGGCTGATAAACAATTATTTGCGGCGTCCTGGTCTTTCTTTGTAACCATAGTAAGAATCTTCGATGATTTCTTGCATATGGTCAACCATTGGAAGACGTGGGTTAGCTGGTGAACATTGATCTTCATAAGCAAGGAAGGCCAACTCACGAGAATGTTCTTTCCATTCTTTTTCATCGATTCCTTGTGCTTTGAAGTTCATTTGGATACCTACGCGCTCACCAAGTTCGTAGACAGCTTTTGCGTAAGATTCCACACCTTCTTCTGGAGTAGAAGCTGGAAGTCCAAGCATGCGTGCGATATCTTGGTATTTTTCATCTGCACGGTAGTAGTTGTACTTAGGCCATGTTGCTGTCTTAGCTGGACGTGTTCCGTTGTAGCGGATAACGTATGGAAGCAAGATAGCATTTGTACGACCGTGGATTGTGTGGAATTGCGCACCAATCTTATGGGCCATTGAGTGAGAAATACCTAGGAAGGCATTGGCAAAGGCCATACCAGCGATTGTTGAAGCATTGTGCATTTTCTCACGTGAATGGAAGTCTGCATTCTTAACTGAGCTTTCAAGGTTTTCGAATACAAGTTTGATAGCTTGAAGCGCAAGACCGTCAGTGTAGTCGCTAGCCATTTGTGATACGTAAGCTTCAGTTGCGTGAGTCAATACGTCCATACCAGTATCAGCAGCAACAAATCCAGGAACTGTTAATACCAAAGCAGGGTCTACGATTGCCACAGTTGGTGTCAATGAGTAGTCAGCGATTGGGTATTTACGGTTGTTTGCTTTATCAGAGATAACGGCAAATGGTGTTACTTCAGATCCTGTACCAGATGTAGTTGGGATCGCGATGAATTTAGTCTTCTTACCAAGCAATGGGAATTTGAAGGCACGTTTACGGATATCCATGAATTTTTGAACAAGGTCACGGAAGTCCACTTCTGGTTGTTCATAGAAGAGCCACATTACTTTAGCGGCATCCATTGGAGATCCACCACCAAGAGCGATGATTGTATCTGGTTTGAAGGCGCGCATGATTTCAGTACCACGATTTACAGTTGTGATATCTGGATCTGGTTCTACATCAGCAAAGATTTGGTAAACAACCTTATTGCGACGAAGGTCAAGTTGTTCGATGATACGATCAAGGAAACCAAGCTCTACCATGGCATGGTCAGTAACGATCATGACACGTTCAACGTCACGACATTTTTGAAGGTATTGAATTGAATCACGTTCAAAGTATGTTTTTGAAGGAAGTTTCATCCATTGCATGTTATTTCTCCGTCTTCCGACTTTTTTGATATTCAAGAGGTTAATGGCACTAACGTTATCCCCAACTGAGTTACGTCCGTAAGAACCACATCCGAGTGTCAATGATGGCAAGAAGGCATTGTAAACGTCCCCGATACCACCGAAAGTAGAAGGTGAGTTACAGATAACACGAATAGCTTTAACAGCTTTACCAAATTCTTTAGTCAATTCTTCATCAGCTGTGTGGATGGCTGCTGAGTGTCCAAGACCGTTAAATTCAACCATTTGACGAGCCTTAGTAATACCATCTTCACGGCTTTCAGATTTCAAAACTGCAATAACTGGTGACAATTTTTCACGAGTCAATGGCTCATTTTCACCAACTTCTTTACATTCTGCTGCAAGAATGTTTGTTCCTTCTGGTACTGTAAATCCTGCTTGTTCTGCAATCCAAGTTGCTGGTTTACCAACGATGTCAGCGTTCAATTTCGCACCAGCACAGTTTTTACTGTTTGCTTTCACGCCAAAGCAGAATTCTTCAAGAAGTGCTTTTTCTTTTTTGTTTACAAAGTAAGTGTGATAAGATTTGAACTCTGCTACAAATTCATCGTAAATTTCTTTATCAATGATAACCGCTTGTTCAGATGCACAGACCATACCGTTATCAAATGATTTAGACATAACGATATCGTGTGCTGCTTGACGGATGTTTGCTGATTTTTCAACATAAGCTGGAACGTTTCCGGCACCTACCCCAAGAGCTGGTTTACCACATGAGTAAGCCGCTTTAACCATGGCATTACCACCTGTTGCAAGGATTGTCGCAACACCTTCATGGTTCATAAGGGCACTAGTTGCTTCCATAGATGGTTCAGTAATCCATTGCACACAGTTTTCAGGAGCACCAGCTGCGATAGCTGCATCACGAACGATACGAGCTGCATGAGCAGATGATTCTTGTGCTGATGGATGGAAGGCAAAGACGATTGGGTTACGTGTCTTCAATGAAATCAATGATTTGAAGATTGCTGTTGATGTTGGGTTTGTTGTAGGAGTAATACCACAGACAACACCAACCGGTTCAGCGATGAGAGTCAAACCTGTTACATCGTCTTCTTCGATAACACCAACTGTCTTAGTGTGGCGCATGTTGTTTACCACGTGTTCACAAGCAAACAAGTTCTTAGTTGCTTTATCTTCAAATACACCACGTCCTGTTTCTTCAAAGGCGTGTAAAGCCAATTCTCCGTGGGCATCCAAAGCTGCCACTGATGCTTTAGCTACGATGTAGTCAACTTGCTCTTGATCCAATTTACGCATTTCTTCAAGGGCAACGAGAGCTTTTTGCACCAACCCATCGACATGCTTTTCAGCAGCGAGTTTCTTTTCCTCTGGTGTCATAGTTTTTTTATCAGCCATATTTTCCTCCATAGCTTTCAAGGATTAATATCCTTTGTTAATTTTTTCACAAGTTTATTATAACGTATTATTTCAAGTTTGTAAACAGTTTCATAAACATTTCACAAAGAATTTTTAGTCCCTTGTGAAAATTTTCTCATTTTCTTTTCTTATCAGGTTTTTTCTTCAAAGTTTGTGAAACTTATTTCAAATATTTTTTATTTCACAAACTTATTTGGAAGAGGGACTTGGAAAGAAAGGGGATTTACAGGTAAGCGCTTACTTTTAGGTTCTAACAATACCTCCTTTGATAAGGAGGCTTTATTTTTGTTGAAAAACGCCTTGTTTAAAAGTCCCTTCATAAACGACTTCTTGTTCTGTTGTTAGTTTTCCTTTTCCTTCAGCTTGACCATTTACAAAATCACCTTCGTAGGTCCAGCCTTCTTTGGATTGAAAGGTACCTTTTCCGTTGAAGGCTCCATTGCTGAAACCACCTGTATATTGGTCTCCATTTTGGAAGGTAATGGTTCCTTGACCATTCATTTTACCTCGGACAAGACTGCCGTCGTAAACAATCGTTCCATTATCCAGTTTTAAGACACCTTTTCCGGGAATATTTAGAAAAAAGACGAGTACAGCACAGAAAACAATGGTAACTACTGCCAAAATCTCTAAACGTGGACGAGTCAGATAGACACGATACTTTTCGTAAAAATTCTTAAAATTTTCCACCTTCACTCTCCTTTTCTAAACGTTCTAACCAAGCTTGACAACCCTCTTGAACACGCCGATAAGTTTCCTCAAAATCTCCTGTATACCAAGGATCTGGTACACTTTCAGATGCAAATGAGTAAATCTTATCTTGACAATCTACTGGACACATTTGACGTAAGTCAGAAACATTTGAAGCGTCCATTCCGACAATATAATCAAAGTCTTCAAAATCTTCTTTAGTAATCTGAAGAGATGTCTTGCTCTTGTCATAAGGAATCTCATACTGTTGAAAAATTCCCTGAGTGCCCTTATGAATCGGATTGCCATGTTCCCAAGAGGAAGTCGCTCGACTTTGGATTTCGTAACTATCTGTCATTGATTTCATAACAAACTCGGCCATAGGACTACGGCAAATATTTCCCAAACAGACAAAGACTAGTTTTTTCATCCCATTTCCTTTCTTTTATAGAAAAACGGGAGTTCGTGATCCCGTCTTATTTTTCAATTGCACCTTCTAGTGAAGCTGTTTCTTTAAGTGGTAATACGGTCTTGATAGCAGCTAGTTCAAAAGTCAAGTAAACTCCATCTACATCCAGAACAATCGTTCTCTTCTCAGTATCTACTTCATCAACTGTTCCGTAAAGTCCACCTATTGTAATCACTTCATAGCCTTTTTGTAGTTTATTTAAGCTTTCCATACGTTTTTGTGCTTGTTTCTTTTGAGAGCGTTGCATAAAGAACATCAAGCCCAACATCGCTACAAGCATAATCACAAATGTTAAATTTGGACTAATATTTTCCATAGTATTTTCTCCTTTGTATTTTACATAGGACTACTATATCAAATTTCAGCTACTTTTACAAGATTGTACCTTGCTTTTCTAGTAAGAAAAAACCAGAGCTTGCGCTCTGATTTTTAGAATTATTTCAAGTCTTGAACGACTTTTACAAGATTTTCTACAGTAAAGCCATATTCTGCCAATACTTTTGGTGCTGGGGCAGAGGCTCCGAAGGTATCAATACCTAGAACGGCACCATCAAGACCAACATATTTGTACCAGTTTTGAGTTGCACCCATTTCGACTGCAACACGACGGCGGACTGCATTTGGAAGAATTTCTTCCTTGTATGCTGCATCTTGTTTATCAAAGACATCTGTAGATGGCATGCTGACTACGCGGATTTTTTCACCTTGACTAGCCAATTCTTTGGCAGCTGAGACAGCAAGATTAACCTCTGAACCTGTCGCAATCAAGATCGTATCAAAGTCTGCTGCATTTTCATAGACTACATAGGCACCTTTTGCAACCTTGTTAAAATCTGTTCCCTCTTCAACAGTCAAGTTTTGACGTGTCAAGACAAGGGCAGTTGGTGTTTTCTCACTTGTCACTGCAAGGTACCAAGCTGCTTGAGTTTCACGCGCATCTGCTGGGCGGAAAACATTTAGATTTGGCATAGCACGAAGACCTGCTAGGTGTTCAACTGGTTCGTGAGTTGGACCATCTTCCCCAACTGCGATTGAATCGTGAGTGAAAACATAAGTCACAGGAAGTCCTTGCAAGGCTGACAAACGAACAGCAGCCTTCACATAGTCAGAGAAGACAAAGAAAGTTCCACCGTATACACGAAGTCCACCGTGAAGAGCCATCCCGTTCAAGATAGTCCCCATTGCAAATTCACGAACACCAAACTGAATGTTACGGTTCAAGCGATTGGCATCGTCTTGAAGTCCGTCAGTCTTGATATAAGTCATGTTTGAGTGAGCTAGGTCAGCTGATCCACCCAAGAAAGTTGGTAACTTAGCTGCCACAACATTCAAGGCATCTTGGCTTGAATTACGAGTTGCTTGAGAGAAGCCATTTTCTAAGGCTGGGAAGTCTGCTGGGGTCACTTCAACTGGATCACGTCCATCAATAATGGCTTCTACTTCTGCAGCCAATTCTGGATGAGCTTCTTTATAGTCAGCAACTAATTTTGTCCAAGCTTGATAAGCTGATGCGCCACGGTCTGCAACATTTTCTTTGAAATCAGCATAAACTTGTTCTGGGATTTCAAACGGTTCATAACCCCAACCGAGAGCTTGACGAGTAGCTGCAGTTTCATCTGCTCCAAGAGGGGCACCGTGTACAGCATTGGTTCCTTGTTTGTTTGGAGAACCGTATCCAATAACAGTCTTCACTTCAATCAAAGATGGTTTACCTGAAGCTTTAGCTGTTTCGATAGCAGCATGGATAGCTTCTAAGTCTGTTCCATCTTCAACCAAGGCTGTGTGCCAACCGTAAGCATTGTAACGGTCACGAACACTTTCTGTAAAGGAATCCTTTGTCTCACCATCCAAGTTGATGTCATTTGAATCATAAAGAACAACCAATTTGTCCAGTTTTTGCAAACCTGCGTATGAAGCCGCCTCGCTTGAGACACCTTCCATCAAATCTCCGTCTCCACAGATAACATAAGTATAGTGGTCAAAGATATTGTAGCCTTCGCGGTTATATTTGGCTGCCAAGAAACGTTCTGCTTGAGCAAAACCAGTGGCAGTTGAGATTCCTTGTCCTAGAGGACCTGTCGTAGCATCAATCCCTGCTGTATGACCAAATTCTGGGTGACCAGGTGTTTTTGAACCCCATTGACGGAAGCTCTTAATTTCATCCATGCTGACATCTTCAAAGCCAGAGAGGTGAAGAAGGGCATACAGGAGCATTGAACCATGTCCTGCTGAAAGAATAAAGCGGTCGCGATTAATCCAGTTTGGTTGGGCTGGATTGATACGAAGTTGTTTTGTAAAGAGGCTGTAAGCCATCGGAGCTGCTCCCATAACCACACCTGGGTGACCTGAGTTGGCTTTGTTGATGGCGTCAATACCTAGGAAACGAATTGCATTAACAGATAGATTTGACATAGAATTTCCTTTCTATTTGAGGTGATTATTGGATCACACATTCTATTTTACTATTATATGAAAATTATCCGTATCATGCAACATACGGATAACATCCAAAGAATATTTTTATATTAGAGCAAGTATTTAAATTGAATATTAGAGTCTTGTTCAAAACAATCATCAAAGCCACGTGGGTGGTGGTACTTAATTCTGTCCTTATCTTGCGGATAAGTGTACTTGCCACCAACTTCCCAGATAAATGGGTGGAATTGATATTGTAAGCATTCCTTACGCATTTTCCAAAGGGCAAGGATTTCGTCGGTTGAAGCCATAAAGTTAGACCAAATATCGTAGTGAACTGGTAAAATCAAGCTAATTTCCAGTCAAAATCTGCTTTTCGATCAGATTTTCGATTTGGTACTGGAGTTCCTTGGCTTCTTCGCTATTGGTAAGATAATGCCCCAAGAGCCGCTCTAGCTCACTTCTGAAATCGCTGTGCTGACTGGCTATCAGGCGATACTTGATAAAGCTGTTGAGCTTGACCACGTCTTCATAGTCAAAAATAGGATTGACCTGCACCAGCGGAAATCTACTGCTAAGCCCGTCGCCGGTCACAATCAGCAAATCCACTTCCAGCAGGTCTTCTACGCTCTTAAATTGCTCACTTGTAAAGACCGCGCGGATATAGTCATGCGGAAAATAATACTGGCACTGCTTGAGCAAGAGGCGCTGGACTGCCACCCCCTCATCGCAGACAATATAAATCTGCTTGACCTCCTTGGGCTCCGTCGCCTGCGGCTTCAAAGCACCACCTAGGTGCATAGCCAAGTACGCAATCTCGCCTCGCGTCAGCGAAATGAGCCAGGCCTCCTCTAAAATCCCCACGCTCTGCTCGGTATAGTGATAAAGCTCAGGATACTTTTGCAAAATGTGCCGCGTCAGCGGATTTTTGGACAAAATGCCATAAGTCTTGCGGAACAAAAGCGCCTTACAGTGGGTCATGAGATTGCGAATCAGATCGTCACGATTTTCCAGCTCATAGGGAGAATGTGCTTCAAAATCCCAGATGAAATTGTCAATGGCCAGTTGCAAATCCGCGAAATCTTCACTAGTTGCATGTAAATCCTGGTCTTTTCGATGAGAAAGCAATAAAACCGCAATCCAAGACAGCTCAATCTCATCCAAACGCAAGCCCAATTTTTCGTCCAGCAAAGTCTGAAGTTTCTTAGCCGTGCTGTATTCCACGCGCTTACGAATAAGAGAAAACTCGCGGTACAAATCGTCCTTCTCCTGCTCGCTCAAGGTCATATTACGGTAGGACAGCAGCAGATAAGGCAGAACCTTGAGCATAAACTCGATTTCATAGCGATTGATTTTCTTACCCAAGTCCTGCTCGATAAAATGCACCTGCTGGTTGAGAAAAATTTGTAATTCCTCGGACAGCAGCACATCTTCCTGCACAAACTGCTTGATTTTACTTCCCAAAATCCGCATAAAACCGCTATTGCCCTCAGAAAAAATCGTGGTCAACAGAGCATGAACGTACTGGACTTTATTGAGCGGGTGGCATTTGAGAACATAGCCCTGCGACTTGGTTGTAATGAGACTAATCTGGTACTGCTCGACCGTCAGCTGGCTACGAATGGTGTTAAGGTCGTTGAGCACTGTATTACGCGACACCTTGGTCAAATCCATGAGCTTTTCAATCGTCACGCGCTCTTTCAAGACGCAGATAAAGAGAATCATCAGCTGCATGCGCTCTTCCATACTCATGACATAGCTGTGAGCATCCACGCTTTCAAGCAAGGCTTCACAAGCCTCTCGTTGTTCCGCTGTCAAAACCAGTCCGACCCGCGGCTGGCTGACAATCTTGTCAACTCCTTGAGGCAAAGCGTCGTTTATTTTTTCTAAATGATAATAAATTTTGCGGCGCGATTGCCCTGTGGCACGAGAAATCGCCATAATTGTTTCAGGTTCTGTCAACTGCAAAAGATAGTTGAGCAAGACAGAGCTGCTTTTATTTAAATAAATCATTTGCTTTTCTTTCCTTTAAACTTCCTTTCTAGGATATCGCAACCGCTTATAAAATTGAAAGATGAAGGATTTTTCAGCTACTTGGAAAGTCTTATTTCCCACTCCCTTGCATGTTATAATAAAAGAAAAAATCTGCTCCCCATGAATCTTAAAGAACAACAGCAGCATATTCTTTCGGGTGCCATGTACAATGACTTGACTCCCGAGTTGGTCAAAGCACGCGAAAAAACGGTCTTTCTGACCAACTGCTACAATGCCAGTTTTGGACAGCCTGCTAAGGACATCCCAGCTAATGTTGTGGCGACTGGCGTTCCTTGCCACGTCATTCGACTAATCACTGACCAAGACAAAATCAATTATCAGCCATAAAACTGAAGTAGGTTCACCTACCTCAGTTTTCTTTTTCCAGCAGCCGCGCGATGTCTGCTTCTAAGTTTTCCAAGGAAGTCGGATATTCTAGGGCAAGATAGCGTACATGGCTAAAGCGCTTCATGAGGCTAGGAGCATCTAACTCACCTTCAAATAAACTAGCAATCTCCACTTGACCATTTACATGACGGTAATTTTTGCAATGGAGGTAATCGGTAACTTCTGCCAAGCTAGCAAAAGCCTGCTCTATATCTTCTCCAATCCAAGCCCAGTTGCCAAGGTCAAAAACGAAAGCAATAGGCAGGTCTGCTGCGCTGACCTTGTTCATCATCAAACGGCAATTCTTGATACTGGCATAAAGAGGGTCTTGGTTATTTTCCAGCTTAAGTCCGACAGATGATTGAAAACTAGGCGCCAACTCTGCCAAAGAAGCTACTGAAATCTGACTGGCATCACCCGTGTTTAATTTGATAAAGGGAGCGCCCAAGAGCTCTGCTTCCTGTCGCAAAGTCTTAAGTTTCGGATTGACCCTATCTCCTATGACAAAATCCTCATTGACACTGTAAAAGAGCGACAGCCCTAGCAGGTCAGCTTTTTTTCTGATGTTTTTTAACTCTATATCAATATCCCTTAAAAACTCTCGCCGAATTTCAACCCTTGAAATCCCCAGATTTTTGACGCTTTCTAGCAAATCTTCTTGCTTGACTCCCCTGTCTAATTCTTCCTTAAAAGCAATCGTGTTGATAATCAATTCTTCTCGCTTTATTTTCATCCCAATCCTCTATTCTAATGTCGTCCGTAGCTGACAAAGCTCTGCCCAAGCAGGCTCCATGGCTGCAAGCAAACTTTGGTAAACGCGATATTTCCTTTGATAAATCTCATGTTCCTTAGCCTGAGGCTCAAAGCGCTCCTTGACCCGAACCATTTTTTCGACAGCTTCTTCTAGGCTCAAATCTTCCACCGCTTGCAAGCAAGCAATGGCACCACCCAGACCACCCAATTCTGACGCTTCAACCGTCTCTACTGGGATATTTAAAATATCAGCGAACATCTGCATCCAAGATGGCGAATTTGTCGCACCGCCTGACAAGCGCAAAGCGCGCGGTCTTTGCTCAATCGTCGCTAGCAAATCATCGATATGCTGCTTGTGCGCATAGACAATCCCCTCATAAACCGCCCGAATCATCTCTGACTTGCTGGACTGGGTTGTCAGACCAAAGAAGCAAGCCTCAGCAGCTCTGCTGATATTGCTGCCATAAAGAAAAGGGAAAAAGAGAATCTTGCTGTAAGAAGCGTCCGTCTCCTGCAAAAACACTTCCAGTACATCGTAAATAGAGGAATTCGAAGCCTTGAGATTTTGGATTTCCTCCATCATCAGCATTTTTATCATAGCATCCAAATTTCCCGCCGAAGTTGGACTGCCTGCCTCTATCAAAAAATCGCGATTGGGAAAATAAGAGTGCATCAAGCCGCTATCTTGGCTGACTGCCGTCTTGCTGGGATAAGTATTGATATTCCAAGTGCCTGAAATCACGCTAAAAGTGCTGGCGTCTAGGACCCCAGAGCCGATTGCGCAAGCATCAATATCAAAGAGCCCACCAATCACAGGCGTTCCTGCAAGAAGTCCCGTTGCTGCGGCAGCTTCTTGGGTCAAGCCACCAACAAGCTCTGCATAGTCCACTTGGGGCGCCAAAAGCTCGTATATTTCTTCAATACCAAAGAAAGTCGTAATTCTTTTGTCGTAAGTGCCCGTCTGGAAGTTAATCCAGTGATTTCCTGAAGCATCTCCCATCTCTTGCTGAATACACCCAGTCAGCTTGAAGCGGACATAGTCCTTGGCCGACAGAATTGCCCCAATATTCTGGTAAATCTCTGGTTCATATTCTTTGAGCCAGCGAAGCAAAACGGGATTTTGCACGGCAACAACATGCTGGTGCGTCAAGTCCCAGATTTCGTCTAGCCGCTCCTCAAATTCTTGAGCCAGCTCGACCGCTCGCTCATCTGTAGACAAGATACCGCGCGTAAATTCCTGACCGTTTTTATCCAGCAGATAGAGGCCTTTCCCATGACCAATACAGGCAAGAGCGCTGATGTCTTCTGCCTTAAGCTGGGCATTTTTGACAGCTTGCCTCATAGCCTGACAAATCCCCTGCCAGGTCTCTTTCAAATCCACTTCGCGATAGCCTGCTTTTTCCTCAATCTTCTTGGTACTAAAAGCAGACTGCCCTAATTGTCGCCCTTCTTCATCAAATACGATTGCCTTGGTATTAGTGCCCCCATAATCGATACTTAAAAAATATTTCATTTTTCTCCTCCGATTTCAAGTACAAAAGAAGCTGAGATTGCCTCACAGCTTCTTTATGAACAAGCACATGCGGATTTAATACAAGCCTAATTCCTTAGTCGCTGCATCAACCGCTTCACGGTTTGCTTGAACAGCCGACGGCTTAAAGTAAACGCGCTCTGCATTATTGTAGAGGACATCTTCTAGCTCTTCTGGCGTGAAAATATCCACGTGCTCCAGCCAAGTTGCCAACTCTTCATAAGTGTTAAAAGTAGCTGACCAAGGCGAATCTGTGCCCCAGATGATGCGCTTCGCTCCCAGCACTTCCTTAGCAATCCGAACATTCTTTTCAGATTTAGGGAATGGGAAAGTATCTGGACGGTCAATATCTTGGATAGCAGAAATATCTGTGTAAACATTTGGTAAATCTTTCCACATGCTGAGTTCCGCCCGCAGACGATTTGGTGTATCCGCATGTGGGAATGACAAATGGCAGACAACAAAGTCAAGGCTTGGATGCAAACGAGCAAGATTGGCAATAGCATCCGGCTGGTGGCTGATTTGGTCAAAGTTGCCATAGTCCACAGTGATAACGAAGCCTGGATAATCCAGCAAGTAGCTCAAAATCAAGCTGACATGCGGGTCACTGTCCAAGCGGAAAGGCGTTTTTTGTCCACGATAGCCGTGGATACCACCACCTTGGCTGATTTCAAATTTGAGTGCTCTAAAGCCCAGCTCTTCTACATGACGGCGAACAATCTGCATGGCATTTTCAGCAAATGGATCCACCGAAAATGCGCCTGTAAAGCGGTCTGGGTAGCGCTTAATCGCCAGATGAGTATAGTAGTTTTGATAGCCATTCAAGTGGCCTTGCAAAATCACCGCTTTCTCAATATCATTGGCATCCATGTACTTCAAGAAAGCCTCTGCTGTAAAGTCCTTGTCGCCATAGCCGTCTGGAATAAGCTTAATCAATTCACCGTCGTCCCAAATGGCATAGCCATTGCCCAGAGCATTCAGTCTGCCCTTGCCATTAAAACCAGCAATAGTATTTAAAATATGTGCATGTCCGTCAATTTTCTTCATGATACAGTCCTCCAAATTCAAATCTGTTATTCATTAGCCTTCGCTAATCATAATCTTTTCTTTACTTCCTTCAAAACCACTATTTTTATCTGCCATTTTCCGCAAATAAGCGTAGATAGACTCGCGTTTTGTCCGTAGGAAGAAAAGAGATACTAGGTAAACAGCAATCGTCACGCCAATCCAAAGCGGATTGCCCGAAATCCAAGCAAAGAAGACGAGAGCCGTCAAAGGGTGAGCCAAAAGATTGAAACTCATAATCAAGACCACTCCAGCTGGCAAGACCGATCCATATTGTTGCACAGCTTCCGTATAAATTGGACCGAGGGCGCTGGCCGCATAAAGTCCCAGTGAAAACCAAACTATTCCGTTTAGAATCGCCTTGAGGATATTTCCTTTTGATACGGCAATCATAGCTTCAATCATAAAGGGAATAGCAATCAAGTCAACGACTGGAAGCGCGCGGTTGCCAGGCAAAATCAAGGAAACCAAGACCATGATTGGTACCAGAATGAGCCCCGCAATGATAGTGGCAGGTTCACCAAAACCAACTCCGTCATCCACTGCGATAAACCAGCGTTTCTTGTCTGCCAGTCCGTCTTCTTCTTCGCTTTCTTTTTTCTTGTTCTTTTCGACCGCTTCAGCCAGAGGTCCGAAAGCGCTTGCAAATACGCCTGTAATCAAGGGGAAAATGGTCATAACGGCTGCAAGTGACATGGCAAAACCTAGAATGCCACCCCAGGCTTCCAAACTCGCCAGATTTTTCAAGCTACCGAGAATCCCGATAATCATCCCCAGCAAGAAACCGAGAGTCATGGGTTCTCCGAAAATTCCCAGCTTGGTTTTCAGCGATTCTGGATTGAGTTTGACCTTGTTGATACCGATAAGGTTCCACAGCGGATCCAATACTAAGGCTGGAATCAAGGTTTCGATATTGTGAATAGAGTTGATTGTTGCATTTTTGACTCTGTAGTATTCTGACCAGCGCTCTGCTACCACTTCTGACATAATCAGTGAGTAAAGAAGGACAAAGACCATGAAAGCAAAGGAGAGGATAAAGTTTCCTGTTGCCGCATAAGCCATGGTTCCCCAAATCATGTAACCGAAGTTATTCCAGAGATTGGACGGTACAAAGACCCGCGTGATCCCAAAAAGGAAAAGAAGCAACTCAATCAGTAGACCAAAAACGAAGAAGGACAGACCGATTGAAGAAGAGAAGGCAGTTAGAGAACCCGTTTGCCAACCGATGTCAACGATAGGCAAATTGAGCCCCGCCGTGTCAACCATTTGCTGGATGTACTTGGTTACCAGCGGTGTAAAAGCAGAGATGACCCAGCCAAATCCTGTCAAACCAACCCCCGCGCGCAGGGCACTGAAAAAAGCGCGCTTGGGACTGACTTTCAAGAACAGACTAACAATAAAAATCATTACTGGCACAACGATTGCTGCACCAAAAACATCGAAAAATTTTTGTAAGGCTTCTAGCATAGTTTTACCCTTTTTCCTTTATTTTATTTGTTTACGACATTGACAGGGTTCCCTTCGAAGAAGGAAAGAATATTCGTGGCAGCTTCTGCTGCCAAGGTACGGCGACCTTCAATCGTTCCCGTTCCTGCATGCGGCGCCATGATAACATTGTCCAAAGCGCGAAGCTCTTCAGAAACTTCTGGCTCAAACTCAAAGACATCCAAACCAGCTCCTGCTATCTCTCCAGTTTTAAGCGCTTCAATCAAGTCTTCTTCAGACACAATCGGACCACGCGCTGCATTGATTAGATAGCTTCTGTTCTTCATTTTCTTGAACACTTCTTTGTTAAATTTGTGATGAGTGGACGGTAGAGACGGAGCATGAATGGTAATGACATCAGCCTTCTCAACCAAATCATCAAATTCCACATAGCTAACGCCCAATTCTTTTTCCCTCTCCTCTGGCAATCGATAGAGGTCGTGATAGAGCACTTTCATCCCAAAAGCCTTGGCGAAGCCAGCTACAGTTGAACCAATACGCCCCATACCATAGATACCAAGCGTTGCGCCCTCAAGTGTCAGCCCTTGATAGCGTCTTTCGCTCGGGTCAATCCAGTTTCCTGTACGGACAATCTTGTCATAAAAGGCTAAACGTTTGGTAGCGGCTAAGAGAAGGGCAAAAGTCATTTCAGCTGTCGGTACCCGCACAGCTTGCGGCGAATTGGAGACTACAATCCCTTTTTGTTTGGCGTATTCGATGTCCACATGGTCAAAACCAACCGCATTAAGAGAGATGATTTGCAAGTTTTTCCCCGCATCGATCATTTCCTTGTCCCCTTTTTGCCCCATTAAAAGCCAAGCGTCGTACTCAGGCAAGTGTTCCAGCACATAGTCGCGTGAAAACGGCTCCCCGTCTGAGTAGGTCACATCGTACTTTTCCATTAGCTTGACCAAGCCTTCCTTAGGAACAATTCCCGTCACAAGAACTTTCTTCTTAGGCATTCTTTTCCTCCTTTTGTAGTTCGTAAAGAGCAACTGTATTTTTTCCATTATTCGCCGAAAAGATATAGGATTTCCCAGCTTTTTCAAAAGCCAAACAGTTGCTAGAAGCAACTTCTGGAGCAATCATGTGTTCCAGAAAACGTCCATTTTCATAGGTAAAAGCAAGTAAGTGCTTCTTCCCTGAGCGCCAGCCAAAGATAAAGGTTGGCTGACCAAGTAAAGTCCCCGACCAGATGGCGTGCCCAAAAGGCGTCGCTTCTGGATAGGCAAATAATTCCTCCTTAAAATCTTCTGATAAAATTCGCAAGCTATCGCCATGGAAAGCCTGGATAATCATATTTTCCAGACGACCATCACCGTTCATGTCCAACTGTACAATATCGCTCGTTT
Source organism: bacterium (assembly GCA_905221215.1). GTDB lineage: Bacteria > Bacillota > Bacilli > Lactobacillales > Streptococcaceae > Streptococcus. The sequence goes on from CAJNCI010000014.1 coordinate 25,177, forward strand.
CTTCATCAAAGAGCTGGGTCAAAGTCCAGTCAGACGTACCCTGCGGATAGCCCAAACGATAAATCCCTTCCACCGCTGTGATAAGCGAGTAATGCTCTGCGTGAACAGGATAGTAACCGTGATTTTTCTTGAGTCGAAGTGGCAATTCTTCTACATTTGTCAGCTGCCTTACCTGTTTATCAAAATGACCGACAAAAATTTTCCCGTCATCCGACCAGTCCTCGACAAACTGTTTGGAATTGGCAATCGTACAACCGATAAAAAGAATAGCTCCACGCTCATTGTCAACTAAATCAAAGCGATGCAGATAAGGAAAAGCCCCCACTTCCGTGATTGTCCACTTGCCCTCGCCCTCGAACTGTCCGTGAACAATCCGGCAATCCTTGGCATCAAAACCGGGATAAAAGCGCTGGGTTGCCAAGAAATCCAGCGTCCCTGGCACTTGGATAATGGACATGGTGCCACCAACCTCGCTCCAAAGCACCGTCCTTGCGAAATCGCGATTGACATCATAGGCCAAGCAGGCATTTTCGGTCTCCGAAGCCACCAAAAGATAGTCGTTAGCGCTATCGGTCAACCTTGCAACGGCATAGCAGGCATCCAAGTGGTCGCTTAATATTGTTTTACTATTCACTAGGTCTCCTTTCTAGACGAGCAATCAACCTTTCACTGCAAAATTATTTTCAAACCCCAAGTGAAGCGGTTAACTTATTTTCAAAAAATAAAAGTGAACTACGTTTCTCTTATAAAATAATGCTTCAATTCATGGTTAATCGTTTCACCTTTCTACTATTACAGTATACACTATCTTCTTCAAAATTGCAAGCGATTTCAAAAAAATATTTTAAAAAAAGTATCCACTCGCGCGAATACTTCATTTCTAAAAAGAGCTTCTAAGAACTGTAAAGCTAGGAACGACAAGGAGTTGAGCAGGTTCCGCCGCTAGCTCTCCTCTTAATTTTTTGATTAGATGTTCTGCTGCCACTTGACCAATTTTATAAGAATCTTGACGAATACAGGACACATTCGGATTTAAAACCTCCATCCATTCCAAATCCTCGTAGGAACCCAGACCAAAATCACGAGGATAGCTGTAGTCGGTCTTGTTCAAGATTTTCATAAAATCAAGCAGGGCTGGGCCGTTCATGGTGAAAAAAGCGATTTTTTCTTGCCTTTGCTCAATCAACTGAAGAATTTTTTGAGCTGTCCCGTCTTGTCCCAAAACCAAAAGTTTCTCTGGGGCAGCCGAAACCTCTTCTTTAAAGCCCTGATAACGCATTTCCCGCGTCGAAATCCCCTCAATCGGAAAGGTGACAAAGTAAATGTCTTCATAGCCTGCCTTCTTCATTTCTGCCAGAAAAGCCTTGGTCGAGTCACGATTATTAGATACAACCGTGTCCAGCGTCACTTCTCTCGATTGCCTGTCCACTAGAACTGTCCGCTTCTTACTCAGCTTGTGAATCAGGGGCGAATTGGCATCCACTGTATCGAGAATAATCCCTGATACATTCTGCTGCTGAAGCCGCTCGATATTTTCCTGCTCAATCAGCTGGTCATTGTCTGAATTGGTAAAGTTAACCGTGTAGTCGTATTTCTTGCAAGTGTCATGAATTCCTTTGATAACTGAGGAAATGAAGGGATTGGTGATATCCGCAATCACAACGCCAATCGTCTTGGTGTCTCTGGTCACCAAACTTTGCGCCATTTTGTTAGGTTGATAACCAGTTTCTTCAATGGCCAGCCGGATTTTCTCCCTCGTCTCCAAAGACATTTTCCGCATATTTCCATTTAAGTAATAAGAAATCGTCGCCTTGGACACCCCAACAAAGCTAGCAATATCATTGATTGTTACTTTTTTTGTCATTTTGTTCTTTCTAACTCATCAAATTGCATTTATTATATCACTTTAAAAATCAAGATGCCACTTAAAACCAACACAAAAAAGCAATCTCTGGGACTGCTCTTTGTTTTTTAATGGCTAGCGCCTTTTTGCCCATAGTAAGCGTTCGGTCCGTGTTTGCGGAGGTAGTGCTTATCCATGAGGTATTTTGGTGCTTCTTTGACATCGGGGTTGATTTGCTCGGTGAAGCGCGCCATTTTGGCCACTTCTTCCAAGACAACGCTGTGGTAAACCGCAGCTTCTGGCGTCTTGCCCCAAGTGAAGGGACCGTGGTTGCGCACAGTGACACCTGGCACTGCCATTGGGTCAATCTGACGTTCGCGGAAGGTTTCAATAATCACGGTGCCTGTTTCTTTTTCGTAGGCCGTGTTGATTTCGCTTTCTGTCAATGAACGTGCCGCTGGAATGGGACCGAAGAAATAATCTGCATGCGTCGTTCCGTAAAATGGAATATCGCGCCCAGCCTGTGCCCAGCCAACCGCTTCCGTTGAGTGCGTGTGAACAACGCCACCGACTTTTGGGAAAGCCTTGTAGAGCTCCACGTGGGTAGGCAAGTCAGATGACGGATTGAGGTCGCCTTCAACGATATTGCCGTCCAAGTCGGTCACAACCATATTTTCCGGACTAAGCTTATCGTAGTCCACACCGCTCGGTTTGATGACAATCAAGCCCGCTTCGCGGTCCACCGCAGAGACATTTCCCCAAGTAAACTTAACCAAGCCATGTTTTGGCAAGTCACAATTAGCCTTGTAAACGCGCTCTCTTAATTCTGGTAACAGCATTAGTTTAACCCCGCTTTCTCAATGAGTGGATAAAGGAAATCTTGAGCTTCTTTGATAGCCGCCTTGGTTTCCTCTACTGTTGGACAATTTTCAGACCACATTTCAATCAAAAACGGCCCTTGATAATTGGTTTCTTTTAAAATTCTGAAAGTATCTTCCCAGTTGACACAACCTTGACCAAAAGGCACATCGCGGAATTGCCCCTTGGACTGCTCAGTCACAGGATAGGTATCCTTGAGATGCAGAGCTGCCAGGGCCTGGTGCCCGATAACAAACTCACTATAGAGGTCATTGTGCCAAGCTGAGAGATTACCTGTGTCTGGATAGACAAAGAGATAAGGCGAGTTGATAGCCTTTTCAACAGCCAAGTATTTTTCGATACTATTGATAAATGGGTCATCCATAATCTCAATCGCAAGAATAACCTGCGCTTGCTCCGCCCAATTACAAGCCTTGCGTAGATTTTTGAGGAAGCGAGCTCGTGTTTCTGGCGATTTTTCCTCATAGTAGACATCATAGCCCGCCAGCTGAATGACCCGCACACCCAAATCCTGCGCCAACTCGATACATTGCTTCATGATTTCCAGCGACTTGGCTTCTAGGGCTGGATCGTTTGACCCTAGCGGATAGCGGCGGTGCCCAGAAAAGCAGATAGTCGGAATGCGGACACCCGTTTCATAAACAGCCTTGACCACTTCAAAGCGTTCTTCCTTACTCCATTCCAAGCGCGCTAAGCGAGCATCGCTTTCATCAACCGACATTTCAACAAAGTCAAAGCCCAGCTCCTTGGCAAACTCCAAGCGTTCTTTCCAAGTGAAGTGCTTGGGCGTCGCCTTTTCGTAAATTCCAATCGGACGTGTCATAGCCTACCCCCAAATTCGACGGATTTCGTCTTTAATTGTTCTCCTATATTATATAATGTGAAAGCGGAAACAAAAAGACCAAGAATTACACAGCGGACTGTTCACTCTTGGACTGTATGATTTATGATATTTTACGGATTATCTAATTTTCTTGTAGCTAAATAATAGGGAAGAATTTTAGCATAAGATTTCAATAGACCTTCTACGATTTCTTCTTCAGATAAATTTGCAGTCACAGAAACATCTGCCTTAACTAAAACTTTTCGGATTTCTTGATTGAATAGTTTATTTCTTAAAATTTGACGGTTCTCCTCAGTAGCCTCCCACCGTTGACTTTGACCATCAGAGTAGGCTAGATAATAAATCCCTTCTACCACCGGAACTTCTAATACCTTGGCTTGTTGCTCTAAGGTTTGCTCATCTTTCTTGCGCTCTATGAAACTGACTTCCAAAGAAATTCCAAAGTCAGCAGGTGTTCCATACAAACGAAGAGCCAACATAGGTTCTGTCACTTTCCCCTCACGTTGTAGATAAACCCAAAAATGTGGTCGCAAACGCTGGGCCTGATTCATCCACTGGCTAGTCTGTTGGAGTTGCCATTCTGGATGACTGGTTTGAAATGCTTTAGCCAATTCTGTAAAAGTCTTTCGTGCCTCTTGGCCTTTATGGCGCAATTCCAGCATTTTCTCTCGCTCTTCTCCCACTTTATCAGGATTACGGTACTGCAAACCTACAAAGTCTAGATAGTCTCTTATCTCATTCAACATCCATTTAACCTCCTCTAGCTAGCAAAAAATCAGGAGAACCCTGATTTTACTTATTCTGTATCTACAACGACATAGCGATTTGGCTCGTCACCTTCAGAGTAACTGGTCACGCCATCCATACGCGAAATAATACGGTGGATAATCTTGCGTTCACTATTCGACATTGGATCTGTTTGATGACTACGCCCTTCTTCTAACACGCGAGTCGCCAATTTTTGAGCATAGGTCTGCAAGACTTCTGCACGGTGTTCAACATAATCATTGACATTAATAGTGATGTAGAAAGTTCTTGAATAGCGGTTGTAAAGATAATTTTGAGCCAACAGTTGCAAGGCCTTCAAAACTTTACCATGGTAACCGATAATACGCCCTGGTTCGTTGGTGTCAATTTGTAGATTGATGCTACGACGGTTATAGTCATTTGAAAGTGTGGCTTCAACATCCATGTCATCAATAATTGTTTGAACATAAGTCGTTACTTCCGTAGCTACTTGTTCAATATCAAAGCTCGGTTCAACTTTCAAGCCCAAGTCTTCTAGTTCTTGACTTTCAGTTTGCTCAGCTTGGCTTTCAATACTAGGAGTTTCTACTTTTTCTTCGAGGTCAGATTCTTCAAGTTGTAATTCATTTAAAATCCCAATGTGACCAGTTTCTTCTAAGATAGTGCTGGCATGTCTTTCATGTTTTAAGATTTCAGCCTTGACTTCATCAGAAATACCTTGGCCTTCCTCTTCAATCTTTTTAATTGCTTCTACAACATGCCCCAAATCAACAGTTGCTTCACTAACTGTTTTAACAGGCTCATTCAAATCATTGATTTGTTTTGGAACTCCCTTTACAGCTTGTTGGTTTGCTTTTACAACTGTCGTTTCACTAATAGCATCGATATCCACTTGGGCTGGTTTTTTACCAAATAAGCCAAGAAATCCTTTTTTCTCACGAGAAATGACTTTGATATGAGCCTTCATTCTTGGAATATCTAATTCTTTCAATCCTTTCTGGATTGCTTCTTCAACAGTTGAACCTGTAAATACTACCATTACCAGATTCCTCCTTATTATTTCGTTTTCTGAGCCTTTTTCTTGGCTTTTCTTTTTCTATTTTCCAAATCTTTTTGTGCCTGTACTAGAGCCTCGCGCTCTGCGATAATCTTGAATGGATTGTTCAAGAAATAGGTTTGCAAAACTTGATAAGCATTGGACACTGCCCAGTAGAGAGCGACTCCGCTCGGAGCATAAACCCCAAAGATAAAGATCAAAACTGGAATCCCGTACATCATCGCAGTCGTAGCTCCGTTACGCTCAGACAAGGCTTTATTGGACAACCAAGTACTTAAAAAGGTAAATACTGCTGCTAAAATCGGAAGAACAAGTGTTGTATCCACACCACCAAGGTTAATCCATAAGAAATGACCTGTCTTCAAAAAGTCAACCCTTGATAGAGCTTGGAACAAGGCCAAGATAAGCGGCATCTGAATTAAAATCGGCCAAAGAGAATCTGACTGTCTGACACCCATTTCTTTAAAGACTTTACGCATTTCCTGCTCTAGCTTGGTTCTGCTTTCCATATCTCGACCAGGATATTGTTCTCGAAGCGCCTTAATGCGTGGTTGAGCTTCCTGCATTTTTCTAGAAGCCACCATTTGCACTTGAAAGACTGGCAAGAGCACCGTACGAATCAAGATTGTAAAGAGAATAATCCCCACTCCGATACTAATATCAAACGATAAAAAGCGAATGATTTCCGCAAAGAAGTAAACTAATTTACTCCAAAAATCAGTCGAATCTGCCGTAATATCACTAGTTGTCCCATTTGTCGCACAAGCTGTCATGATAAATAGGGACAGTCCTAGCAAACTAGTCAACTGTAGTTTCTTTTTCACTCCCATTTCCTTCCTGGTAAATCTTTGATAATTTTAATACGTGGAGTAGATTTTTCTCCATCTCTGCGTATTCCAAGGTTTCGACCCCTTTTCGAGCAATGACAACAAAATCGACATCTTCTAACAGACTCCCTTTTGCATTCTGGATAATATGTCGGATTCGTCGCTTGATTTGATTTCTAGTGACGGCATTCCCCAGTTTTTTGCTAACTGATAGACCTACTCGAAAATGGTTTTTCTGATTTTCTAATTGGTAGACAACAAATTTGCGATTGGCAAAGCTTGTCCCCTTCTTGAAAATCGCCTTAAAATCTTTCTCTCTTTTTACACGAAAGTTTTTCTTCAAAACTCAACTCCATCTATTAAATTACTACTATTATACCATATTTTTCAAAAAAGCCAATCATAGCAAGGTTTTGGACAATTTCATCAGAAAAAGAAGCTGGAAAAATCACTTTTCCAACTCCTTGTACGGAATATTTTTTCTAGTTTTACTTATTTTTCAAGCGTTCAACATCACGAGCAATGACTAATTCTTCATCTGTTGGAATAACCAAAACACGAATTTTCGCTGCCTCTGTTGAGATGTCTCCTGTCACACCGAAGACGTTCTTTTCATCATCAACATCACAACCAAACCAAGAAATTCCTGAGATAACATCCTTACGTACAGCAGCTGCATTTTCTCCTATACCTGCTGTGAAGATAATAGCATCTGCTCCATTTAAGACTGCAAGGTATTGACCGATATGTTTTTGGATACGATCAACATACATTTCATAGGCTAAAGTGGCATCATGATCCCCTTCTTCCATAGCAGCAATCACATCACGCATATCACTAGATTTACCTGAAACCCCCATCAGTCCTGATTCACGATTAAGGACGCGACTAATGTCTTCAGGCGTGTTAAAGTCCTCTGTATATTGCATTAAGTAAGGAATGATAGCTGGGTCAATATCCCCTGTACGAGTTCCCATCATAACACCACCAAGTGGAGTGAATCCCATTGAAGTATCGACAGATTGACCACCCTTAACAGCTGTAATAGAAGCACCATTACCGATGTGGCAAGTAATCAATTTCAAGTCTTCTAATGGACGGCCCAATAGTTTTGCTGCTTCTCCTGCTACAAACTGATGGCTTGTACCGTGAGCGCCATATTTACGAACCTTGTTTTCTGTATAATATTTTGTTGGTAGAGGATAGCGATAAGCTTTCTCTGGCATAGTTGTGTGGAATGAAGTATCAAAAACAACTACACTGGTAATGTCTGGCAACAATTCCTTGAAGGCACGAACACCTGCTGCATTGGCTGGATTGTGGAGAGGAGCCAACAAGCTCAACTCTTCAACTTTTTCTAAAACATCCCCCTCAACAACTGTTGATTCTTTGAAATATTCTCCACCTGCAACAACACGGTGACCAACACCTGTAATTTCATCATAAGCCTTGATAATATCGAAACGAATCAAGTCATCCAACAAAATTTTAACAGCTTGTGTGTGATTTTCGATATCTAAAATTTGTTGTTCAGAACGACCATCAAATTTTACAGTTGAAATTGAATCTTTCAAACCGATACGTTCAATCAAACCTTTCGCCAATACTTTTTCTTCTGGCATTAAGTATAATTGCCATTTCAAACTTGAACTTCCCGCATTGATTGCAATTGTTTTTGTCATAACATGATACCCCTTTTTAAGCGTTTTCATCTATTATAACAAAATCTATTTTATATTTCAGTACCTTGAGTCCATTTTTGAAAATTTTCTTTAAATTTCATTAAAACACTTGCATCTTGCAAGCTAGCAAGTGGATAAACAAAAGGTTCCACTGGTACTTCACTTTTCTTTTGTAAGATAAAAATCGTCTTGGATTGTTTAGTACTAGCAAAGAGATTTTCAGGCAGACTGATCATAGCAACCAGACTTGCCTCCTCCTTCAACCAGCCTTTTAACAAATCACTTTGAGGACTGGTCAATAAATCACTTGGAGCTAGAAAAATAGCATATCCATCTGATTTGAGGTACTTAAACCCTTGTTCCATGAGCAAGTGATGGGCGTAGGTATGTTCTTGACTTGAGGCTACTTGATGGCGCGCTGCAACGGCATCATCAGGATAATAGCCAACAGGCAAGTCGCTGATGACCACGTCGCTTTCTTTGAGCATTTGTGGACGAACGGCATCTCCTTGGACAAAGCCAGCCTGCAAACCAATCACATCTGCCATGCTAGCTGCCAAATCAATCAGCAAATCATCTACTTCCATTCCCAAGTAATCCACTTTTTTAGCAAGCGAGGTCAAGAAAGTAGCACCCAGAATCCCCATTCCAGAACCCATTTCGAGGATAGTTATGTCCTCCTCTTTAAACAACTCTTCCACAATAAACACCAAAAGTAAAGCAATGGCATCTGGCGTAAACTGGTGATTAGCCTGCAAGGGTTCTGTTTGTCCTGCCTTCATCAAGAGAAACTGGTAGGTTTTGATCCATTCTTCCTTGCGAAGTGCTAAACGCTTAAGGGCCTGATTGTTCTCCTTGACCTGTTCTACATCGGTCTCGCCATCCAAATAGATGCTGTTTTGCTCCACCAAGGCGTCATAAAAATTGGTCGCCAAATCACTTTGGATGACTTGGACATTCTCTAATAAATACGTATAAGCTTGTTCAATTTTTTCAAAATCCATATTCCTATCTTATCAAATTTCCCTTCTTTTTTCCATCCTTATAGAAAAATCACACTACATCTACATTGGTTTCCCGTCAATTTGTTATTGACGACATCAATCTTATCTACACAAAATCAGATAAACGTTTCTAACTATCCACAACTGTACTCTTATCCCGCTGTCTGATTCTTTCTTAGTATAAGATGTTACATAATAATCAACAACTCTTCTACTAATCCTCTCTAATACATAATATATGAAATCCCGAATGGTACGCTATGGATTCTAAGTTCAATCCACTATACAAGACTAGGAAAATTCACCAGCCCCAAAAAGGAAATATTCCTACAATAAAACGCATACTATCAAGTTTTTGAGGCTTGATAATATGCGTTTTTAGATTTTATAGCCTTTTTGTCCAAACTCGATGAACATCATCTATTGCCAGTCAAATATGAGATAAACAGATTGTTTACATTTCTTCTTCATCATCACGTTTACGACGTTTTGCAAACAAACCTAGCCCAGTCACAGCGGCCAAAGCTCCTAAAAGCGCAGAGGTTCTGGAAGCTTCTGTACCTGTATTTGGCAATTGCCGTCTTGACTTACCTGCTGATTCTGATGGTGTTTCAGAAGATACTGTGTCTATTGATGCAGATGCACTTGTTGACTCAGACTCAGAGGCTGGTGTGCTTGCACTTGTTGAAGCTGAGGTAGACGCTACCGCGCTTGTGCTTGCCGATGTTGATGCTACAGCACTTGTTGAGGCTGACGTAGACGCTACAGCGCTTGTGCTTGCTGAGGTAGATGCTACGGCGCTTGTTGACGCTGAAGTAGACGCTACCGCGCTTGTTGATGCCGATTCTGAAGCTGATGTAGATACAGAAGTTCTAATCGAATCAGAAACAATCACACTAGCAATATCAAGAGCACTCTTAGAATGGATTTCAGGCAATCCTTTACTTGTAACTACTGACGCTACCGCGCTTGTGCTTGCTGACGTAGACGCTACCGCGCTTGTTGACGCTGAGGTAGACGCTACAGCACTTGTGCTTGCTGATGTTGATGCTACCGCACTTGTGCTTGCTGACGTAGACGCTACAGCGCTTGTGCTGGCCGATGTTGATGCTACCGCACTTGTTGAGGCTGAAGTAGACGCTACGGCACTTGTTGACGCTGAGGTAGACGCTACAGCACTTGTGCTTGCTGATGTTGATGCTACGGCGCTAGTACTTGCTGAGGTAGACGCTACAGCGCTTGTTGATGCTGAGGTAGACGCTACAGCACTTGTGCTTGCTGAGGTAGACGCTACTGCGCTTGTTGAGGCTGAGGTAGAGGCTACAGCGCTTGTGCTTGCCGATGTTGATGCTACAGCACTTGTGCTTGCTGATGTTGATGCTACAGCACTTGTTGACGCTGACGTAGACGCTACAGCACTTGTGCTTGCTGATGTTGATGCTACAGCACTTGTTGACGCTGACGTAGACGCTACAGCACTTGTGCTTGCTGATGTTGATGCTACAGCACTTGTTGACGCTGACGTAGACGCTACAGCACTTGTGCTTGCTGATGTTGATGCTACAGCGCTAGTACTTGCTGACGTTGATGCTACAGCACTTGTTGA
>CAJNCI010000015.1 GCA_905221215.1 bacterium
ATGGGACTTTTTTTCTACACAAAAATAGGCTCCATAATATCTATAGGGGATTTACCCACTACAAATATTATAGAGCCTAAGTATGGTGGTGTAAGTCAACTGAATATCTCTAAATTTCTTATTATTCTTTTCGATCTATATTTTAAACAATCTCCACCTTCAATTTTGAAATCGGGGATTGTTTTATTTTATGGTATAATCTTAAAATATGAAAGGAAGTACGAGAAAATGGATGATAAAGTAATTGAACAATATGCAAAACAAGATAATCTTGATATTAGAGTAAAAATACATAAGAAGTATTCAAAAAATAAATTAGGATTTAACAATTGGATATTTTCCAACTACCAAATCACTAATGAAGTAAAGATTCTAGAATTGGGATGTGGTACAGGAGAACTGTGGAAAAGTAATAGTGATTCTATAGATAAAATGAAGCAGTTGGTTATTACAGATTTTTCTAAAGATATGGTGAGAACAACGAGATCAGTGATTGGAAATAGAGACAATGTTAACTATGAAATAATGGATATTCAAAAGATTTCTTTTAAGGATGAAACGTTTGATATTGTTATTGCTAATATGCTTCTACACCATGTAAATGATATTCCTAAAGCGCTTTCTGAGGTGAATAGAGTCTTAAAAACAGGCGGAATTTTTTACTGTGCTACATTTGGTGAAAATGGAGTTGTAGATTATTTAGCAAGTTTATTTAAAGATGAGATTAATCAAGATTTGGAAAATAAAACTTTTACTTTACAAAATGGCAAAAGGTACCTGAGTAGGTATTTTAACTCTGTCGATACATTACTCTATGATGATGAGTTACAGGTAACTAGCATAGATGATCTAGTTAAATACATCCAATCCTTTAAAGGGATTTCAGAAATAGGTTCGCTAGAAGAAAAAGTCATTCATAAAAGATTGGAAGTGCATTTTCATAAGGGTAAGTTAATTATTCCTAAAGAATATGGTATGTTTATTGCTCGAAAGTAAAATTAAGGGAACGAAATTGTGAAAAATTAAGGAGAAGCTTATCAATATAAAATCAAGCGGATAGTCTTTAGAGATTGCTATAGCTGATTCTATATAAAAGTCTCAATCTTTTGGATTTGGAGAAGTTTCTTGGGTGCAAAAAGACTAGATTCCAAACTTGGATCTGGCCTATGATATGTTACCCTTGATGGAGATGGTGGAAGCTCCTGACAAATCTGAATTTTTCTATCCTCGACGTACAGAAGACGATTGGGAAAAGAAAATTTTCTAATCCTTTACCAAATAACCGAGCTGATCCAAGGCCTCCTCGATATAGTGGAGGTCTTGTTGTGTTTCCTGTCTAATAGTAATAGAAGATTAGGAAAAAACATATATACTCTAAAATAAATTTAAAATATTTCTAAAAAAGTATTGACAAAAACAAAGAAAACGCTTACTATATAAATAAGGGAACGGTTCCATAATATAAAAAGGAGGAGTGATGACTACAATAAAACAGGTTGCTGAAGAAGCTGGAGTATCGAAATCAACAGTTTCAAGATATATTTCGAAAAAAGGCTATGTCGGAGATGATGCTAGAGAAAAGATAAAAAATGCTATCAAGAAATTAAACTACACGCCGAATGTATTAGCACAATCTTTGAAAACTAAAAAAAATCAAATGGTAGGACTCTTATTGCCAGATATTTCTAATCCATTCTTCCCAAGATTGGTTCGAGGAGCTGAATCATATTTGAAAGATAAAGGTTATAGGATTATGGTTGGTACTATTTCAGATCATGATTCGTTAGAAGAATATATAAACCTTTTGTTAAAAACAAATGCAGCTGGTATTATAACGACACTTGACTTTACAAAGGAATTTCCAAATCTTACGTTACCTGTTGTTGTGGTTGACCGAATTAGTAAAGATACAGGTTACGGTGTCTTTTCTGATAATCAGTTGGGTGGACGTTTGGCTGCTAAAGCAATTTGGAATGCTGGCGCTAAGCAAGTTATGATTATTAAAGTTTTAGATGATAAAGCTGAGAACATTGCGGAACGATTTGAAGCAAGTTTAAACTATTTGAGGAATAAATCTTTAGAGATTCGTATTGAAGAAAGTGAAACGTTTGAGTTTGAAAAAATTCAAAAAGAAGCTAAAGAGAATCTAAAAAGAAATCCAAATATTGATAGTATTATAGCACCTTCTGATATTCATGCGATAGCTTATATTCATGAAATTTTAGCAATTGGTAAAAAAATTCCAGATGATATTCAAATTATTGGTTACGATGATATTGTACTTAGTCAATTTATTTACCCTTCTTTATCAACTATTCACCAATCATCATATAAAATGGGAGAACAGGCTGCAAAGCTAATCTATAATATGGCAAATAAGTTCTCTATAGATGAAGTTAAAATTAAACTACCTGTTAGATACGTAGAAAGAAATACATTAAGGAGAAAGTAATGAGTAAAATTGTTGTTGTTGGAAGTATTTCAATGGACTTAGTTATGAGAACAAAAAGGGTTCCAGAAGGAGGTGAAACGATTTTTGGGGATTCATTTAATATAGTTCCAGGGGGAAAAGGTGCAAATCAGGCTGTAGCTATTGGTAGATTATCCAGTGTAGAAGATAATATTTACATATTTGGGAATGTTGGGGAAGATATTTTTTCATCAGATTTACTAAGTAATCTGCAAAATAATAATATTTCTATAGAACATGTGGGAACGGTACCACAATCTACAGGAGTTGCACAAATTACTTTATATGGAGGTGATAATAGGATTATTTATTATCCCGGAGCGAATAATTTAGTTAAAACAAATGATTGGAAAAATGAGTGGGAATTGATTAGTGATGCAAGTATTGTTGTATTACAAAATGAAATACCACATGAAGCCAACTTATCTATAGCTAAATTTTGTCAAGAAAATAAAGTTAAGGTACTTTACAATCCTGCACCTGCTAGAGAAACAGACATAGAGATGATTCCTTTTTGTGATTTTATTACTCCTAATGAGCATGAATGTTCAGAGCTTTTTCCAGATAAGAAATTAGAAGAAATTATTAAAATTTATCCTAATAAAATGATTGTGACATTAGGAGTTGAAGGTTCTATTTATTATGATGGGACAGCAGTTCAGAAGATTCCTGCTATAAAAGCAGAAGTAGTTGATACTACAGGAGCAGGAGATACGTTTAATGGTGCTTTTGCTTATGCTATCTCAAAAGGAAAAGAGATGAATGTTGCATTGTCCTTTGCAACGATTGCTTCACATCTTTCTGTTCAAAGATTTGGAGCGCAAGGAGGCATGCCGAGTTTGAAAGAAGTAAAGGAGCATTCAGGATATGAAGAAATATGGGATTTTAAATAGTAATATAGCAAAACTAGCTGATGATTTAGGTCATATGGATTTGGTTTGTATCGGAGATTTAGGATTGCCAGTTCCAAAAGGTGTTGATAAAATTGATTTAGCATTAAGAAAAGGTAGCCCAAGTTTTTTAGAAGTTTTAAAAGAATATTCAGATCATGTACTTATTGAAAAAATTTTCTTAGCAGAAGAAATTAAAGAAAAAAACAAAGAACAGTGGCAAGCAGTTCTAGATCTTTTAGGATCGAATATAATTATTGAATATATTAGTCATGAAGAATTGAAAGCTATGAATACTAAAGTTAAGGCAGTTATTCGCACTGGGGAAGATACACCATATTCGAATATAATCTTGCAATCAGGAGTTATTATTTAGAAGGGAGTTGCCTATGAAAATTGAAATGAAGAACATTTCAAAATCTTTTGGGAATAATCGTGTTTTAGAAAGTATTGATTTGGTTCTTAATTCAGGAGAAGTTCATGCTTTAATGGGAGAGAATGGTGCAGGCAAATCAACCTTAATGAATATTTTAACTGGACTTTTTCCAGCTACTTCAGGAACTATTTTTATTGATGGAAAAGAAAAAACATTTTCTAATCCTCAAGAGGCAGAACGGTTTGGACTGAGTTTTATTCATCAAGAAATGAATACTTGGCCAGATATGACTGTACTTGATAATCTTTTTTTAGGAAGAGAAATTAAAAATTCGATTGGGTTTCTAGATAAAGCTAGTATGGAAAGGAAAGCTAAAGAAGCATTTAAACGTCTTAATATCTCTATTCCTCTTGATGCAATCATTGGTCAATTATCAGTCGGACAACAACAAATGATAGAAATAGCAAAATGTTTATTATCAGAAGTTTCCTTGTTAATTATGGATGAACCCACAGCAGCTTTAACTGATCGTGAAACTGAAACACTTTTTAAAGTGATAGAAGGATTAAAATCTGATGGTGTAGGTATTGTGTATATTTCACATCGGATGGAAGAAATCTTTAAGATTACAGATCTTATAACTGTTATGAGGGATGGGTTTGTAATTGATACCAAGAAAACGAAGTTAACTAATGCGGATGAATTAGTTCAAAAGATGGTGGGGCGTGAATTAGAAGATTACTATCCAGAAAAAAAGGCTGAGATTGGGAATATTGTTTTTCAAGCTAAGAATCTTTCTGGTGATGCTTTTACGGATATTTCTTTCTATGTACGTCAAGGGGAAATTCTTGGTTTTTCTGGTTTGATGGGTGCTGGTCGTACTGAAATAATGCGAGCAATTTTTGGAATTGATTCTTTAAAATCTGGTCAAATTATAATAAATGAAGAACAACTGATAATTAAAAATCCTTTTGAAGCAATTAAGCATGGAATTGGTTTCTTAACAGAAGATCGTAAAGATGAGGGATTAATTTTAGATTTTTCTATTAAAGATAATATGACTTTACCTAGTACTCGAGATTTTGTTAAAAATGGTATTTTTGATAATAAAACAAGTGATATATTTGTACAACGTTTAATTGATAGGCTACGAATTAAATCAGGTTATCCAGATAAGGAAGTTGGAACACTTTCTGGTGGTAATCAACAGAAAGTAGTTTTAGCAAAATGGATAGGCATTGCACCAAAAGTACTGATTCTAGATGAGCCAACTCGTGGGGTAGATGTTGGGGCTAAGCGTGAAATTTACCAATTAATGAATGAATTGGCTGAACGAGGTGTGCCGATTATTATGGTGTCTTCAGATTTACCAGAAGTGATTGGAGTCAGTGATCGCATTATGGTCATGCATGAAGGAAGAATTAGTGGAGAATTAACACGTCAAGAAGCTACACAAGAAAAAGTTATGCAACTAGCTACAGGAGGACAATAGTGTGAAAAATACTATGAAGTATATGTCAGAATTGACAACAGTAATAGCATTGATAATTTTAATGGCTGTCATCACTATTATCAATTCAAATTTTTTAACAGCAAATAATCTGTTAAATTTACTATTGCAAGTAACATCAAATGCACTGATCGCTTTTGGAATGACCTTTGTTATTCTAACAGGTGGAATTGATTTATCAGTTGGATCAATTTTAGCCTTATCCAGTGCGCTAACCGCTGGCCTATTAGGATCTGGAATGCCTGTTACGTTAGCAATTCTCATCTCTTTAATTTTGGGTTGCATTCTGGGGATGATGAATGGTTTATTGATTTCCTACGGGAAATTAGCTCCATTTATCGTTACTTTAGCAACCATGACTATTTTTAGAGGCGCAACACTTGTTTATACAAATGGGAATCCTATCACAAAAGGATTAAGTGATACATTCTTATTTCAATTTTTGGGGCAAGGTTATATAGTCGGAATTCCATTTCCTGTAATTATTATGTTTATTGTATTTATTGTTTTATATGTTTTACTTCATAAAACAGCATTTGGTAAATCTGTGTATGCTATAGGAGGGAATGAAAAAGCAGCATATATATCAGGTGTGAAACTAAATAAAGTGAAAATTATCATTTATTCAATTTCAGGTATTATGGCTTCAATTTCTGGATTGATTATAACATCACGATTAAGTTCTGCTCAACCAACAGCAGGTGCTAGTTATGAAATGGATGCTATTGCAGCTGTTGTTCTTGGGGGAACCTCTTTATCAGGAGGTAAAGGTCGTATACTGGGTACTCTAATAGGTGCTTTAATTATTGGGGTGTTGAATAATGGACTTAATATTATCGGTGTTTCAGCATTTTGGCAACAAGTAGTAAAAGGAGCTGTAATCTTAATTGCTGTCCTGATTGATCGTTTTAAAGTTGTAAAACAGTAGAATAATTTTTCAATTTTTTTGGAAATAGTAACAATTTATTAGATGACGAACAACAATCGGGATTGAAACTATCCCTATAGATATATATTACGAGGAGTAATAACATGAAAATTATTAAAAAAATTAGCATTTTTGCTTTGTTTGTAACATTTATTTTTGCTTTAGTAGCTTGTGGAAAAACTGGTTTAGGAAATTCATCAAATGATAATAAATCTACGACTCAAAAGTCGGCAAAAGAATTAAAATTAGGAGTTTCTATTTCGACTACTAATAATCCCTATTTTGTGGCTATGAAAGATGGTCTTGAAAAAGCCGCAGGAGAAAAAGAAGTAACTTTGAAGATAGCAGATGCACAAGATGATGCTGCTAGACAAGCAGATGATATTCAAAATTTTATTAGTCAAAATGTAGATGCTTTACTAATTAATCCGGTTGATTCTGATGCAATTGTTACATCTATTAAAGCTGCTAATAATGCAAATATTCCAGTAATCTTAATTGACCGCGGTAGTAATGGTGGTGAAGTCTTGACAACTGTTGCTTCTGATAACGTAGAAGCAGGTAAAATGGCTGCCGAATTTATTACCAAGCAATTGGGAGAAAAAGCAAAAACTTTTGAATTATCAGGAGTCCCAGGCGCTTCTGCAACAGTAGATAGAGGTAAAGGATTTGAACAAATTTCAAAGACAAATTTAGATGTTCTTTCTAGTCAATCCGCCAATTTTGATCGCGCAAAAGCTTTGAATACAGCGCAAAATATGATTCAAGGAAACAAAGAAGTACAAGCAATCTTTGCACAGAATGATGAGATGGCGTTAGGAGCTGCACAAGCAGTTAAAGCAGCTGGTCTTAGCAATGTATTAATTGTTGGTATTGATGGTCAACCAGATGCACATGACGCTATTGCAAAAGGTGATATTACTGCCACTATTGCTCAGCAACCAGCTAAGATGGGTGAAATTGCTATTCAATCAGCAATTGATCATTATCAAGGGAAAAAACTGGAAAAAGAAACAGTTTCTCCAATTTATCTTGTGACTAAGGATAATGTTGATCAACATAACTGGTGATATATTTTTAGTAAGTAGGTAGTTGTTAATTTTCATTCAATGTAGTTTTTAAATATCTTTGTTAGTATTTGAGCTATTGGGTGCAAAAAGACCAGATTCCAAACTTGGATCTGGCCTATGATATGTTACCTTTGATGGAAATGATGGAAGCTCCTGACAAGTCGGAGTTTTTCTACCGACACCGTACAGAAGATGGCTGGGAGAAGGAAATCTTTTAGTCTTTTACTAAATAACCAAGCTGATCCAAGGCCTCCTCGATATAGTGGAGGTCTTGTTGTGTTTCGGCTTCGACTAGATGGTAGTGGATACCATCTGTTAATTCAGACAGAGGTCTAAAGTCTGAATGCTCGACTTGTTCTAGAAAATGCTGAACATCTCGGCGACAAGACAGTTTAAGTAAGGTTTCAATTTCTCCATAGACGGGATGGTCAATCAAGGTGTTTTGAACACGTCCACCATTATCTACGATGGCAAGGAGTTCTTGACCCATTTCTTCAACTTCATGTTTCACTTTAAAAAGTTTGTGGACGTATGGATTAACATCAACTTGCTTATAGACGTAGCCACGATTGGTGGATAGGATAGGAGCGCCATCGGCTCTCAAAATTGCAATGTCCTGTACAATGACCTGACGTGTGACATGAAAATGTTCCGCCAAACTTTGACCATTTAGAGCTTTAGGAGTTTCTTTCAAGAGTTGGAGCAGGGCTTGTTTGCGATCTTTTGTCATAGTTCTTCCTTTTAACGGCGTTTTCGAAGTACTTTATAGACAGCTAGTGCTAATGTATAGTCTACCATACTATGGATAATTGTGCCAAATCCAACTAGCACAAATAGAACATAGAACATATTTTCTACATTGGTACCGGAAGTTGCGTAAAAAAGGACACAGGCTAACACTTCAGCAAGGGCATGAACGATAGCCAAAACAAAGTTGAAAACCCAGGAAGATTTTGGTTTATCTAGGGTATCGGGGAATTTTTGTAGGTAAAGAGCTCCCAAAGTCCCAAAAAAGATATGGGAAAAAGCCCGAAAAACGATGACCATGGGATAGCCAGCCATCAAAAATCCAAAACTAGAGGCTAGGATGACAAAAACGGCCATCAAGGGAGACAGGAACATGGCAATAAAAATAGCGATGTGACTCCCCAACGTATAGGAAGCAGGTGGAATGACAATCTTAAAGGGCATAACAATTGGAATCAAAATCGCAATAGCCGTTAAGAGGGCTGTCATTGTCATAAATTGTGTCTTTTTCCGTGTATTCATAAGAATCTCCTTTTTATCTGTATATACACTAGTATAGTACAATAAACAAGGCAATAAAGCAAGGATTTACTTAGGTTTATAGGTCATTTTTAAGTTGAAAGCTGGTAAAAATTTCACTAAAAAACAAACTACATCAAACAAAATCTCCACCTTCAGGTTTGAAAGCGGAGATTGTTTTTATTTCTTCAAGGTTTGTAGTCTTGGGACAATAGCTAGGGTTAGAACTGCAGAAATAACTAATTCGGCAATTGAGTTTGTTGAAATAACAGTTGCTAGGAGTTTTTGGATATTACCATCAAAGACATTTCCAAAAAGGTAGAAAATTCCACCAAGTACAAAGACTGTGTTGGTAAGTGAACCAAGGGCACCAGCTAAAATCAGACCAGTCTTGTTTTTCATTAGTTTATAGATTAGATAAGGAGTCAAACCAATCAAAATACGTGGGACGATAGCAATGATAGCTGAGTAGATGTTTCCGTTTGGTACGAAGGGAGAGAAGAGGTAGCTTGTCGGCAGAATCGTGATTGTGTTAACGGTCAAGCTAAGTAGCCCCATCAAAAATCCAAGTGTAATGCCAACTCGTGGACCGTAAATAATGCTGGCAATAATGACAGGAATATGAACGATGGTCGGTTTGATTGGGAATGGGAAAAGGTTAAAGATAAGTGAGCTTAGAAAATGAATCACAAGCATGGTTGCAAAAAAGATAGCAATGGGTGCAATATTAGAGCGTTTTTTCATCGAGAGTTTCCTTTATTCTTTCTAAAATAATTGTGAGGTCAGCTAAAGCTCCTCGTCCATGGTCTCCACAAGCTAGTAGGGATTCCTTAGGAGCAATCAGCTGATAGCCGTAGGTTTCTAATGTTTTCAGATTAGTCTGAGTTGCCGGATGGTCATACATTTTTGTATTCATTGCTGGTGCAATGAGTTTGGGAATATGACTTGGCAGGGCTAAAGCTGTACTGGTCACCATATTGTCCGCAAAGCCGTGGGCTAATTTTGCAACAGTGTTAGCAGTTGCAGGAGCCACGATAAATAAATCCGCTTTTTTTCCAAGTTCGATATGATTAACTTGGTCGGGATAAGGTTCCTTCATGACATCCAAGTGGACAGGATTCTGTGAGAGTACTTGTAGTGTCAAAGGTTGAATAAACTCTGTAGCAGCCTGAGTCATTAAGACAGTGACTTGATGGCCTTGTTTTTTTAGAGAACTGACTAAATCTGCCGACTTGTAAGAGGCGATTGACCCCGTTACAGCCAAGAGAATGTGTGCCATAGATTTCCTTTCTATGAATGATAGGCTTGAATTTTTTCAAGGAGGAGTTTTGCAATTTCTTCTTTAGTGTTAACAGTTTGAAGATGATCCTTCTCAACAAAGATAGCTCGGTGCTGATCTGCTGAGATTCGAGTCAGGTCATTTGCAATAATCAAGTCTGCTTGGTTATTGATAAGACTTTTTCTCGCAATGTCAACCAGACGGTCTTCGGTAACATCAACCAGCAGTTTGAAACCAATCAGATGAATAGCAGGATTCCATCCTTTGACTAGAGAGATGATTTTGGGTGTCTTTTTAAGGAACAAAACCTGAACCTCATCAGTTGAAGAAATCTTAGCCTGATGATTCTGCTTGTTTAAAAATTCTTCTAAATTGGAGCTAGATTGAACTTCCTCCAGTCCTGTCATATAAACAGGAGTATAGTCAGATACAGCCATTGAGTGAATCAAGACTTGATAATCCTTGACACGTTCTTGCATTTCTAGAAGAAGGTCCTTGGTATTGTTAATTTCTCGAATACTTAGGTTGGGATGAGTTTCTGGCTTTAGAGCTCGTTTTGTCGTTATCAAACAAACTTCATGCCCTGCAGGAAGCAAGGTCTCTGTGATGATTTTCCCCAAGCGCCCTGTAGAATGGTTAGTGATAGAGCGGACGCTATCGATAGCTTCACTGGTACCGCCCGATGTAACTAAAATTTTCATAGCACTATTGTACACAAAAATAAACGGTAAGTAAAATGAAAGCGATAAATTTTTTGTAAAAACGAAGATTTACTATAGTTTCAAACTATAAAGCCATATAAAATTTAAGAAAGGACTCTAAAAACCTTAAAAATAGGGGTATTTACGAACGTTTAGAGAGTTTTAGGATGTTAAAAATCTTGTTTTGTGTTATAATGAATTATCATATAAGAGGTTAGAGGAGTTTTGAATGAAAACAGATATTGAAATCGCACAGAGTATTGAGTTAAAACCAATCGTTGATGTTGTAGAGAAACTGGGTATTTCTTACGATGATTTAGAGTTGTACGGAAAGTACAAGGCTAAACTCAGCTTTGATAAAATTCGTGCAGTTGAGAGTAATCCAGTTGGAAAATTGATCTTGGTTACTGCGATCAATCCAACGCCTGCAGGTGAAGGAAAATCAACTATTACCATTGGTCTTGCAGATGCCTTGAACAAGATTGGTAAAAAAACTATGATTGCTATTCGCGAACCATCTCTTGGTCCAGTAATGGGAATTAAGGGTGGTGCTGCAGGTGGTGGTTATGCCCAAGTTCTACCAATGGAAGACATCAACCTTCACTTTACTGGAGACATGCATGCCATTACAACTGCCAACAATGCTCTTTCTGCCTTGATTGACAACCACTTGCATCAAGGAAATGAGCTAGGAATTGACCAACGCCGTATTCTCTGGAAACGTGTAGTGGACTTGAACGACCGCGCCCTTCGTCATGTAACCGTTGGACTTGGTGGTCCTCTAAACGGTATTCCTCGTGAGGATGGTTTTGATATTACAGTTGCTTCAGAAATCATGGCCATTCTTTGCTTGGCGACTGATATTGAGGATTTGAAACGCCGTTTGGCGAATATCGTTATCGGTTATCGCTATGACCGTACGCCTGTTTCTGTAGGTGATTTGCAGGTTGAGGGTGCGTTAGCATTGATTTTGAAAGATGCTATTAAGCCAAACTTGGTTCAGACAATTTACGGTACACCTGCCTTTGTACACGGTGGTCCATTTGCCAATATCGCTCACGGATGTAACTCTGTCTTGGCAACTACAACAGCCCTTCACTTGGCTGATTACACAGTTACTGAAGCTGGTTTTGGTGCAGACCTTGGTGCTGAGAAATTCCTTGATATCAAGACACCAAACTTGCCAACATCTCCAGATGCAGTAGTTATTGTCGCAACCCTTCGTGCCCTTAAGATGAATGGTGGTGTGGCTAAAGACGCTCTGACTGAAGAAAACGTAGAAGCAGTTCGTGCAGGTTTTGCCAACTTGAAACGCCACGTTGAAAATATCCGTAAATTTGGAGTAACTGCAGTAGTAGCTATCAACGAATTTGTTTCTGATACAGAAGCTGAAATCGCAGCCTTGAAAGAACTCTGTGCCTCAATCGATGTACCAGTGGAGTTGGCTAGTGTCTGGGCTGATGGTGCAGAAGGTGGTGTAGCTCTTGCTGAAACGGTTGTCAAGACTATCGCTGAAAACCCAGCCAACTATACACGTCTTTATGACAATGAACTTTCTGTTCAAGAAAAGATTGAAAAAATTGTCACTGAAATCTACCGTGGTAGCAAAGTGAACTTTGAGAAGAAAGCTCAGACACAAATTTCTCAAATCGTTCAAAACGGATGGGATAAGTTGCCAATCTGTATGGCTAAAACTCAATATAGTTTCTCAGACAATCCTAATGCACTTGGAGCACCTGAAAACTTTGAAATTACCATTCGTGAATTGGTGCCAAAATTAGGTGCTGGCTTCATCGTTGCCCTAACTGGCGATGTCATGACCATGCCAGGACTTCCAAAACGACCAGCAGCCCTCAATATGGATGTTGAAAGCGACGGAACTGTTCTAGGCTTGTTCTAGTAGTTTAATTGAATTCAAATGAGTTTGGAAAAGCTATCCAAGCTCATTTTCTTATCTAGATATAAGGCCATATTTTCAGCTGATGAGAGAGCTGTCTTCTACACACAATTAATCTAGGTAAAGATATTTTCCCTGATTTCTGATATAATAGAAATATTGACTTCAAGAGTAAGGAAGAGAAGATGAACGCATTATTAAATGGAATGAATGACCGTCAGGCTGAGGCGGTGCAAACGACAGAAGGTCCCTTATTGATCATGGCGGGGGCTGGTTCTGGAAAGACCCGAGTTTTGACCCACCGCATTGCTTATCTGATTGATGAAAAGCTGGTCAATCCTTGGAATATCTTGGCCATTACCTTTACTAATAAGGCTGCGCGTGAGATGAAAGAGCGTGCTTATAACCTTAATCCAGCTACTCAGGACTGTCTGATTGCGACCTTCCACTCCATGTGTGTTCGTATCCTGCGTCGTGATGCGGACCATATTGGCTACAACCGTAATTTTACTATTGTAGATCCTGGTGAACAGCGAACTCTTATGAAACGAATTCTCAAGCAATTAAACTTAGATCCGAAAAAATGGAATGAACGGACTATTTTGGGAACCATTTCCAATGCTAAGAATGACCTAATTGATGATGTGGCTTATGCTGCCCAGGCTGGCGATATGTACACGCAAATCGTAGCTCAGTGTTATACAGCCTATCAGAAAGAGCTTCGCCAGTCTGAGTCTGTCGACTTTGATGATTTGATTATGCTGACCTTGCGTCTTTTTGATCAAAATCCTGATGTCTTGACCTACTACCAGCAGAAGTTTCAGTACATCCATGTTGATGAGTACCAAGATACCAACCACGCTCAGTATCAATTGGTCAAACTCTTGGCTTCCCGTTTTAAAAATATCTGTGTGGTTGGGGATGCTGACCAGTCTATCTACGGTTGGCGTGGTGCTGATATGCAGAATATATTGGACTTCGAAAAGGATTATCCTCAAGCCAAGGTTGTTTTGTTGGAGGAAAATTACCGCTCAACTAAAACCATTCTCCAAGCGGCCAATGAGGTTATTAAAAACAATAAAAACCGCCGTCCTAAGAATCTCTGGACCCAAAATGCGGATGGAGAACAAATCGTTTACTATCGTGCCAATGATGAGCTGGACGAGGCTGTATTTGTAGCCAGAACCATCGATGAACTTAGTCGCAGTCAAAACTTCCTTCACAAGGATTTTGCAGTTCTCTATCGGACTAATGCCCAGTCCCGTACTATTGAGGAAGCCCTGCTCAAGTCCAACATCCCTTATACAATGGTCGGCGGGACTAAGTTCTACAGCCGTAAGGAAATTCGTGACATTATCGCTTATCTTAACCTCATTGCTAATTTGAGTGACAATATTAGTTTTGAGCGTATTATCAACGAGCCTAAACGTGGAATAGGGCCAGGAACGGTTGAGAAAATCCGTGATTTTGCCAATATGCAAAACATGTCTATGCTAGATGCTTCAGCCAATATCATGTTGTCTGGTATCAAGGGGAAGGTAGCCCAGTCTATCTGGGATTTTGCCAATATGGTTCTGGATTTGCGGGAGCAACTGGATCAATTAAGTATTACTGAGTTGGTTGAGGCCGTCCTTGAAAAAACAGGTTATGTCGATATTCTTAATGCCCAAGCGACTCTAGAAAGCAAGGCTCGGGTTGAAAATATCGAAGAGTTCCTCTCTGTGACGAAAAACTTTGATGATACCTCTGATGTGCCCGAAGAGGAAACTGGTTTGGACAAACTGAGTCGTTTCTTAAATGACTTGGCCTTGATTGCGGATACAGATTCAGGTAGTCAGGAGACATCAGAAGTGACCTTGATGACCCTGCATGCTGCCAAAGGTCTCGAGTTTCCAGTTGTCTTTTTGATTGGGATGGAAGAAAATGTCTTTCCACTTAGTCGTGCAGCTGAAGATCAAGATGAATTAGAAGAAGAACGCCGTCTGGCCTATGTAGGAATTACGCGTGCAGAGAAAATTCTCTATCTGACCAATGCCAACTCGCGCCTGCTTTTCGGTCGTACTAACTACAACCGTCCGACTCGTTTTATTAATGAAATTAGTTCAGACTTACTTGAGTATCAAGGATTGGCCCGTCCAGCAAATACAAGCTTTAAAGCGTCTTATAGCAGTGGTGGGGTTGCCTTCGGTCAAGGTATGAGTCTTGCCCAGGCCCTCCAAGACCGTAAACGCAGTGCGGCCCCAAAAACTATCCAGTCAAATGGTCTTCCGTTTGGTCAATTTTCAGCCGGTGCAAAATCAGCGTCTAACGAGACAAATTGGTCCATTGGTGACATTGCCCTCCACAAGAAATGGGGAGAGGGAACTGTTCTGGAAGTTTCAGGTAGCGGTGCTACGCAGGAATTGAAAATCAATTTCCCAGAAGTAGGTTTGAAAAAACTTTTGGCCAGTGTGGCCCCAATTGAGAAAAAAATCTAATTTTTCATCCTTCTCACGAATAATAAAGTGAGGAGGATTTTTATGTACAGTATTTCATTCCAAGAAGATTCATTATTACCGAGAGAAAGACTTGCCCAAGAAGGAGTGGAAGCGCTTAGTAACCAAGAGTTACTAGCTATTTTACTCAGAACAGGGACACGTCAGTCCAGTGTTTTTGAAATTGCCCAGAAAGTCTTGAGCAATCTTTCAAGCCTAACAGATTTGAAAAAAATGACCCTGCAGGAATTACAGAGTCTGTCTGGTATTGGGCGAGTTAAGGCCATAGAATTACAAGCCATGATTGAACTGGGACATCGTATTCATAAACACGAAACTATTGAGATGGAAAGTATTCTCAGCAGTCAAAAGTTGGCCAAGAAGATGCAGCAGGAATTGGGCCATAAAAAACAAGAGCACCTGGTGGCGCTCTATCTCAATACTCAAAATCAAATCATCCATCAACAGACCATTTTTATCGGCTCTGCCACTCGTAGTATCGCTGAGCCGCGAGAGATTCTTCATTATGCCATCAAGCATATGGCGACCTCTCTCATCTTGGTTCATAATCATCCCTCAGGAGCGGTAGCCCCAAGCCGAAATGATGATCATGTCACTAAACTTGTTAAAGAAGCCTGCGATCTGATGGGAATTGTTCTCTTAGACCATTTGATTGTCTCTCACTCCAGCTACTTTAGTTATCGAGAAAAGACAGATTTAATCTAAAGTTCATTAACGATATAGTCAAAGAGGTTTTTATCTTTGGGACGATTTTCAAAAAGAAATTCTGGATGCCATTGGACACCGAGGAAGGCAACATCATCCGTACTTATGACAGCTTCAATGATACCATCCTTAGGATCATGAGCCGCAATCTTTAAGTTGGGAGCTAAATCCTTGATACTCTGGTGGTGGAAGGAGTTGATATGGGAGATTTCTCCATAGATTTCTCGAAGAACAGTATCTGGTTCTGTTACCAAGCGCTGGGTTGTGTATTCGGCAGAACAATCCTGCCAGTGGTCTTCGATATCTTGATACAAAGTTCCACCCATGGCAACGTTAAAGAGTTGAGTCCCACGACAGACAGAGAAAATCGGCTTTTTCTGTTTAATTGCTTCCTTGATGAGGGCCAGTTCGAAAATATCTCTTTGAAGGTGGTAGTCATCGCTATCAATGGTTTTTGGTTCACCATAGAATTTAGGATCAACATTTTGCCCACCTGTCAAGATGAGCTTGTCAATCATACTGATATAGTGGCAGGCCATTTCTTGATCACCAATCGGTAGGATGATGGGAATCCCTCCAGCGTCTTTAACGCCTTCCACAAAGCCTTTTGCTGCGTAGCTCATCATGATGTCATCATCTGGATGAGTTTTTTCGTTTCCTGTAATCCCAATAACTGGTTTTTTCATAAAATGATTTTCGCTTTCTAATCCTCTTTTCGCATGAAATAGAGGAGGGTTTGGAGTTCACTTGTTAAATCGACATATTGAACGACCACATCTTTTGGTAAATGCAGATGGATTGGTGAAAAACTGAGAATCCCTTTCACGCCAGCATCCACCAAGAGATTAGCAACCTCTTGTGATTTAACGCTAGGAACAGTCAGGATAGCAGTCTTCACATCAGCATCCTTGATTTTATCCTTAATTTGAGAAATTCCGTAAATGGGAATCCCATCAGGAGTTTGGCTACCGACTTCAGGATGGTCATCAAGGTCAAAGGCCATGATAATCTTCATCTTGTTACGCTCGTGGAAGCGGTAGTGGAGAAGGGCATGGCCCATATTTCCAATACCCACCAGCATGACATTGGTAATAGAGTTATCATTGAGCAAATCGGCAAAAAACGTCATCAGTTTTTTGACATCATAGCCAAAACCACGACGACCAAGTTCACCAAAATAGGAAAAATCACGACGTACGGTCGCTGAATCAATCCCAATGGCCTCTGCAATTTGTTTAGAGTTGGCACGTTCAATCTTTTCTGCATGAAATCTCTTAAAAATTCGATAGTAGAGAGAGAGTCTTTTCGCTGTAGCTTTTGGAATAGCAGACTGTTTATCTTTCACAAAATCACAACCTTTCTATTCTTCTATTTTATAGAAACATTGTGAAAAAATCAACAAAAACAAGAAAAAACTAAGAAAAATCTTAGTTTTGATGTGAAAAATCTGCATGTGATAGAAAACGGTAGAGGTCTCCAACCAGACCTTGATAAACTTCTTGTCCCTTAAAGGTCAAAGAAGTCACATAAAGTGTATCTGGTAGGGTCACACAGCCTGACAAAGCTAGCATTAGTGCCTCATAGTCCTCGTACTTGAGAGTCCGCTCTACCTGATAGCTGTCTTTATAGGTTAGTTCAAACATATGGGACCTATCTTTCAGATTTTGTAAAGACACCACGCTCTACCAAACTATCCATGAGGAAGTAGAATTTTTCCTGATGAATGTGGTGGTCTTCTGATTTGAAAATATCAACCAGACGAAGACCAAACTTGTCAGTGATATTGATTTTAGCACCTGTGAGTTCCTTGTTAATGATGATTTTGAGTTGGAAGCCTTCACCGCTGTTTGGAACCTTTTCAAGTAGGCGAGTCAGTTCATAGTTACCAACCTTAGTCTCAAAAAAGGTGTTGTCCTTAAGGGTGAATTTCTTAACAGACGGGCTAAGAGTGTAGTCGTAACGACAATTTTTTAACTGAATGGTTTTTTCAAATGCCATATGGCTAACCTCCGATAATTTCTTTTAAGGTTTTTGCGAGGGTTTGTAGATCTTCAACAGTGTTTTGTGGAGACAAACTGATGCGAACGGATTCCTTCAAACGTTCTGAATTTGCCCCGTACATGGCTTCGAGAACATGGCTGGATTGGACAATGCCTGCAGTGCAAGCTGAGCCAGTTGAGATTGAAATTCCAGCTAAGTCTAGACGAAGGAGTAAGAGGTCATTTTTCTGGCCAGGAAATCCAATATTGAGAACATAAGGAAGATGATGCTCTCCTCTATTCAGGTAATACTGAACTCCCTCAAGCTCCGCAAGAAAGGAAGTTTCTAGATTTTGTACATGTTGAAAATGTTCTTCTTGTTTTTCTAGGTCTTCTTTTAGGGCTGCAACCATGCTAACGATGGCAGCTAGATTTTCAGTCCCTGCACGTTTTTTCTGTTCTTGGTCTCCCCCATGGAGATAGGAATCAAAGTCCATGCTTGATGCGTAGAGGAAGCCGATTCCCTTAGGACCATGGAATTTATGAGCCGAAGCAGTGAGAAAATCAATGCCCAATTCTTCTGGATGAATAGGGATTTTACCGATAGCCTGAACTGCATCAACATGATAGGCAGCAGAGTGTTGCTTGAGTATTTGGCCAATTTCAGCAATGGGTAGTAGGTTTCCAGTCTCATTATTGGCAAACATGGTAGAGACCAAAATCGTATCGTCACGTAAGGCCTCTTGAATTTGCTGGGCGGTGATTTCCTGATTTTTTGGCTGGATAATGGTTACTTCAAAACCGAAGTGTTGAACCAAGTAATCAATTGTTTCAAGGACAGCATGGTGCTCGATGGCAGTTGTGATGATATGTTTTCCTTGTTCTTGGTGACGAAGGCAGTAGCCAATGATGGCAGTATTGTTGCCTTCGGTTCCACCAGAAGTGAAAAAGATATGTTGAGGTTTTGTCCCGAGTAATTGAGCTAGTTCCTGACGGGCTTCTCGCAAGAGTTTGCCAGCTTGACGACCATGACCATGGATACTAGATGGATTGCCATGAATTTCTTGCATCACCTTGGTCATAGCTGAAATAGCAACTGCTGACATAGGAGTCGTCGCAGCATTGTCCAAATAAATCAAAGAATCACCTTATTTCTTTTTGTTGTAAGCAAAGAGTGGGCTGACTGGTTTTCTTTCGTGAATACGGACGATGGCATCACCAATTAACTCACTAGCAGTGATGTAGCATACGTTTTTAGGAGTTTTTTCTTTTGTTGCTACTGAATCAGTCACAAGAATTTCTTTAATATTAGTATTATCAAGAAGTTCAGCAGCACCTTCGACGAAGAGACCGTGGCTAGAAACAGCATAGATTTCTGTAGCCCCTTCACGTTCAACGATTTTAGCAGCTTCAGAGAAGGTGCGTCCTGTATTCAGAATATCGTCAATCAAGATGGCTTTTTTACCTTCAACATCACCGATAATATAACCTTCGTTGCGAGTTGCATCATCTTGAGGGTAGTCGATAATGGCGATAGGAGCATCAAGATATTCAGCTAAGCTACGAGCACGTTTGACACCTGAATTTTTAGGGCTAACGACAACAACATCTGAGCCAAGGAGACCCTTATCGCAGTAATGTTTTGCAAATAGAGGAACTGTGTAGAGGTTGTCAACAGGAATATCAAAGAAGCCTTGAACTTGGACAGCATGCAAATCAAGCGTAAGGACACGGTCAACCCCAGCCTTAACCAGCATATTGGCAACTAGTTTAGCTGTAAGTGGCTCACGAGGTGAAGCAATACGGTCTTGACGTGCATATCCAAAATATGGAAGGACAACGTTGATACTGTGGGCACTTGCGCGAACACAAGCATCAACCATGATCAACAATTCCATCAGGTGGTTGTTAACAGGGAAACTTGTAGACTGGATGATGTAAACATCATAACCACGGACACTTTCTTCGATATTTACTTGGATTTCTCCATCTGAAAATTGACGTGATGATAGTTTTCCAAGTGGGATACCAACAGCTTGTGCAATTTTCTGTGCAATCTCTTGGTTAGAGTTGAGTGCGAAAAGTTTCATGTTTTTTCTATCTGACATTATAGACCGTCCTCTGTAAACTTTTAAATCCTAGCCATATCTGCCTAGTTTATATGAACTGGGATTTTTGTATTTTATCTTTTCTATTTTACCAAAAAATGGAGATTATTTCAGCTATTTTTCATGCTTTTGACAAATCGAACCAATTTTGAAGGAGCTTTTTGATAAGCAATCTGATTTTCATCTAAAAATTGCTGGAAATCTTGCTTGCCTTGCTCGTGATTTTCCACCTCAAGCTCTAATTCGTAATCTGTAATATCAAAGTACTGACTCTCATCCAGTGCCATGAGGCCAATAGCTGTTTGTATTTCATAGCGAAGCGTTGTTAGACAACCAAGGACCTGCCATTTTTTACTTTGGATACCATGTTTAGCCAATTCATCCAGTACGAGCCCCTGAGGAAGTTCTTCCTTAGCCAGATAATTTTCAGCATCTTGTAGTTGTAATTTTTGGTTGTATTCCATGTTTCCAACACTTTGAGGGACTTTGAGTGTCAATTCTGCCCAGTCTTCAAAGGTTCGAATACGCATAGCGACTTTCTTTTCTCGTAGTTCAAAATCAGGCGTGTCGATGTAGTAATTTTTTTGAAGAACAGGTGTGACACCTGTGAACTGGACTTTTAGACAATCATATTCATCTTTTTTCAATAGTGTTTTCAATTCAATTTCTAAATGTTTCATTTTTCTTACCTTTTCTTTATCTATGAAAGCGGATTATATGATATAATAGCTTTGTATTTATTGTATATAAATCTGGAGAAAAAATCAAAGATATTTTTGAAGGATAATATGAGAACAAGGGAGAATATATGACCTTAGAATGGGAAGAATTTCTAGATCCTTACATTCAAGCTGTTGGTGAGTTAAAGATTAAACTTCGTGGTATTCGTAAGCAATATCGTAAGCAAAATAAGCATTCTCCGATTGAGTTTGTGACTGGTCGGGTCAAGCCAATTGAGAGTATAAAAGAAAAAATGGCCCGTCGTGGCATTACTTATGCGACCTTGGAGCATGATTTGCAGGATATTGCTGGTTTACGTGTGATGGTTCAGTTTGTAGATGATGTCCGAGAAGTGGTGGAGATTTTGCGCAAGCGTCAGGATATGCGGATCATACAGGAGCGAGATTACATTACTCATCGAAAAGCGTCAGGCTACCGTTCCTATCACGTGGTAGTAGAATATACGGTTGATACTATCAATGGTGCCAAGACCATTTTGGCAGAAATTCAAATACGTACCTTGGCCATGAATTTCTGGGCAACAATAGAACATTCTCTCAACTACAAGTACCAAGGGGATTTCCCAGAGGAGATAAAGAAGCGACTGGAAATTACAGCCAAGATTGCCCATCAATTGGATGAAGAAATGGGTAAAATTCGTGACGATATCCAAGAAGCCCAGGCTCTTTTTGATCCTTTGAGTAGAAAATTAAATGACGGTGTAGGAAATAGTGACGATACAGATGAAGAATACAGGTAAACGAATTGATCTGATAGCTAATAGAAAACCGCAGAGTCAAAGGGTTTTGTATGAATTGCGAGATCGTTTAAAGAGAAACCAGTTTATACTCAATGATACCAATCCGGACATTGTCATTTCCATTGGTGGGGATGGCATGCTATTGTCGGCCTTTCATAAGTACGAAGACCAGCTTGATAAGGTGCGCTTTATCGGTCTTCATACTGGACATTTGGGTTTTTATACCGACTATCGTGATTTTGAGTTGGATAAGTTGATGACTAATTTGCAGCTAGATACTGGAGCAAGGGTTTCTTATCCTGTTTTGAATGTGAAGGTTTTTCTCGGAAATGGAGAGGTCAAGATTTTTCGTGCCCTTAATGAAGCCAGCATCCGCAGGTCTGATCGAACCATGGTAGCAGATATTGTCATCAATGGTGTTCCCTTTGAACGTTTTCGCGGAGACGGCTTAACAGTTTCAACCCCTACTGGTAGCACAGCCTATAACAAGTCTCTTGGTGGTGCAGTGTTACATCCTACCATTGAAGCTCTTCAGTTGACGGAAATTGCCAGCCTCAATAATCGTGTCTATCGAACGCTGGGTTCATCCATTATCGTCCCTAAAAAGGATAAGATTGAACTCATTCCAACGAGAAACGATTACCATACCATTTCGGTGGATAATAGTGTGTATTCTTTCCGCAATATCGAGCGAATCGAGTATCAAATTGATCATCATAAGATTCACTTTGTTGCGACTCCTAGCCATACCAGTTTCTGGAACCGTGTTAAGGATGCTTTCATCGGCGAGGTGGATGAATGAGGTTTGAATTTATCGCAGATGAGCACGTCAAGGTTAAGACCTTTTTGAAAAAGCACGAGGTTTCTAAAGGACTTTTGGCCAAGATTAAGTTTCGAGGTGGTGCAATTCTGGTCAATGACCAACCGAAAAATGCAACTTATTTATTGGACGTTGGAGACCGCGTTACTATCGATATTCCCGCTGAGGAAGGTTTTGAAACTCTGGAAGCTATCGAGCGTCCATTGGATATTCTCTATGAGGATGACCATTTTCTAGTTCTGAATAAACCCTATGGAGTGGCTTCTATTCCTAGTGTCAATCACTCTAATACCATTGCCAATTTTATTAAGGGTTACTATGTCAAGCAAAATTACGAAAATCAGCAGGTTCACATTGTGACCAGACTTGATAGGGACACTTCTGGCTTGATGCTTTTTGCCAAGCACGGTTATGCCCATGCACGATTAGACAAGCAGTTGCAGAAGAAATCTATCGAGAAACGCTACTTTGCCCTCGTTAAAGGAGATGGATATTTGGAGCCTGAAGGAGAAATTATTGCTCC
The DNA here is from genome assembly GCA_905221215.1 of bacterium. Classification (GTDB taxonomy): domain Bacteria; phylum Bacillota; class Bacilli; order Lactobacillales; family Streptococcaceae; genus Streptococcus. The sequence goes on from CAJNCI010000015.1 coordinate 22,498, forward strand.
GATTGCGCGTGATGAAGACTCCATTATTACCAGACGAGTGGCAAAAGGTGGAAAGTATGCCCATACATCATATAAGATTGTAGCATCTTATGGAAATATTCACTTGGTAGATATTCGCCTGCATACTGGACGTACTCACCAAATCCGAGTCCATTTTTCCCATATCGGTTTTCCTTTGTTGGGAGATGATTTGTACGGTGGTAGCCTGGACGACGGCATCCAACGTCAGGCCTTGCATTGTCATTACCTATCCTTTTATCATCCATTTTTAGAGCAAGATTTGCAGTTAGAAAGTCCCTTGCCGGATGATTTCAGTAACCTAATTACCCAGTTATCAACTAATACTCTATAAAAAGTAATTCAGAGTATAATTATTATCTTAAAGGAGAAAACTCATGGAAGTTTTTGAAAGTCTCAAAGCCAACCTTGTTGGTAAAAATGCTCGTATCGTTCTGCCTGAAGGGGAAGAGCCACGTATTCTTCAAGCGACAAAACGCTTGGTAAAAGAAACAGAAGTGATTCCTGTTTTGCTTGGAAATCCTGAAAAAATTAAAATTTATCTTGAAATTGAAGGGATCATGGATGGTTATGAAGTCATCGACCCTCAAAATTATCCTCAATTTGAAGAAATGGTTGCTGCCTTGGTGGAGCGTCGTAAGGGCAAAATGTCTGAAGAAGATGCACGCAAGGTTTTGGTTGAAGATGTCAACTACTTTGGTGTCATGTTGGTTTACTTGGGCTTAGTTGACGGAATGGTATCAGGTGCGATTCACTCAACAGCTTCAACAGTTCGTCCAGCACTTCAAATCATCAAAACACGTCCGAATGTATCTCGTACTTCAGGTGCCTTCCTTATGGTACGTGGTACGGAACGTTACCTATTTGGAGACTGTGCAATCAATATCAATCCTGATGCAGAAGCTTTGGCTGAAATTGCCATCAACTCAGCAATCACAGCTAAGATGTTTGGTATCGAGCCTAAAATTGCTATGCTAAGCTATTCTACTAAAGGTTCTGGGTTTGGTGAAAGCGTTGATAAGGTAGTAGAAGCAACTAAAATTGCTCACGACTTGCGTCCTGACCTTGAAATCGATGGTGAGTTGCAATTTGATGCGGCCTTTGTTCCCGAAACTGCAGCTTTGAAAGCTCCTGGAAGTACAGTAGCTGGTCAAGCAAATGTCTTCATCTTCCCAGGTATCGAGGCAGGAAATATCGGCTACAAGATGGCCGAACGCCTCGGTGGCTTTGCGGCTGTAGGACCTGTTTTGCAAGGTTTGAACAAGCCAGTTAATGACCTTTCTCGTGGATGTAATGCAGATGATGTTTACAAGTTGACCCTTATCACAGCAGCTCAAGCAGTTCATCAATAAGATTTAGTCCTCTTTCCCTTGGAAAGAGGCTTTTTATACTCAATGAAAATCAAAGAGCAAACTAGGAAACTAGCCGCAGGCTGCTCAAAACACTGTTTTGAGGTTGTGGATAGAACTGACGAAGTCAGTAACCATATCTACGGCAAGGCGACGTTGACGTGGTTTGAAGAGATTTTCGAAGAGTATTAATACTAGGAAAAGGACAGTTAGAGTCGTCTGTGTTATACTAGAGTTATGTTAGATTTGAAAGAATACGGTATCGTCATGTGGCCGGAGGAGAAGATCATTTCTTTTCGTGAAAAACTTCTCGCTTGGTATGATGAAAATAAACGAGATTTACCCTGGCGTAGAAGTAAAAATCCTTATCATATCTGGGTATCTGAAATCATGCTTCAGCAGACCAGAGTGGATACAGTTATCCCTTACTACGAACGATTCTTGGACTGGTTTCCAACTGTTGGAAGTCTGGCGAATGCCCCTGAAGAGCGTTTGTTGAAGGCTTGGGAAGGTTTGGGTTATTATTCTCGAGTACGCAATATCCAGGCTGCAGCCCAGCAGATTATGACTGATTTTGGTGGTCAATTTCCAAACACCCATGAAGGAATTTCCAGTTTGAAAGGAATTGGCCCTTACACAGCAGGAGCCATTTCTAGTATTGCTTTTAACTTGCCTGAGCCGGCTGTAGATGGTAATGTCATGCGGGTGCTAGCCCGTCTGTTTGAAGTCAACCACGATATTGGGATTTCAAGTAATCGCAAAATTTTTCAGGCAATGATGGAAATCTTGATTGATCCAGATCGTCCGGGTGACTTTAATCAAGCTTTGATGGATTTAGGGTCTGATATTGAGGCTCCTGTAAATCCTAGGCCAGAAGAAAGCCCAGTTAAGGCCTTTAGTGCGGCATATCAGAATGGAACCATGGACCGTTATCCAATCAAGGCTCCAAAGAAAAAGCCAGTTCCCATTTATCTAAAAGCACTAGTGGTAAAAAATGCTCAGGGACGATTTTTACTTGAAAAAAATGAAAGTGAAAAGCTATTGGCTGGTTTTTGGCATTTTCCCTTGATAGAAGTAGATGAGTTTTCGCAAGAAGAGCAGTTTGACCTCTTTCATCAGGTTGCAGAAGAAAGTGTAAACTTTGGCCCCAGTCCAGAAGAGAGTTTCCAGCAGGACTATGACCTAGATGTTGATTGGCTTGATGGTTATTTTGAGACTGTCAAGCATGTCTTTAGCCATCGTAAATGGCATGTTCAAATTCTAGCAGGTCAGGTGAGTGATTTCCATGATTTTTCAGATAGAGAGGTTCGCTGGCTTTCACCAGAAGAGTTTAAAAATTACCCACTTGCCAAACCCCAACAAAAAATCTGGCAGGCTTATGCAAAAGCCAACTTAGACAGTAGCAAAGACTAGCTATTGTGTCTTCTTGTTATTTTTTTGGTATAATAGTAGAGAAAAAGGTGAACATATGAAAAAAATATTAATTGTAGATGATGAAAAACCAATCTCGGATATTATCAAGTTTAATATGACTAAGGAAGGTTACGAGGTTGTAACTGCTTTTAATGGTCGTGAAGCGCTAGAACAATTTGAATCAGAACAGCCAGATATTATTATTCTGGATTTGATGCTTCCAGAAATTGATGGTTTAGAAGTTGCGAAGACTATTCGTAAGACGAGTAGTGTGCCTATTATCATGCTGTCAGCTAAAGATAGCGAATTTGATAAGGTTATCGGTTTAGAGCTTGGTGCAGATGACTATGTAACCAAACCCTTCTCAAATCGTGAGTTGCAGGCGCGTGTCAAAGCTCTTCTCCGTCGTACAGATTTGGCTTCTGTAGATAATCAAGAATCAGATGAAAATAAAACTCAACCCTTGCAAATTGGGGATTTGGAGATTGTTCCAGATGCCTATGTTGCTAAGAAATACGGTGAAGAAGTAGACTTAACTCACCGTGAATTTGAGCTTTTGTACCACTTGGCCTCTCATATCGGTCAAGTAATTACGCGTGAACACTTGCTTGAAACGGTCTGGGGTTATGATTATTTCGGAGATGTTCGAACAGTTGATGTAACTATCAGACGTTTGCGTGAGAAGATTGAAGACACACCAAGTCGTCCAGAGTATATCCTGACACGTCGAGGTGTTGGTTATTATATGAGAAATAATGATTAAACTAATTAAAGACACAGTTTTAACCAGTGATTTTATCTTTATCCTCATTCTACTTGGCTTTATTTTAGTCGTGACCTTGCTCTTGCTAGAAAATCGTAGGGATAATATTCGGTTGAAGCAAATCAATCAAAAGGTAAAGGACCTGATTGCAGGAGATTATTCTCAGGTATTGGATATGCAGGGAAGCTCTGAAATCACCAATATTACTAATAATCTCAATGATTTATCAGAAGTAATTCGGTTGACTCAAGAAAATCTGGAGCAAGAGAGTAAACGATTACACAGTATCCTCTCTTACATGACGGATGGAGTCCTTGCGACCAATCGTCGTGGGAAGATTACCATGATTAATGACATGGCTAAGAAACAGTTAGGTGTTCAGAAAGAAGATGTTCTCAACAAAAGTATTCTAGAATTGCTTAAGATTGAAGATGAGTATGAACTTCGTGATTTGATCACCCAAATTCCTGAGCTCATCATTGATTCTCAGGATGCTAATGGTGAGTATCTGAGCCTTCGTGTTCGCTTTGCTTTGATTCGTCGAGAGTCTGGCTTTATTTCGGGTCTGGTTGCTGTTTTGCATGATACGACTGAGCAGGAGAAGGAGGAACGCGAGCGGAGACTCTTTGTTTCCAATGTTAGCCATGAGTTACGGACGCCCTTAACCAGTGTTAAATCTTATCTTGAAGCCTTGGATGAGGGAGCTTTGTGTGAAACCGTAGCACCAGACTTTATTAAGGTATCTCTAGACGAAACCAATCGTATGATGCGCATGGTAACTGACCTCCTTCATCTCTCTCGGATTGACAATGCGACCAGTCATCTGGATGTGGAACTGATTAACTTTACTGCCTTTATTACTTTTATCCTCAACCGTTTTGATCAGATAAGAGGGCAGGATGAAGAGAAGAAATACGAACTGGTGAGAGATTATCCAATTACCTCTGTCTGGATTGAAATTGATACAGACAAGATGACGCAGGTGATTGATAATATTCTTAATAATGCCATTAAATATTCTCCAGACGGTGGGACAATCACAGTAACCATGAAGACAACTGATGATCAGATGATTTTATCCATCTCAGACCAAGGCTTGGGTATTCCTAAGCAGGATTTACCACGCATCTTTGACCGTTTTTACCGTGTGGATCGTGCTAGAAGTCGTGCCCAGGGTGGGACAGGTCTGGGACTGTCTATTGCTAAAGAAATTATCAAACAGCATAATGGTTTTATTTGGGCCAAGAGTGAATACGGTAAGGGATCAACTTTCACCATTGTGCTCCCTTATGATAAGGATGCAGTGAAAGAAGAAGTATGGGAGGATGAAGTAGAAGACTAGAATGAGTGAAACAGGCTTTAAATACAGTATTTTAGCGTCGGGTTCCAGCGGAAATTCCTTTTATCTGGAAACACCAAAAAAGAAGCTTTTAGTGGATGCAGGCTTGTCTGGTAAAAAGATTACGAGCCTACTTGCTGAAATTAACCGCAAACCAGAAGATTTGGATGCCATCTTGATTACCCATGAGCATTCTGACCATATTCACGGTGTGGGAGTTTTGGCTCGCAAGTATGGTATGGATCTTTATGCCAATGAAAAGACCTGGCAAGCTATGGAAAATAGTAAGTATCTTGGCAAGGTGGATTCTTCGCAAAAGCATATCTTTGAGATGGGCAAAACCAAAACCTTTGGAGATATCGACATTGAGAGTTTTGGTGTAAGTCATGATGCAGTCGCACCGCAGTTCTATCGTTTTATGAAGGATGATAAAAGTTTTGTCCTTTTGACAGATACAGGTTATGTCAGTGACCGTATGGCAGGGATTGTCGAAAATGCGGATGGTTATCTTATCGAGTCAAATCATGATGTAGAGATTTTGCGAGCAGGTTCTTACGCTTGGCGACTCAAACAACGAATCCTATCGGATCTCGGTCACCTTTCTAACGAAGATGGTGCTGAAGCCATGATTCGGACGCTAGGAAATCGCACTAAGAAAATCTACCTTGGTCACTTGTCCAAGGAGAACAATATCAAGGAACTAGCTCACATGACCATGGTCAATCAGCTAGCGCAAGCTGATCTGGGAGTCGGAGTAGACTTTAAGGTTTATGATACCTCACCAGATACCGCAACACCATTGACAGATATATAAAAAGAAGGCGAGTGCCTTTTTTTTATAAATTAGTAGGCTCTTTGTCAACTGTAGTGGGTTGAAGAAAAGCTAAGATCGAGAAAGGACGAATTTCGTCCTTTCTTTTTTGATA
>CAJNCI010000016.1 GCA_905221215.1 bacterium
GCAAGTGTTTGATTTGACTCTACTGTCTTTTCAAGAGCGTCGTTGGCATAAACAGTTGTTTGTGTTGCAACTGCTCCTCCAAGCACCGTCCCTGCCGCGGCTATCCCTTTCAGGATATCCAAGCCAGTCAGTGTATTTGATGATTGCTCTTCGATCATTTCAGTTGTTACCTGAGCAGCATCTACACCACCACGCAAGACTTTAAAGAGACCAAATTGAGAGGTCGAGGCACGCAACCAATGCTTACCCGACTTGATCAATTTGAAACGGGTCACACGATCCGTCTCTCTATATTCACCTTCTTGGCGTCTAAAAAACATATTTAACTCCTTCCGTCAGAAAGATACTCTTCCCTAATTATATTCTACTTCTTTAAATATATTAAGTCAACTCCATATATGTTCATAACGAAAAAATTTTATTATTTATTTTTATGTATAACATTAGAGACATTGATGTTACTGTAAATCTATTCATACCAAAAATTATTAATAAAATCAGCAAACCGTTTCTTTTAATATATATATATCGAAAAAGGTGTATATTTTTTAGTATCAAACTAGAAAACTAGAAAAAAACTTCAAAACTGTATACAACTTGCCATGCTCTTTCTGTTCGTATATCCACGATTTCGCTATCCCTTACTCCACTAGCTCACGATAATCAGACTTGAGAATAACTATTTGGTTCACCGATAGCGGGAGGCCCACGGAGGACTTACACCTCATATTCTCAACATGCCCGTCGTACACAAAAAAAATCACTCCCTGACTAGGCGAGTGATTTTAGGGCTACAGTAAAAAAGAGTTCTGAGTAATTTCCTTGAAACAAGTCTTCAGCGCTATATAGGATCTGACTATGCACAGATGAAAAACCGTGCTCAATTAGCTTGTTTTCCAGTTCAGACAATTCAAAGCCGTGATGGTTGGTCTCCGTCTTGGTAAAATCAGCAATGAGGAGTTGTCCATCTTCCTTCAAATGTTGATAAAACAGTGAGAGAGCAATATCCACATCAGGCATATGATGAAGAACCCGACTAACAACAATGAGATCAAACTCTTGCTTCAAGGGATTTTTCAATAAATCTTGCTCCAAAAACTGGATATTCTTGATGTCTTGCTGTTCCGCTTTCAAACGAGCTTGCTCCAGCATTTTCTCAGAAATGTCTACAAGAGTGACTGACTTAGCCTGCTTGGCTAGAGGCAAGGCTAATAGACCCGTTCCTCCACCGAAATCCAGAATTTCTTTGTCTGATAGAAGATCAAGCTGTTTGTCGATAGCTTGATAAACCAAGTTTGCGAGGAAGATATTTTTAGGTGAATCGAAAGTTTCTGCTTTGTGATTAAAATCATGTTTCATGCTTTTAGTTTAGCACAAAGTAGTTGAATTGACTAGAAATCCTCTTTCTTTTCAGGCTTCTTTTCTGATTTTTTCTCCGCTTTTTCGCTTAAATCAGTCGCTACCTCTCCCTTTTTATCCTTTTTCTCTTCTTTGATTTTGACTGAAGGAAATAGGAACTCATATTGGCTCTTAGGCGTGCGAACCCTTGTCACCAAGTTTGTTTTCTTATTTTGATAACTCACCTGACCTAGATTAAAGACTTGCTCCCCACTTTCTTTCTCGGCTTTATCCTTGGTTCGTTTAGCCATAGCAAAAGCAACCAACTTTTCTTTATTTAGAGCATAGTCTTGATAGTGGGCGACTTGTCGGTTCAAGTAAAATTGTAACAAAAGGCTAAAGATGGCTGCCAGGGTGACTGCATAGAGGAGAACTCCTGCCTTAACTTTTTGCTTTTTCCACACGATAGATGAACTCCCTTTCTAAGCCTTTTTGGAATTGAAAACGAAAGCGAACCAGTTGATTTTCCTCTATAATCTGAGCTGATTTGAGGCCATAAACCATAGGCTGATAACCTCGTCCACTGGCATCGGTTTTTCGAAAATCGTCCGATTTAGACTTACCAATAGAGATATCCTTACCATCCTGCTTCATATAGATACGATTGCCTTCTACTTTTTCAAACTGCGAACGGTCTAATTCTGCCTCTAGCTGATCCACAAACAAGAGCCACTCTTTTTGCTCGCTTTGTTGCTGGTAGCGAACTTCTGAAATAAGGAGCTGACTCATGGCTTGAAAGAGAAGTAAGCTTCCACTGATGACAATAAGGGCAATCAGGGATTCTAACAGGGTAAAAGCCTTAACCTTATGGCTCTTTGATAGCCAATAACTGTTCTGAACCATGATAGACCTCCAATCCCTTTTCACTAGAAAACACCTGAATCTCAACTCCGTTGATGTTCAACTGATTTTGACCTGTCTGCAGGGCCATCTTAGCTACACGCAAGACTTCTTCTTTCTGCAAGATTTTTGCTTCTTCCTGCCTATTTTTCTGAATTTGTCCCAAAAGGAGGGTCGCGATGCTAGCAAAGATAGCTAGAGCGACTACGGCTTCCAGTAAAATCACTGCCCTAATTTTTTGTTTCCTTAATGCGTTTAATTTTTCCATTTCCTAGATATAATTGATAGCGAATCGCTCCTTTACTGGTCTGAAATTCAACCTTAGCCAGGGACGAATTGCCCCCAGATCGGTCAAATGTAATACTTTGTCCTGATGGTGCCTGAATTCCCTTAGGAACTGTCAACTTTTGACTGCCATTACTGATCGTCTGCCCATCTAAGTTCAGACTAGCCTTTTGCTGACTGGCTACACTGCGTTTTTGGGTTTCCCGATAAAATTCTTCAAACTCCATAAAGAAAATCTGCTCCTCTACCGCCGCAAAAGTGGACTGGACAGAACCGGACAAGCCCAAGGCAATCATACTTACAAGTCCCAAAACCAAGAGACTTTCCAACATGGTAAAGGCCTTAATCTGCAACGGTTTGACTGGTATTTTGTTTAGCATGGTATTCTTTATAAGCTTTAGCCTGTTCTTCTGTGATTCGCCCATCTGCTTGTAACTTGCTTAGGCTAGCATCTTCATTTTTTTCCAAACTATAAAGCTCTGCCTGGCTTTCCACCACCTTAACAACAGCAGCTTTTCCTTTGTCATTGACCGCCTCTTTTTGCTTGGTCAAATTAGGTACAAAGAGCAAGAGAAGCACACTGATGATGAGCAAGACCACCAACATCTCTACCAGTGTGAAAGCTTTAACCTTAGCTTTTTTCAAGAATGTCATCATTTTTTTCATTTTAAAAATTTACCTCCATATTTTGATACATGGGCATCAGCATTGCCGCATAAAGTAAAACGATAATCAGAGCCACAAAGATAAAGACCAGTGGCTGCACCAGATTCATGGTGCGGTTGACTCGGGTAAAAAAGGCTTCCCAAGTTTTTTCAGCATAGATTTCCAACTCACTCCCTAGTTTAGACTTGACTTCCCCATACTCGATGATGAGACTCAACTCCTTTTTAAAGAAAGGATAGGTCGCTATGGTTTGAGAAAATTCCCGACCATTTTGTAGAGCTTGAGCCAGGTCTTGACCGATTTCTTTAAAGAGCTGAGAACCTTGTTCCTGCATGATCTGAAAAATCTGCATCAACTCCATCCCCTGCGAAATCATATTACCCCATTCACGCGCATAATAGGCTGTCAGATAAGTCTGAACAAAAATTCCAAAGAAGGGAAGGCGTGCTAGTATAGAAAAAATACGCATCTTCGAACTTCTTTTATAAAAAGTGAGTGCTAAAAGGACACCTACTGAAACAAAGCCTACCATTCCTAGGAAGATTTGTGGCAGATTGCCAATAATTTGGGTGGCGATATTACTACTATCCAGTTGTGGTAGTAGGTAGTTACGCAGTCCCAGCATAATTAAGAGAAGAAACCCCAGCAAAATCAAGGGATAGGTCGCTACTTCAATTAACTTTTTCTTGACCTTAGCTAGATTGTCTAGATACTCTTCTATCTTTCCCAAACTCAGGTGGAGATTCCCATGAACTTCAGCTAGGGATAACTGAGTGACAATGGCACTTGAAAAGCCCAAACTTTCCATCATTTCTGAGAATGATTTCCCCTGAGACAAGCCCGAACGCATCTGGTTCACACACTGCTTGTCCAGTAGAGCACTCCTATCTAAAAAGGAGATAGTCTCCACCAGATGAAAACCGCTGGAAAAGAGATTGTTAAACAAGGTGATGATATTTTTTTGTTTAGCTGTAGCTAATTTTTTCCGTTTCAGCCTGAAGGCTTGTGATATGTCCATCTTTAAGAAGCTGGTCAATCTGCGCATTCCAGCTAGTTGGCTGGTGTTCTTGATAGTCTTTGTTTGCAAAATCAACGATTCCTCCTCCCCCAATTAATCTCTGGTAGCAAACTCCTTGCAGAACGACCGCTAATTCCTCCTCACTCACGCCCAACTCCAGCAAGCGTTCATAAACACCTCGGATACTCTTGGCATGAATGGTTGAAAAGACTGTCGCCCCTGTCAAGCTGGCTCTGACCACTGCACGCGCCGTTTCGCTGTCTCGAATTTCTCCGATAATCAAGAGGTCAGGACGATGACGCAAAGAAAGTTTGATTAGATTTTCATAGGTTAGTCCAATCGCCTCATTCAACTGCAACTGTAGCATATCCTCTTGTTTGATTTCTACCGGATCTTCAATGGACATGACTTGTTGTCCCTTAAAGAGGGACTTGGCTAATTCGTGCATCAGGGTCGTCTTGCCACTGCCGACTGGACCAGCAAAAAGATAGAGTCCTCGTTGCCTGTACTGCTTGCCCAATTCTTCAATATCCTGAAACCAAAAATGCAAATCCTGCTCCTCATCGTGCAACAAGCGAATAACTAAACTCTCATGCCCTCGATAATCGCCTACGGTAGATAAACGTAGGGACGCCATCTTATCGCAATAGACATAGTCGCAGGAGCCTAGCTGACTACGTCGCTTTTCTCCCACATTCATACCCGCCACAAACTTGAAATGACTGATAACGGCCGCAAATTTTTCAAAATCATAACAACCAATTTTACAGCGCTCGTCTCCCACCCTCATATGAAGCTCATAGGCGTCTAACTTAGGGACAAAATAAATATCCTGCGCTCCTTTTTTCCGAGCCGAACGAATGATTTCTTGTGCAATTTCTTGAACCATACTTACCTCCTCACCTATACTATTCGCAAAGATTTGGAAAAAATAAAAAAGCAACTCCAAAAAAGTTACTTTTTCTCTATTTTAATTTCATACGGCAAGAACGGTGCCTTTCCTGACCAGTTTGTTTTTCATAGCCTGGGCGTAGTTTTTCATCTGGAATAACCTGCTCGTCCTGCAAAAGAGCCAAAGAATGGTATTGTTGTAAATACTCATCACATTCATCACACCAGCGTTGGTCTTCTGGATCCCAAAAAATGGTCATCAAATCACTTCTGCTTTTATAAAGAGGGGATTCTTGTTCCAGTCTAAACCAGCAAGTTTTGTAGTATTTGAGAGCATCATAATACTGATCAAATTTCTTACTTGCTACAATATCTTCTTCCCAACCTTCTAAGAACCACCACGGTTCAAAATCTCCGTACATTTCTATAACACGATACATATTCATTCCTCTGTACCGTATATTATAACCAATTCCACCAAACAAGGAAAGAAATATGCTCATTTCTTAATTTTTTGATAAAAAATCCAGCCATCTGATGGATGACTGAATTTCTATTTGCTGATATAATAAAAACTTTGTATTTCTTAAGCTTCTGAAATATCGTTTTCGATGATGACCTTAATTGCATGGTGGTCTGCTGCCTTACCGAAGACTTCATAGGCTTTTTCGATTTCACTTAGTTTGAAATAATGAGTTACCAATTTTTCTGGTTCAATCTTATGACTTTCAAGTGCTTTCAACAATTGTGGAGTGGTATTTGTAGATACCAAACCAGTTGTTACATTGATATTGCGAATCCAAAGTTTGTCCAAATCGAATTCAACTGGTTTACCATGTACACCACAGTTGGCAACAGTTCCGTCTACACCAATAATCTTTTGACAGAAATCAAATGTTGCAGGAATACCAACAGCTTCGATAGCAACATCTACACCACGACCATCTGTCAAATCATAAATTTCCTTAATGGCTTTTTCAGGGTCTGAAGAATTAACCTTATGAGTCGCACCGAATGATAAAGCAGTTTCCAAGCGGTTATAGTCTAAGTCTACCATAATCAATTTAGCTGGTGAGTAGAACTGAGCTGTCAAAAGAGCAGCCAATCCAACTGGTCCTGAACCAATAATGGCTACACTACAACCAGGTTCTACCTTCCCTTTCAAGACACCAATTTCATATCCAGTAGGCAGAATGTCTGATAGCATAACCAAGGCTTCATCTGACAAGTCTTCTGGAGTGTGGTAAAGAGTGTTATCTGCATGAGGGACACGTAGATATTCAGCCTGCATACCATCAATCAAGTGACCGAAAATCCAGCCCCCTTCGTCTTCACAGTGGGCATAAATTCCTTTTTTACAGTAGTAACATTTACCACAGGCACAGACACAAGAAATCAAGACCTTCTCGCCTTTTTTGAAGTTCGAAACTCCTTCTCCAACTTCTTCAACAATCCCAATTCCTTCGTGACCAAGAATGGTACCACTTTGGCAAGCAGGAACATCCCCTTTGATAATATGGAGGTCTGTTCCACAAATAGTGGTTTTTACGATACGCACAATAGCGTCTGTTGGCTTGCGAATAATTGGTTTATCTACATCAACAAAAGAAGCAAGTCCTGGTTTAACATAAGTATAGGCTTTCATAAAGCACTCCTCCGTTTTTTTATTTGTACTATTTATAATAAAATTGTAAGCCTTTTCATTTGTTTGTTCAAGCTTTTTTGTGATTTTTTTAACTTTTTTATTTACCGGTAAAGTACCATACATAAAAAAGCAGAAGCTAGTCTCTAACTTCTGCTTTCTTTCTTATGCTTGATAACGTTTCACACCATCTAGGTAGGTTGCTACCAATTCCAAATCTTTATCTAGTACGATAAAGTCTGCGTCGTAGCCTTCACGGATTTGGCCACAGACATCATCGATGTGAACAGATTTTGCTGGGTTGAGGCTGGCCATCATGACTGCTTCATGCGGATTCGCAATACCCCACTCGACTACATTTCTCATACCATCTTTAAGTTTGAGGATAGAACCTGCCAAATTTCCTGTAGATTTGAGGCGAGCAGTTCCATTTGCTACTACAACAGGGAATTCTCCCAACATATAGTCACCGTCTTCAAGCCCACCAGCTGTCATACAGTCCGTAATAAGAGCGATGTTTTCTGTCCCCTTTTGCTTAAGTAAAATCTCACAAGCTTTTGGATCTACGTGATAACCATCACAAATCAATTCAGCATAAGTATGTGGCAATTCATACATGGCTCCCACCATACCGAGCTCACGGTGAGTCAACCCACGCATGCCATTGTAGGCATGTACCCAAACGCTCGCTCCAGCATCAACTGCCTTCTTAGCTTGTTCAAATGTCGCATCTGAGTGTCCAAGTGCAACTGTCACACCTTCACCTGTAATAGTACGTACAAAATCTTCCACCCCATCACGTTCTGGTGCAATAGCGATTTTATTTAGCATCCCTTTTGCAGCATCCTGCCAAGAATGAAACTCCTCAACACCCGGGTCTCTCATATAAGTTGGATTTTGTGCCCCCTTAAAAGTTTCTGTGAAATATGGACCTTCATAATAAATCCCACGAATCTTAGCACCTGTTGCTTCTTTATAATGGTTTCCAAGATTTTCAGTGACAGCAAACAATTGCTCATAAGTGGCTGTTAAAGTTGTGGGCAAGAAACTGGTAACACCGGTACTAAGAAGTCCTTCACTCATAGTATGCAATGTACCTTCAATGTTGTTGTCCATCACATCTACACCTGCATATCCATGAATATGAGTATCCACAAGACCTGGTGCAATGCTATAACCAGTATAGTCAAGAACCTCTGCTCCTTCAGGAATTTGATCCACATGTTTCCCAAATTTGCCATCAACAAGTTCTAAGTACCCACCGCGACGAATGCCAAATGGATAGAAAAACTGATCCGCTTTAACGTAATTAGGCATAATAATGACCTCCTTAAAAGATTACTTTTGATATTTATTATGTCAATTACATTATAAACCTTTCTGATTCATTTGTAAATGGTATAGACCTATTTTCTAGAGATATTTTAAAAGAGCTGGATTTCTCCAACTCTTTTCTTTTAAATACACGTTATTTTGATTTGACTGGCTTGTCTTGAGCTGTTTGCAAGGCTGTAGCAATGGTATCAGCATACAATTTAGCTCCTGCTTCAATTTTACTATTGTCACTTCCGAAGTGAACCTGGTCTGTTCCTGTCCAGATCTCTGGATGTTCCTTAGCAGCTTGATTCCAATCGGCTATCGTGATATAAGGAGTCTTCTCTGCCAATTCTCTCATATAGGCAGCAGCCTTCTCAACGATTGCATAGGTCTCTTTTGTTTTATCTCCTTCATAAGGTGTCACCAAAATCATATGGTGACCCTTTGGAAGATTTTTCACGATACTATCCCAGTCTTCCTTGTAATTTTCAGGATTATTTACCCCAGTAGCAATGACCACCATCTTTGGTAGAAATTTATTCTGGCCATTGTTTAGCATGATTTCATTGGCAGTCTTGGTTGTTCTACTGACCTGCGCATTAATCTGTGCTCCAGGAAGGGCTGTCTGTAGAGCTGTATTGGCCCTTAGAGCCACTGAGTCACCAATTAACATTGTTCCATCGGCAATTCCCAAACTGTTTGCATCTGCCCGTTCTGCCATCAACTTGGTTTGGCCAATATTTGTCGCGGCTTGCTTCAATCCATTAACAGTTAAATCTGTCTCAAATGCTCCCACTTGTGGTGCCAACAAGGTCACTAAGAAGACAATGAAGGTCAAAATGCCTGTGCTTGCTGCAAGGATTGTGTGAATATAAGGCAGGGGACGAAGGGTTTGTATAATAGGTGTACTCTTTCCTGCAATCCAAGGTTCCAACACATAAAATGACAGACTGGCAAATCCATAAGAAAAAATCAAAGTCAGTAACACAGCAAGAAGATTTGATGTCAACTGTGAGAAAATAATGTAGAAAGGCCAATGGAAAAGATAAACCGCATAGCTAGTATCCGCTAAAAAGCTGATAATCTTTGGCTCCTGCACGTTAGGAGTCTTTTCATGCAAGACACGCGCCGCCAGAATCATGGCAAGGGCTGCAAGACTGGCAAGCAAGAAGCCAATGAGATAGGCAAAGAGATAGGTGAATTTGACAAATAAGGTCAAAATGAGTAAGAAGACAAATCCTCCTGCAAAAACCAATAGGGTCTTTCGTAAATCCCAGATTTTATCCAATTGCTTGACGAGGGAAGTCGTCTGACGAACGCCTACGATAGTTGCCAGGATGCTCCCCAAAAAGAATGGATAGACATGAGTTAAGCTGGAGAAATAAACAGATGAATAAGAGGTTACTAGAAAACTACCAATAAACATTGAGAAGAAACTAATCAAGAAGGCAGCAGCAGACAAGAGAAAAACCATCCCTCTCAACTGACCATTTGATCTAGACTGTTTGGATAAGAACCAAACTGCCAATCCCCAAAGAATATAGTAGTGCACCTCAACAGCCAAGCTCCAATTATGAACAAACAAATGAGGAATAAACTGAGATTCATAACTCCCACCTGTTAGCAGTTCATAGAAGTTGGTCATAAAGCCTAAAACACCTGCAATCTGGCCACCAATTCCAGCAACATAGTCTTGGCGAACCAAAAAAGTAAAAGGCATGGTTACCAAGACCATCAAAACTACAGGTGGCACAATCCGATAAAAACGTCTCCTAAAAAATCCAACCAAGTCA
This sequence comes from bacterium, assembly GCA_905221215.1. Lineage (GTDB taxonomy): Bacteria > Bacillota > Bacilli > Lactobacillales > Streptococcaceae > Streptococcus. The sequence continues at coordinate 9,851 of CAJNCI010000016.1, forward strand.
ATCTCATGATCTTTAGAAAATTCTTCGATAAGTAGAGCCGTAATCAGGAAACCTGAAAATGTGAAAAAGACATCTACCCCGAAAAATCCTCCAGGAAAGATAGTCTGAAAGAAATGATACAAGAGTACTAGGAGTAAACCTGTAATCCTAATCAAGGAAAACCATTTAATGCGCATACGAGTTTATTCTTCCTTTCGTTATACACTTTATTCTATCAAAAAAAGAAGAAAAATCCTAAGAGAAAACTTAGGATTTTTAGCTTATATCCATTCCATTTTAGAAATTACGACCTGACTTATTATAACCATATTTTTCAACAAAATACTCACGGAATTCCAAAAGATTGTCATCCATGATGGCTTGTCGCACTTGCTTCATCAGGTTAAGCAAGAAGTAAAGATTGTGGTAGCTAGTCAAGCGGATACCGAAGGTTTCATCAGCCTTGAGCAGGTGACGAAGGTAGGCACGTGTATAGTTCTTACATGTGTAGCAATCACACTCAGGATCCAGTGGCGTAAAGTCCTCAGCAAACTGGGCATTTTTGACAACCAAACGTCCCTGACTAGTCATACAAGTCCCGTTACGAGCGATTCGAGTCGGCAAAACACAGTCAAACATATCTACACCACGAATCACCCCATCAATCAGGCTATCTGGCGCTCCCACACCCATCAAATAGCGAGGTTTATTTTCAGGTAGCAGTTGGGTTGTAAAGTCCAAAACCGCATTCATCTCTTCGTGGGTTTCTCCCACTGCCAAACCACCGATAGAGTAGCCTGGAAAGTCCATGCTGACAAGATCATGAGCCGATTGGCGACGAAGGTCTTCAAATCCTGCCCCCTGCACAATCCCAAACAAACCTTGGTCATGTGGACGACGGTGAGCCTTCAAACCACGTTCAGCCCAACGGCTAGTACGCTCGATTGATTTCTTAACGTAGTCGTAAGGTTGATAAAACTGAGGACATTCGTCAAAGGACATCATGATGTCTGAACCCAGATTGTTCTGAATAGAAATAGCCTTCTCTGGAGACAAGAACATCTTAGAACCATTGAGATGGTTTTTAAAGGTTACCCCTTCTTCTGTGATATTACGGCTATCAGCTAGAGAATAAACCTGGAAACCACCACTATCCGTCAAGATTGGCTGGTCCCAATTCATGAACTTGTGGAGACCACCTGCGCGTGCAATAAGTTCATCTCCAGGGCGAAGCCAGAGATGATAGGTATTGGATAGGATAATTCCCGAACCCATCTCCTTTAATTCTTCAGGCGACTGAGTTTTGACAGTGGCTTGAGTCCCAACTGGCATAAACATAGGTGTTGGGAAGGTACCGTGGGGAGTGATAATTTCTCCCAGACGAGCTCCCGTGTGTTTTTCTTTCTTAATCAAACGATATTTGATTGGTGAATCTGACATTTTTATACCTCCGAAGCTGGGAAAAACAGTCCCAGTTCATACTTTGTGCCCAAGGGCATACTGTATGATTTTATCAAAAAAAGCTGGAACTGTCACGAACTATGGTATAATGAGAGAATGAAATACCCAAAAATTGATTTAAAAACCATTCGTCTGCAGGCCAGACAATTTCAGGCTGAAAATCCCCGCCTCTTTCTCATCTATCTCTTACCTAGCATGCTGGTCATCTTGTCTGGCTTCCTTAATCCCTTAGAGCGTATCAACGAGTCTATTTTAGAGCAATCCTTTTTAAGCGTTCTTGGTCATGTATTCCAAGCCTACCTTTTTCCACTATTAGTCTCCTTTATCGGAACGATTCTCCTAACCAGTTCAGTTTACACAACACTTAAACTTATCAAGAATCCTGATACAGAACTATCCGTCAAAAATAGTCTCGCTCTCTTTAACGAAGAGTACTTTTCACAAACCTTTTTGACTCTCCTTCTCAAACGTTTCTATCTCTTCTTATGGAGCATTCCTAGTTTACTCGGGATTTACTTCCTCTTTTACAGTAGCTTTCTAGCAAAGAAATTCGTTGCAATCCATCCTGAATTTCCTAATCTGGATCTCACGTCAGTTGAAACTGAAGGCTTCCTCATGACCTTTGGCCTCTACTTTCTAGCAAGTATCTTCTTAATGATTATAGGAAATAGTCTCTATATCCCACAATACTATGCCTATTCGCAGGTAGAATTTCTCCTCTGTGACACACTAGACTTGGGACAAGCCAAACCAGGACAAATCCTTAAAACCAGCCGTTTCCTGATGAAAGGTTACAAGGTTCAGCGCTTTGTTCTAGACTTACAACTCCTTCCTTGGTACTTCCTCAATTGGATTACCTTTGGAATTGCTAGTTTCTCACTCCTGCCCTACATTCAAATCAATAAAATAATTTTTTACCGAGCAGTACTAGCTCGAAAACGTCCAAAAGCTTGAAGGTTTTCCCTCAAGCTTTTTTCTATCAATGAGTTTCTCCGCCTACCAACTTGAGATCCTGATCTCCATGTTCGATAATGGCGCAGATTGCCACTTCTATCCCCCGCCTAATATCCACTAAACTCATAGCTGGAGTAGTCGGTCGATTCACCACCTGTTCCATCATATAAGGAATATGCATAAACCCCGCCTTAACATGTGGAAATTTCTTTTCTACCAAATAGAGGGCCTGATACATCAAATGATTGCAGACAAAAGTCCCTGCTGTATTGGAAACAGAGGCCGGCAAGCCCTCTTTTTTTATAGCTTGAACCATTGCTTTAATCGGTAGACTACTAAAGTAGGCCGGAGCACCGTCTGGTCGAATGGAAAGGTCAATCGGTTGATTGCCTTCATTATCTGGTATGCGTGCATCGTCTTGATTAATGGCCACTCGTTCAGGCGTCAAGCTAGACCTTCCACCTGCTTGGCCAATACAAAGGACAAAGTCAGGTTGATAACGGTTCATTTCTTCTTCCAATACATGGGCAGATTTATGAAAAACTGTCGGTACTTCTAGCCAACGGACCTCCGCACCATGGATTTCAGCTGGTAGACCTTTAATGGCCTCCAAGGCTGGATTGACCTTTTCCCCTCCAAAGGGCTCAAAACCTGTCACTAATACTTTCATTTCTAACTCCTCAAAACCAATTCAATGAAACTCTTTTTCTGACAATAAAATAAGTATAACATATTTCCCTTATTCTGGAGTGAAAAGGACTAGCGAAACTAGAATTGGCCTCTGATACTCAATGAAAATCAAAGAGCAAACTAGGAAGCTATCCGTAGGTTGCTCAAAGCACAGCTTTGAGGTTGCAGATAAAACTGACATAGTTTGAAGAGATTTTCGAAGAGTATGACAAAGAAAAAACGAACGAGAGTCGCTTCCTATCATGAAAGCTAGTTCTCATTCGTCAAAATGATATTACCAAGTCTGGTTTATCCATTCATTGAAACGTGAACGTGATCATAGTGGTTTTCTGTCACGCTACCACGGTCTGGCATTGGATTCCAAGTATTAGCTGGTCCATATTTACTATCGAATGGAGCATAGAAACGTTGTTTCCAGATAATATAACTGATACCACGGCTAGCCATGTTTTGAATAGCGTATTCCGCAATCCTATCCCCTAGTTCTGAACCTTCTGGTACCATAAAGTCGATAGCCAAACCTTTTCCGTGATCTCCACTGTCTCCTGGACGGTAACCGCTAAAGGATGTGATGCCAAACAAGTTGGCAATTTCTTCTTTAAAGGCAGCTGTTTGTGGTTGAAGGCCTGCATTTTCAGATTTTGCTACTGCAAGTCCAGCATAATCAGGCGCAGCTGGAGCTGCGTAAGTTGTTGAAGTTGTTTTCGTCTCTTCTGGTTGATAAGTAGAAACTGCTGGTGTAGCTTCACTTGATGCTACTTCTTTTACTTCTTCTGAACTTGTTGCAGTTGTCTCGGTTGATTTTTCTTCTACTGGAGTTGTAGTTGTTGCCACTGTTGACGCAGCCTGAGGGCTGGCTTGTGTTTCCTCTTTCTCAGCTGGAGTCGTTGCCTGAGGAGCTTCTTCTGCAACTGGACTGCTTGTTTCGACTGTTTGCTCCGCTGACGTAGATGAGTCTGTAGATGGTGCCACTTCTTCTGCAGCAGTCACTGTCTCTGCAACTTCTGATTTTGTTGTTACTTCTTTTGTACTTGTAGTTTCTACCGCTTTTGGAGCTTCAGCAATAGGTTGAGAAAGGTCTGCAACCTGAACAGTTTGATCATCAACGGTTACTTGATTGGTTGTCAAATTTGCTGTCGCAGTTGTCACTTCTTCACTAGAGTCTGCTTGAGGAGTTTGGATTTCAACTTCTGTTACTTCTTCTGATTCATTGACAGTTGTTGTCAAAACAGTTTCTGGGAAAATCAAGTCCATATTCGTGATTTTATTCAAATTCGCAAGAACTGTGACATCTACACCAAAGGCTTCTGCAATGGTGCTCAAAGTATCACCATACTGAACTATATAACTTGTTTTGTTGTCCGTTTTAGTCAAATCGTTTTGGATTTGCTCAACACTACGTGCAGTCCAAAGAACTTCTTCTGCTTGAGTTGCCAATACTGGGGCAAATGACAAGGCCACTGTTGATACTAATAACATTTTTTTCTTCATTCTTTCAACTTCCTTTCAAATGAGTACCTGTCTATCATAACACAAAAAGAGCTGAAAAAAAGCCCTCTCGGGCCTATTTAACAGAACTGTCTATTCCTTGTAACAAACTCGGTTACTTGAAATAGTTTGTTAGGTCTCTGTCACAAAACTGACACAATCTTTTTATCGCTCAGCCTCAAAAATATGAGGAATATCTGCTAACCCTTGAATCCTGTGATTCCCTTCATAAGACGACTCTAAAAAGTTGATACTTTGAATCCCACTATTCTGGGCAAATTCCACATCCAGAGTCCGGTCCCCTATATAATAGGTGTTATCAGGATTCAGCTGATACTTGTCTAGCAAATATATAGCCGCTTCTGGACTTGGTTTCCGCGCAAAGCCACTCTGACTGGTTAAAATCGCTGTAAAATAAGATTCCAACCCCAAGTCTCTTAGAATGGCAAAAGCATTGTCTCCCTTATGAGTGTAAACAAAGTTCCGAATCCCTACTTGGTCTGCCCAAGCCAACACCTCACGCGCACCTGGCATTAAGACTACCTGGGCATTCTTTTCAGCCAAACTCTGGGCACGCACCTCATTCAGCTCTTCCACACCTAGTTTTCGCTCTTCTGCCACCTGCATAAGCAAATCCTGCACCGAATACTTGAGGATAAACTCTCTCACTTTCTCCTTATCATAAGGAATAGAAAACTGAGCAAAAGTCTCCTCAATCCCTGATAAAATCGCTTCGTAAGAGTCCAATAAAGTCCCGTCTAAATCCCAAATAAAAGCTATTTCTTGCATTTCCTATCCTTTCAAGCTCATATAACGCTGGTAACGGTAGCGTAGAAATAACCAACGAAAACCATTATCCAAAAGAGTTCCTGCCCAAATACCAGGCAAACCCCAACCAAGAACAATCCCCATCAAATAGGCTGTCCCAATGCGGATACACCACATCCCTATGCTTGTCGCATAAAAGGGAAGTCGAGCATTGCCCAAACCCTGCCAAACTGCCGTATAAATAACTGTCCCTGTCGCCATGGGAGTACCAAGTAGTGAAAAAAGTGTCACTAGCACACTAGCCTCCACCGCCAGAGGATCAGTCGTATAGAGATGAGTCAGTGGTATCCCTAAGGCATAGATACTGAAGGTCAAGGGTAGCATGAGAATCAGAGAAAGCCAAAAGGTTTGCTTGCTCAAACTAGCGACTCTTTTCCAATTATCCTCTCCAACTGCTCGAGCTACCAGCATGACCGTTGCCGTAGCAACGCCAAAGGCAGGCATGTAGTTAAACTGGGTCAAGACTTCTCCGACCGCATTTCCAGCCACTGCCTCCGTCCCAAACGAAACGACCAAGGCAATGATCACTACATCTCCAGCCCGCATCATAAGTCGCTCTCCAGCTGCTGGTAAAGCCAAGGTCAACAGTTCCTTATCTAAACCAAAAGTCGGTTTCGTATAAGGCAGTTTTAATTGTGACCACAAAATCACAAGACCAACCAAACGAGACAGAATAGTCCCCCAAGCAACACCCGCTATCCCCATATCCAGTACAAAAATAGCTAGACTGGAAAAGAGAATATTCAAGGCATTTGACAAGAGGCTGACATAAAGAGGCAGACGCGGATTATGCGTTGCACGAATCAAAGCTCCCAGACTGGTCATGAATCCCAAGAGAACAATCGATCCGCCTACCAAAGATAGATAGAGTCCGCCACTTTCGGCTACATCTCTCTCCGTTCCCAAGAGTCCAATCATCTCTTGCCCAGCGAAGATGGACAAAGCTCCTAAAAGAAAACTTACTAGTAAAGTAATTTTCAACGCCTCAGTCACATGATAGGCTAGCTTAGACTGTTCCTTCTGCCCCAAACTTTTTGAAATAACACTAGAAATAGCTGCCCCTAGAGCAATGAAAATCGCCTGATAAATCGTGATAATATTACCAGCCACTGAAACACCTGAAATAGCTATCAATCCTAAATGAGCAACCAAATAACTATCCACCATTCCCATGAGCATCTGCAAAAAGTTTTCGCCCATAGCTGGCAAGGCAATATTAAGAATGTCTTTATTTTTCTTAAACAATCCTTCCTCCTGATGAAAAGAAACTCAGTTGGTTTCCCAACCGAGTTTACTCCCTCTGTCTTAAAGCCCTAGATAAGCCTCAACCGCTGCTTGCATGTTAGCAGCTGCCACGGTTGTCTTATGACGAACTGGAGCTGTTTCAAGCCCATCAACCGCTGGTGGCACTGCCACTCCTGAAATATCATGTAATTGAGCCAAGGCTTCAAAGTCAGTCAAGCCTACTTTCCCTGTCACAGCCGCTACCGCAACCACTGGGAACTTGTATGGACTAGCTGTTGAAGCAATCACCGTCTTGGTAACATCACCAGTAGACGCTTGGTACTTTTTATAAACTGCCGAAGCAACAGCTGTATGAGGGTCCTCGATATAAGAATCTGACTCATAAACACGCTTGATTTCTGCTGCTGTTTCTTCCTCAGTCGCATACTCTGCTGCAAAGAGGTCCAAAATCTCTGCATCAAAATTAGTCAACTCATATTGACCTTGGCTATTCAAGGCATTCATGAGTTCAGCTGTCTTAACCGCATCATTACCCAAAAGATGGAAAATCAAACGCTCCAAGTTTGAAGATACCAGGATATCCATAGATGGGCTAGTTGTTACCTTAAACTCACGTTTCTTGTCGTAAACACGTGTCTTGAAGAAGTCTGTCAAGACATTGTTGTCATTTGAAGCACATATTAATTTGCCAACTGGCAAACCAATTTGCTTAGCATAAAAGGCAGCCAAGATATTTCCAAAATTTCCTGTCGGTACTGTGAAGTTGACCTTATCACCAGCCACAATCTCACCAGACTTGACCAACTGAGCGTAGGCATAAACATAATAAACAATCTGTGGTACCAAACGACCAATGTTCATAGAGTTAGCTGACGAAAATTGCAACTTGTTGGCAGCCAATTTTTCACGAAGGGCTACATCGTTAAACATATGTTTCACGTTGGTTTGCGCATCGTCAAAGTTACCGTCAATAGCAATAACATGAGTATTATCGCCAGTCTGAGTGGTCATTTGCAACTCTTGCACCTTGCTGACACCATCCTTTGGATAAAAGACGATAATCTCAGTTCCAGGCACATCCGCAAATCCTGCCATAGCAGCTTTCCCTGTATCACCAGATGTCGCTGTCAAAATGACGATTTTGTTCTCTAAACCATGTTTCTTGGCAGCAGTCGTCATAAAGTATGGTAAGATAGACAAGGCCATATCCTTAAAGGCAATCGTTAAACCATGGAACAGTTCCAAGTTATATTGCCCGTCTAATTTCACCAAAGGCGCGATAGCTGGAGTATCAAAATTGCTATCGTAGGCATTGTTGATACAGTAGTCCAACTCCTCAGCTGTAAAATCATCTAAAAATGCTGACAAAACTAACTTAGCCACTTCCTGATAAGAAGCATCTTTCAATTTGTCAAAATCCAAATCTACCTTTGGATAAGTAACTGGTGTAAACAAACCACCATCCGTTGCCAAACCTTGCAAAATTGCTTTGCTGGCAGTTACTGTATTGTTGGCATCACGCGTTGATTGATAAACTAATGTCATTACTCTCTATCCTTTATCTATAGTCTCTTCCATTATATCATGATTTTTCAGAAAATTCTCCCTTTGTAAAAGAAATTATAGTACCAATTCTTTCTTCAAAGGCTCTAAATAAATCATTTCTTGTTTATTTCTCATCTTCAGTCCTTCATCAGCTAGCAAGAGTAAGTCTTTTGAAAACTCTATAATCGCAGTTTTCTCCTCATCTGTTAGCTTTTTCTTAGAAAATTGCCGCCTTAAAGACTTATAATTTCTCCCAAATGCTTTAAAGAAAGGTGCGATTTCTAAGTAATATTCAAGTTTCTCTAAATTAACTAATAATCCCAAGTGAAAGGCTGCTGAAGTAAATGTCCTATCAAGAGGCTGAGTACACACACTACGAAACTCAACCGTTCCTCGAGTCGTTAAGTCTTGGTACTGATAACTACGATGAGTTTCAAAATCCTTCTCCTGAGGGTAGATAAGAACCTCATCCCCATTCAGAGCAAATGCCTGGATTTCAGGTCTAGCCAAATAATCCCTTGCCTGAATCGGATAAAAATAATAGGTCTGCCCATCACGTTCCGCAGTAAAAATTGCAGAATGATCTAGATAATCAAAAAAATCATCCTCATCTTTAAAGAGGCTAGCATTGACACCAACATTCTCTGGATAGATACCATGCATGGATTCTTCCCAGAAAATATCTCTTGAGATTTTTGTATCCCAATCCGCACCTGTAAACTCAGAGTTTGCAAATAAATAAGCCTTAGCCCCTTCAATTTGGGTAAAAGCATTAATCACTCGTAAGTAGTTAGACTTTGAAACATCCAACTGAACCTGACTACCACAAATAAACGCTCCGTATTCAGGGAATTGATGTAAGTCTGATTTAGTCACATTTCTACTCAAATTCAAATAGTCCATCAGCATGCGATACCGTGGGAAAGCCACTGGACAATTCTCATTTTTATCCCAGTTGGGATGAATTCCACAGCCAACAATAGCATGATTGGATTCACTTAATTTACTCTGAATTACATCCATATAATTATTAAAACGATTCTCGACCTCTTGAATCGTTTCAGCCTTACCAAATGCAAACTCAATCGTTGTATAAGAAACTTCAAATAAAATAGCATCCTGACTTATCGGATCCACTAACTGGATAGGATTACCAAAATCATCTACCTTTTCTACAGTGAAATCCAGAGCAGAAACTAAATAATGAAATAGATCCTTTATAATTTCAACATCTGTAGCAAAGCCCTCCAAATTTACAACAGGATACTCCAACTCAATTCCGACAAACAATTCAGGATTTTCTTTAATATTTTTCAAATACCGATGTTTTAATAAATCGATAGACCGAGACATACTATCCTACTCTTTCTTAATCTAAATAAAATTTGAATAACTATTATTATACCAAAAATAATACAAAAAAGGAACGAAGATTAACTACGTTCCTAGCTCTATACTATACCGGCGGCCGGGGTCGAACCGGCACGTCCTTGCGGACACTGGATTTTGAGTCCAGCGCGTCTGCCAATTCCGCCACGCCGGCAAATAGTAACTGGGGTAGCTGGATTCGAACCAACGCATGAGGGAGTCAAAGTCCCTTGCCTTACCGCTTGGCTATACCCCAATAATATAAAATAGGCGAGTGATGGGGATCGAACCCACGCATGCCAGAGCCACAATCTGGTGTGTTAACCACTTCACCACACCCGCCATAATTCTATTAACACGGGCAGTAGGAATTGAACCCACACTGAAGGTTTTGGAGACCTTAGTTCTACCTTTAAACTATGCCCGTAAAATGGAAGGGGAGGGATTCGAACCCCCGAACCCGAAGGAGCGGATTTACAGTCCGCCGCGTTTAGCCTCTTCGCTACCCTTCCAAAATATATAAATGGCGCGAGACGGAATCGAACCGCCGACACATGGAGCTTCAATCCATTGCTCTACCAACTGAGCTACCGAGCCTTATTGCGGGAGCAGGATTTGAACCTACGACCTTCGGGTTATGAGCCCGACGAGCTACCGAGCTGCTCCATCCCGCGTTAATGAAAAGGAGGATGTGGGATTCGAACCCACGCACGCTTTTACACGCCTGACGGTTTTCAAGACCGTTCCCTTCAGCCGGACTTGGGTAATCCTCCAAAATAGTTTATACGGGAACAAACCCGTGTCCTCTTAGTGAAAAGATAATATTTCAATTCTCTAGTAATGGACTAAACACTATGGGCACGAGTGGACTCGAACCACCGACCTCACGCTTATCAGGCGTGCGCTCTAACCACCTGAGCTACGCGCCCAAGTTAAAAACTTGGTATAAAGAACAAAGTTCAAAGCGGGTGACGAGAATCGAACTCGCGACAACAGCTTGGAAGGCTGTAGTTTTACCACTAAACTACACCCGCTTAAATGGGAGTTAACGGGATCGAACCGCTGACCCTCTGCTTGTAAGGCAGATGCTCTCCCAGCTGAGCTAAACTCCCTAGAGCTAAGCGACTTCCATATCTCACAGGGGGCAACCCCCAACTACTTCCGGCGTTCTAGGGCTTAACTTCTGTGTTCG
>CAJNCI010000017.1 GCA_905221215.1 bacterium
GATATTGCCAGAAAACTTTTTCCTAACGCTAAAATCGTTCTCGACCGCTTTCACATTGTCCAACATCTCAGCCGTGCTATGAGTCGTGTCCGTGTTCAAATCATGAATCAGTTCGATCGAAAATCTCATGAATACAAGGCCATCAAGCGCTACTGGAAGCTCATCCAGCAGGATAGTCGTAAACTGAGTGATAAACGTTTTTATCGCCCTACTTTTCGCATGCACTTAACAAATAAAGAGATTCTAGACAAGCTTTTGAGCTATTCAGAAGACTTGAAACACCACTACAATCTCTATCAGCTCTTGCTTTTTCACTTCCAAAATAAAGAGACTGACAAATTTTTCGGACTTATTGAGGACAATCTTAAGCAGGTTCATCCTCTTTTTCAGACTATCTTTAAAACCTTCCTCAAGGATAAAGAAAAGATTGTCAACGCTCTTCAACTACCCTATTCTAACGCCAAATTAGAAGCGACTAATAATCTCATCAAACTTATCAAGCGAAATGCCTTTGGTTTTCGGAACTTTGAAAACTTCAAAAAACGGATTTTCATCGCTCTAAATATCAAAAAAGAAAGGACAAATTTCGTCCTTTCTCGATCTTAGCTTTTCTTCAACCCACTACAGTTGACAAAGAGCCTACAAAACAATCCTAGTTTGGCCCAACCAAACTAGGATTTTCTGATCAAATCCTCTTGACTTTCTTTATAATTGTGAGATAATAAATAAAATATATAAAGGAATTATATAAAATGACTATAGCAAATTCAAGTAAAGTTGTGACCTTCCAAGCTAATAGAGAATTAGTAAATGATGCAATGGAAGTGTTAAAAGAAAAAAATCTTTCTCTTTCATCGGCACTCAGATTATTTTTAAAGAATGTTGCCGTAACAAATGAAGTAGATTTACTGAGTGAAGAGGAATTGGAGAAGGAGTACTTGTTTAGACAATTACAAGCAGAAGTTCAAGAAAGTTATGCCAAGATTGAGGCTGGAAATTACTTGACAGATGAGGATGTCGTGACACGCTATGAATTATAAAAGATATAGGATTTTGTATTCTCCTAGAGTGATTGATAGTCTGGATAAAATATATCAGTATATAGCAGAGGAAATTGGTTCTGTAGAGGCTGCGAGACGAAAAGTAGCCAATATTAGAAAGGATATTAATCGGCTAGAAATTTTCCCCCAAGCTGGATTTGATGCCGATGAAAAATTTGGTAAGAAATTAGATCCTCACTACCAAACGCGAGGGTTGACCTTGAGTAAGGATTACATCGTATTATATACAATTGTTGAGGATACTGTCAGACTTGCTTATTTACTCCCTTCAAAAAGTGATTACATGAAATTATTTAAGACTAAGTCAAGATACGACTAATTCATAATCTAGAAGAGGTATGTTTGGTGATGAATAAAAATCCTAGTTTGGCTTAGCCAAACTAGGATTTTCTGATACGTTTTTGTCTACGATAGCCGTTGAGTTTCTTATTTTCCCAATAGCTATTAAAGATTTTTTCCTTGCTCTCACGATTGATTTCTAAAAAGTAGGCATAAATCAAATCGATAAAGAAAAGCATAGGGAGTTGAGCGGATATTCGTTGGATATAGGAAGGTTGGCTGTGGCTAGCAACGAGAACGGTCTCTGTATAGGTCTGGCTATCTTTATTGGGAACACTTGAAAAGAGTACCGTCTTTGCCCCCATCTCCTTGGCGTCTAATAAACTGTCTAAAATAGAGGGAGTTGTACCAGAAAGTGAGAAACCGAGTACTAGACAATTCTCATCCATAATGCTGGTTGTCCAAGCAAAGCCGTCTTGGTCTGTCAAAGCCTCGCAGACCACACCTAGACGCATGAAGCGTAATTTCATTTCACGAGCAACAAGGCCAGAACTCCCTGTTCCGAAGAAGTAGACACGCTCAGCATCTTCGATTAATTGGGCAATTCGTTCTAGTTGGACTTCGTCAATCAAGTCTTGCGTTTGTTCCCTCATATTGCTATAGCTTCTGAGGACTCGTTTGGTCAGTGGACTGTGTTTGTGAGAATAGGTGTCTTGTTTCTCTGCTTGGTGTTGGTATTGGAAAATGAATTCTCGGTAGCCAGTAAAGCCACATTTTTTAGCAAAGCGAGTTAGTGCAGCCTGAGAGATATGTAATTTTTGAGTGACCTGTTGGGAAGATAAATCATCTGTAATCGTTTCAGCTTGCAAAAAATAGCGAGCGATTTCTTGCTCTAGGTCTGTCATTTCTTCAAAATGTGAATCAATGACAGTTGCGATATCTGGTTTGTCCATAGGGAAGGCTCCTTTAAATGAGTCGTGTTGGAAAAAGACTAGACTATTGAACTTTTACATTTATTATAACATATAATATAAGGATGAATAAATAAAAACGTATCTTACTGTAAAAACGAAAAAAGCTTCTTACTTTTCCATAATTTTCTGCTCAAATTGTGGTACAATTAAGAGTAAGACTTTAAGTTAGAAATGAGACTGATTTGTATGAGAAAATTTAACAGCCATTCGATTCCGATTCGGCTTAATTTATTGTTTTCAATCGTCATTTTACTCTTTATGACCATTATTGGTCGTTTGTTGTATATGCAGGTTTTGAACAAGGATTTTTACGAAAAAAAGCTAGCCTCAGCTAGTCAGACCAAGGTCACAACCAGTTCTGCCCGTGGGGAAATCTATGATGCTAGTGGAAAACCTTTGGTAGAAAATACGTTAAAGCAGGTTGTTTCCTTTACGCGTAGTAATAAAATGACGGCTAAAGATCTGAAAGAAATCGCTAGTCAGTTGCTGGGATATGTGAGCATCAGTTCGCCAAATTTGACAGAACGCCAGTTGGCTGATTACTATTTGGCTGATCCTGAAATCTATAAAAAAACAGTGGAGGCTCTCCCAAGTGAGAAACGCTTGGATTCAGATGGCAATCGCCTATCCGAATCAGAACTGTATAACAATGCGGTCGATAGTGTCCAAACGAGTCAACTAAACTATACAGAGGATGAAAAGAAAGAAATCTATCTTTTTAGTCAGTTAAATGCCGTTGGAAACTTTGCGACAGGAACCATTGTGACAGATGCTCTGACAGATACCCAGATTGCTCTGATTGCCTCTGCTTCGAAACAATTACCCGGCGTCAGCATCTCAACTTCATGGGATCGAAAAGTTTTAGAGACTTCCCTTTCTTCTATAGTAGGAAGTGTATCCAGTGAAAAAGCTGGTCTCCCAGCGGAAGAAGCAGATGCCTATCTTAAAAAAGGTTATTCTCTAAATGACCGTGTGGGGACTTCTTATCTAGAAAAGCAATACGAGGAAACCTTGCAAGGTAAACGCTCAGTGAAGGAAATTCATCTAGATAAGTACGGTAACATGGAAAGTGTTGAAAATATCGAAGATGGTACCAAAGGGAATAATATTAAACTGACCATTGATTTGGCCTTCCAAGATAGCGTGGATGATTTGCTGAAAAGTTATTTCAATTCAGAGTTGGGGAATGGTGGAGCCAAGTATTCTGAAGGTGTCTATGCAGTCGCCCTTAATCCAAAAACAGGTGCTGTTTTGTCTATGTCAGGGATTAAACATGACTTGAAAACGGGAGAGTTGACGCAGGATTCCTTGGGAACGGTAACCAATGTCTTTGTTCCAGGTTCGGTTGTCAAGGCGGCGACCATCAGCTCAGGTTGGGAAAATGGAGTCTTGTCAGGAAATCAGACCTTGACAGACCAGTCTATTGTCTTTCAAGGTTCAGCTCCAATTAATTCTTGGTATACTGCCTTTTCTGTGCCAATGCCGATTACAGCGGTTCAAGCTCTGGAGTATTCATCCAATGCTTATATGGTCCAAACAGCCTTAGGTCTTATGGGGCAAACCTATCAACCAAATATGTTTGTCGTCACCAGCAATCTAGAGTCTGCTATGGGTAAATTGCGTTCAACCTTTGGCGAATATGGCTTGGGGTCTGCGACCGGGATTGACCTACCAGATGAATCTACTGGATTTATTCCCAAAGAGTATAACTTTGCCAATTTCATTACCAATGCCTTTGGGCAGTTTGATAACTATACGCCGATGCAGTTGGCTCAGTATGTAGCAACTATTGCAAATGATGGTGTTCGTGTGGCTCCTCGTATTGTTGAAGGCATTTATGGTAATAATGATAAGGGAGGCCTAGGCGACTTGATTCAGCAACTGCAACCGACAGAGATGAATAAGGTCAATATATCCGACTCCGATATGAGTGTCTTGCATCAAGGTTTTTATCAGGTTGCTCATGGGACTAGTGGATTGACAACTGGACGTGCCTTTTCAAATGGTGCCTTGGTATCTATTAGCGGAAAAACGGGTACAGCCGAAAGCTATGTGGCAGATGGTCAGCAAGCAATCAATACCAATGCGGTGGCCTATGCCCCATCTGATAATCCCCAAATCGCTGTGGCAGTGGTCTTTCCGCATAATACCAATCTAACAAATGGTGTAGGACCTTCCATTGCGCGTGACATTATCAATCTGTATCAAAAATACCATCCAATGAACTAGAAAGGAATTTATGCTTTATCCAACACCCATTGCCAAGCTGATTGACAGTTATTCTAAGTTACCGGGTATCGGGATTAAGACGGCTACGCGTCTGGCCTTTTATACCATTGGCATGTCTGATGACGACGTCAATGAATTTGCCAAAAATCTCCTTTCTGCTAAGAGAGAATTGACCTACTGTTCTATTTGTGGACGTTTGACAGACGACGATCCTTGTTCTATCTGTACCGATCCGACTCGTGACCAGACAACGATTTTAGTTCTTGAGGATAGTCGTGATGTGGCGGCTATGGAAAATATCCAAGAATACCACGGACTCTATCATGTCTTGCATGGACTCATTTCTCCCATGAATGGCATCAGTCCAGACGATATCAATCTCAAGAGCCTCATGACTCGTCTTATGGATAGTGAGGTTTCAGAAGTGATTGTGGCGACCAATGCCACAGCAGATGGGGAAGCGACTTCGATGTATCTTTCGCGTCTGCTCAAGCCAGCTGGGATAAAGGTTACTCGTCTGGCACGAGGCCTCGCTGTGGGAGCAGATATCGAGTATGCGGACGAAGTGACCCTCTTACGGGCTATTGAAAATCGAACAGAGTTGTAAGTGTAGACAAATTTACGAACTCCATTCATTTATAAAAAATTAAGGAGGCTGAAAATCGTTCATATCGGCCTCTTTTTGTATAGTGTGATGAATAGGATTAAGTTCAAGTTTTAAAAAAACAAGCAAATATGATATACTAAAGAGCGAGTATTCTAGTAGAATTAGGACAAATAATATGAAACAAACGATTATTCTTTTATATGGTGGACGGAGTGCGGAACGCGAAGTCTCTGTCCTTTCAGCGGAAAGTGTCATGCGTGCGGTCAATTACGACCGTTTCACAGTTAAGACTTTCTTTATCAGTCAGTCAGGTGACTTTATCAAAACGCAGGAATTTAGTCAGACTCCAGGTCAAGAGGACCGTCTCATGACCAATGCGACCATTGATTGGGATAAGAAAGTTGCACCAAGTGCCATCTACGAAGAAGGGGCAGTTGTCTTTCCAGTTCTTCACGGTCCGATGGGAGAAGATGGCTCTGTTCAAGGATTCCTTGAAGTTTTGAAAATGCCTTATGTCGGCTGTAATATCTTGTCATCGAGTCTTGCCATGGATAAAATCACGACCAAGCGTGTTCTGGAATCTGCTGGTATTGCCCAAGTTCCTTATGTGGCTATCGTTGAAGGTGATGATGTGACTGCTAAAATTGTTGAAGTGGAAGAAAAATTGACTTATCCAGTCTTCACCAAACCATCAAACATGGGTTCAAGTGTCGGTATTTCTAAGTCTGAAAATCAAGAAGCACTCCGTCAAGCTTTGAAACTTGCCTTCCAATATGACAGCCGTGTCTTGGTTGAGCAAGGAGTGAATGCCCGTGAAATCGAGGTTGGTCTACTAGGCAACTACGATGTCAAAAGCACCCTTCCAGGAGAAGTAGTCAAGGATGTTGCCTTTTATGACTACGATGCCAAGTATATTGATAACAAGATTACTATGGATATCCCAGCTAAAATTAGTGATGATGTGGTAGCTGTCATGCGTCAAAATGCAGAAACAGCCTTCCGTGCGATTGGTGGCCTCGGTCTCTCTCGTTGCGATTTCTTCTATACAGATAAGGGCGAGATTTTCCTAAATGAGCTCAATACCATGCCAGGTTTTACCCAGTGGTCTATGTATCCACTACTTTGGGACAATATGGGAATCAGCTACCCTGACCTAATCGAGCATTTGGTTGACCTTGCTAAGCAAAGTTTTGACAAGCGCGAAGCGCATTTGCTATAAAAATGAAAGAGAGGGTAGAAGTCAGAACCATCACTGCCAGGTGATCAGAGTTCTCGGACTTCGACCCTTTTTAAAGGAGTAGAAATGAAATTAACAATCCACGAAGTGGCCCAAGCTGTGGGAGCTAAAAATGATGTTAGTCTTTTTGCGGATGCTCAGTTAGAAAAGCCTGAGTTTGACAGTCGTTTGATTGGTACTGGAGATTTATTTGTGCCACTTAAAGGTGCGCGTGATGGCCATGACTTTATCGAAACAGCCTTTGAAAATGGCGCAGCAGTAACCCTGTCTGAGAAAGAGGTCGCAAATCATCCTTACATTCTAGTAGACGATGTGTTGACTGCCTTTCAACAACTAGCTGCCTACTATCTTGAGAAAACGGCTGTTGATGTCTTTGCAGTTACAGGTTCGAATGGTAAGACGACGACCAAGGATATGTTGGCACACTTGCTGTCAACAACCTACAAAACCTACAAAACCCAAGGAAACTACAATAACGAGATAGGCCTTCCTTACACAGTTCTCCATATGCCTGAAGGAACAGAAAAGTTGGTCTTGGAGATGGGGCAGGATCACTTGGGAGATATCCATCTCTTGTCTGAATTGGCTCGTCCAAAAACAGCCATCGTGACCTTGGTTGGAGAAGCCCATTTGGCTTTTTTCAAAGACCGTTCTGAAATTGCTAAAGGAAAAATGCAAATTGTAGACGGGATGGCACCTGGTTCCTTGCTTTTAGCGCCAGCTGACACTATTGTAGAGGACTACTTGCCAACTGATAAAAAGGTAGTTCGTTTTGGGCAAGGAGCTGAGTTGGAAATTACCGACTTGGTTGAGCGCAAGGACAGTCTGACCTTTAAGGCCAATTTCTTGGAACAAGCCCTCGATTTGCCAGTGACTGGTAAGTACAATGCTACTAATGCCATGATTGCATCCTATGTTGCCCTACAAGAAGGAGTTTCAGAGGAGCAAATTCGTCAGGCCTTCCAAAATCTTGAATTGACGCGTAACCGTACTGAGTGGAAGAAAGCAGCCAATGGTACAGATATTCTATCAGATGTGTATAATGCCAATCCAACTGCTATGAAGTTGATTTTAGAGACTTTTTCGGCTATTCCAGCCAACGAAGGTGGCAAAAAAATCGCTGTCTTAGCGGACATGAAGGAACTTGGTGACCAGTCTATTCAGCTCCATAACCAGATGATTTTGAGTCTCTCGCCAGATGTGTTGGATACCGTTATTTTCTACGGAGAAGACATTGCCGAATTGGCCCAACTTGCCAGTCAAATGTTCCCAATCGGCCATGTTTTCTACTTCAAGAAAACAGCTGACGAGGACCAATTTGAAGACCTAGTTAAGCAGGTCAAGGAAAGCCTTGGGGCTCATGATCAAATCCTGCTCAAAGGCTCTAACTCTATGAACCTAGCCAAATTGGTAGAAAGTTTAGAACATGAAGATAAGTGATTTCGTCAAGTATTTGCAAAGAATGATTGCCATTACAGATACTGGATTAACCTTTACAAAGGATCCGTTTGACCGTGAGCGCTACGAAGACTTGCGAGGCCTTTTATCTGAAATGTTGAATCAAGCATCAGACCTGGATGCCGAAGAAGTGGCAGAAGTCTTGAAGCCAACTTTTGCTTATGCGACTCCGTTAATGGACGTCCGTGCTTGGATTGTTGAGGACGAAAAGATTTGTCTGGTTAGGGGACAAGGAGAGGATAGTTGGGCTTTGCCAGGTGGTTTTGGTGAGGTTGGCTATTCTCCAACAGAAAATATTCTCAAGGAAATTGAAGAAGAAACCGGTTTTGAAGCCAAAGTTGAAAGACTGCTAGCTGTGTTTGATACCAATCGTTTCCAACTACAGAGTAAACAATATGCAAAGTTTGTTTTTGAATGTAAGTTTCTCGATGGACAATTCCAAAAAAATCAAGAAATCGCTGACCTTCAATTTTTTGCCATTGACCACCTGCCGAACTTATCTGAAAAACGCATTACCAAGGAGCAAATAGAGATTCTTTGGCAGGTTTATCAAGGTCAGAGGGAGCAATATCTTGACTAAGAAGATGATTATCGTATTTTTAAATCCATTTTTGACAAATAGCATGGTATAATAAAATGCAGGAAAATTTTGAATCATGAGGAATACTAGATGAATTTATGGGATATATTCTTTACGACCCAAGCAACAGAGCCACCCAAGTTTGATCTTTTTTGGTATGTCAGTATATTTACACTCTTGGCCTTGACCTTTTATACAGCCTATCGTTATCGTGAAAAGAAGGCTTATCAACGATTTTTCCAAATCTTGCAGGCAGTTCAGTTAATCCTTCTTTATGGATGGTACGGGGTTAATCATATGCCATTGTCAGAAAGCCTACCATTTTACCATTGCCGTATGGCCATGTTTGTGGTGCTTTTGCTTCCTGGTCAGTCCAAATATCGGCAGTATTTTGCATTACTAGGAACATTTGGGACATTAGCAGCCTTTGTTTATCCAGTGCCAGATCCTTATCCATTCCCGCATATTGCGATTTTATCCTTTATCTTTGGGCACTTAGCTCTCTTGGGAAATTCACTGGTTTATCTCTTGAAACAGTACGACGCAAAAATGCTAGATGTGAAAAGAATTTTTATCATGACTTTTGCCCTAAATGCCTTGATTTTTGTAGTTAATTTGGTAACAGGTGGAGATTACGGATTCTTGACCAAACCGCCATTGGTTGGGGATCACGGCTTAGTAGCTAATTATTTAATCGTTTCTCTGGCCTTGTCAGCAGCGATTACTTTGACAAAGAAAATCTTGGAACTATTTTTAGAACAAGAAGCAGAAAAAATGATTGCAAAGAAAGCTTAGAAATGAGCTTTCTTTTTTGGCAATAGACAGATTGTCGTTGGCTACATAGAACAGAAAAATTCTTGTAAAAGAAAAGTGAAAAATTGGCTAGTAAATTTAGGAAAAACTAAGCACAATCAGATTTTTTGTGTTATAATATTTTGTGAATAGCTATGCCCATGTTTAGCTATGGAATATTACGAAGTGAGAAACTTGGAAGATAGAGAGGATGCGATGTAATGGCTAGAGAAGGCTTTTTTACAGGTCTAGATATTGGAACAAGCTCTGTCAAGGTGCTTGTAGCCGAGCAGAGAAATGGTGAATTAAATGTAATTGGCGTGAGTAATGCCAAAAGTAAAGGTGTAAAGGATGGAATTATTGTTGATATTGATGCAGCAGCAACTGCTATCAAATCAGCCATTTCCCAAGCAGAAGAAAAGGCAGGCATTTCGATTAAATCAGTGAATGTCGGCTTACCTGGTAATCTTTTGCAGGTAGAACCAACTCAAGGGATGATTCCAGTAACATCTGATACAAAGGAAATTACGGATCAAGATGTTGAAAATGTTGTCAAATCAGCTTTGACAAAGAGTATGACACCTGACCGTGAAGTCATTACCTTTATTCCTGAAGAATTTATTGTGGATGGTTTCCAAGGGATTCGTGACCCACGTGGCATGATGGGGGTTCGCCTTGAAATGCGTGGCTTGCTTTATACAGGACCTCGTACTATCTTGCACAATTTGCGTAAGACAGTTGAACGTGCAGGTGTTCAGGTTGAAAATGTTATCATTTCGCCACTAGCAATGGTTCAATCAGTTTTGAACGAAGGTGAACGTGAATTTGGTGCTACAGTGATTGATATGGGGGCAGGGCAAACGACTGTCGCTACAATCCGTAACCAAGAACTCCAGTTCACCAATATTCTCCAAGAAGGTGGAGATTATGTAACTAAGGATATCTCTAAAGTCTTGAAAACTTCTCAGAAGTTGGCTGAAGGTTTGAAATTAAACTATGGAGAGGCTTATCCTCCTCTTGCAAGTAAAGAAACCTTCCAAGTAGAGGTTATTGGGGAAGTAGAACCTGTTGAAGTGACAGAAGATTACTTGTCAGAGATTATTTCCGCACGAATCAAGCATATCTTTGAACAAATCAAACAAGATCTAGAAAGAAGACATTTATTGGATCTTCCTGGTGGAATTGTTTTGATCGGTGGGAATGCTATTTTACCAGGTATGGTAGAATTGGCTCAAGAAGTCTTTGGTGTCCGTGTGAAACTCTATGTTCCAAACCAAGTTGGTATTCGCAATCCAGCCTTTGCGCATGTGATCAGTTTATCAGAATTCGCTGGACAATTGACAGAAGTCAATCTTTTAGCTCAAAGAGCAGTCAAGGGTGAGGTTGCTCTGACTCATCAACCAATTAGTTTTGGAGGAATGATTCAGAAAACAGCTCAGTTTGTACAATCAACGCCTGTTCAACCAGCCCCTGCTCCAGAAGTAGAGCCTGTGGCGCCTACAGAACCAATGGCGGATTTCCAACAAGCTTCACAAAATAAACCGAAATTAGCAGATCGTTTCCGTGGCTTGATCGGAAGCATGTTTGACGAATAAAGAGGAAAAATAAATTATGACATTTTCATTTGATACAGCTGCTGCTCAAGGTGCAGTGATTAAAGTAATTGGTGTCGGTGGAGGCGGTGGCAATGCCATCAACCGTATGGTCGACGAAGGTGTTACAGGCGTAGAATTTATCGCAGCAAACACAGATGTACAAGCATTGAGCAGTACAAAAGCTGAGACTGTTATTCAGTTGGGCCCTAAATTGACTCGCGGTTTGGGTGCAGGAGGTCAACCTGAGGTTGGTCGTAAAGCTGCTGAAGAAAGTGAAGAGACACTGACTGAAGCTATCAGTGGTGCAGATATGGTCTTCATCACTGCTGGTATGGGAGGAGGATCTGGAACTGGAGCTGCTCCTGTTATTGCTCGTATCGCCAAAGATTTAGGTGCTCTTACAGTTGGTGTTGTAACACGTCCGTTTGGTTTTGAGGGAAGCAAGCGTGGACAATTTGCTGTAGAAGGAATCAATCAACTTCGTGAGCATGTAGATACTTTATTGATTATCTCAAACAACAACTTGCTTGAAATTGTTGATAAGAAAACTCCACTTCTTGAAGCTCTTAGCGAGGCAGATAACGTTCTTCGTCAAGGTGTTCAAGGGATTACTGATTTGATTACAAATCCTGGTTTGATTAACCTTGACTTTGCCGATGTGAAAACAGTTATGGCAAATAAAGGGAACGCTCTTATGGGTATTGGTATCGGTAGTGGAGAAGAACGTGTGGTAGAAGCAGCTCGTAAGGCAATTTACTCACCACTTCTTGAAACAACTATTGACGGTGCTGAGGATGTTATCGTCAACGTTACTGGTGGTCTTGATTTAACCTTGATTGAAGCTGAAGAGGCTTCACAAATTGTGAACCAGGCGGCAGGTCAAGGAGTGAACATCTGGCTCGGTACTTCAATTGATGAAAGTATGCGTGATGAAATTCGTGTAACAGTTGTCGCAACGGGTGTTCGTCAAGACCGCGTAGAAAAGGTTGTGGCTCCACAAGCTAGACCTACTACTAACTACCGTGAGACGGTGAAACCGGCTCATTCACATGGCTTTGATCGTCATTTTGATATGGCAGAAACAGCTGAATTGCCAAAACAAAATCCACGTCGTTTGGAACCAACTCAGGCATCTGCTTTTGGTGATTGGGATCTTCGCCGTGAATCGATTGTTCGTACAACAGATTCAGTCGTTTCTCCAGTTGAACGCTTTGAAGCCCCAACGTCACAAGATGAAGATGAATTGGATACACCTCCATTTTTCAAAAATCGTTAAGTAAATGAATGTAAAAGAAAATACAGAACTTGTTTTTCGAGAAGTTGCAGAGGCGAGTCTGAATGCTCATCGAGAGAGTGGTTCAGTCTCTGTCATTGCAGTTACCAAGTATGTAGATGTACCGACAGCGGAAGCTTTGCTTCCGCTAGGTGTTCATCATATCGGTGAAAATCGTGTCGATAAGTTTCTGGAGAAATATGAAGCTTTAAAAGATCGAGATGTGACTTGGCATTTGATTGGTACCTTGCAAAGACGTAAGGTGAAAGATGTCATTCAATACGTTGATTATTTCCATGCCTTGGATTCAGTTAAGCTAGCAGAGGAAATTCAAAAAAGAAGTGACCGAGTCATTAAGTGTTTCATTCAGGTAAATATTTCTAAAGAAGAAAGCAAACACGGTTTTTCGAGAGAGGAACTGCTGGAAATCTTGCCAGAGTTAGCCAGACTAGATAAGATTGAATATGTTGGTTTAATGACCATGGCACCTTTTGAGGCTAGCAGTGAGCAGTTGAAAGAAATTTTCAAGGCGACCCAAGATTTACAAAGAGAAATCCAAGAAAAACAAATTCCAAATATGCCTATGACTGAGTTAAGTATGGGAATGAGTCGTGATTATAAAGAAGCGATTCAATTCGGTTCCACCTTTGTTCGTATAGGTACAGCATTTTTTAAGTAGGAGAGAACCATGTCTTTAAAAGATAGATTCGATAGATTTATAGATTATTTTACGGAGGATGAGGATTCAACGATTCCTTATGAAAAAGGAAATGAACCCGTGTTTACTCCAGTAAATTCTTCACAGGAACCGGCTCTCCCAATGAATCAACCTTCACAGTCTGCTGCTGCAAAAGATAGCAATATCACTAGACTGCATGCACGACAACAGGAATTGGCAAATCAGAGCCAGCGTTCAACGGATAAGGTAATTATAGATGTTCGTTATCCTAGAAAATATGAAGATGCAACAGAAATTGTTGATTTATTGGCAGGAAACGAAAGTATTTTAATTGATTTTCAGTATATGACCGAGGTACAGGCCCGTCGTTGTTTGGACTATTTGGATGGGGCTTGTCATGTTTTAGCTGGTAATCTGAAAAAGGTAGCATCTACTATGTATCTGTTAACACCAGTGAATGTTATTGTGAATGTAGAAGATATTCGTTTACCAGATGAAGAACAAAATGGTGAGTTTGGCTTTGATATGAAGCGTAATAGAGTACGATAATGATTTTTTTAATTCGTATGATTTATAATGCAGTGGATATTTACTCCCTGATTTTGGTAGCCTTTGCTGTCATGTCTTGGTTTCCAGGTGCCTATGAATCAAGTTTAGGTCGTTGGATTGTAGCATTGGTAAAGCCAGTGCTTGCTCCCTTGCAACGTCTTCCTTTACAGATAGCGGGTCTTGATTTATCTGTTTGGGTTGCGATTGTTTTGATTCGATTTTTAGGAGAAAACCTAGTTCGTTTTCTGGCGATGATAGGATGAATAAAGGGATTTACCAGCATTTCTCCATAGAAGATCGTCCATTTCTTGACAAGGGAATGGAATGGATAAAGAAGGTAGAAGATAGCTATGCTCCTTTTTTAACTCCTTTTATCAATCCTCATCAGGAGAAACTATTAAAAATTTTAGCCAAAACCTATGGTCTTGCTTGTAGCAGTAGTGGGGAATTCGTCTCGAGTGAGTATGTCCGAATTTTATTATACCCAGATTATTTTCAACCAGAGTTTTCAGATTTTGAAATGTCTCTCCAGGAAATTGTGTATTCCAATAAATTTGAACACTTGACGCATGCTAAGATTTTAGGGACAGTCATCAATCAATTAGGGATTGAACGGAAACTTTTTGGAGATATCCTAGTAGATGAAGAACGGGCGCAGATTATGATTAATCAGCAGTTTCTTCTTCTCTTTCAAGATGGATTAAAGAAAATTGGCCGTATACCCGTTTCGCTGGAGGAACGTCCTTTCACCGAGAAAATAGATAAGCTAGAACAGTATCGAGAGCTGGATTTATGTGTGTCTAGTTTTAGATTAGATGTTCTTTTATCAAATGTTTTGAAACTATCTAGGAATCAAGCAAACCAGTTGATTGAAAAGAAACTTGTCCAAGTAAATTATCATGTGGTAGACAAATCAGATTATACTGTTCAAGTCGGAGACTTGATTAGTGTGAGAAAATTTGGGCGCTTGAGATTGCTTCAAGATAAGGGACAAACAAAAAAAGAGAAGAAAAAAATAACCGTCCAGTTATTATTAAGTAAGTGAGGAATAGAATGCCAATTACATCATTAGAAATAAAGGACAAGACCTTTGGAACTCGATTCAGAGGTTTTGATCCAGAAGAAGTCGATGAATTTTTAGATATTGTAGTTCGTGATTACGAAGATTTGGTCCGCTCAAATCATGATAAGGAATTACATATTAAGAGCTTGGAAGAACGTTTGTCTTACTTTGATGAGATGAAAGATTCATTGAGCCAGTCTGTATTGATTGCCCAAGATACGGCTGAGCGAGTGAAACAAGCGGCACATGAATGTTCAAACAATATCATTCACCAAGCAGAGCAAGATGCGCAACGCTTGTTGGAAGAAGCTAAATATAAGGCAAACGAGATTCTTCGTCAAGCAACAGACAATGCTAAGAAAGTTGCTGTTGAAACCGAAGAATTGAAGAACAAGAGCCGTGTCTTCCACCAACGTCTCAAATCTACAATTGAGAGTCAGTTGGCTATTGTTGAATCTTCAGATTGGGAAGATATTCTCCGTCCAACAGCTACTTATCTTCAAACCAGTGATGAAGCCTTTAAAGAAGTGGTTAGCGAAGTACTTGGAGAACCGATTCCAGCTCCAATTGAGGAAGAACCAATTGATATGACACGTCAATTCTCTCAAGCAGAAATGGCAGAGTTACAAGCTCGTATTGAGGCAGCCAATAAGGAATTGGCTGAATTTGAAGCTCAGGCTAAACAGGAAGTGGAAGATCCAATTCCTGTAGTGAGTCCTCAAATTGAAGAAGAGCCTGCTCATCCAGTTGGTCCAATGTATGAAGAACCAGAAGTAGCTCCAGTGCATCCGACAGGTCCAACACCAGCTACAGAAACTGTTGATTCAGCACCGGGATTTGAAGCACCGCAAGAATCCGTTACAATTTTATAAGAAACGATGTGAGAACAATATCTTACCTTTATATTTCCAGCGAGCAGGAGATGGTGTGAGTCCTGCATTCCCTAATGATAAGATTATCCTCTCAAACTATCAAGTCTGAATGGAGTAAGATTTGACGTTCCCCACGTTACGGGATAAGAGGGAGAAAGATTAGGTCTTTTTCCGAATAAAGGTGGTACCACGATTTTCGTCCTTTTTGGAAGTCGTGGTTTTTAATTTGTTATTATTTATAAAGGAGATACCATGAAACTCAAAGATACCCTTAATCTTGGGAAAACAGCTTTCCCAATGCGTGCAGGCCTTCCTACCAAAGAGCCAGTTTGGCAAAAGGAATGGGAAGATGCAAAACTTTATCAACGTCGTCAAGAATTGAACCAAGGAAAACCTCATTTCACCTTACATGATGGCCCTCCATACGCAAACGGAAATATCCACGTTGGACACGCTATGAACAAGATTTCAAAAGATATCATTGTTCGTTCAAAATCTATGTCAGGATTTTATGCACCTTATATCCCAGGTTGGGATACTCATGGTCTGCCAATCGAGCAAGTTTTGGCAAAACAGGGTGTCAAACGTAAAGAAATGGACTTGGTTGAGTACTTGAAACTTTGCCGTGAATATGCTCTTTCTCAAGTAGATAAACAACGCGAAGACTTCAAACGTTTGGGTGTTTCTGGTGACTGGGAAAATCCATATGTGACCTTGACTCCTGACTATGAAGCAGCCCAAATCCGTGTCTTCGGTGAAATGGCTAACAAGGGTTATATCTACCGTGGTGCCAAACCAGTTTACTGGTCATGGTCATCTGAGTCAGCCCTTGCCGAAGCAGAGATTGAATACCATGACTTGATTTCAACTTCCCTTTACTATGCCAATAAGGTAAAAGACGGAAAAGGTGTCCTTGATACAGACACTTATATCGTTGTTTGGACAACGACTCCATTTACTATCACAGCTTCTCGTGGTTTGACTGTTGGTGCAGATATTGATTACGTTTTGGTTCAACCTGCTGGTGAAGCTCGCAAGTTTGTGGTTGCTGCAGAATTATTGACTAGCTTGTCTGAGAAATTTGGTTGGGCTGACGTTCAAGTGGTGGCAACTTACCGTGGTCAAGAACTCAACCACATCGTAACAGAACACCCATGGGATACAGCTGTAGATGAGTTGGTTATCCTTGGTGACCACGTTACGACTGACTCTGGTACAGGTATTGTCCATACAGCCCCTGGTTTTGGTGAGGACGACTACAATGTTGGTATTGCTAATGGTCTTGAAGTCGCAGTTACTGTTGATGAACGCGGTATCATGATGGCTAATGCTGGTGCTGAGTTTGAAGGTCAATTCTATGACAAGGTTGTACCAACTGTTATTGAAAAACTTGGTAGCCTCCTTCTTGCCCAAGAAGAAATCTCTCACTCATACCCATTTGACTGGCGTACGAAGAAACCAATCATCTGGCGTGCGGTTCCACAATGGTTTGCCTCAGTTTCTAAATTCCGCCAAGAAATCTTGGATGAAATTGAAAAAGTGAAATTCCACTCAGAATGGGGTAAAGTCCGTCTTTACAACATGATTCGTGACCGTGGCGACTGGGTTATCTCTCGTCAACGTGCTTGGGGTGTTCCGCTTCCAATCTTCTACGCTGAAGATGGTACAGCTATCATGACAGCTGAAACGATTGAACACGTAGCTCAACTCTTTGAGGAACACGGATCTATTATCTGGTGGGAACGTGATGCCAAAGACCTATTACCAGAAGGATTTACGCATCCAGGTTCACCAAATGGCGAGTTCAAGAAAGAAACAGATATCATGGACGTTTGGTTTGACTCAGGTTCATCATGGAATGGAGTTGTAGTAAACCGTCCAGAATTGACTTATCCAGCAGACCTTTACCTTGAAGGTTCTGACCAGTACCGTGGTTGGTTCAACTCATCACTTATCACATCTGTTGCCAACCATGGCGTAGCACCTTACAAACAAATCTTGTCACAAGGTTTTGCCCTTGACGGTAAAGGTGAGAAGATGTCTAAATCTCTTGGAAATACCATTGCTCCAAGCGATGTTGAAAAACAATTTGGTGCTGAAATCTTGCGTCTCTGGGTAACAAGTGTGGATTCAAGCAATGACGTGCGTATCTCTATGGATATCTTGAGCCAAGTCTCTGAAACTTACCGTAAGATTCGTAACACTCTTCGTTTTTTGATTGCTAACACATCTGACTTTAACCCAGCTCAAGATACAGTAGCTTACGATGAGCTTCGTTCAGTTGATAAGTACATGACGATTCGCTTTAATCAGCTTGTTAAGACCATTCGTGATGCTTATGCCAACTTTGAATTCTTGACAATCTACAAGGCCTTGGTAAACTTTATCAACGTTGATTTGTCAGCCTTTTATCTTGATTTTGCTAAAGACGTTGTTTACATTGAAGGTGCCAAATCATTGGAACGCCGTCAAATGCAGACTGTTTTCTATGACATTCTTGTCAAAATCACCAAACTCTTGACGCCAATCCTTCCTCACACTGCGGAAGAAATCTGGTCATATCTTGAGTTTGAAGCAGAAGACTTCGTTCAATTGTCAGAATTACCAGAAGCAGAGACATTTGCTAACCAAGAAGAAATCTTGGATACATGGGCTGCCTTTATGGACTTCCGTGGACAAGCTCAAAAAGCCTTGGAAGAAGCGCGTAATGCAAAAGTAATCGGTAAATCACTTGAAGCACACTTAACAGTTTATCCAAACGAAGTTGTGAAAACTCTACTCGAAGCAGTAAACAGCAATGTAGCTCAACTTTTGATCGTGTCAGACTTGACCATCGCTGAAGGGCCAGCTCCAGAAACTGCCGTTAGCTTCGAAGATGTAGCCTTCACAGTAGAACGCGCTGCAGGTGAAGTATGTGACCGTTGCCGTCGTATCGACCCAACAACAGCAGAACGCAGCTACCATGCAGTCATCTGTGACCACTGTGCAAGCATCGTAGAAGAAAACTTTGCGGAAGCAGTCGCAGAAGGATTTGAAGAGAAATAAGTTGAAAAGTTCGTAGGAAACTCAATCTGAGAAGAAAGCCAACTAATCTTATAGTCTATAAAACGCATTGTATCAAGGTTTTGAATACCTGATATGATGCGTTTTTATAATGTTAGAAGTTTATTGTCGTTTTCTTGTCTCAATTAGCTTTACATCGTTGTATATTTTTGAATCTCAAAAAGCTCATGAATCATCTGAGAAGTAGATTTCATGAGCTTTTATTTGTTGGCATTCTAAAGGGATTCATCAATCAAGTGTTTAAGATTTGATAGGAGATGCTCCAAAGTTAGGACTGTTTTCTGCTGGTGAGCTAGGTGGTAGAGATTTTGAAAGTAGTCTTGAATATCGCTTTCAAAATTTTGAGGTAGATGATAGCAATTGTTTTTTGCGAACTGGAGCATGCGTTTTTCTCCTGGATGGAGCTGCTCATTGAAGGCGAATAGCAAATCGAAATAAGAGGCGAAAAACTCGCTAGTGCGGTGATTGATGCTGAGTAAATCTTGGCGTTTGAGGGCTTTTTTAATTTGTCTTGAAAAAGCTGGCATAGCTTGGTCGAGAAGTAGGGACTGTTTGTTTATGATATTCTTTTTCAGTTCAGCTGGATAAGGAAGATTGTATTTTTTCTGGAGAGCAGCATAGTGGCCATCTCGATCGTAGATAATCTTACTGTTGAGCAGATTGTACCACATACAAGTAGTGTAAGAATTCTGGGCTTGGTGCTCTAAAACCACGGCTTGTAAATCTTTGTCAAATTCGTCCAGAGAGCGGTAAATCAGCTCGATTTCGATACCATTATTGAGAACACAATCATCCTCCAATTCCCAAAATTGATTACCGATTTCCATATAGGAGCAGTATTTACTGAGAATTTCTTTTCGTATGTCTGGCGAGAGAGGAGTACTGAGGTAGACATATACGTCATAATCAGAGTCTTTGTCAAAATCTTGTCCGGCCCGTGAACCTCCTAGAGCTAGAGCCTCTACTTGCTCTAGTTGAGACAATTCTTTAAAGAGATGTTGTGGCATAATGTTAACCTTCTTTATTTTTTGACATCATTCTAACAAAAAGTAAGGAGACTAGCAAGGGTGAAATGGAAATTTCTTTTCACATATTTGCTTAATTTTATTTCATATTACGCAAGTTTTTATTTTATAATTTTAGAAAATGCTTTTTTTTTTTTAGCAAATATGATACAATTTTATTTGAAAAAAATAAAAAAGGAGGTTTATTATGAAGTCAAAAGCTTTAGCACTTTATAGTGGTATTGTTGGTTTAGTAGGTGGACTCTACTTGCTTATTGCCCCGTTTCTTTTACTAGCAGCAGTTGTGAGTACAGCTGCTACAGCAACAGCTACACAGAGTCCTGAATTAACTGCATCTACAACAGTTGCAGGAGTTGCAGGGGTTTTACTTCCAACCGTTTTAAAAATTGCTATTTTAGTTTTAGGAATTGTTGCGATTGTATACTATAAGGGAGAAAGTCGTGTTGGTTCTGCTCCTTCTGTCCTATTAATCGTAGGTGGAGCAGTTGGATTGATTCCAGCCCTTGGTTGGGTAGGAGGAATCCTAGCAATTATCGGTGGTTCACTATTTTTAGGAAGTCTCAAAAAATTCAAAGTTGAAGGATAAAAAATAAGGAAAAGGATTGTCAAACAGGTAAATTCCCAAACTAAGTTCCACCGCTAGTACAAGTGGAAGTTAGTCTGATAAAAATCGTAAAAACCAGTGGAAA
>CAJNCI010000018.1 GCA_905221215.1 bacterium
TATCAAAAAAGAAAGGACGAAATTCGTCCTTTCTCGATCTTAGCTTTTCTTCAACCCACTACAGTTGACAAAGAGCCTGTTTTTTAAGGGTTCTTCTGGCTGTTCGTGATACGGGGAAGTGCAAGCCTTCTAACAGGGTCACTTCTGTCGCAGTCATCTCTTCAATGGCCTGTAAACTAACCAACGTATTGCGATTGGCATAGACAAAGTAATCTTTTTCAGCCTTGGCAGCAATATCCTTGAGACTGCCGTAAATGGTCTTGATAGAATGATTGGCATAATAGACCTTGATACGGTGGGATTCCACTGAGGTTTCAAAGGCTAAAATCTCATGGTAGGGCAGAGTAAAGCCCCGTCTTCCCTCAAAACTATAGGTAAAGAGACGCATATTTTCCCTCTTATCCACTGCCAGTACATAGTCCAGACAGCGCTCCAACTGATGACGGTAATCTTCCTCTGGTTGATCCTTGGAAATAAAATCCAAGGCAGACAAGTGGTAGCGAAAAGCTAGAGGCAAGGCCTCCGAGTGTGTGGACACAAAGACAATGCTTGTAAAAGGATCCCGCTCCCGAACCTGTTGAGCAACCTGAAAACCCCGTTCACGCTCTCCATCAATCTCTAAATCTAATAAATAGAGCTGGTAATGGTCAAAATACTGAGAATACTTTTCAACGTCCCCATAGTTTTTGGCAATATCAATTTCCAATCTTAAATTACGAGAGCGACCGATATCTAGTAAAGTCTGCTCTATCCGCCCCTGCTGGACTCTGTCGTCTTCCAAAACTAAAATTCTCATTCCTCTCCCCCTCGTTTCTCATCCTTAAATGGTAATTCTAAATCTTGTCTAAAGGTCGTCTCTCCTAGCTGAGTATCTAAGTTCAAATCATAATGAAAAACCATATCCTCCAAGGTTGCTAAGCCCAGTCCACTGTGGTTTCCCTTGGTCGAATAACCCTTTTGACTGAGAATGCTGGGATTCAGTTCTTCTTTCTTACGAGTGTTTTCAATGATAAAACGGACACTCCTATCGCCTGCCAATAAAGCAACCCGAATCTGCGGATTTTCAGCCTCATTCGCTGCTTCTAAAGCATTTGTCGTGAGGATAGAGAGGATACGGATAGACTCCAACATCGGCAATGCCAGCTCTTCAACAACCCCCACCGTCTCCAAACTAAAATGAATTCCCTGCTTATCTGCCACAATCATGGCTTTGGCCAAGGTATTGCGAATAGCTATATCATGGATATTGTGAAGATTAAAGGCTGTGTAATCTGCCTTTCTCAGCTTTTCATTTGTCTTTAGAAAAACATCTTGATAAATGGTAGACACCTCAGCCATGTCTTGATTCGCTATGGCAGGCTCCATGCTGGCGACAATTCCTGCAAAATCATGACGGAAACCTCGAACTTCATCATAGAGATGACCTAGCTTATCCACTATTCCTTGCAAGGAACGATTTTCATCTTCTTGTCTCTGAATGGTCTGCTCATCACGATAAACCTGCTCCAAATGCTTAATGTAAAAGAGCCAAGAGAAAAATAGGATGAAAATCAGGAGAGAAATGGTCGTATCAAATCGAACGTAGAAAGAACAATTTATATTTGTCATAAACGAAGAGAATATCCTAAACACAGTCAGAGGTAGGATAATGAAAAAACTCTTATAATAGTGGGTTTTGAAAGCATCCGAAAAGAATAAATCCAAATCCAAAGAACAACGCTTCATCATAACTACTGTCAGTACAAGAGCTAGTAGAGAAAAAATAGAATTAACAATACCATTTCCTACTTCTGATAGCATATCTATATCTAACATCCGAATATAGAACAATACCAATAAATAGCGAATACTCTGATAAAAACTAAAAAGATAGAGTGAAAGAAATAAAGATTCTCCTTTTTTCTTCCTATTCATATAGAAAATAAGGTAAAAAAAGATTAAAACTTCCAAATACATGATTTCAAAAAAAGTTTTACCAGCTATTGCTTGCATCATTAGTAAATAGACTATGTATCTCTTTTTACGAAATTCCGGTGTAATTTGGTAACCTAGATAGATTGGAGGAACTATAATGGAGACTATCAACAATAAAGCAAATAGAGTTTCCTTAATAAAAGTCAAAATCATACTATCAAATCACGCTCTCTATCAATCTCTAAATCCAATAAATAGAGCTGGTAATGATCAAAATACTGAGAATATTTCTCAACATCTCCATAGTTTTTGGCAATATCAATTTCCAATCTTAAATTGCGAGAGCGACCAATATCTAGTAAAGTCTGCTCTATCCGTCCTTGCTGGACTCTATCGTCTTCCAAAACTAAAATTCTCATTCCTCTCCCCCTCGTTTCTCATCCTTAAATGGCAATTCTAAATCTTGTCTAAAAGTCGTCTCTCCTAGCTGGGTATCTAAGTTTAAATCATAATGAAAAACCATATCCTCCAAGGTCGCTAAGCCCAGTCCACTGTGGTTGCCCTTGGTAGAGTAACCCTTTTGACTGAGAATGCTAGGATTCAGTTCTTCTTTCTTACGAGTGTTTTCAATGATAAAACGAACACTCCTATCACCTGCCAATAAAGCAACCCGAATCTGTGGATTTTCAGCCTCATTCGCTGCTTCTAAAGCATTTGTCGTGAGGATAGAGAGGATACGGATAGACTCCAACATCGGCAATGCCAGCTCTTCTACGACCCCCACCGTCTCCAAACTAAAATGAATTCCCTGCTTATCTGCCACAATCATGGCTTTGGCCAAGGTATTGCGAATGGCTATGTCATGGATATTGTGAAGATTAAAGGCTGTGTAGTCCGCTTTCCTCAGCTTGTCATTGGTCTTTAGAAAGACATCTTGATAAATGGTAGACACCTCAGCCATATCTTGATTCGCTATGGCAGGCTCCATGCTGGCGACAATCCCTGCAAAATCATGACGGAAACCTCGAACTTCATCATATAGATGACCTAGCTTATCCACCATTCCTTGCAAGGAACGATTTTCATCTTCCTGTCTCTGAATGGTTTGCTCATCACGATAAACCTGCTCCAAATGCTTGATGTAAAAGAGCCAAGAGAAAAAGAGAATGAAAATCAGGAGAGAAATGGTCGTGTCAAAACGAACGTAGAAAGAACTATTTCTATTAGTCATAAACGAAGAGAATATCCTAAATCCAGTCAGAGGTAGGATAATGAAAAAACTCTTATGATAGTGGGTTTTGAAAGCATCTGAAAAGAATAAATCCAAATCCAAAGACCAACGCTTCATAATTTTACAACATAAAAATATTGATAATAAATCAAATATAGCTTGATACAGCGTCGAAAACTCGTCTAAAAACAACCAATTCTCACCAGATAATACACGAAGCCAGATTGTCAAAAATAAATAGCGAATGCTTTGAAAGAAAATAAAAAGATATAAAGAAAGAAAAAGAGCTTCCACTTTTCTCCTATGCAATACCAGTAAAAAAATACAGTAAAAGAAGAGAAGGATTCCTATATGAAATAATTCTCCAAATGTTTGACGAGCAGAAAAACTAATTAAAAATACAAGGAGCCAATAACGTTTTTTATAAAATTCTGGGGAAATTTGAGCGCCTAAAAAAATAGTGGGCACTATGGTTGAAATAACTACCAAAAGTATATATATCACAGAAAATAAAAATTCTAAAATAACCATAGAATGAAACAACTCCTAATTTATTTAAGCAAAGTAGTATTAATAATATTTTTCTACTCGATACAACTCTCTAATTTTTCGTACTTTCTGAAAAACGATAAATCCACAAAAGGCTTTAGTTTCTTTTAAAATACAAGAAATCTAAAGCCTCTTGAAAATGATTTGCACGTTTTATTTTTTATATTCGTTGTGAAGATTGCTTATCTATTTATTTTACCACAAGAACCTTGTAATATTCATACTTATTTGGCTGTGTAATCTTAATTTTTTGACCATAGAAACCATCGATTTCTTTATCAAGATAATCTGAAACTCCTGATGGCAAGCGTTTCATCTTAAGAATTTCACCAGATTGATCCGCATAGGCTAGGAAATGATAGTGGGTTGTAGACATACCGTCATCAATCAGTACAAAGTAACCTGTTTTGAGCTTACCTTGTCCATTATCTAAATAGTATAGTTTATTGTTATTGATTGTGAAGCTAGTAGATGGAAGTCTAAGTCGTACACCTGGGTCTTCTAGATAAAGATCATTGCCGACTTTTTTGATTTCTGATCTAGTTGTCATCTCTGGAAGTGGTAATACTCTACGACCATCTGCTCCAAAGTAATATCGACCTGGTAGATTTTGGAAATTACGAATAACAGCTTTAGGATCAATTTCTTGTCCTTCTTCTTTATTATCTACTAAAGCTAAGGTTGTATTTGCAACCTCATCTCCATATTTGTCGGAGAACTTCTTGAACTCAGGTTTGATATACCAAGTGTTTTTATCCACGATAACATCAGTAAAGTTATTTCCGTCAAATTTTGCTGTAATCAGATATTCATATCCATCGCCTAAACGAACAATGTCACCATTTTTATAAGGGCTATTTTGTAAAGTGAACATATGGCCATCCTTGCTGAGAATATAGCCTGTGCCATCACTAGAATTTACAACTCTATCAGAGGCCATTGCACCTGATTGTTCAAAATAATACCAATTATTATCTATGAACTCCCAACCTGTCTGCATAGAACCACTAAAACGAAGATAGTACCATGTAGACCCTTCTTTGTACCAACCTGTACGCATGGCACCACTATCTGCTAGTGAGTACCAGGTATTGCCTTCCTTGTACCATCCAGTACGCATAGCACCACTATCTGCTAGTGAATACCAGGTGTTACCATCTTTGAGCCAGCCTGTCTGCATTTTACCAGAACCATCGAAGTGATACCAAGAGCCAGCATTTTGCACCCATTTGTTTTTAGCGAGGCTGCCATCTTGAGAAAGATTCCAGTCAGCGCCATTTTTAACCCAAGTATCTGCAGCTTGTGCTTGATTGATTGACAAAAGCAGACCAGCACCTGCAAGCAAACCCAGTGTGAGTAGTTTAGATTTTTTCATAGCCATTTCCTCCTTTATTGAATAGTTATAAAAAGATAGTTTTCCATCATAAACATTCTACATAACTCCTAATAATCCTTAAGAGTCAACCAACACCTTCTTTCTATCATCATTGCCCACCCCACACCTTTATGATATACTAAATATAAATATTTTCTTAAAACTTCTACTTTTGGAACATTTTTGGAGGCAAAAATATGCGGTGGGATATTGGTTCAGTTTATAAATACATTCGTAAATCAAAAGGGATCACACAAAATGAGGTCTGTGGTGACTACATTACTCATTCTAACTTGTCGAAGTTTGAAAATAATCACTCTACTCCTAGGTATGATACTATGGAATTACTTTTGAGGCAAATTGATATGAGTTTCGATGAATTTCATTATATTTGTCAACATTACCAAACGGATTCTCGTAAGAAATTATTCTCAGAATATTATCAAGTCATTTCTTCGCCTAATCTAGAAGAAATGAAGAAACTGCTATCAAAATGTCAAATTTATCTAGATGAAGTGCAGAATGATATCCCAATAGAACACGCTGTGAAAGAACTAACCATTTTTATAGAAGTGATTGAAAATCAGTTTTCCGATAAAGCCCAAGCCTTGGCTGAGGAGTTATGGAAAGAATTGGAAAAAAGAGATCAGTGGTTCCTCTCAGATTTACGGTTGTTAGTGATGATCATTTTCCATTTCCCTGTTGATTCACTAGAAATGCTACGTCAAAGACTTGTAAAATCTCTAAATAAATACACAGATTATCGTCCAATTCAAAGTATTCATTACTCCATTCTAGCCAATATGACACGAATGTACCTTGAAGCAAGGAAGAAAGATGACTGTCTATGCTTAATTCAAGAATGTCTTGATTTAGCAAAAATATTGAAACGATACGATTTATTAGGTGTAGCTCAAGTACGTCTGGGAATTGTTAATGAAGATCATACTATGATTAATAAAGGATTATCCTTACTCGAATCAACAGATGAAAGTCGATTACTAGAAGAAATGAAAAGAGAAGTTAGTGATTATTATCAAGCAGATTTTTTTGAAACAGAGACCAAACAGTAACTATTACTTTATGAATAAAAGCGAACATGACTTCCTAGTATACAAAGCTGTTCGCTTTTTCGTTTTACTATGTGAAATAGTTTATTTCACAACAGAAACATTTCCTGTTGAACTGTCATATCTAACAGTTTCTCCATAAAAACCGGAAATTCCTTTTTCAATATAATCACGGAAATCATTAGGCAAAACTTTCATCTTCACGATTTCACCAGATTCATCTGCATAGCCCAAAATATGGTGATCTTTAGATAATAATCCGTCCATAAACATTGTAAAATATCCAGTTACAAGTTTACCATTATGATCATTGGCACCTCTTAGATAAAGTTTATTGTCATTAATTGTCAATCCAGATGAGTCTAGACTAATAACTGGACTTGAGTTTTTAAGATAAAGTTCAGACCCAACTTTTTGAATAGGGAAGTGAGTAGTGAATTCTGGTAGATTCGCAACCTTACGTCCATCTGCTCCAAAGTAATACTTATTTGGTAAGTTTTGGAAATTCTTTATGACAGCTTTAGGATCAATTTCTTCCCCTGGTTTTTTATTATCAGTAATTGCATCTAAAGTATTTCGTTTTATATCGCCAATCTTTTGATAAGAAAAACGTTCAACAATAGGTTTGATATACCAGGCATTCTTTTCGATAACAACTCCATCTTTCTTATGAACAAGGTGATAGTCATAACCATCAGACAAAGTAACGATATCTGTAATAACTGTATCATCAAAAGGATCTTGTTCAACCTGACTTGGGAGTTTGGTTAACATATAACCATCCTTACCAATGACATAACTTTCCCCATCGCTTGCTGGAACAGCTCTATCTGCTACCATAGCACCTGATTTTTCAAAGTAAGACCATTGACCATTTGCAGTCGCCCATCCTGTTGCCATAGCGCCACTGTCTTTGAGGTAATACCATGTAGACCCTTCTTTGTACCAACCAGTACGCATAGCACCACTATTTGCGAGTGAGTACCATGTGTTACCTTCCTTGTACCAGCCAGTGCGCATAGCGCCACTATCTGCTAGTGAGTACCAAGTATTGCCGTCTTTGAGCCAGCCTGTCTGCATTTTACCAGAACCGTCAAAATGGTACCAAGAGCCAGCATTTTGCACCCATTTGTTTTTAGCGAGGCTGCCATCTTGAGAAAGATTCCAGTCAGCACCATTTTTAACCCAAGTATCTGCAGCCTGTACTTGATTGATAGACAATAGTAGGCCAGCACCTGCAAGCAAACCAAGTGTAAGTAGTTTAGATTTTTTCATAGCCGTTTCCTCCTAAAATAGATAAATCCAAAGCAAGAAAATCAAATAGAAACGAAGTCAAAATAGATGTCAGGTTCATGAACCTGAACCATAAGATCTCCTAACATTTCCAAGAATATAAGATAGAGACTAGTTTATCAAAAGTACATAGCCATCACCTTCCCCCAACTATAAAATAAATCCTTTTTTATATCTACATTATAGTCCTGTAAAAAAGGAAAGTCAATTAAAATTGTGACTATATTAACAATTTCATTCTAGCAGAAACTCATTGATATTTTCATTTGATCTTTATTTCTTATTTCCTTTTTGGAGATTGATTTTTCTGACTACATTATATCCTTTATTTGTTTTCATATCTCTCCTGTCCCTAGAAAGACTAAATCTGTTCCTAAACGGTCACTTATACTCAATGAAAATCAAAGAGCAAACTAGGAAGCTAGCCACAGGCTACTCAAAGCACGGCTTTGAGGTTGTAGATAGAACTGACGTGGTTTGAAGAGATTTTCGAAAAGTATTAAGCCAAATAAAAAATTCCAAAGCAAGTGCCTTGGAACTTCTTATCTTTATTTTGCTTGAATGATTTTAACCACATCACCTACACTTTGCAGTTGGTCAATTTCCTCATCACTGATTTCGATATTAAATTCATCTTCCAGTGTCAAGATAAACTCCATCAAGTCAACTGAGTCAGCATCCAAATCGTCTTTCAGACTCAAGGATTCTGTCACGACAAAGTCCTCTCCCTGTCGCTCTTGGATAATGGTCACAATACGGTCAAAAATTTCTTTTTCTGTCATCTCTTTTATTCTCCTGAAAATTCACGCGCAGTCTGGGCAACTACGTCTGTCTCTAGCATGGTACAAATCTGGCGGATTGTACTATAAACAGCCTTGGCATCGCTTGAGCCATGAGTCTTGACAACCGGTGCCTTGACACCAAACAAGACTGCTCCACCAACATCTGAATAGTTGAGCTGTTTTTTCAAACCTCTGAGGCTATCCTTGAGAAGGAGGGCGCCTAGTTTCGCTCGAAGACCACCACCTGTAATAGCTGTCTTGAGCAAACTCATGATTCCCATGGCTGTACCTTCAATGGATTTGAGCACAGCGTTTCCCGTGAAACCATCTGCCACGACAACATCCGCAACGCCATTCATCAAATCACGCGCTTCCACGTTTCCGATAAAGTTTAAACTTTCATCAGCTGCTAGTAATTCGTAAGTTTCCTTACGAAGCGGATCGCCCTTGCTACTCTCTGTTCCGTTGTTGAGCAAACCAACACGTGGTTGCGCAATACCACGGACATTTTTGGCATAGAAGGAACCGAGGACAGCGTATTGATGGAGGTGCTGGGCTGTATTTTCCGCATTGGCACCGAGGTCTAGCATGTCAAAACCTTTTCCATCTACAGTCGGCAAGGTCGACATAAGCCCAGGTCGATCGATATTCTTGATACGACCCACGATGAAGAATCCTGCTGCCAACAAGGCACCTGTATTCCCAGCCGAAAGAACAGCGTCTGCTTCACCCTCTTTGACAGCCTTGGCTGCCAATACCATACTGGCATTTTTCTTCTTCCGAATAGCTCTCGTAGGTTCATCGTCTGAGTCAATCTTCTCATCCGTATGGATAATGCTGACGCGCTCTGTCGCTGTCAGATATTGCTTGATTTTAGCTTCATCTCCGTAAAGTTGAACCTCAATATCTGAAAAGTCAGCAAGGGCTTGATTGACCCCCTCAACGATGGCCTGAGGTGCATAATCGCCCCCCATGGCATCTACTGCGATTTTTTTCATTTCTTTTCCTCTTTTAGTAATTGACCCCAGTCTGCTAGGGAATCAATAAATTTCTTTGATTTTAGGTGAATCCCCACGTACTCTTCATAGAGTTGATCCATAAATTGGCGTAGCTCTTGCTTGATTTCAGGCTTGAGCGAAATGGTCTCCAAAGTCTCAAAATCAATGGCTTGAAATTGATTGAGCAGATAAGGGATATTGGGATTGAGATGGCAACGTCTCTCATCCTCATGATAATGCTCTGGGCAAAGACAAGCTCCATATTTGAAAGAAAAGTCAAAAGCCTGACCAACCCGATGACAAAAGACACACTCATTAAAATTGAGGCTGATCCCAAATCGAGTCAAGATTTGAATTTCAAAAATATTAGTCAAAACCTGATAATCCAAGCCCACTTCCATCAACTCCAAAGTCTTTTGCAAAAAAGCAAACAAGGGAGCATCCTGCTGATTGTCCTGCAAACTCGCATCTGCAAGAGCTGCCACATAGGTCGCATAGGCCATGACAAAGAGATCACTATTAATCTTGGGAAAGGTCATGACCTCATGATAGTCCTCGATGTAGCTGAGCCCGTCATCATTGATTCGCAAGAGAAATCGTGCCAGCACCAAGGGCTGAATAACAGGCGCCAGTTTGGATTGACCAGCGTGTTTGACGAAAAACATGCGCTTCCCAGCCTGCTCTGTAAAAATCTTGACTAGCTTATCATCCT
The DNA here is from genome assembly GCA_905221215.1 of bacterium. GTDB lineage: Bacteria > Bacillota > Bacilli > Lactobacillales > Streptococcaceae > Streptococcus. Next base: position 9,925 of record CAJNCI010000018.1, read on the forward strand.
CACGAAAGTTGCGATTGTAGAGCACCAAGCCTTGACTCGTGATAGACTGAATCATGCTTCTCTCATGTACTCCTCAAGTCGTTTCATGGCTTCTGTGATAGTCTCCATGCTGGCTGCATAAGATAGGCGAACATAGCCTTCCCCATAACGTCCAAAGGCGGCACCAGGGATAAAGGCAACGGCCTTCTTCTGGGCAAAATCCTTCAGAAAAGCAAAGGAATCTTGATTGTAGCCCGCTGGAATCTTAGCAAAGATATAGAAAGCACCGTCTGGCTTGATAATCTCAAATCCAAGAGCAGTCATTTTCTCGATAATATAATCACGACGCTGGATATATTCCTTCTTCATAGGTTTCGCATCGTTTTTACCAGCCGTCAAGGCTTCTACCGCAGCATGTTGAGCCATGGTATTTGCGGCAGTGACCAAGTACTGGTGACTCTTGATCAACTGAGCTGTAAAGACCGCAGGAGCGAAAATCAGACCCAAACGCCAACCTGTCATAGCATGCGATTTAGACAAACCATTGATAATGATAGCCTGATCTCTCAACATAGTTCCTAGAGACACATGGGCTGCTCCTGTATAGGTCAATTCTGAGTAAACCTCATCACAGACAACGAAAATTTCGTACTTGCGTAAAACAGCTGCCAAGGCTTCCAACTGCTCCCGACTATAGGTAATTCCTGTCGGATTAGCTGGATAGTTGAGAATAACCGCTTTGAGCTTGTCTCCTTGCTCCAAAATGGCCTTTTCTAACATCTCTGGAGTCAAGACAAACCCATTTTCAGTCGTGTCAATCTCGACAATCTCTGCCCCAACTAGATTGACAATCGGTTCATAACCTGGATAGGCAGGAGCTGGCAAGAGTACCTTGTCTCCCTCTTCCAAAATAGCTGTCAAAGTAGCAGATAAAGCCTCTGTTGCCCCAATTGTAACCAAGATTTCATTTTCAGGAGCATAGTCCAGTTGGTACTTTTCCTTAACAAAATCACTAGCCGCCTGACGTAGAGTCAGCAGACCACTCATCCCTGTATAGTAGGATTGGTTCTGGTCAATCGCCCGCTTAGCCGCCTCCTTGACATGATCTGGCGTTGTAAAATCAGGTTCCCCCAAGGTCAAACGCAAGACCCCAGGAATCTCCGAAATAGCCTGGTCAAACTGACGAATCAACGAAACTTGAATCTTATCTAACTGTTTATTAAAGCGCTTAGTTAAATCCATAGATACCTCCTACTGTCAAAACGTATCTCTATTATACTACAAAAGCCCTCCGACCGCAAAAATACATTAGAGAATAGCTTTCCACTTTCTATTTTACTTTTCCTCTTTACAGGTCTATAATGGTAACAGATTCTATTTGGAGGTTTTTATGTCATTTCTATCAAAAAATGGAGCAGGCATCTTGGTCTGCCTTCTCATTTCCATCCTATCTTGGTACTTAGGAGGATTCTTCCCTGTGATTGGCGCGCCCGTTTTTGCAATCTTTATGGGAATGCTTCTCCATCCCTTTCTCTCATCCTATAAACAACTGGATGCGGGATTGACCTTTAGTTCCAAGAAATTGCTCCAGTATGCCGTTATCTTGCTTGGTTTTGGTCTCAATATCTCGCAAGTCTTCGCAGTTGGGCAATCTTCGCTCCCTGTCATCCTGTCCACTATCTCAATAGCCTTGATTGTTGCCTACCTTTTCCAGCGTTTCTTTGCACTGGATACAAAACTGGCTACCTTGATTGGGGTGGGGTCTTCCATCTGTGGGGGCTCTGCCATTGCTGCAACAGCGCCCGTTATCCATGCCAAGGAAAAAGAAGTCGCCCAAGCCATTTCCGTTATCTTTTTCTTCAATGTCTTAGCTGCGCTCATCTTTCCAACTCTAGGAACCTGGCTTCACTTATCAAATGAAGGCTTCGCCCTCTTTGCAGGAACTGCAGTCAATGATACTTCCTCTGTAACCGCCACAGCCAGCGCCTGGGACAGTCTCTACCAAACAAATACCCTCGAATCCGCAACCATTGTCAAACTCACACGAACCCTAGCTATCATCCCCATCACTCTCTTTCTCTCCTATTGGCAAAGTCGCCAACAAGAAAATAAGCAAGGATTGCAACTGAAAAAAGTCTTCCCACTTTTTATCCTCTACTTCATCCTTGCATCTCTCCTAACCACCCTACTGACCTCTCTCGGTGTGTCCAGTAGCTTCTTTACTCCTCTCAAACAACTCTCCAAATTCCTCATTATCATGGCCATGAGTGCTATCGGTCTCAAAACTAATCTGGTGACTATGGTCAAATCCAGTGGAAAATCCATTGTTCTCGGAGCCATCTGCTGGATTGCCATCATCCTTACCAGTCTTGGTATGCAGACCCTTATCGGCATTTTCTAATACTCTTCGAAAATCTCTTCAAACCACGTCAACGTCGCCTTGCCGTATATATGTGACTTACTTCGTCAGTCTTATCTACAACCTCAAAAACAGTGTTTTGAGCAACCTGCGGCTAGTTTGCTCTTTGATTTTCATTGAGTATAACACAAAAGGTAGCCCACCAGCTACCTTTTCTTATGCTTCCTCAATCAAGCGAGTATGTTCTCTCTTGATACAGCGATTCATCACGATGTCATCGCATCCTCCAGCACTCAAGATTTCTTCCGCTTCTAGACTTTCAAGTCCTAGTTGTGCCCAAAAAATTTTAGCATCAGCCTTGAGAAAATCACGCGCCACATCTGGCAGAAACTCACTGCGACGGTAAACATTGACAATATCTATAGGAAAAGGAATCTCAGCTAGACTCGCATAAGCCTTTTCTCCCAAGATTTCCCCACCTGCAGCCTTGGGATTGACAGGGATAATTTTATAACCCCGAGCCTGCATTTCCTTAGTCACTCGATTGCTGGTTGTTTCTTCACGGTCAGACAGGCCCACCACAGCAAGGGTTTTACTCGTTGCTAGATACTGACGAATCACGCCATCACTTGGATTGATAAATTCTTGACTCATAGAAATCCTCCTTTTTCATCAGTATAGCACAATTTGAAAAGGCTTGCAGATTTTGACTACAAAAAAGGAGGACTAGCCCCCTTTTTATTTAGCCTCGTACCAGGTTGCCCCTTCATTCTCATCTGCAATGAGGGGAACACTGAGTTGAATGGCTTCTTCCATGGTTTGTTTGACCAATTTTTTCATCTCTGCTAGTTCTGATTTCGGAACTTCAAGGACGATTTCATCATGCACTTGCAGAAGCATCTTAGTCTGATAACCACCTGCAACCAATGCTTTCTCCAGCTGAATCATGGCAATCTTGAGAATATCTGCCGCCGAACCCTGAATAGGAGAGTTGATAGCTGTCCGCTCCGCAAAACCACGAATATTAAAGTTGCGCGAATTGATATCTGGCAATTCACGACGACGCTTGAAAAGAGTCTCTACATAGCCCTTATCACGCGCCTCACGCACCACCTCATCCATGTAGTTTTTAATACCTGGGAAGCGTTCAAAGTAGGTATCAATGTAGGCTTTGGCCTCCTTACGGCTGATGCCTAGATTATTAGACAAGCCAAAGTCTGAAATCCCATAAACTACTCCAAAGTTAACCGCCTTGGCATTACGACGGTCGTTTGCAGTCACATCCTCAGGACGTTCAATGCCAAAGACCCGCATGGCTGTCGAAGTATGGATATCTGCCCCCTCTTGAAAGGCTTTAATCAAGTGCTCGTCTTTAGAGATGTGCGCCAACACACGCAATTCAATCTGTGAATAATCGGAGCTGAGCAGCACACTATCCTCCCACTCAGGCACAAAAGCCTTACGAATAAGACGGCCTTGCTCCAAACGCACAGGAATATTTTGCAAGTTTGGATCCACACTAGACAAACGCCCAGTCTGGGTCAAATCCTGCACATAGCGAGTATGAATCTTGCCATCAGCCAAAATCCAGTCCTGCAAGCCAATTACATAAGTAGACTGAATCTTAGTAATCTGACGGTAATCCAAGATTTTCTTAACAATTGGTGCAATAGGAGCCAGACGCTCTAGCACATCCACCGCTGTCGAGTAACCTGTCTTGGTTTTCTTGGTATATTCTAGAGGAAGCCCCAATTTTTCAAAGAGAAGGACACCCAACTGCTTAGGTGAGTTGATATTAAACTCCTCACCAGCCAACTCGTAAATCTCTTGAGTCAGTTTTTCAATAACAAGCTCATTTTCAGCCTGCATCTCAAGCAAGGTCTCTTTCTTGACCGTAATCCCAGCAATTTCCATCTTGGCAAGGACAAAGGCAAGAGGTTGCTCTATATCATAAAGAAGCTCTAATTGTCCATTTTCACTGAGTTTTTCAAGCAAAATAGGCTCTGTTTCGACCAAAACAGCAAGTTTACGCGCCAAATGTTCCAAGAATTTCTCACGTTCAGGAATGGCCTTTTTGACACCTTTGCCATAGAAAGTCTCATCATCGACTAAATAAGTCTGACCATAAAGACTCGCGATGGTCGCAATTTCATTGTCCTCCACAGTCGAAAGGAGGTATTTAGCCAAACGGCTATCAAAGGCAGGAGCCTGTAAATTCACATCATAACGATTTAAGAGAACTTTAGCCTTCTTAAAGTCATACACCCTCAGAGGTGTTTTTTCTAGAAAATCCTTGAAAATCGGCTCTTGCAAAAGTTCAAGCTTGTCTGTAGCATAGAGCTTATCGCCACAAGACCAAGCAAAACCAACCAAATCATCCGTATGGTAATTCTCACCAAAAAGCTCAAAATGGAAGATAGACTCTTCACTCAGCATGTCTTGACTGACTTGGTCAACGATAGTAAAGTCCAAACTCTCAGCCACATCAGTCGAAGATGCATTTAAAGCCTGCTTGAGCTGTTTGAAGCCCATCTCATCGTAGAATTTCCCAAGATTTTCAATATCTGGACCACTATAGACCACATCCTCCAAACCAATCTCAATCGGTGCCTTGGTATCAATGGTCGCCAGTGTTTTAGACAAAAAGGCCTGTTCCTTATCATTGATGAGATTTTCCTTCATCTTAGAAGGCTTCATCCCATCGATATCCTCATAAATCCCCTCAAGCGAACCATGCTCCAGCAAGAGCTTGATACCCGTCTTTTCACCAATTTTGGTCACCCCAGGGATATTATCCGACTTATCACCCATGAGCGCCTTGAGATCGATAAACTGAGTCGGTGTGAGCCCCATCTTTTCCATGAGATAGTCTGGCGTAAAGGCCTCAAACTCAGCCACACCTTTCTTGGAAATCTCAACTACCGTATGCTCGTCCGTCAGCTGAATCAAGTCCTTATCCCCACTGACAATGGTAATATCAAAACCATCCTGCTCAGCTAGCTTATCCAGCGTCCCAATGATGTCATCCGCCTCATACTGAGCCAACTCATAATGGCGAATCCCCATGTGATCCAGCAACTCACGAATGAAAGGAAATTGCTCACGAAACTCATCAGGAGTCTTGGCCCGACCACCCTTATAGTCCGCATACATTTCTGTACGGAAGGTCGTCTTACCCGCATCAAAAGCCACCAAAATATGACTCGGCTCAACCCGCTCCAACAAATGGCTCAACATCAACTGGAAACCATAAATCGCATTGGTATGCAAACCAGCCGCATTCTTAAAACGGTCCAACTGCTGATAGAGCGCAAAAAACGCCCGAAAAGCAACAGAAGACCCATCAATCAATAATAATTTTTTCTTATCCATACACCCATTATAAAGGAAAGCACCAAAAAATACCATTGGGAAGAGCTAGAGCAAGTATTTTTCATCTCTTTTCCGAATAAATAGATAGAGTCAGTGAATCTAGTAAACCTAGATTTAATACTCTTCGAAAATCTCTTCAAACCACGTCAACGTCGCCTTGCCGTACTCAAGTACAGCCTGCGGCTAGTTTCCTAGTTTGCTCTTTGATTTTCATTGAGTATAAGACTGTGGTATAATAAGAGGAGGAAATGGATGACTTTAAGACATCCGGGCATCAGCCCGACCAATGACTTGGTTGCTAAGAAAATCTTTAGCAATCCAGAAATCACTTGTCAATTTATCCGCGATATGCTAGACTTGCCAGCCAAAAATGTGACCATTTTGGAGGGGAGTAATATTCATGTATTGCCTTCTACTCCATACTCGGCACAGGATTTCTACACTAGTATTGATGTCTTGGCTGAACTAGATAATGGAACTCAAGTAATTATTGAGATTCAAGTTCATCATCAGAATTTTTTCATCAATCGCCTGTGGGCTTATTTGTGCAGTCAGGTCAATCAAAACCTAGAAAAAATTCGCCAGCGAGAAGGTGATACCCACCAGAGCTACAAACACATCGCACCTGTTTACGCAATAGCTATTGTGGATAGTAATTATTTCCAAGATGACTTGGCTTTTCATAGTTTTAGCATGCGAGAGGATACGACAGGTGAGGTCTTAACTATCACCAGTAATGGACAGGAACATCATCTAGTCAAGATGGCGTTCTTGGAACTAAAAAAATACAGAGAAACCAGCAAAGACAAGGTTCGCAAGCCATGGTTGGAGTTTTTCGGGAATAAACCCTTTACCCAGCAACCCGAGCGAGCCATCAGCCAAGCAGACCAACTGCTGGACTACAAGAGCTGGGCCGAGGAGGACAGGAAAATGTTTAGTGAACAACGCAGACGTGAAGAACAAGCCTTACTCGCTCATGACTATGCCTTGGAAACTGCTAGGGCTGAGGGGCTTGAAAAAGGGTTAGAGCGTGGGCAACTGATTGCTTTTTTAGATATGGTTCGTAAGCATCTTTTGACAGCTGAGGTTGCTAGTGAGCAGTTGAACATGACTGTCGATGAGTTTGAGGCCTTGTTGTAAGACTAGCACTAACGGTCAGGAGAACCATCTGGTCAAGATGGCATTTTGGGAATTAAAAAAATACAGAGAAACCAGCAAAGACGAGGTTCACAAGCCGTGGTTAGAGTTTTTTGGGAACAAATCCTTTACTCAAGAACCCGAGAGAGCCATCAGCCAGGCAGACCAACTGCTGGACTACGAGAGCTAGTCCGAGGAGGACAGGAAGATGTTTAGTGAACAACGCAGACGTGAAGAACAAGCCTTACTCGCTCATGATTATGCTTTGGAACAAGCTGAAGAACAAGGTCTGAAAAAAGGTTTAGTAAATCTCGTTCGCCAACATCTTTTAACCGCTGAGGTTACAAGTGAGCAGTTGAGCATGACAGTCTCTGAGTTTGAGGCACTATTATAAGATTATACAATCACTAATGACATAAAAGTAAATAGAACTGAAATATGGTCCTATTTACTTTTTATTTTCTATAGTAGATTGAAATAAAATATGAACTAATTGATTAGGAAAGCCAAATTAATTTCTAGAAATGTTTTAGAATCCGTAGCGTACTATTATAAGTTCAACCCACCATACTGTCCAACAAAGCCCTCGCGCGATTATATATCACAAAAAGAGAAGGTAACAAGTCCTTCTCTTTCATATTTTTAACTAATTAGTTTTTGCGTTTCACAAATGGAAGGGCACCAAGGAGCAATCCTAGGAATCCTAATGATGCGATTGCAGCGTTATCTTTACCACCAGTATTTGGAAGTTCTTTCTTATCTTCTGATTTTGCAGCTGGTGCTTGATAAGTGTTATCTTCGCTAGTACCTGCTACAGCTGGTGCAACTGCAGGAGTTGCTGGTGTTTCAGCTGTTGGTGCAGCTGGAGTATCTGTTCCAGGAGCTGGTGTAGCAGGTGTTTCATTTGCTGGTGTAGACGGTGTTGTTGAACCTGGTGTAGGACGATCGCCTTGTCTTGATCCACCATCACCTTGGTGACCTGGATTGCTATTATCAGCAGGAACACCATTGAAACCAGTTTTATAGGTATGTCTTAAAATACCATCTTTTGTATATGAAATTCCAGTATAAGTGTACCCAGGGATATCTCTAGGTGCATGTGTACCTAATTCACCTTCTGCAATTGGTTTTTCTCCTGTTTCGTCAAAGAAACCAGTTACTGGACCTTCGTATGGTTTAACTTCATTTACCGCTGGTTTTACACCATTTAAAGCAATATCAAGTTCTTCTTCTAATGCTGTAGTATCTTTTCCATCAGCTTTATCTTTTGCAATTTGACGACGTAGTACACGAACTTCTTCAGCTTCACGGTCTGCTACATATGAATAATAATCTTCATCTGCTTGTTCTAATGCAGCTTTAGCTTCTTCTGCTTCTTTTTCTGCTTGTTTTAATGTTGCTTCTGCTTCTTTTATTGCTGCTTCTGCTTTTTCAATGTCTGCTCTTGCTGCTTCTCTATATTGATCAGCTTGTTCGCCATCAGCATCTGCATAGCTTGCTAATTCTTTTTCATATTTTGCTTTAGCTTCTTTTGCAGCAGCTAATTCATCTTGAGCTGCTTTTACATTTTCTTTAGCTGATTCAACAGCTGCTTTAGCTTCTTCTCTGTTGTTTTCAGCTTCTTTTTCATCCTGTTTAGCTGCAGCTAATCTTTCTTCTGCATCTGTAACATCTGTATTTTCTTTGTCTAATTGTTTGTTGATTTTATCTTGAGCATCAGCGTCAATTTCACTTCTACCATCGATTGGTTTAACTTCTGTAACTTCACCTTTTTCATTACGAACTAATTCAGCACCTGGAGCTGGTGTAGCGCCTGGAACTGTTTGAGGTTTTTCTGGTTCTTTATCTGATTTTGGCTGTACTCTTGCTGCGATTTCATTAGCTTCTTCTAAAATCTTTTCAGCTTCTTCTAATGAAAGTTTTTCTCCATCCTTATCAGATTCAAGTGCTTTTAAGAATTCTTCTTTACCGATAGCTGCTTTAGCTTCTAAAATTGCTGCTTCTTTATCAGTAATTTCCTTATTTGAATTAATAGCTTCTTCAGCTTGTTTTTCTAACTCTGTGAAGTAGTTAGCAATATCCTCTTTTGTTAGTTTTTCAGAAGCTGCAGTTGAAGCTGCTTCTTCAGCCTTCACAACTGATGGGTGAGAAGCAAGGAATCCTGCTCCCAAAACGGCAACACTAGCCAAGCTAGCAGTGAAAAGTTTTTTCTTATCCATAAAGTATTTACCACCTTTAATATCTTTTTGCTGTCATTTTACCATTTTCTTTCGGAAAAATCAAGAAATAACATCCCTATTGACAAAAAAATAAGAGGAATTTCCCCTCATTTCTTTGGCTCTATAATATTTGTAGTGGGTAAATCCCCTATAGATATTATGGAGCCTATTTTTGTGTAGAAAAAAAGTCCCATATGACCTATAATGAAAAGCGACAAAACAACTCAT
>CAJNCI010000019.1 GCA_905221215.1 bacterium
TATCAAAAAAGAAAGGACGAAATTCGTCCTTTCTCGATCTTAGCTTTTCTTCAACCCACTACAGTTGACAAAGAGCCAAAATATTGTGAAAAAATTATTTTATCACGCCAGAGGTGCTTACTCGCTTCTTTGATACTAAATCAAGTCATTTCTCCAACATTATTTTATATAACTACTAAAACTCTTCATGCCCCACCAAGTGGTGCTGAAAGGCATAGACTGCTGCCTGAGTGCGGTCGCTGACCTCAAGTTTGGCAAGAATGTTGGACACATGGGTTTTGACCGTCTTGAGAGAGATAAAGAGTTCATCTGCGATGCGCTGATTTTCGTAACCCTTGGCAATCAGTTGGAGAACGTCTCGCTCACGCGCAGTCAGGTCCTCATGTAGTTCTATGTGATTGCGGTGGTATTCGACCTTTTTGCTGACCTCTCGCTCAATGGCAAGCTCCCCAGCAGCCACCTTACGGACAGCATGGAGCAATTCATCTGCACTAGAAGTCTTGAGCATATAGCCTTTGGCACCAGCATTCAAGACCGGCATGATTTTTTCATTGTCCAAGTAAGAGGTCACAATCAAAATCTTGGCATCAGGCCATTCTTTAAGGATGGCTAAGGTCGCGTCAATTCCATTCATCTCAGGCATGACAATATCCATGACAATGACATCTGGACGCAATTCCAAGGCCAAGTCAATACCTTGAGACCCGTTTGCCGCCTCGCCCACAACTTCTACATCATCTTGGAGGTCAAAGTAGCTTTTCAAGCCCAATCGGACCATTTCATGGTCATCTACTAGTAAAATTCTCATCTTTACTCCTTTATCATTCCTTATCGAGCAAGGGAATACGGATATCAACTGCCAACCCTTGCTTAGGAGCTGTTAATAACTGAACCGTCCCTGCCATATCTTCAACCCGTTCCTTGATGTTTCGCAGTCCATAACTCAAGTCGTCAAAACTCAACAGCTGGAAACCAATCCCATTGTCCACCACCTTCACCTGCAATTCAAGATCCGTCTGATAGAGATAGACATCCAAACAAGAGGCCTGGGCATGGCGTAAGGTATTGCTGATCAACTCCTGCAAAATGCGGAAAATATGCTCTTCAATCTTCTTGGGCAATTTCGTCACATTTTGCTTGAAACTAACCTTGAGATCACTCTTATCCTCAAGCTCTTTTAAAAGGATTTGAATCCCTTCTATCAAGCTCTTTTGTTCCAATTCAACTGGGCGCAAATGCAGGAGCAAGACCCGTAAATCCTTCTGGGCTGTTTCAAGGATGGCTGTGACACTCTGCAACTGGATCTGTATCTTTTCTCTATCCAGTTTCAAAGCCTGCTGACTAACACCTGACAAAATCATGTGGGCAGCAAACAACTCCTGACTGACGGTATCGTGCAAATCTCGAGCAATCCGCTTTCTTTCCTTCTCGATGATTTCCTCTTCCTGAGCAAGACTGTGATTTTCAGCTTTTTGAAGAGCCTCTGTCAAGAGGTTAAGTTTGCCTGACAAGGACTTGAAACTGGCATCCAAATCTGGATCTGAAACCTGAACCACTTCTTGCCCTGCCAACAAACGCTTGAGATTGGCCTGCATTTTTCTTAGAAAAAGCTCTTCGACACCTCGCCAAAACAGGGCTAAAAGACAGGTCATGGACATGCTGAATACCAACAACAAAAAGACAAATTTTTCTGTTTTTTCGACATCATGCAGAAAGATAGACCAATCAAAATCAAGGATTTCCAGCAAGCTGTGGGAGAGAAATAAGACAAATAGGACAGAGGTGAAGGCAATAATTACATAAGCTTGCTTTTTCATCCTCTAACCACCTCCACATCGCCAATCATAGTGGTCAAGAGAATCTTGACGCTCTTGTTACTCTTGAGATAGTCTCTCGTTTCCTGATGATAGTGTTCATTGCGGAGGGCTCGCTTAGGCTGGTTGAAAAAAGTCAAATCTCCATAGAGACAGTTAACACTGAGACTGACTTCCACATCAACAGGTACAATAATTTTGGTTGTTCCTACCATCTTTCTGAGGATAATAACATTATCATGATTGGTTAGGATCACCCTCTCCAAATGAATGGTGTCCTTGCCCATGAGGCGAAAAAGATTGATATCATCAAACTGGCAAGTCTGATAACTTGAAAAATGATGGAGATTTCTAAACCAACGATTTTTCTCCTTCTTAACCGTCACTACCTCTTCAAAAACCAAATTGGTCTGCTCTTTTTCCTGATTCATCATCGGGTAAAGAAGAAATAGACTGTATATAACTGCAACAAAAATAGCTAGAATCACAAAGGGATTGAGCATGACGATGAAAAAGAAGAGAATAGTTGCCACCACTAACAGAAGGTTATTGCCCTCTTTACCAGTGTAATAGCGAATCAAAAGTAAAAAGAGGAATAGAATCAGCAGAAAACGTGAAAAATGCTCTGACACCATCAAAATCAGAGCTCCCGTCAAAAGACAGGCTTCGATAAATAAAAAGATTTTAAATTTTCTCATAGGTTCATCCTCTCCCTTATATTTTATCACAATTCAAAAAAGTCACCTCGGTCTGAAGATGGAAAAAAGGCGGTGGTTACGCCTTTTTCATCTGATCATTTGCTTCTTTTAGTTTTCCATAAAGAATGTAATCTACGTTTTGCAAATCTGCTATGGTAGCACAGTTCAGAGCACACATGATTAAGCGTAGATCTGCTTTCCAGCCTTGGACAATGGAAATCACCTCTTCGACTGAATAGGTTTCAACCAATTCCAGAACTGTTCTAGACAGTCCCACTGCCTTGGCACCAAAAACCAAACACTTAATCATATCTAGCGGATTCCGAACACCACCACTAACCAAGAGTTGAACCTTGTCTTTCCAGTCTTGGGCATTGAGGAGGGCTTGCATGGTGGACTGGCCCCATTGATTGAGATAGTCACGCTGACCACTGCGACGATTTTCGATATAAGCAAAGCTAGTACCCCCACGACCTGACAGGTCAAAGGTTCGAACACCCAGTTCATAGGCTCTTTCGATGGTTTTCACATCCATTCCAAAGCCCACTTCCTTGAGGACAATCGGAACAGGGATTTGCTTGCTGTAGTCTGCTAGATTCGATTGCCAACTTCGAAACTTTCTTTCTCCCTCTGGCATAAGTAATTCCTGCATGACATTGACATGCACTTGTAGGAGAAGAGGATTCATCGCTTCTACAGTCTGCAGTCCCAACTCAACAGGCTTGTCCAATCCAATATTGGTTCCAAGAAGGAGATTTGGATGGCTAGATTTGACAGAAAATGAGTCATCTGTAGAATCCTTGAGGGCTGCGCTATATGACCCCGTCACAAACAAAATCCCACAGGCTTCCGCCACCTGAGCTAGCTTTTGATTGATTTCTCGTCCTTTATCACTTCCACCTGTCATGGCATTGATATAAAAGGGAAAATCCCACTTTCGACCTGCAAACTCTGTAGACAAATCAATCTCATCCAGGTCATAAAGAGGCAAGGAAGAATGAATCAACTCCACCTCATCAAAGCTATTATAGGAACTTTTCTGCTCAAGGGCATAGCGGATATGCTCGTCCTTACGATTTGTCGTCATGTCCTATCCTTTCTTGGTATAAGAGCTCAATCCCCAGATCGGCCCAACGATTTTTTAAGGTTTCAGTTGACTGCACATCAAAACTCAAGGCAATCCCACAGTCACCACCACCTGCACCGCTACTCTTGGCAACAGCCTGCAAATCTTGGCTGGCTTCTTTCAGCTGTCTAAGCGATGGAGTGTAAATATCTGCGCTCAAGCCTTCTAAGAGCTTGCTGGCTACTTCTACTTGCTCGATAACTTTTTCGGCTTTTCCTTGCTCCAAGGCTTCTACCAAAGCAGTCACCGTTGCTTTTGAGGAACTTAAAAAATTCTGATTGATGTTTTGCTTGATTTGCTTGACCATGTCACTAGATACGGCCACTTCCTTGGTCCATCCAACTAGGAAATCACATTCTAGATTTGGTTTCACTTGTGAGATGGAAAAGCCCCAATCACGCTCCAAAACTGTCGCCAAGTTTTCCACTTCCAACCAAGCTGCCACCTTTTGGCGATCAAACGATTGGTAGAGAACCAAATCCTCTGCCACAATACAGGCAAGGTCCCCCATGGAACCATTGTCTCCTCGCTTGAGCAAGACAGCGCTAGCCAGCTTGAACAAGAGATCTTGATTAACCGAAATATCATATAGAGCCAGCAGAGCCTTGATAACCAAAACAACGACACTACCGCTAGAACCCAGACCAAACTTTTTCCCTTCTCGTTCCATTTTGCCACGGATTTCTAGAGAAAACGGTCGCAAAGTTTGACCTCGATAAACCAGGAAATCTTCCACCAAAGCAATCGTTTCTTGGATCAAGCTGTAGGCAGGATTGGGTGTCAAGTTCACTGCGAAATCAAACATATCTGAGTAGATACGGTAGCTGTCAGAAAAAGCAATCTCAGCCCTCATATAGATGGGAATAGCCTTTATCAAGGCTAACTGCCCTGGTTCTAAAATAGCATATTCACCTGCCCAGTAGAGTTTTCCGCAAGTTTTAACAGCAATCATCTTGGCTCAAATCCTTTGTTTTTGACACAATCAAGCGATAACGCTGACTGAAGATTTCAGATAAATGCTCCAAGTCTTTCTCTTGACAGAGGACCTTAACATTGGGACCGGCATCCATGGTAAAGTAACAGGCCTCTCCTTGCTCACGGAGCTGGCGGACAAAGTCCATGGCTTCATAAGATACATCGGTCAGATAAGAAAAAGCTGGTGATGCTGTTTTGGTCGTAGCGTGCATAGCAAGGGCATTTTTCTCTGTTAGTTCCCCAACCTTGACAAAGTTATTTTCTTTGAGGTAAACCAGCATATCCTGATAATCCTTCTCAGACTGACGCACCCAGTCATCAAAGGTCGTCGAAGTTTCCACACAAAGTTTCATACCGTCACGGCTAGAAATTGGCTTTTTCTTGTCCTCTAGCACCAACATAATCATAGCTAGTTTCAAGTCTGTCTCCACAGGGTAAATTTCCCCGCTATCCTTATCCCAAGCGCCTAGTGGTCCATAAAAACTCCGAGAAGAAGATCCTGAGGCAAACTTAGCTTCCTGCGCCAGCTGGCTCCGATTTAAACCAAGCTTGAAATAAGCGTTGCAAGCCTTGACCAAGGCAGACAAACCACTAGAACTTGAGGACAAGCCCGCTGCGGTAGGCATATTGTTTTGAGTGTCGATACGAACAAAACCCTCACCATCTGGACGGTAGCGGTCAATAATCTTACTCATCTTGGCATGCTCCGCCTCATTTTGTAGCTGACCATTGATATAAAAGGCATCAGCTGTCGCATCCGTCGGTAGCGGCGACAAAGTCGTCTCCGTATACATATTTTCCAAAGTCAGAGAGATACTGCTAGTAGCAGGCACCATCTCTTTTTCTTTTTTCTTTCCCCAATATTTGATAATAGCAATATTTGCGTAAGAACGTACTGTTACAGGCTCTCGATCCATGTCTGAACAGCTCCTTTCTCTTCTAATCTTTCTGCTAGTTCTTGAGCTTGAGTCAAATTGGTTGCCAAGGCTATAATACAGCCTCCTAGCCCACCACCGCTCATCTTGGCACCCAGAGCACCATGGCTAAGAGCCGTTTCAACGAGGGAGTCTGCCTCAGGGCTACTAACACCAATTTCTTTTAAGTGTAAATGCGCTTGACTGAGGATTTGCCCCAGTCCTTCAGCATCTTTTCGTGAAATCGCATCCTCTGCCTGCTGGGTCAATTCTCCCAAGGCATGTAAAAACGGTAGGGCATCCTTACCCTTACTTTGAACCACTTGGATAGCTTCACGAGTATGGCCATAAACGCCTGTATCTGCAATCACCAAATAGGCGGATAAGTTCATCTCAAGCTCTGTAAATCCTACGTTCTTAATAAAGCGAATAGGCTGGTCACTGAGACAGGTCTTGGCATCCAAACCACTAGGATTCATATGGGCAATCATCTCAGCCCGATTGACCAAGATTTCTAGTACATCATGAGGCAGATCAGCCTCATAATAGTCAAATACCGCACGTATGGCCGCTATACTGATAGCAGCTGACGAACCCATTCCCCGTTTTTCAGGGATAGCCGAGTCAACCTCACAGCGAATGCAGGCTTCTTTGATATCCAAATACTCCAGTGAAGCATAAACTGCCATGGACAAGGTATCCTCCTCATAGAGACGCCAAGGACTCGCTGCAGGAACTACCTTACAAGTCACCTCCACCTCCAAAAGAGGCAGGGAAATGGCAGGATAACCGTAAACGACCGCATGCTCCCCTATTAAAATAATCTTACTATGTGCCTGACCGACACCAATTTTTTTTGTCATTTTTTCCTTTTACTAGACGAAAAAGCCGTCTTATTTTTCATACAAGTATTAATTCTTTCCTATCTATTTTATTATATTTTCACAAAAAAAGCGATTGTTTCCATTCACAATCGCCTCTTTCATTATTGAACCCATTCGCCATTATAGTTGACAGAATAGCCATCTACAGTCGTATTTACTGCCAAGACACCTGAACTATAAGCATAGTACCATTTACTACCGACCTGGAACCAACCAGTGACCATAGATCCTGATGAACGGAGATAGTACCACTTGTTACCAAGGTATTGCCAGCCCGTTTTCATATCACCATTTTCAGCATCTAAATAGTACCAAGTTGAGCCTTCTTGATACCAGCCAGTTGCCATTGCACCTGATGAACGGAGGTAGTACCACTTATTTCCAAGTTGTTTCCAACCAGTTTGCATTGTAGCAGTTGTTGGATCTAGATAGTACCAAGTTGAGTTATCATTGATCCAGCCACGCACTAGCTCCCCAACCGTCAAACTGTCGATACGAGCATCGAAGCTACCATCCTCCTGTAAATAATACCAATGCCCTTCGTCAGAAATCCAACCGGTTTTTAAAGTGTGATAGCTACGCTGATCTTCAAAATAATAGGTTCGTTTCTCTGCTGGGGTATCATATTGTTCCCCATGATGTTTGTTGGTATTGGTAGCAGTTTTTGCCTCTAAAACTTGCTTGCCAACAAATTCTTGTAGTACGCCATCTTGATTAAAGTAATACCATCTTGGCATTGGCATAGATTCTAATCTTAAACCATTTGGGTAAGGACCAATTGTACTACCTTTAGATGGAAACGGGATATATTGCCAGCCAACAACCATCTCTCCTGATACATGATCAAAATAATAGTACTTGCCATCAATCACTCGCCAAGCCGTTTCTTTGATGTCACCCTTCTTGTAGTAGGTTCTACCATTTTCTTGGACAAATTGCCAACCTTCCGAATCAGCATCATCCGCCAATACTGCACTTGTTGCTAGCAAACCAAAGAAAAAGAATGCTAATGCGATCTGCATCAATTTTTTTACTATTTTCATTAGACCTATCCTCCATAACTGATTGTAGCAAATACAAAATTTTATGTCAATATATAGAACACCCCCTCAAAAAAAAGCAGTTACATAACTGCAACTGCTTTTCTATTCTTGCATGGTGTAACCGACACCACGAACGGTTTTAATGTAGCTTTTCTGACCTTTTACATCCAGCTTGCTACGTAAATAACGGATATAGACATCCACGATATTGGTTTCGGTCGCACTTTCATACTTCCAGACACTTTCCAACAACTGCTCACGAGTTAACACTTTCTTACTTCCCATAAGAGTAGCCAAAAGGTCATACTCACGACGAGTCAGAGCAATCATCTCCTCGCCACGATAAACGGTATGATGTTCTACATCCATACGCAAATTGCGGTAAGATGTTGGAACCTTCATCTGACTACAGTGTTGGTCGATGAAGTCCCGACCTCGGAAAATTGCTGAAATACGATCTACCAGATTATCAATGATTACTGGCTTATAGATGTAAGAAACGGCAAAGCGTTGGATTGTCTCAAGCTGGTCTTGCAATTCTTCACGATGGTCCAAGACCATGATGACTGAAGCCGGCTTAGTCCGACTCAGCCTATCTGCAAAATCCTGGGCTGTCATATCCCCCAGATGAGCATTCAATAAAATCAAGTCATAGTCTGTCTGAAGAGCCATGGAGAGGGCTTTTTGCCCCTCCTCAACCTGATCAACTCGGTATTGCTCTTTTTGGAGTTCCAAACTTAAAAAATGAGCTAGATTTCGTTCTTTCTCAAGTAATAAAATCCGTTTCCCCATGGCAGACCTACTTATTTTTCGTCATACCAAGAGTAGTGGAATGTTCCTTCTTTGTCTTTACGTTGGTAAGTGTGAGCACCAAAGTAGTCACGTTGCGCTTGGATCAAATTAGCTGGAAGGTCAGCTGAACGGTAGCTATCATAGTAAGTAATAGCTGCTGAGAAGGTTGGTACTGGTACACCAGCTTGAACAGCAAGAGCTACGATATCACGCACTGCTTGTTGGTACTTAGCAGTAACATCCAAGAAGTACTCATCCAAAAGAAGGTTAGCAAGGTCTGCATCACGGTTGTAAGCATCTGTAATCTTTTGCAAGAAACGAGAACGGATGATACAGCCATCACGCCAGATAGATGCGATGTCCGCAAATGGCAAGTTCCAGTTGTTTTCTTTAGAAGCTACACGCAATTGAGCAAAACCTTGTGCGTATGAAATGATTTTTGAGAAGTAAAGAGCTTGACGGATCTTTTCAATCAACTCAGCCTTGTCTCCTTCAAATTTGAAGGCAGCTGGTTTTGGAAGAACCTTGCTAGCATGCACACGTTCTTCTTTGTAAGTTGAAATGTATCGTGCAAATACTGACTCAGTGATGAGTGACAATGGCACACCAAGGTCAAGTGATGATTGGCTAGTCCATTTACCAGTTCCCTTGTTACCTGCAGCATCAAGGATGTAGTCTACGATTGGTCCGTCTTGGCCTTCATCGTCTTTACGGCTCAAGATGTCAGCTGTGATTTCGATCAAGTAGCTGTCCAATTCACCCTTGTTCCACTCAGTAAAGATTTCAGCCATATCTTCTGCAGAAAGGCCTAGCAAGTGTTGCATCAAGTCATAGCTTTCTGCGATCAATTGCATATCACCATACTCGATACCGTTGTGGACCATTTTCACATAGTGACCAGCTCCATCAGGACCGATGTAAGTCACACATGGTTTGCCATCTTCTGGTGCTTTAGCTGAGATTTCTTCAAGAACATCTGCAACCAATTCGTAGGCTTCTTTTTGTCCACCAGGCATGATAGAAGGACCTTCAAGGGCACCTTTTTCACCACCAGAAACCCCAGTACCGATAAAGTTGATACCTGAGTTTGCCAATTCTTCATTACGACGGATGGTATCTTTGTAGAAAGTGTTCCCTCCGTCGATCAAGATATCCCCTTTGTCAAGGTGTGGAAGAAGGGCTTGGATAGTAGCATCTGTACCAGGTCCAGCTTGAACCATCAGCATGATACGACGAGGTTTTTCGATTGAGTTTACAAAACTTTCAACATCATAGCTTGGTACAAAGTTCTTTTCAGGATGGCAAGCAATTACATCTTCAGTTTTTTCTTTACTACGATTGTAGATAGCAACTGTGTAACCACGTGATTCAATATTAAGGGCAAGGTTACGGCCCATTACGGCCATACCTACGACACCAAAGTTAGCTTTTGTCATTTGACACTCCTCTTGTTTGATTTGTTTTATTTTATCATTTTTACTTTTGAAAAGAAAGAATTTTGTAACGACTGCTTAGTAGTCCAAGTCATCCGCATGACCAGCTCCATTTCCGACAAAGTAGCCTGTCTTACAGTTAAGGGTAAAGAGATAGGTCCCATCTGGCTTGTAGAGATTATAATAACCATTGCCGTTAACGATATTGACACGTTCAAGGATATATTGGTCTCCAGTGATATAGCCACGTGAACGTGAAGTCGCTAGGATTTGTTCCAAGACACCATCAGCAAAATCCCATGCAGAATTGTTACTATCATCAATAGCAGATTGATTGTAGGCAACACGACTGGCACTTCTTTGAACAGCAACACCCGCACTTGATAGGCCCATATTGACTTCACTGCGAGTACTTCTAGTCTCATTTGAGGTAGCATTTGAACTACTTGGTTTTGTCTCACTAGTTGTATTTGAACTTGCTTGGCTAGAGCTTGAACTGCTAGTTTGACTTGAACTTGAGCTAGAAGCACTTGTTTGCTGGCTCTTACCTAGACTAATAGCCTTATCTAGCACTTTATCAAGCTCCGTATTTCCAGTTTTAATCTCTGTAAATTTAGCATCAGATTTAGCTTTGGCATTGGTATCCAGAACACCATCAACAATAGCTGGTTTTTCAAATTGAGCATTGACATCTTGAATGGCCTTGATTTGCGTTGCTAGACTATCATATTTAGATTTGGCAAGCGTATGCTCACGGCTACCTTCTAGCTTATCAAGCAAGGTCTTGAGTTGGCTCAACTTATCAAACTGACTATTTTTCAAAGCTGTTTTATTGCTATCTGTATAGAAGGCATCATAAAGTGTATTAAAATCATCCACATCTGATTGATTGGCTGTAGTTGATTGAGAAGTTTCAATTTCCTTGGTCGAGCGATTCACTTGACGATAGACATAATAAGCACTGACACAGATAAGCACTGATACAAGCGCCAAAGCGGTCAAAACAAAGCCTTTTTTACTTTTCTTTTCTGAGTCCTCCTGATCCAGACGAGAAAGGTTTTGCTCCTCTTCCACTTCCTCAGTCATGTCTGTTAGATTCTCATCCTCTAGCACTATAGGATCCCAGTCTTTATCCTCATCGTCCAAAGGCAAGGGTGGTAAGATGTCTTCAGAAGATGGAACTTCCTCCAAAGAAGCTTCTGACTCTTCTACAGCCTCACGCATCTCTTGAATTAAATCATCCAGACTCTGAGTTTCAACTAACTCCTCTTTTTTGTATTGGCGAGTCGCAAACTTATCTGCTTCAATTTCATCTTTGTGTTGTTTGACATACTTGTCCAAAATGGAATCCTCAGGCAAGACTCCTGCTTCCACTTCTTCATTTTTACGAATCGCTTGACCAACTGTTAACTCTTTTGCTTCATCAAAATCAAATCGCGGTTCTTGGTTTTCTTTTTTATGACGATTCCGTCTTTTCTTACTCATGAGTATCCCTTTCTATTTTACCTCTTGCCGTTTAACACGTTGACCAAAATATTGATACAGATCCACTTTCAAGGTTCCGTTGTATAACTTACGTTTCTTATCCGCCTGACTACCGTACTTGGTCTCAAATGCTTCATCACTAGTTAGGATAAATTTGCTCCAAGTTTTCAGCGGTGCAAATACTTGCCCCATCTCAGCATAGAGCTTGGTAACTCCTGCATCATCTGATAAACGTTCTCCATAAGGCGGATTTGAGATAATCACTCCATTGATTTTATCGGAACGCAAATCCTGCACCCGCATCTGTTTAAAAATAATATTACCTGCAACTCCTGCAGCCTGGGCATTAGCCTTGGCAATTTCCACCATACGTGCATCGATATCACAGCCCATAATATCCAATTCCAGCTCACGATCTACTTTCTTAGCTGCCTCTGTGCGAACTTCTTGGATCAAGCGGTCGCTAATCCAGTTCCATTCCTCAAATGCAAAAGAGCGACGAAGACCTGGTGCCATCTTTCTGGCAATCATGACTGCCTCGATACAGAACGTTCCTGAACCACAAGTCGGATCAATCAAAGGCTTGTCTGGATACCAGTTAGAAAGTTGCAAAATAGCTGCCGCCATGTTCTCCTTGATAGGGGCTCCACCTTTTTCGGTACGATAGCCACGTTTAAAGAGACTAGAGCCTGTCGTATCAATCATGACAGTTGCCACATCTTTCAGGATAGAGACCTCTATCTTGAACTCAGAACCAGTTTCCATCAAAGGAACACCTTCTGGACGGGCGTAGTGTTTCTGTAATTTCTTGACAACAGCTTTCTTAGAAATAGCCTGCACACTTGGCTCATTGTGTAGTTTAGACTTAACACATTTGGCTTTGGAAATCGGGAACCGAGCTCCGAGTGGTAAATAATTTTCCCAATCTAAAGCGAAAACTCCCTGAAACAGCTCTTCAAAAGTCTTAGCTTGGAAAGTTCCTACGATAATTTTGATACGATCTGCTGCCCGAAGCCAGAGGTTGGTTTCGATAATAGCTCTCACGTCTCCTTGAAAACGAACACGACCATTTTCAACCTGACAATCGTAGCCCAACTCTCGCACTTCTCGTCCCACAACAGCTTCAAGACCTGCTGCCACAGTTGCAATTAAATTAAATTCTTTTTTCATGTTACAGTCTTGCAAGACCTTTCTATATGTCCACTTTAAAAAATGAGGTTGAGAAAATTTCTCAGCCCCAACCTATATGCAATTTTCTATAAGCCATGTTTTGTTCCAGAAGTGACTAGGACCACTTCCTTCGATAATCATCTGTCTACCACTAACAGCTCTAGCTGATAGCAGTCAGAATACTACGTTCGTTTCCGCGTACTCCATGCCCCGACCAAAATTTGGGTTGCTAGCTTGAGGGGTTTACCGCGTTCCACTCTCTCCGTTTCCAGAAAGACTCCGTCACTGTGGCACTTTCAAGCCTACTCTGACTTATCCAAGGACTTAGCCATTTCAACTGCCGTAACGATTTCTCGTCCCTAGGCTTATGGTTTCGCCTAGCACAAACACTACAGGCATCACAGCCTGTGCTAGCATGGACTTTCCTCATGAGAAGAAATTCTCCTCACGCGATTATCCAAAAATTGCACATCTCAAATAACTACTTAGAAATCTGAGTTATCTAAAATTTGTTTACCAAACACTTCTTTTTCAAGACGATTCAAGCGTTTCAAAATATCAAAATTCGTCATAGAACTTGTAGTTGCCGCTTCAATAGGCTCTGCTTGAACTGGTGAAGGTTTCGGTTTACGAGCTAGTTCTTCCTTCAAATCCGCAATTTCCTGACGAAGTGACTTGACCAAGGCAGCATAGGTTTCATAATCCTTAATGACATCGTCTAAAAACTCATCAACTTCTACCTTGCTATACCCACGGACTTCACGTCCAAACTCTTGTTCAAAAATATCTTTCGCTGAAAAAATAATACTTGCCATGTCTCTCTCCATTCTCGCTTGCTAGTATTATTATATAAAAAAAGGCAAACAAAAATCAAGGTCAAAGCTTCAATTTTCGGAAAAATTTTCAGCAAGTTCATTTAGCTGATCAAATGTTAATCTCTTTATAAAATAGTCCTCTTGATTTTTCATCTTTTGGTAAAAATAAGCTAGTTTCGTCTCATTTTCTTCATCATAAAAAAGATAGGAACTGTTCGTATTTTCCAGTAAAAACTGCTGGTAATCTCTTAACTGCCCCTTGTGTTCATAGCGAGGATAGGCATATTTGACAAAGTCTACCTGCTTAAAGCGGCTCAGTTTCATCTGATTGCCTTCATTCCAATTTTCCCCATGGGTTTCAAAAGCAAAAATGGTGGCCAACTGGAAATCGTACTCTGTCTTCATCTCCTGAGCAACCTCTAAAACCCAATATTCAAAGCCCAAAGTCCCTGTAAATACAAGCCAAGTCACCCCATCTTCTGCCATAGCTTCTAAATCCCTACGTATCGCTTTTTTAATCAATTTAAGACGAGGATCCTTGTCAGAAAACAAACCCAAATCAAAAGCAGAATAGCCCAAAACCAAAGCTGTAGTCATTTTTAACCCTTTCTGTGCAAATTTATGATATAATAGAGTGATGTTATTGTACCAATAAGGAGAATTATGGTCAACTATCCTCATAAAATTTCATCACAAAAAAGACAAACATCTCTTTCTCAACCCAAAAATTTCGCAAATCGAGGAATGTCTTTTGAAAAGATGATCAATTCTACCAACGACTACTATTTGTCTCAGGGCTTGGCTGTTATACACAAGAAACCAACCCCTATTCAAATCGTACGAGTGGACTATCCACAACGAAGTCGTGCCAAGATTGTTGAAGCCTATTTTCGACAAGCTTCAACGACAGACTATTCTGGCGTTTATAAGGGATATTACATCGACTTTGAAGCCAAGGAAACAAAACAAAAACGTGCGATTCCGATGAAAAATTTCCATCCACATCAGATTCAGCATATGGAACAAGTCCTTGCCCAACAAGGAATCTGCTTTGTCCTTCTTCACTTTTCTTCTCTGCAAGAAACCTACTTATTGCCGGCATTCGATTTGATTCGCTTCTATCATCAAGATAAGGGACAAAAATCAATGCCACTTGGATATATTCGAGAATATGGATATGAAATCAAGGCTGGTGCCTTCCCTCAAATTCCCTATCTCAATGTTATCAAAGAACATTTATTAGGTGGTAAAACAAGATGAACAAACAAACTATCCTGCGAATAGCTAAGTATGTGAGTATCTGCTTCTTAACTTTATTTATCACAGCAGTTATGCTGGGAGGAGGCATATTTCTCTATTACGTCAGCAAAGCCCCAGCCCTATCTGAGAGCAAATTAGTCGCAACCACGTCTAGTAAGATTTTCGATAGTAAAAACGAACTGATTGCCGATCTGGGCTCTGAACGCCGAGTAAACGCTCAGGCCAACGAAATTCCTACTGATTTGGTCAAGGCTATCGTATCGATCGAAGACCATCGTTTTTTCGATCATCGCGGTGTCGATACCATCCGAATTATAGGAGCTTTTTTACGTAACTTACAAAACAACTCCCTCCAGGGAGGATCAACCCTTACCCAACAATTAATTAAGTTGACCTATTTCTCAACTTCCACTTCTGATCAGACCATTTCACGTAAAGCCCAGGAAGCTTGGTTGGCTGTTCAATTAGAGCAAAAAACCACAAAACAAGAAATTCTGACCTACTACGTGAATAAAGTTTACATGTCTAACGGAAACTATGGAATGCAGACGGCTGCCCAAAACTATTACGGCAAAGATTTGAGAGAACTATCACTACCTCAACTTGCCCTACTAGCAGGAATGCCACAGGCTCCGAATCAATACGATCCCTATTCTCATCCAGAAGCTGCCCTTGACCGTCGTAACTTGGTACTTTCAGAGATGAAAGGTCAAGGCTACATTTCTGCCGAACAGTATGAGAAGGCTATTAATACCCCTATTACTGATGGACTCCAAAGTTTGAAATCAGTCAATAGCTATCCAGCATATATGGACAATTATCTCAAAGAGGTTATCGACCAAGTAGAACAAGAAACTGGCTATAACCTTCTAACTACTGGGATGGATGTTTACACAAATGTAGACCAAGAAGCTCAAAAACATCTGTGGGATATCTACAACTCCGATCAATACGTCTCTTACCCTGACGATGATTTGCAAGTCGCATCCACGGTCGTAGATGTTTCAAATGGTAAAGTCATTGCCCAACTTGGAGCTCGTCACCAAGCAAGTAACGTTTCATTTGGTACCAACCAAGCTGTGGAAACCAATCGTGACTGGGGTTCAACAATGAAACCAATCACCGATTATGCACCTGCCATAGAATACGGTGTTTATGATTCCACTGCAACTATGGTTAATGATATTCCTTATAACTATCCAGGAACAAGCACACCTGTCTACAACTGGGATCGAGCATATTTCGGTAATATTACTCTGCAATATGCCCTTCAACAATCTCGTAACGTACCTGCCGTTGAGACACTAAACAAGGTTGGTTTAGATAAAGCCAAAAGTTTCCTAAACGGTTTGGGAATCGACTATCCAAGTATTCACTACTCAAATGCTATTTCAAGTAATACTACCGAATCTAGCAAACAGTACGGGGCAAGTAGTGAAAAAATGGCCACTGCCTATGCCGCATTCGCGAACGGCGGTATTTACCACAAACCAATGTATATCAATAAGGTTGTCTTTAGCGATGGTAGCGAGAAAGAATTTTCTGACCCTGGCACAAGAGCCATGAAAGAAACGACTGCTTACATGATGACAGAGATGATGAAAACAGTCTTGACTTACGGAACTGGTCGCGGTGCCTACCTACCTTGGCTTCCTCAAGCTGGTAAAACAGGTACCTCGAACTATACAGATGAAGAAATCGAAAACCATATCAAGACGACTCAGTTTGTAGCACCTGATGAAATGTTTGTAGGTTATACACGTAAATATTCAATGGCTGTATGGACAGGCTACACCAATCGTCTCACACCAATTGTAGGGGATGGTCTCACAGTTGCTGCCAAAGTCTATCGTGCTATGATGACTTCCCTCTCTCAAAATGACCATCCTGGAGATTGGACAATGCCTGAAGGAGTCTACAGAAGTGGTGAATTCGTCTTTTTGAACGGTGCCAAGAATGCTTGGGCTACACCTTCTACCCAACAAACACAGTCAGTAGAGAACCCCTCTACAACAGCTGAAAGTTCAACTACACAGGCAAACACCACAGTAGGACAACAACCCAACAGTGCTCCAGTAACTGATCCAAATCAAGGACAGCCTGTACAACAAGCACCACAAACTCCTCAATTTCAACAACAACCACAACAGTAAAAAAAATCCTGAGAGTTAGAAATTCTGGCTCTATAATATTTGTAGTGGGTAAATCCCCTGTAGATATTATGGAGCCTATTTTTGTGTAGAAAAAAAGTCCCATATGACCTATAATGAAAAGCGACAAAACAACTCAT
>CAJNCI010000020.1 GCA_905221215.1 bacterium
TATCAAAAAAGAAAGGACGAAATTCGTCCTTTCTCGATCTTAGCTTTTCTTCAACCCACTACAGTTGACAAAGAGCCATTTCTTTATTATATCTATTACACCCACTCACCATTGGCATTTACTGTGTAACCATCAATAGTTGTGTTCACAGCCAAAGCACCTGATGAATATGAGTAATACCATTTACCGCTAACTTGGTACCAACCTGTCTTCATAGCGCCTGAGCCAGCAAGATAATACCATGTGCCACCTTGGTTGAGCCAGCCTGTTTGCATAGCACCTGAGCTGTTGAGGTAGTACCATGTACCACCTTGGTTCAACCAACCTGTCTGCATAGCACCTGAACCATTGAGATAATACCATACCCCATCAATTTTTTGCCAACCTGTCTTCATTACACCAGAAGCATCCAAGTAGTACCATGAGCCATCTTTAACCCAACCTGTCTTCATGTTATCTTCCGCATCATAATAGTACCACTTACCATCCATTTTATTCCAGCCTGGCTTGCTACTAGCACGATCCGCTAAACGATAAGTCACACCGTCAATAGTGACAGAACCTGTTTTACGTTCACCTTCTGGAGTAAGGTAATGATAAGCACCATCACTATCTTTTACGAGACCAACTTTACGTTCGCCATCATTTGTAATATAGTACCATTTCTTATTTGCATCTTGAACGAGACCTGTTTTACGGCTACCGTCTGCCAATAAATAATACCACTTCTTATCAATCTGTTGAAGACCTGTTTGTTGAATTCCCTCTTTAACGTAGTAAATCTTCTCACCTTTTGCAATGATAGTAGTTGGTTTAGAACCATCATCAGTAATATAGTAATCCTTACCACCTTCATTGACCCAACCAGTTTTCATAAGGCCATTTTCCTCAAAGTAATAACGTTTGTCTTTGAGTTCTAGGATACCTGTTTTCATAAAACCATCTTCATCTAAGTAATAAGTCTTACCTTCAATAGTTTGCCAACCCTTAACTAAACTATTATTAATATAAAGTTGATATTTCCCGTCAACAAGCAACCATTTGTATTCGTCTTTTACAGTATTAGATCCATTTTGTGTACCAGAATTGTTGTTACCAGAATTATTTCCTGAACCATTATTACCGGTGTTAACGGCTGAACCACCTGTTGATGATGAGTCTTTTACATAAAAATGTTTCCAAGTATGTGGGGGATCAAGCTCACTAAAGCTGTATTTATAACCAGTAAAGTCTTTTGGCGTCTCAAGATAACCTGTATCTGTAGAAAGTATTACTTGTTCTTTGCCACCTGTCAATATAGACACAGTAGATACAATACTTGATGGATCTGGAGCCTTAGCTGTGGCTTGAGCAGCATAAACTGTTCCCTGGTCAAAAAGTGCTACTGTTAAAGTACTAGCACTAAGTAATGTTACCCCTGCAGCTCCCACTGCTAAAATGTGTTTTGCTTTCATCTTTTACCTCTTTATCACTTATCCTGTGTATAATGTTATACCCACTCACCATTTGCATTTAGAGTATAGCCATTGATTGTTGTATTTACTGCAAGAGCGCCTGAACTATATGCATAATACCACTTGCCTCCTGCTTGGAACCAACCAGTCACCATAGCTCCAGAAGTATTTAGATAGTACCAAACACCATCTACTTTTCTCCAACCTGTAGCCATTGCACCGTCAGAATGCAGATAGTACCACTTACCACCTTGGTTTAACCAACCTGTCTGCATAGAGCCAGCACTATTGAGATAGTACCATTTACCAGAGATAAACTTCCAACCTGTTTGCATACTACCATCTGCCGCTAAGTAATACCAGCTACCATCACTCACCCAGCCAGTTTTCTTCACACCCTCTTGATCAAAGAAATACCACTTACCAGAGATATATTGCCAACCTGTAAGTTTCTCTTCCACCTTCTCAACGCCAGTAACGCTATCGTCTTTTTTAAACCAATGTTTACGAATTCCTTGGTCAATCTTTGTCTCTACAAAACGATAACCTTTAAATGTACCAGGTTCAACCTCTTCAGCTTTTTTTACAGCATTAGCAGGAAGAAAAGATTTTAATTCTCTACTAGTTCCATCCGATTCCATTACCAACCAAGAAGTTCCTTTGACTGTATCTTTAAATGGTTTTACAATATCAGGCTTCACAGAAAGGCCATCTACCTTATCTCCTGTAACTGTAACAGCTGGCTTAAAATAATGTTTCAATACAGTTCCATCAATTAAGGAGTTATCAAATTTATAACCTGAAAAATTACCTGGGGATGATGCTTCAGGTTTTGATGAATCGTAAGTTTGAGCTTCTCTTAATACCTTTTCCTTACCATCTTCCTGTTTTGTGACCCAAACAACTGTCTTATAAACATTCGTTTCCGAAGCCCTTACCTCCGTTGTTTTTACGCTAACAAAAGCAACACTTGCCAAGGTAGCACCTAATAAAACGTTAATCACTTTTGATTTCATTGGAAACCTCCTATTATTTTTAACTATTATAATACTTATACAAGATAAATGCAAGAAAAAACAGGAGATTTCTCCCCTGTTTTATATTTCATGTATTAGGATTATACCCACTCACCGTTTGCGTTTACGTTGTAACCGTCAACAGTTGTGTTTACTGAAAGGGCACCTGAACCGTTTACATGGTACCATTTACCAGAAACTTCAAACCATTGGCTAGCTTTCATAGCACCTGTTGATTCAAGGAAGTACCAAGTATCACCATCTTTCAACCAACCAGTTTGCATAGCACCTGATTTGTTTAGGTAGTACCAAGTTCCGTTAACGTTTACCCAACCAGTTTGCATTACACCTTTATCGTTTAGGTAGTACCAGTTACCATCAACTTGTTTCCAACCTGTAACAGCTGTAGCTTTTTCGAAGTATTTCCATCCTTCAGCTGTTTTAGCCCAACCGTATTGTGCAGCTGAAGTTTGATTACCAATTTGTGCAGCACGATCATCAAGTTTGTATGGAACTGTGATTTCACCGTTTGTATACATATCGTCTGTAATTGTGATTTGACCAACAAGTTCAGTAGCTTCTTTAAAGTCTGTAGCAGTTGTAGCTACACGATATTTCACAGTTTCTCCAGCTTTGAAAAGAACTGAACCGCGAACTTCCTGACCGTTTTCATCTTTCAAGACTTTACCATCTCCGCTTAAAATTGGGAAATCAGTAAAATCAGCATCACCTGATTGATTTGTCTTCACTGTGAATGATTCATATTGTTTAGATTCTCCAACACGAGCTTTCGTAGTACCAGGATATACACTAGCCTCATTTGGAATGATTTGAACATCAATCAAAGCATTAGGAACTGGACGATGACCGCCATCAACAACAGTTACACGAAGATGTTTAGTAAATGCTGAACCAGAACGGTCATATTTAATGAAACCGTATTTAACCATTGGGTTACGAGAGTTACGGTTGTAATTCAATGAATATGGATCGTTTTGAAGAGCTTTTGGAGTTCCATCTGTGTTATAACCACCAAATGAATCTGCTGAAGTAGCTGAAACAGATTGTACAGCACCAAATGCTGCAAGAGCGACTGCGCTTGTCAATAAAACTTTTTTCATCGTTTTATCTCCTTTGTTTTTCTTTAAAAATTTTTTTCGTAAGACTATCTTACTACCATACAGTATATAAATATTTGCAGGATTTGTCAAGGGTTTTCTTCAATTTTTTAAACTTTTCAGCTATTTTTTTCAAAAAAGGTTAAAAAAACGCCTTTGTGAGATGAAATACCCTTCAAATACTGTATCTCCCAAGTGAAAATCTCACAAATTTCTTAAACCTTGAGTCAAACCTCACATATCTAATCCACATAGACAGTTGGACAGAACTCACTTCTATGGTATTATCCTATAACCCCTTCCAAATGTCAAGCAAAAATGGCAAGTATTTTGCAAATAACTCGCCATTCCATTAACTTTCTACTATTTAAAATGTGACCTCATAGCAAGGACTCAAACTCAGCGACGCTCATGCCCAACTGTTGGCTGGCAACCTCGGAAGTCAGAAGACCTTGACGAACGAGATTTACTAGACCTACTTTTAATCCCTCTTCGATACCCTCTGCTCGTCCTCGTTCAAGGCCACGCTCTAAACCTTGTTTAATACCTTCTTCTCGACCACGCTCCAAGCCTTTTTCTTCAGCTTGTTCCAAGGCATAGTCATGCGCTAACAGGGCTTGTTCTTCTCGCATACGTAGTTGACTAAACATTTTCCTGTCCTCCTCGGACCAGCTCTTGTAGTCTAGCAATTGATCTGCTTGGCTGATGGCTCGTTCAGGTTGCTGGGTAAAGGGTTTGTTACCGAAAAACTCCAACCATGGCTTACGAACCTCGTCTTTGCTGGTTTCTCTGTATTTTTTTAATTCCAAGAACGCCATCCTGACCAGATGGTTTTCCTGACCGTTAGTGCTAGTCTTACAACAACGCCTCAAACTCAGCGACGGTCATACCTAATTGCTGGCTAGCAACCTCAGCTGTCAGAAGACCTTGGCGGACCATATCCAGAAATGCAAAAAGTTTCCCTTCTTCCCTTCCTTCAACTTTTCCACGCTCCAGTCCCTGTTCAATACCACGTTCCAACCCTTGTTCAATACCTTCTGCCCTAGCAGTTTCCAAGGCATAGTCCTGTGCTAACAAAGCTTGTTCTTCGCGCATACGTAGTTGACTAAACATTTTTATGTCCTCCTCGGACCAGCTCTTGTAGTCTAGCAGTTGGTCTGCCTGGCTGATGGCTCGCTCGGGTTCTTGAGTAAAGGGCTTGTTCCCAAAAAACTCTAACCACGGTTTACGAATGCTATCTTTGCTGGTTTCTCTGTATTTTTTAAGTTCCAAGAACGCCATCTTGACTAGATGATGTTCCTGTCCATTGTTTGTGATAGTTAAGACCTCACCTGTCGTATCCTCTCTCATGCTAAAACTATGAAAAGCCAAATCATCTTGGAAGTAGTTACTATCTACAATTGCGATAGCGTATACTGGTGCGATATGCTTGTAACTCTGGTGAGTATCGCCTTCTCGCTGACGAATTTTCTCTAGATTTTGATTGACCTGACTACACAGGTAAGCCCACAGGCGATTGATGAAAAAATTCTGATGATGTACCTGTATTTCGATAATAACTTGAGTTCCATTATCTAGTTCAGCCAAGACGTCTATACTGGTATAGAAATCCTGCGCCGAGTACGGCGTCGAAGTCAAGACGTGAATGTTACTTCCCTCCAAAATGGTCACATTTTTGGCTGGCAAGTCCAGCATATCGCGAATAAATTGACAAGTGATTTCTGGATTGCTAAAGATTTTCTTAGCAACCAAATCGTTGGTCGGGCTGATGCCCGGATGTCTTAAAGTCATCCATTTCCTCCTTCTATTATACCACAGTCTTATACTCAATGAAAATCAAAGAGCAAACTAGGAAACTAGCCGCAGGCTGCTCAAAGCACTGCTTTGAGGTTGTAGATAGAACTGATGAAGTCAGTAACCATACCTACGGCAAGGCGACGTTGACCTGGTTTGAAGAGATTTTCGAAGAGTATTGAATCTAGGTTTACTAGATTCACTGCCACTATCTATTTATTCGCAAAAGAGATGAAAAAACCTGAGAATTATCTCAGGCTTGGTTATTAAATCTTTTTCTCAATACTGAAAAGTGGAGAAAGTGGACGTTTTTCATGGATACGCACGATAGCATCCCCTAAAAGATGAGCAATCGAAATCTGCTCAATCTTATCAATCAAACGCTCTTCTGGCAGGTAGATGGTATCCAAAACAACCAATTTCTTAATAGCTGATTTTTGGATATTGTCCATAGCAGGACCAGAAAGAACTGGGTGCGTACAGCTTGCATAGACTTCAACAGCACCAGCTTCCGCAAGAGCATCTGCCGCATGACAAATCGTTCCAGCCGTATCAATCATATCATCAATCAAGATACAAGTCTTGCCTTCAACCTTACCGATGATGTTCATGACTTCACTAGTATTCATCTTATCAACGCTACGACGTTTGTCAATGATAGCAATAGATGTTTTCAAAAATTCTGCCAACTTACGAGCACGAGTCACCCCTCCATGGTCTGGGCTGACAACCACATAGTCAGAACCAACCATACCACGACGCTCAAAATAATCCGCAATCAGAGGAGCTCCCATCAAGTGATCCACAGGAATATCAAAGAATCCTTGAATCTGTGCAGCATGCAAGTCGATTGTCAACAAACGATCCACTCCAGCTACTTCAAGCATATTTGCGACAAGTTTTGAAGTGATTGGCTCACGCGCTCTCGCCTTTCTATCCTGACGTGCATACCCATAGTAAGGCATGACAACATTGACAGATTCTGCACTCGCACGCTTCAAAGCATCTACCATAATCAAAATTTCAAGCAGATTGTCATTTACAGGCGAACTAGTTGATTGTAGGATAAAGACGTGTTTCCCACGGATTGATTCTTCGATGTTGACCTGAATCTCTCCATCTGAAAATTGGCGAACACTTGATTTCCCCAACTCTATCCCAATCTCCTGCGCCACACGTTCTGCCAATTCTTTATTAGAAGAAAGGGCAAACAGCTTTAAATCAGAAAAAGACATGATTTCCTCCGTATATATGTATCGCTTGTGCTTTTCACAAGATTTTTCCATCTACCATTGTAGCGCTTTTTGCACTATTTTTCAATCAAAAATAAAAGAAGGGTACCATATTTGTACCCTTGCATCATTCTTTTGAAAAATATTCTAGTTCATCAACTCATTGTGCTTCTCAACAAAGCGATAAGCCTGATAAAAACCATAGAGAGCAATGGCTGTAACCACTGGAATCGCTAAGGGCAACTCTGTCTCCAACTCCACAAAAGGAGAATTAAACAAGAAGTGAGTTCCCAAGGCTAAACCTAGGAAAATAAGCCCTTGTTTCTTGCCAACCTTCTGCCCTTTATAGGCTCTGTAAAGCAAGTAAACACCCACCACAGCCAGACCTGAAAAAGTCCAGTGAGAGGCAATTCCTGAGATGATACGCTCTAAAATTCTCGAAATGGTAAAGTCAAATCCCTCTGGTAAATCCGTACGAATATAGCCAATATCCTCAATCATTTGGAATCCCAAACCAGAAGCAATCCCTAGTAAAAACAAAGATTTTAACTTTCGCACAGGAATCAAAGCTAAAACAAAGACAAGTGGCAACAATTTCAGCGGTTCTTCTACCAAAGGAGCCACAATAGCACTTTCAAAAGCATTTAAAAATGCACTATCTGGGAAAAGAACACCCAGTAAATCATGGATATAAGTATTCGCAAAGCTAGACAACCATCCTGAAAGGAACATCCCACCCAATAAAGACAAGATCAAGGCATTCTTTGGCAATTCCCATTTTTTCCCAATACGGAAAAGGAAATAAAGAGCCGGAATCATATAAAAGAGAGCTAGAAAGATAGAAACTCCCATTAGTCTATATTCCGCAGCTGACATCGAACCATCCGTATAGTAGATGGTTTCATACTGCAAACCAATACATAGCAATAAAATAAAAATAAATAAAATACTGTTTTTCTTCATACACTTTCTTTCTAAATAAAGTATTTACAATTCTACGACTGTCATACTTCCTGTATCCACATCGTAAATAGCACCAGAGATAATGACATCGTCTGGTATTAGGGGAGATTCGATAAGCAGTTGCATATCCTCTCTCACACTCTCTTCTATATCTTGGAAGGGCAAAAAGTCCTGGTCTGACACATCGACACCTAGTTCCTCTTTCAGATACTCCTGAAAAGGACCATTTTCAAAAGTCTGGGCACCACAGTCTGTATGGTGCAATACCACAATCTCTCTTGTCCCCATTTGTTGCTGGGAAATCACCAGCGAACGAATCATGTCCTCGGTCACTCGACCACCTGCATTCCGCAAGATATGAGCATCCCCAAGTGCCAAACCTAGAGCTTGCGCAACGTGCAAACGTGAGTCCATACAGGTCACAATAGCTACTCTTGTTTTTGGTTTAAGTGGCAGATTTAACTGCCCATGTAGGGCAACATAAGCCTGATTGGCTTGCATAAACTGTTCAAAATACGACACGATTCCCTCCTTGAAAATTTGATAGTCAAATATTTCTCCTATCTTATCATTTTTAAGAGGATTTGTCACGGATTATGCAAAGACCTTTTTCAAAACCTCCTGAATCGTTGTCACTCCAATGACCTGAATTTCCTTAGGCGGAGTGATTCCTGTCAAGGAATTCTTAGGTACATAAATCTTAGTAAAACCCAGTTTAGCAGCTTCATTGATGCGTTGCTCGATACGATTCACGCGCCGAATCTCTCCTGTCAAGCCCAGTTCGCCTACAAAACATTCCTGAGGATTGGTAGGCTTGTCCTTGTAGCTCGAAGCAATGGCAACTGCAACGGCCAAGTCAATGGCAGGCTCATCCAATTTGACACCGCCAGCAGATTTGAGATAGGCATCCTGATTTTGCAAGAGAAGACCTGCACGCTTTTCCAAAACAGCCATAATCAAGCTAGCACGATTAAAATCAAGCCCTGTCGTAGTACGCTTGGCATTTCCAAACATGGTCGGTGTCACCAAAGCCTGTACCTCCGCTAGAATAGGACGTGTCCCTTCCATGGTCACAACGATTGACGAACCAGTCGCTCCATCCAAACGCTCCTCTAGGAAAACTTGACTCGGATTGAGTACCTCAACCAGACCACCCGACTGCATCTCAAAAATCCCAATCTCATTGGTGGAGCCAAAACGGTTTTTGACCGCTCTCAAAATACGAAAAGTATGGTGGCGCTCCCCTTCAAAGTAAAGCACCGTATCCACCATATGCTCCAACATACGTGGACCAGCCAAGGTTCCTTCCTTGGTCACATGGCCGACGATAAAGATGGCAATGTTATTGGTTTTGGCCAGTTGCATGAGTTCAGCCGTCACCTCACGGACTTGAGACACAGATCCTTGCACCCCTGAAATCTCAGGAGACATAATGGTCTGGATAGAGTCAATAATGAGGAAATCTGGCTGGATGCGCTCCACCTCAGCACGAACACTCTGCATATTGGTCTCTGCATAGAGATAAAACTCGCTATCGATATCACCCAAGCGCTCTGCTCGTAACTTAATCTGCTGGGCAGACTCCTCCCCACTGACATAGAGAACAGTCCCTACTTGAGACAACTGGGTCGAAACTTGTAGGAGAAGCGTTGATTTCCCAATTCCAGGGTCCCCACCGATGAGGACGAGACTTCCTGGTACCACTCCGCCTCCAAGTACACGGTTGAATTCTTCCATCTCTGTCTTAGTTCGATTGACATTGATGGAAGTCACCTCAGCCAGTTTCATGGGCTTGGTTTTCTCCCCTGTCAATGACACACGCGCATTCTTGACCTCGGCAACCTCAACCTCTTCTACAAAAGAAGACCAAGACCCACAGTTGGGGCATCGTCCCAGATACTTAGGTGAATTATATTCACAATTTTGACACACAAATGTCGCTTTTTTCTTTGCGATGATAAACCTCTTTCTATATCTCTAACTCACACTCAATCACTTGGCAAAAATCAATCTTCTCATTTGGCACAAACTGGCGCATAAGCATGTTGTGAGTTACCACTATCACGGTCTGGTAATCTCGATACTTACCCATGCATTCTAGAAAACGAGACTTCATCTCTTCAGCTGTCTCATATTGAACAGGACTATTAGGAATTAACTCCCCATTATTTTCTAGAAACATAGTACGAGCTTTTTCAAAATTATCTGTGCCACTTTCATAGACCTGCCATTCATGTAACAAAGGCTCTACTCTTAAAGGAAGACCCGTAGCACAAACCACATAAGAAGCCGTTTCTAAAGTTCTTGTAACTGCAGAAGATATGATTATTTCAGCTGAATAGAGTAAAGGATTGGTGCTCAATTCCTGAGCTTGCTGCCGTCCCTTCTCAGACAAGGGTGCCAAATCTATCCCAAATCCCGTATAAGAACGCTCCTCTAACTCACGGTAATCTGGCTCCCCGTGGCGTACAAAAATAATCTTCATCCTAGTGCCCTGTCGATCCAAATCCACCAGTTCGAACACCATCAGCTGCATCTCCATCTGCAATTAAGAAAGGAGCAAAGACAGCCTGGACCACACGTTCCCCAACTTCGAGAATCACTTCTTGGTCTGTGATATTCTTCATCTGCGCAAAAATATGTCCCTCATTCCCAGGATTTCCATAATAATCCCCATCAATGACCCCAACTGAATTAATCAAAACCAAGCCCTTCTTACGAGGATTTGAAGAGCGATCATAGAGATAGAGAACCTCAGTCGGCTGCATATAAGCCTTAACCCCTGTCGGAACCAAGACAATCTCTCCTGGAGCGATAACTGTGCGCACAGCAACCTTTAAGTCGTAACCAGCCGCATGCGCTGTCTCACGCTTGGGCAATAAATTTTCATCTGTAAAAGTCGAAACCAATTCAAAACCACGAATTTTCATCATCTTCTCTTTTCTATTATCATTTATTCTAGATTATTCTATCTTATTTATTCGGAAAAAGCACGAAAAAAAGAGCATTTATTCGGAAAAAGCACGAAAAAAAGAGCACACAATTCAAATCGCTTAGGGCTGCTGGATTCCTCCCCTGACCCGCTTCACGCAGAACTGTTGCTCCACTGTTTATTATATCACATTCCTATTCATTTTAAAAGAAAAATTATTTTTTCCGTCTATTTCTAAAAAAATCCTGCATAATAGCTGCGCATTCATCTTCCAAAATTCCCGTTTCAACCTCCACACGATGGTTGAGACGCTCATCTGTCAAAATATCGTACAAACTCCCAGCAGCGCCAAATTTCTGGTTTTTAGCCCCATAGACCACGTTTGGAATACGGGCAAGCCCAATCGCCCCACTACACATTATACAAGGCTCAATGGTCACAAAAAGCGTGCAATCCAGCAAGCGCCAACTCTCCTCACTCAAGTTCGCATTCTCTATAGCCATAATCTCCGCATGCATAACCGCTCGCTGCAATTCCTCACGCGCATTATGCCCACGACCAATGATTTCGCCATCTTTGACAATCACACAACCAATTGGAATTTCATCGTGTTCCAAGGCAATCTCAGCTTCTCTCAAAGCCTCCCTCATAAAGACTTCTTTTTCTTCAAGCGTATAATCCATCTCTTTTCCCTTTTCCTACTTGTCGATTTTATTATTATATCATGAATCCCAACACAAAAAAAGCCACCGAATGCGGTGACTCTATAGGGAGATTATTATGAAAAAGAAAAGTTTAGGATATTTGTTACAACAAGTTAGGAGGTCTTCTTGTAACTGTCTATAGTATACCCGACCTATCTTAAACAAATCTTAAAAATCTCTTACGACCAAACACTTTCTAAAATATTTGTTTGTTCACGACCAGGACCTACTGAGAAAGTAGAAATACGAACGCCAACCAATTCGCTCACACGACGAACATAGTTACGTGCATTTTCAGGAAGATCCTCCAAATTACGAACTCCAGTGATATCTTCTGACCAACCTGGCAACTCTTCATAGATAGGCTTACAACGTTTCAATTGCTCAAGACTAGCTGGATAGTAGTCAATACGTTGACCATCAAGATCATAAGCCACACAGATCTTCACTGTATCTAAACCACTCAAAACATCGATAGAGTTCAATGAAAGGTTAGTAATACCAGAAACACGACGGCTATGACGCATGACAACTGAGTCAAACCAACCCACACGACGTGGACGACCAGTTGTTGTACCATATTCATGACCTACTTCACGGATACGCTCTCCAACTTCATCAAACAACTCAGTTGGGAAAGGACCGTCTCCTACACGACTCGTATAGGCTTTACATACACCTACAACCTTGTCAATCTTGCTTGGCCCAACACCAGAACCAATTGTCACACCACCAGCTACAGGGTTTGAAGACGTAACAAATGGATAGGTACCTTGGTCGATATCTAGCATAACACCTTGTGCACCTTCAAAAAGCACACGTTTACCATTATCAAGCGCATCATTCAAGATAACAGATGTATCGGTCACATATTTCTTGATTTGTTGACCATATTCGTAATATTCTTCAAAAATATCATCAAAAGCAATCGCTTTACTGTCATACAATTTTTCAAAGAGACGATTCTTTTCAGCAAGGTTACGTTCTAAACGCTCACGGAAAATATCTTTATCCAAAAGATCTGCGATACGAATTCCCACACGAGCAGCCTTGTCCATATAAGCTGGACCAATTCCCTTAATTGTAGTACCAATCTTATTGTCACCTTTAGCTTCTTCTTGCAGACGGTCTAACTCGATGTGGTACGGCAAAATAACATGCGCACGATCAGAAATACGTAAGTTATCAGTTGTTACACCTTCCTCATGAAGATAGCTCAACTCTTTCACAAGAGATTTAGGATTTACAACCATACCATTCCCAATGACAGAGATTTTTTCAGGGAAGAAAATCCCAGATGGAATCAAGTGCAATTTAAACTTCTTACCATCAATCACAATCGTGTGACCTGCATTATCACCACCTTGGTAACGTGCAATCACTTCTGCATTCGCTGAAAGGAAGTCCGTAATCTTCCCTTTACCTTCATCACCCCACTGGGTACCTACAACAACAACTGAAGTCATAATCTTGTCTGAGCCCTCAGGCT
Source organism: bacterium (assembly GCA_905221215.1). Lineage (GTDB taxonomy): Bacteria > Bacillota > Bacilli > Lactobacillales > Streptococcaceae > Streptococcus. Next base: position 12,703 of record CAJNCI010000020.1, read on the forward strand.
CTTCCTTTCTCACATACATGGCAGGAATCTCACCCGCAATTATATCTTACAATTTATTATAAGAAAAAATCGCCTTTTTATCAAGAAGAAACAATAGAAAGATTTGCTATTTCCAACTATTAAAAAATGTTTTAGAAAAATTACCAGCTATTTATTGTTATATTGCCATAAAAAAGTAAGTTTGTTCGGAAATTTACTAAAATTACCTCAACATGAAATAAAACCCCGATTCATTATCATCTTTTCAAGATACAAACGATAAGCAACACGATAATGGTAAACGATAAAATCCCTACGACATCCAATGCCATATCGAACTAAATAATAAATCAAAAATTTAAAATGAAAATGTTCCCAGTCCCAACTATTATCAAAGAAAGTAGCATACTCTTCTTCGATACTGTCATAGAAATCAGTCATCTGATCATAAATACTTTGTAGCATAAGCCAACACTCCTTTTTTCTATTTATGAACTTATTCTAACAAAAAATTTTACACATTCACTATCAATTCCCGAATTGTTAAAATACCAACCTCAACAAGATAAAAATAGAAAAAGTTGACAGAATAGAAATAAATATCTTACATCAAAAACAAACTATTAAATCCCTAAAAATAAAAAATTTCCTATAAATGATTGAAAAAATTATCCTGTTCTGTTTCAATAGTAATAAATATTTCTCCAGAGTTCTTCAACGAACTTGAGTCAGAACTATGAAGTGATTGAATAGAAATGAAGCACTTAATAATTATTAAAAAGAAAAGTAACTATAATATTTGTAGTAGTTAAATTCCCTATGGATATTATGGAACCTATTTTAGGGTAGAAAAAAATTCCATAAGATTTATAATGAAAAGCCGCCAAACCATCATTACAAAGAATCATATGGAACAATTACACTTTATCACAAAATTACTAGACCTTACAGACCCTAATTTCTAAATTAGGGTCTGTAAGGGTACACATAAGGAAATCATCGCTAAACTGGACTACGATGCTCCGTCTTGCCCTGAGTGCGGAAGTCAAATGAAGAAATATGACTTTCAAAAACCTTCTAAGATTCCTTACCTCGAAACGACTGGTATGTCTACTAGAAATCTTCTAATAAAGCGACGTTTTAAGTGCTATCAGTGTTAGAAAATGATGGTAGCTAAGACTTCTATCGTCAATAAAAATATCACTTGTCATTAGGTGCAAGACAGATTATTAATTACATAACAAAAAAAGAGGTCTAAACCTCCCTTAATTAACTACTCCGCCAGTAGGACTCGAACCTACGACATCATGATTAACAGTCATGCGCTACTACCAACTGAGCTATGGCGGAATAAAGCTAAGCGACTTCCATATCTCACAGGGGGCAACCCCCAACTACTTCCGGCGTTCTAGGGCTTAACTTCTGTGTTCG
>CAJNCI010000021.1 GCA_905221215.1 bacterium
TATCAAAAAAGAAAGGACAAATTTCGTCCTTTCTCGATCTTAGCTTTTCTTCAACCCACTACAGTTGACAAAGAGCCGATTTTTTCTGTCTAACTTTTGGGGTGCAGTTCATACCTGATACTATGCGTTTTTCTGATTTGAGAGACTTTTTTCTCAGCCTCTTCTTAATCTTAGCTTTTCTCAACCTGCTACAATTGATAAAGAGCTTTATTTCTCATCTTCTTCCTTCTTCTTGAAGAATCCTAATCCTAGACCAGCTAACAAGGTTATGATACCAGCGCTAGCCAAGCTAGCATTAGCTTCTGTACCTGTGTTTGGCAATTCCTCTCTTCTATTTGTCTCAGAAGTCGGAGTATTTGCTTCTGGAGTGTTTGGAGTTGGAATTTGACTTTCTGGTGTTGGAATAGTCGGATCTTGTGGAGTTGGAATCGGTGTGGTCGGTTTCTGTGGAACAGGATTATTAGGCTCTACTGGTGTTATCTTTTCAAATTTATGAATTGTAACACCATCTTTTGTTACAGTTGTAATATATCTGTATCCAGGAATATTTCCTGGTTCATGAGTTCCAGGTTTTTCTGGTTTCAATGGCTTACCGTTTTCATCCACCCAGATTGTAATATGATTACTTTCTGGAGTTGGTTTTACTGGTTCTTCCGGACTAGGTGTATTTGGAACTTTTACATACTCAATCGGTGTATCCTGACCAGGTTCTGTTGGTACTGGTGGAATGTATCCTTGTGTTGGATCATTTGGCACTTTTGGTACTAACGGATTTCCATCTGGTGTCTTAGGTGTATACCCAGGCACATATGGAATCACCGGTACATTCGGATCCGTTGGTTCTCCCGGCTTAGTTGGATCTGTAGGATTGTTTGGATATGGTAGTGGCGTTGGTGTTTCTACACCTGGCACTTTTGGTACCCATGAACCAAGTTTCTTGTAAACCACTTCAATCGTTTGATTTGCAACAGTTGGTGTTATTCCTTTTCTTTCAGCAACTTCTTTTTGAGCTGGATCTTTAAGGATGTAACCTTTAACTACTGGCGATGGTACTTTATCAAATGTACTATCTCCACCAACTGCATTCCAGTCTCCATAAGTAATCTCACCTGTTACTACGTTAATCTTAGCTTCACGTGTGAATGTAACTTTGTCTGTTGATTTTTCAGAAACTTTGTTTCCAGCCTCGTCAACATAGTTGATTGTACGTGTTACTTGTTTTGTAGTTTCTAGTTTGTTGATTAAGTCCTCTGTCCATCTTGGAATTGTTGGATCATTTGGATTATTTGGATCTACTGGTGTATCTGGATCGATTGGTTGTCCTGGTACTGGTTTATTTGGATCTTTCGGATCTGTTGGATCAAATGGTTTCACTGGTTTAACACGTGGTGTTAATGTCACCTTGAAGTATTGATCAACCTTAGGATCGTTATCAAAAGTACCCTTAGGTGGATAAGTGTTAGTTTCAACATCATATCCTTTTAGTTTTAATTTCGCAATTGTTGCTTTGATTTCACCGTCTTTTGTTAATGGTGTGTTTGAATCACCTGTTTCTGTGATTGGTGTTTCTAATACATTTCCTTTTGGATCTACGAAGCTTGTGATTGCTTTTTGTTGTCCGTCTTTTACATACGTAATTGGTGTATCTTGACCTGGTATTGTTGGTACTGGTGGTACGTTATATCCTTTTTCTGGATGGTTTGGATCCACCGGTGTTAACGGTACTAGTGGGTTTTCTGGACTCACTGGTTTTGTTGGGTCTTTTGGTACTACCGGAGTATGTCCTGGTACTTGTGGAATCACTGGTACTTTCGGACTATTCGGATCTTTTGGATCTTGTGGTTTTTCCGGATTTGGTGTTACCACTTTAGTTGGATCTTCTGGGTCATTATCGTACGGTGTTGGTGTTAGAGGAGTTTTCGGTGTTACTCCTTCTGGCACTTTCGGTACGAATGAACCTACTTTAGTGTAAGTAACAGTAATTGTTTCGTCTTTTGCATCTGACTTAACTGTTTCTTTTTCAACTACTTTTTGAGCTGGGTCTTTTAAGATATAACCTTTAACTACTGGTGATTTCACCGCATCAAATGTACTATCTCCACCAACTGCATTCCAATCACTACCATTGCGCGTGAAAGTAACTTTATCCGTAGATGGTTTAGCTAATTCATTACCTTTTTCATCCACGTATTTGATTGTACGTGTCACTTCTTTAGTACCAGTTGTTTCTGGTTTTGGTTTATCTGGCACTTTTTCATACGTAATCGGTGTATCCTTACCTGGTGTTGTTGGTACTGGTGGTACTTTGTATCCATTTTCTGGATGGTTTGGATCTACCGGTACTAATGGATTTCCATCTGGTGTTTTAGGTGTATAACCTGGCACATATGGAATCACTGGTGTATTTGGTTCAACTGGTGTTCCTGGCTGTGGATATTCTGGATCTGTTGGTTTAGTTGGATCTGTTGGATGGTTTGGATATGGTTTTGGATCGAAATTCGTTCCTGTCGGTGGTGTTACACCTGTTGGTGGTGTTAATACCCATGATCCTAATTTCGTATAGACAACATTCACATTTTGATTTGCAGATGTTGCTGTTAAGTTTGTACTTTCTACTACACTTGTTCCATCTGTTGATACCAATCCATTTTGCGTATCTTGATTAGCTTTTAAGATATATCCTTTAACCACTGGTGATGTTACAGCCTCAAACGTTGTGTCGTTATCTTTAGCTGTCCAGTTTCCATAAACGATATTACCTGTTACTACGTTAATCTTAGCTTCACGTGTAAAGGTTACTTTATCCGTTTTCGATTCAGTAGTTTCCTTACCATTAGCTATGTATGTTACCTTAGCACCTGCTTCATCAACATAGTTGATTGTACGTGTTACTTCTTTTGTAGTTTCCGCATTCTTAACTTTGTTAATTAAGTCCTCTGTCCATGTTGGAATTAGTGGATCATTTGGATTTTTTGGATCTACTGGTGCGTCTGGATCAATTGGTGTTCCAGGTGTAATTGGTTTGTCTTCAGTTGGTGGTGTCACCGGTACAAGTTTCTCATGTACTTTCAAGTTGAAGACTTGTGTTGGATCGCCATCTGTTGGATCTTTCTGATTATCAAATTTTTGATTATTTAATAAATCTTTATTCTCAACTACATATCCACGTTTTTCTAAGTCTGCAATCTTAGTCGTTACTGAGTTGGTTGGGATTGCTGAATCTGTTGTTCCGTTATCAATACTTACTTTCTCAGCTGGTAATTCTACCTCTGTTCCTGTTGTTGTATTGAATACTTTCACTACAGCTTTTTGTGGATCTGCCACATACGTAATCGGTGTATCCTTACCTGGTGTTGTTGGTACTGGTGGTACTTTGTATCCATTTTCTGGATGGTTTGGATCTACCGGTACTAATGGATTTCCATCTGGTGTTTTAGGTGTATAACCTGGCACATATGGAATCACTGGTGTATTTGGTTCAACTGGTGTTCCTGGCTGTGGATATTCTGGATCTGTTGGTTTAGTTGGATCTGTTGGATGGTTTGGATATGGTTTTGGATCGAAATTCGTTCCTGTCGGTGGTGTTACACCTGTTGGTGGTGTTAATACCCATGATCCTAATTTCGTATAGACAACATTCACATTTTGATTTGCAGATGTTGCTGTTAAGTTTGTACTTTCTACTACACTTGTTCCATCTGTTGATACCAATCCATTTTGCGTATCTTGATTAGCTTTTAAGATATATCCTTTAACCACTGGTGATGTTACAGCCTCAAACGTTGTGTCGTTATCTTTAGCTGTCCAGTTTCCATAAACGATATTACCTGTTACTACGTTAATCTTAGCTTCACGTGTAAAGGTTACTTTATCCGTTTTCGATTCAGTAGTTTCCTTACCATTAGCTATGTATGTTACCTTAGCACCTGCTTCATCAACATAGTTGATTGTACGTGTTACTTCTTTTGTAGTTTCCGCATTCTTAACTTTGTTAATTAAGTCCTCTGTCCATGTTGGAATTAGTGGATCATTTGGATTTTTTGGATCTACTGGTGCGTCTGGATCAATTGGTGTTCCAGGTGTAATTGGTTTGTCTTCAGTTGGTGGTGTCACCGGTACAAGTTTCTCATGTACTTTCAAGTTGAAGACTTGTGTTGGATCGCCATCTGTTGGATCTTTCTGATTATCAAATTTTTGATTATTTAATAAATCTTTATTCTCAACTACATATCCACGTTTTTCTAAGTCTGCAATCTTAGTCGTTACTGAGTTGGTTGGGATTGCTGAATCTGTTGTTCCATTATCAATACTTACTTTCTCAGCCGGTAATTCTACCTCTGTTCCTGTTGTTGTATTGAATACTTTCACTACAGCTTTTTGTGGATCTGCCGCATATGTAATATCCGTGTTTGTTCCAGGCGTTTCTGGTACTGGTGGCACCTTGTATCCATTTTCTGGATGGTTTGGATCTACTGGTTGTAACGGTGTTTCACCAATTTTTGGTGTGTATCCAGGTACATATGGAATTACCGGTGTACCTGGAGTGATTGGTTGTCCTGGCTGTGGATATTCTGGATCTTTTGGTTTTGTTGGATCTTTTGGATCGTTTGGATATGGGATTGGTGTTGGAGTTTTCCCTGGTATCTTCGGTACCCATGACCCTATCTTAGTGTATACAACTTCTTTAGTCATATTCGTTACTTCGCCATTTTCATTTGGCGCTGCTGGTGCATCTGTAACTTCCTTAAAATCTGCTACATATCCAGTTAATACTGGAGTTTTCACTGATGAAAAACTTGTAGCTGTATGTGTATCATCTGCAGTTGCTATCCACTTACCATAAGTAACTGTTTTGCTAACTAAGTTATATGTTGCAGTACGTTTGTATAATACTTTGTCTACCTTTGTAGGTTTTGCATTTGGAATTTTTTCCCCGTCTGCAGTTTCTTTTTTAAAGTAATTAATTGTTCTTGTTACTTCTTTTGTAAGATCTGACTCTTTTAGTCCTGTTTCTGGCCATTTTGGTCCGTCCGGAACAGTAGGGTCAACTGGTGTATTTGGAGTTGGTGGAGTTGTTACTGTTTCCACTTTTTCTCTTACAATTACATTATACACCTGACTTGGGTCTTGTCCGTCAGTATCAGTCACAGAATCGATTGTTTTACTATTTGTATCAAACTCGTTCGTTACAATCTCATATCCTGCATTTTTAAGTTCTGTGATTTTAGCATTAACTGAATCACCTGAAAAATCTGTTCCTACATCACCTTCAAGACTAATATCTGGATATCCGTTTAATGCTTCAGTTGTAGTTTCAGATACTTGTTTCTTGAAGCGAACGACACCTTTACCTGTAGGCGGTACAGTTCTTTCTTCATATACAAATGTGATTACTGTATTTTTCTTTGTGATACTTCCATTTGGCGCATCAGATGAAGTTTCCAATCCTCCACCAACTGATCTTAAAGCATAATTTTTTCCATTAGTTGCTTTAAAAGACGGAACTTTTTTTGAATTCACATCATAGTCTGTACCAATCAGTACATCTTTTCTTACCAAATAGCCATTATCCGTTTTTTCTCCAGCTTTTTTAGCATCTGCATCAGTGATTGGTAAATTATTTCCATCAGTATCAACATAACGAACAGTAACATCTCCTGACATAGCTGATTTTAGTTCAGAAGTTTTCTTGCTCTTTTCAATTTCTTCTTTTATTTTTTTCTCTTGCTCTTCAGTAATCTTACCTTTTTCTTTTAATTTAGTAATGATACGTCTTGCGACTTCCTTCGACGGTTCTACAGTATCTTGAATTACTGAGAAATCGGCTAGGATAGGTAAGTTGTATTGAAGTCTTGGACTTTGCATATTAACACCAACACGTTTTTCATTTTCTGCAAACACTTGCACTTTATAGGATACAACGTCTTTTCCTAGTGGAATATCTCCTGTTGAGAAGTATCCACCTTTACCTAGTTTGTCCTCATCGCCATCAATTGCTTCAGTAATCTTTTTAGATAATTCAGCATCTGGAAGTACATGTGAACGGTTAACTCTTTCTTTTTCTACAAAATAGTTAGTAAATTTTTTAAGCCCGTCTTTTGCTTCCAAAGCAAGCTCATTAGTACGGATTTTTTCGTATTCATCATCCGTTAATTCACTTTTATCAGGTTTCACTGAAGCTTCCATGTGTGATCCAAGGATTTTTGCTTCTTTACCGTTTCTTGCTTCCTTGTAAGTATAGTCATTTGTGGATCTAATGGCTGATTCTAAGGCAGAGATTTCTTTGTTTAGTTCAATTTTTTTCGCTTCATTAGCAGTATTTAATTCTGCTTTTTTAGCTGCTAGTCTAGTATTTAACTCTTCACGATGAGTCTTCACTTTAGCTGGATCTGTTACAAGTTCTAATTGATCTGTATCAGCATGATAGACAATTTTTTTTGCAGTTGGTAATATAAAATCTAGTAATTTATAGACACGATCTGGGTCTTTAGACTTCACACTTCCATCTGAGTTTTTCTCATTAGTAGTATCCCAAATTGGAGAGTTTTGTTTTAAGTTAGCATCAGGTATTTTTTTCAATATAGTATTCAGCTCGTTTCCATATCTAGTAAACGATTCTTTAAATTTAGTCTCATTTTTGAATTTTTTTTCATTCAATTTATCCTTATCTATCGGTAATTCAACTATCGCTTCTCCGTTTTTAGCAAGTTCTTTTTCGATATCGCTTTTTATTTCATTTAATTTATCTCTATCTATTTTACCTCGCTCATATTTTTCCTTATATCGTTCAGTTGCAAGAGTGTTAACTTTATAATTGTACTCTGTTTTCAATAAGTCTTTAATCTTTTTATTAACCGCCGTTAAATCCACACCTTGGCTGTAACGTTCTTCGTTCTCTACTACTCCGTCGATACGGTTGATAGTGTGGTCATAGACAGTTTCTTCAGATTTATCCTTTTTAATAGCTTTAACAACGATACGATAAGTTCCTTTTGACCCTGCAAAGTCTGAGATATAACCTGTCACAAACTCGATTTTCAAACGACTTCCATATGCCGTTGAAAAGGCTGTGAACGTTTTTTCTATCCCATTGAAACCTTCAATATTTGGTGCGTGTTGGAGAATATCTTCCCTTTCTTTGACAGGTAATTTAGCAAGATCAGCTTTATTTTCATCACTATTTGCTGTCTTTATATCGAAATCAGAGTGATCTTGTGCTTTATCAGTTTTATTGGCAATTGTACGACCTTTGGCCAGCATCAACATGTATTTGAAGCGACGGTCTAATGCTTGCTCGTGAAGATAGATTTGGTCAAGGGCATTAGAACCAAGCATTCCACCTTCTTGGCGTTTGCCATCTTTGTCAGTGTACCAACCAGTGAAATAGCCTTGCTCATTTTTCATCCCAATGGCGAATTTACCAGTTGTACCATCTTTTTTCATAATGGCTGTCCATCCACCGAAGCTACTGATTTCTCTAATTTCACCTGGTTGAAGTTTTACACCACTTGGGTCAGTAGTGACGTTTCCGTTTTTATCAAATCGAAGTTCGTCTCCTAGTGTATCCATGTTTCTCAAGTAGGAACGCTCATTATTTTGGAAGTCATCCGGCATATTTTGGATAATCTTCCACATTTCTTCAACTGTAACATTACCTTCAGGAAGATTGAAAGTCAAGTGAGCGTTAGGGTCATGTGCTCCAGGCTCATCTCCTTTTGGTATATTTACCCCTGGTTGATCTGGTTGTACTGTAGCCCCCTTACGTTCGGTTACAGCAGAATTTAATGCTCCGTTATTTCCAGTTGAAGTTCCAGTAGAAGTATTAGCAGTTCCGCTGGCAGGAGCATCTCCCACGTCTCTTTTTGAACGGCGACTTCTAGTAGAAGTTGTATCCCCTGTTGGTTGCGCAGTATTAACTGTTTCTTTATTTTCTACTGGTTTCGTATTATTAGTTGCTAAAGTATCATTATTTTCTTTCTCTTTAGGTGCTGTTTCTGGATCAGTTGAATTTCCAGAAACACCTGGATTTTGAGCAGACTCCGCCCCATAGCTAGGGGAAGGCAGACTGTCACGTCGGCTTGTCTCCCGGTCTGGAGACGGACTAGCGTGACTTGCACCTCCATCAGTAGTAGTATTCGTTTCCGCGTGTACCACACCTGCCCCCATGGCAAGGTAAAAAGCACCAATGACGACACTAGCTGCACCGACACTTACTTTTCGAATACTATATTTTAGTTGTTTGTCAAATTTTCCCATTTTAGACTCCAATTATATATATATTGTTATACTATTAATTACATAATAGCAGACAATTTCACTTAAATATTATACATCAAACAACTATAAATTTCAACTTTTTTGATTGAAATGAAAGATTAGCAGATAGACGACTCTTTTTACCAAAACCAAAGGTAGGCTAGGAATCCCTTATCAGTAGACCAACACCACAGATGAAGCCCCATCAGCCTTGCCCTGTCGTGTGCATCTGATGGACTTGCTTCCTCCTATCAGCAAGCTCAGTCCTGTGCTTTGAGACCTTCCCAGCTTGCTTTTAGATTTCCATTAACTTTTACACTTATTTCTTTAAAAATGAAACAATTTGAGATTTTTTCTACTTTTTCCGAATAATAGATAGAAGCATCAAATTTAGTAAAACTAGATTAAAAAATGTGCTATAATGAAAGGAGAGAAAATATGACTGTACGTCATCCGGGCATCAGCCCAACCAACGATTTGGTTGCTAAGAAGATTTTTAGTAATCCAGAAATCACTTGTCAATTTATCCGCGATATGCTTGACTTACCAGCAAAAAATGTGACCATTTTGGAGGGGAGCAATATTCATGTACTACCTTCCCTACCGTACTCGGCGCAGGATTTCTATACTAGCATAGATGTCTTGGCGGAGCTAGATAATGGAACTCAAGTTATTATCGAGATTCAGGTACATCATCAGAATTTTTTCATCAATCGTTTGTGGGCTTACCTGTGCAGTCAGGTCAATCAAAATCTAGAAAAAATTCGCCAACGTGAAGGTGATACTCATCAGAGCTACAAACACATCGCACCAGTATACGCTATCGCTATCGTGGATAGCAACTACTTCTCGGACGACTTGGCTTTTCATAGCTTTAGCATGCGAGAGGACACGACAGGTGAGGTCTTAACCATCACAAACAACGGTCAGGAAAACCATCTGGTCAAAATGGCTTTCTTGGAATTAAAAAAATACAGAGAAACCAGCAAAGACGAGGTTCGTAAGCCGTGGTTGGAGTTTTTCGGGAACAAACCCTTTACTCAAGAGCCCGAGCGAGCCATCAGCCAAGCAGACCAACTGCTGGACTATAAAAGCTGGTCCGAGGAGGACAGGAAAATGTTTAGTCAACTACGTATGCGTGAAGAACAAGCCTTGTTAGCACAGGACTATGCCTTGGAACAAGCTGAGGAAAGAGGAATCGAAAAAGGCTTAGAACAGGGGCTAGAACGGGGTCGAGCTGAAGGTGGTTTCGCGATGTTAACAAATCTAGTACGTCAAGGTCTGCTGCCATCTGAGGTTGCCAGTCAGCAGTTGGGTATGACAGTATCTGAGTTTGAGGCCTTGTTGTAAGACCAGCACTAACGGTCAGGAAAACCATCTATTCAAGATGGCCTTCTTAGAGCTAAAAAATATATAAAGTCAAACAGCAAACTAAACATCTTGCCACAAGACTGGGAAAAATCTTTAAAATTAAAAACCGCATATAATCAGGTATTGAAGAACCTTGATAATATGCGGTTTATTGTGGAAAGATTTACTTCATTTTCTCCTGAAATTGAGTTTTTCCCCACATCAACCTCATACACACAGCAAAGTTAAGCTGACCTGGTTTGTCGAAAAGATTTTAGAGGAGTATAAGCATTTACTAAAACTAAAAAAAATGATATAATGAAACTGATTAAATGTTTTAAAAACAAAGGAGAATTTTAATGTCTTACCAAGAAAATTACCAGAAATGGGTTGATTTTGCGGAGCTTCCTGACTACCTTCGTCAAGATTTGGAAAATATGGACGAAAAAACAAAGGAAGATGCCTTCTATACAAATCTTGAATTTGGTACTGCAGGTATGCGTGGCTTGATTGGTGCTGGTACAAACCGCATCAACATCTACGTTGTTCGTCAAGCTACTGAAGGTTTGGCTCGTTTGATTGAGTCAAAAGGTGGAAACGAAAAAGAACGTGGTGTCGCAATCGCCTACGATAGCCGTCACTTCTCACCAGAGTTTGCCTTTGAATCTGCAGCAGTTCTTGCTAAACATGGTATCAAATCTTATGTATTTGAAAGCCTTCGTCCAACTCCAGAACTCTCATTTGCAGTTCGTCACCTCAACTGTTTCGCGGGTATCATGGTCACAGCCAGCCACAACCCTGCTCCATTTAACGGTTACAAGGTTTACGGTGAAGACGGTGGACAAATGCCTCCACACGATGCGGACGCTTTGACTACTTATATCCGTGCAATCGAAAACCCATTTGCAGTTGAAGTTGCTGATGTGGAAGCTGAAAAAGTTTCTGGCTTGATTGAAGTTATCGGCGAAGCTGTTGACGCAGAATACCTTAAAGAGGTTAAGGACGTAAACATCAACCCAGCCTTGATTGAAGAATTCGGTAAAGACATGAAAATTGTCTACACACCACTTCATGGTACTGGTGAAATGTTGGCTCGTCGTGCTCTTGCCCAAGCAGGATTTGACTCTGTTCAAGTCGTTGAAGCGCAAGCAACTGCTGACCCAGACTTCTCAACTGTAAAATCTCCAAACCCAGAAAACCAAGCAGCCTTTGCACTTGCTGAAGAACTTGGTCGCCAAGTTGGTGCAGATGTTCTTGTCGCAACTGATCCTGACGCTGACCGTGTTGGTGTTGAAGTTCTTCAAAAAGATGGTAGCTACCTCAACCTTTCAGGTAACCAAATCGGTGCTATCATGGCTAAATACATCTTGGAAGCCCACAAAAACGCTGGAACTCTTCCTGAAAATGCAGCCCTATGTAAATCTATCGTATCAACTGACTTGGTAACGAAGATTGCTGAAAGCTACGGCGCAACTATGTTCAACGTCTTGACTGGTTTCAAATTCATCGCTGAAAAAATTCAAGAATTCGAAGAAAAACACAACCACACTTACATGATGGGGTTTGAAGAAAGCTTCGGTTACTTGATTAAACCATTCGTACGTGATAAAGATGCTATCCAAGCTGTTCTTGTCGTTGCTGAACTTGCTGCCTACTACCGTTCACGTGGTTTGACCCTTGCTGACGGTATCGAAGAAATCTACAAAGAGTATGGCTACTACGCAGAAAAGACTATCTCTGTAACTCTTTCTGGTGTCGATGGTGCTGAACAAATCAAAGCAATTATGGCTAAATTCCGCAACAATGCTCCAAAAGAATGGAACACAACAGCTATCACTGTCGTAGAAGACTTCAAGGCTCAAACTGCTACTGCTGCTGACGGAACTGTTACAAACTTGACAACTCCTCCAAGTGATGTATTGAAATATACACTTGCTGACGGTTCATGGATTGCCGTTCGCCCTTCAGGTACAGAACCAAAAATCAAGTTCTACATTGCAGTTGTAGGGGAAACCAACGAAGAATCACAAGCTAAAATCGCTAACATCGAAGCAGAAATCAATGCTTTTGTAAAATAAAATTCTATAAAAGATGAGACAAACCAATCTCATCTTTTTTTCGTATCAAATCTAAGCAATTTTAGAAACTTTATGGCATACTAGACATATCAATGAAAGCGAGGTAATCTCATGGAACAATTTTTAGATAATATCAAAGACCTTGAAGTCACTACAGTTGCGCGTGCGCAAGAAGCTCTTGATAAAAAAGAAACTGCAACCTTCTTTATCGGTCGTAAAACTTGCCCTTACTGCCGTAAATTTGCAGGTACATTGGCAGGTGTCGTAGCTGAAACCAAAGCTCACATCTACTTCATCAATAGTGAAGAACCAAGCCAACTCAATGAGTTGCAAGCATTCCGCTCACACTACGGAATCCCAACTGTACCAGGCTTTGTTCACATTGCAGATGGACAAATCAATGTCCGTTGCGACTCTTCAATGTCAGCACAAGAAATCAAAGAATTTGCAGGATTGTAAAAAGCCACTCATTGAGTGGTTTTTAAATGGTCAAAATTACCTTTTTTCAAGCAAATCTTGTATCATTCGATGCAGTTCTTCTATCTTCTCGGATTGTTTCTCTAGTAATATTCTCTGACTAGACAATTCATCTTGGAGTTTATCAAGTTTTATCTGTTCATCTGGATTATCTTTTACAAAAAAGTTCGTCAAGGCACTCGTTAACATTCCTATTGTTCCAATACCGACAAGCATTAATAAGACAGCTAACCATTTACCAAAGATCGAAGTCGGAACAATATCCCCATAACCAACTGTCGTTACAGTAACAAGAGCCCACCAAAGACTTTCTGAAAAAGATTTTTCTTCAACAACGGATAAAATCGAACTTCCTACCAGCACAATAAAGGAATTGAGATAGAAAATATAAAGTAAGCCATTTGTTCGTAAAAGTTTTCCAATCTTCTTTTCCAGCTTACCAGTCAATCCAACGATTCTTAAAAGACGAGTCAGTTTCAATAATTTTGTCAGCTTTGCTAGGCGAAAGATGCGTCCTAATCGAAACACTGTAAAAATAGCATTTAAAGGAAGGATAGCTAGCAGATCAAAGATATTTTCAATTATGAATCGCCATTTCCCTTTACTTAAAAAGAACCGCCAGCCATAATCCACCACGAAAACACCCCAAAGTAGTAAATCAATAATATTGTATGGAGGATTATCCAAATCAATCATCTCAGCAAATCCAAGAAAGACTAGAGCAACAGATATCAACGCAAGTATGATAATCGTTGTATCATAGTAATCCTTAAATAACCATTTTCTTTTCACACTACTTCTCCTATGTCATTTGTAAACATTATACCACACCAAATATCTACTAATTGGCTCTATAATATTTGTAGTGGGTAAATCCCCTATAGATATTATGGAGCCTATTTTTGTGTAGAAAAAAAGTCCCATATGACCTATAATGAAAAGCGACAAAACAACTCAT
>CAJNCI010000022.1 GCA_905221215.1 bacterium
GATGCTACCGCACTTGTGCTTGCTGACGTAGACGCTACAGCGCTTGTGCTGGCCGATGTTGATGCTACCGCACTTGTTGACGCTGAGGTAGACGCTACAGCACTTGTTGACGCTGACGTAGACGCTACGGCGCTAGTACTTGCTGAGGTAGACGCTACAGCGCTTGTTGATGCTGAGGTAGACGCTACAGCACTTGTTGACGCTGACGTAGACGCTACGGCGCTAGTACTTGCTGAGGTAGACGCTACAGCGCTTGTTGATGCTGAGGTAGACGCTACAGCACTTGTTGACGCTGACGTAGACGCTACGGCGCTAGTACTTGCTGAGGTAGACGCTACAGCACTTGTTGACGCTGACGTAGACGCTACAGCACTTGTTGACGCTGAGGTAGACGCTACGGCGCTTGTGCTGGCCGATGTTGATGCTACCGCGCTAGTACTTGCTGAGGTAGACGCTACAGCGCTAGTACTTGCTGAGGTAGATGCTACCGCGCTTGTGCTTGCTGAGGTAGAGGCTACTGCACTTGTTGAGGCTGAGGTAGACGCTACGGCGCTTGTGCTTGCCGATGTAGATGCTACCGCACTTGTGCTTGCTGAGGTAGACGCTACAGCACTTGTGCTTGCTGAGGTAGACGCTACGGCGCTTGTGCTTGCTGAGGTAGACGCTACGGCACTTGTGCTTGCTGACGTAGACGCTACCGCACTTGTTGAGGCTGAGGTAGACGCTACCGCACTTGTTGACGCCGAGGTAGACGCTACGGCGCTTGTACTTGCTGAGGTAGAGGCTACTGCACTTGTTGATGCTGAGGTAGACGCTACGGCGCTTGTGCTTGCCGATGTAGATGCTACCGCACTTGTGCTTGCTGATGTAGACGCTACAGCACTTGTGCTTGCTGAGGTAGACGCTACGGCGCTTGTGCTTGCTGAGGTAGACGCTACGGCACTTGTGCTTGCTGACGTAGACGCTACTGCACTTGTTGATGCTGAGGTAGACGCTACCGCACTTGTTGATGCTGAGGTAGACGCTACAGCGCTAGTACTTGCTGAGGTAGAGGCTACTGCACTTGTTGAGGCTGAGGTAGACGCTACGGCGCTTGTGCTTGCTGAGGTAGACGCTACGGCACTTGTTGACGCTGACGTAGACGCTACCGCACTTGTTGATGCTGACGTAGACGCTACCGCACTTGTTGATGCTGACGTAGACGCTACTGCACTTGTTGATGCTGAGGTAGACGCTACGGCGCTTGTGCTTGCTGAGGTAGACGCTACGGCACTTGTGCTTGCTGAGGTAGAGGCTACCGCACTTGTTGACGCTGACGTAGAGGCTACCGCACTTGTTGACGCTGAGGTAGACGCTACGGCACTTGTTGACGCTGACGTAGACGCTACAGCGCTTGTGCTGGCCGATGTTGATGCTACCGCACTTGTTGAGGCTGAAGTAGACGCTACGGCACTTGTTGAGGCTGACGTAGACGCTACCGCACTTGTGCTTGCTGAGGTTGATGCTACTGCACTTGTTGACGCTGACGTAGACGCTACCGCACTTGTGCTTGCTGACGTAGACGCTACAGCGCTTGTACTTGCTGACGTAGACGCTACGGCGCTAGTACTTGCTGAGGTAGAGGCTACTGCACTTGTTGAGGCTGAGGTAGACGCTACGGCGCTTGTGCTTGCCGATGTAGATGCTACCGCACTTGTGCTTGCTGATGTTGACGCTACAGCACTTGTGCTTGCTGATGTTGATGCTACGGCACTTGTGCTTGCTGATGTAGACGCTACGGCGCTTGTGCTTGCTGAGGTAGACGCTACCGCGCTAGTACTTGCTGATGTAGACGCTACAGCACTTGTTGACGCTGACGTAGACGCTACGGCGCTTGTGCTTGCTGACGTAGACGCTACGGCGCTTGTGCTTGCTGACGTAGACGCTACCGCGCTAGTACTTGCTGAGGTAGACGCTACAGCACTTGTGCTTGCTGATGTAGACGCTACAGCGCTTGTACTTGCTGAGGTAGACGCTACAGCACTTGTTGACGCTGACGTAGACGCTACAGCACTTGTTGACGCTGACGTAGACGCTACAGCGCTTGTACTTGCTGACGTAGACGCTACAGCACTTGTTGACGCTGACGTAGACGCTACGGCGCTAGTACTTGCTGATGTAGACGCTACAGCGCTAGTACTTGCTGAGGTAGAGGCTACAGCGCTTGTGCTTGCTGATGTTGATGCTACCGCACTTGTGCTTGCTGACGTTGACGCTACAGCGCTAGTACTTGCTGAGGTAGACGCTACGGCACTTGTTGACGCTGACGTAGACGCTACGGCACTTGTTGATGCTGAGGTAGACGCTACAGCGCTTGTACTTGCTGAGGTAGAGGCTACAGCGCTTGTGCTTGCTGAGGTAGACGCTACAGCGCTTGTGCTGGCCGATGTTGATGCTACAGCGCTTGTACTTGCTGAGGTAGACGCTACAGCGCTTGTGCTTGCTGAGGTAGATGCTACCGCGCTTGTGCTTGCTGATGTTGATGCTACGGCACTTGTTGACGCTGAGGTAGACGCTACAGCACTTGTTGAGGCTGACGTAGACGCTACAGCGCTTGTACTTGCTGACGTAGACGCTACAGCACTTGTTGACGCTGACGTAGACGCTACGGCGCTAGTACTTGCTGATGTAGACGCTACAGCGCTAGTACTTGCTGAGGTAGAGGCTACCGCGCTTGTGCTTGCTGATGTTGATGCTACCGCACTTGTGCTTGCTGACGTTGACGCTACCGCACTTGTTGACGCTGAGGTTGACGCTACCGCACTTGTTGACGCTGAGGTTGATGCTACGGCGCTTGTTGACGCTGAGGTAGAGGCTACTGCGCTTGTGCTTGCTGACGTTGACGCTACAGCGCTTGTACTTGCTGACGTTGACGCTACCGCACTTGTTGAGGCTGAGGTAGACGCTACCGCACTTGTTGACGCTGAGGTAGACGCTACCGCGCTAGTACTTGCTGATGTTGATGCTACGGCGCTAGTACTTGCTGACGTAGACGCTACTGCGCTTGTGCTTGCCGATGTAGAGGCTACCGCACTTGTTGACGCTGAGGTAGACGCTACGGCGCTTGTACTTGCTGACGTAGACGCTACAGCACTTGTTGAGGCTGAGGTAGACGCTACGGCGCTTGTGCTTGCTGAAGTAGACGCTACTGCGCTAGTACTTGCTGAGGTAGAGGCTACTGCGCTTGTGCTTGCTGAGGTAGACGCTACGGCGCTTGTGCTTGCTGATGTTGATGCTACCGCGCTTGTTGACGCTGAGGTAGAGGCTACCGCACTTGTTGACGCTGAGGTAGACGCTACGGTACTTGTCGATGCTGACGTAGAGGCTACGGTGCTTGTTGAGGCTGACGTTGACGCTACCGCACTTGTTGATGCTGATGTAGATGCTACCGCACTTGTTGAAGCTGATTTCGATCTATAGTCAGAGTCAGATAAGTCTGGTTTTACTGGATTCGTTGTACCATCTTTATAAGTAATGGTCACAGTACCGTCACTTGATATTTCATAGCCTTGTATACGGTTTGCATCTTGCGGATTTGATGCTTTTACCGCTTCAAGAATCTTTTGTTTATCCTCTTCAGACAAAGTAGTCGTATTACTTACTTGAACAACCGTTTCTGGTTTCTTACCTGGGAATTTTTCACTTAATTTCCCTTGAACAACCTTAAATGTAGTGTCATTATTCGTATTTTCAGAAAGGTCTTTTGTACGAATCTGACGTGTCCAAACATTTCTTGCGTCATATCGTTGACCTGCATTGTAGATGCCGTCAATTGTCAATTTAGCTGGATCAGTAGTAGTAGCTGTTGTCGGAGTTCCAGTAATATTTGTAATCGTTCCATTAGAATTATGAGTCGTTTCTGTCATGTTAGTTTGGACATTACGACCATCCCATACTTCTACAGTACGAACTTTACCACTGTTATCTGTAACTTTGATAACAAAGCGATATTCATCCCCAGCGAAAAGTTCATATCCTTGAGCAGAGCGTCTTTCTTCGTCAGTAGCATTGTTACGAACAGCTTTCTTAGGTTGATCAACCCAATTATTATTCTTATCTTTAACTTGCAGAACAACTTCTACTTTTGGTTTTTCAGTTTCATTAGTAATAGTCCCAGTACCTTGCTCTGAGGTTAATACTTCATTTGTATTTGGACCTGCTGGTACACTTTGGATCGCAGTCACGTTACCTGAAGGAAGCAGACCATTGTTTGCGGTGTAAGCTGCTCCCAAATCTTCTGCAGTAAAGGTTACGCTGGTAGCATTACCTTCTGCTTTTTTCGGCTTAAGAGTTTGACCTGCAACTGTCAAGGTTACAGTTGCCCCTGGAAGAACATTAGTTACCGTGATGGTTTGATTTGGCAAGCCTCCACGTCCAGTTAGATTTTCAACAACTGGTTGGTTAACTTCCATTGCCAATTCTGAGATTGGTTTGGTACGAGACTGACCGTCTTTATAGGTAATCTTAGCATTAGTTCCTTCGAAGGTAACTTCCTTGATACGATCTTTTTCTTTTTGTGTAGCCGTATCATGGGCATTCTTGATGGATTCTACAATGCTTGCTTTTTCCGGATCTGTCAAAGTAGACAGACTTGTAACTTTAATCTTCTTATCAGGATTCAAGTTAGCATTTCTTACTGCCAAATCACCTTGCACAAGTTTAAATGTATTTCCTACTGACTCTTTTCCTGCAACATCTGTAGCTGTAATCGTTCGAGTCGCTTTATTGTTAGTGTTGTATTGAAGTTCTTCTTTAACCGTTCCCTCTGCAACTAGGATAGCTGGATTTGTAGCTGAGGCATCTGTAATAGAAGCAATATTGTCTACACGTGCTGTTCCAAAAGTATCATCCAAAACATTTCCATTTTGAACCTCTCTACCTCCATCACCCCCTTGTTTAACCGTTGTTTTGTTTATATAGTTACTATTGTCAGTGGCTGATGTTGTGAATCTAATTTGGTCACCAGCATAAAAAGTATATACTGGATTTCCACCTGAAATCGTCTTAGGAGCAGCTACCCATTCTTTAGTCGCTCTATTGTAAATTTCTACAACTGTATTCGCTACCGGCTTAACCGTCTCAGGGGTAATATTGACACCTGTACTTTCAGCAGATGGGGTTGTAACGCCATTAGAATCCGTAATGTTTGCTGTAGCTTTGACACTTCCGTTGGCTGGCAATACATTCAAACCAAGTTCTGCAGGAGTTACTGTCAGATTAGTTGCACCTGCTGGCTTATCGACTGTATAAGTTTCATCTCCGATTTTAATCGTAACAGACGTTGCTTTTGGTTCAATATTTGTAATCGTAATGTTTTTCGCAAGACCACCTTGATTTGACAAATCATTTGTAACCGTTGGAGCTTTTGGTTTAGCAATATCTGCCACCTTGAGTGTACGAGTAGTGTTATCCTTATATTGGATCGTTGCAGTATCACCATTAATCGATACATTCTTAATACGACCATCAACACCATGAGCTGTCTTAATATTAGCTATCAGAGTTGTTTTTTCTGGATCTGTTGGATTGCTCAAGTCATTGACTGTAGGTTTTTCAGTTGGATTAAGATCTGCATTTTTAACTGCAAGACTTGCATGACGGATAATAAATGCATCAGTGCTAGATGAGTTATTTGCTCCATCGACAGCATTGACTTGACGAGTCAGAGTCTTATTAGGTGCCCAAACAACATTTTCTCCCATCTTTACAGTAGATGTCCCCTCATACGGAGCTGTTTCCGACGCATTCGTCACCGTATCTCTAAAGGTTCCACCTGTACTTGTTCCCCAAGCAGGAAAATCAAATAAGTCATTTTTCCAACTTATTTTATCCCCAAATGTAACTGTCTTAACTTTTCCACTGTTATCTGTAACTATGGTTTTCACACGAAGTTCATCACCTGAATAGATAGAATAATCCTGTTTACCTTCTGAGTTAAGCGTAGAAGGAACTGGTTTCCAAGTATTCGTTGTCTTATCTAACACTTCAAATGAATAGTTAATAACTGGTTTTTCTGTTTCTGGTGTGATAGTTACAGGGTCACTTACTGTTGACTCAAGGAAAGTACCTGCTGGACGACGAGAATCTTGCGCAGCAACCTTAGCTGTTACCGTTCCATTGACAGGCAATACACCATTGTCCAAACCAAGTTCAGTTGGCGTAACAGTTACACTAGTTGTCCCTGCTGGAATCTCCTTAGTAATAGATTTATTCCCCACTGTCACTGTAACCTTAGTTGCCTGTGGGTCAATATCTGTTACCGTAATTCCCGTTGGCATACCACCTTCTTCAGTCAAATTCTTAGTAACTGTAGGGGTGCTTGGACGAGCAACAATCGTTACCGCATCATTTTGAGTGTTCCCACGTCCATCTGTTGCCGCGAAGATATAATTATCATAAGTTCCGACTTTAGTAATCGTTCCACGTAAATTAGCAGACATTGTCTTATCAGCATTCACATGTTTATTTTCCAACGATAGTGAACCACTTCCTGCTGGAATTGGAACAAATGCCAAACCGTTGAATGTTTTAATACCTGAATTACCTGTTTCATTATCTGAAGCTGTGACTTTTAAATCAACAGAATCTCCTACAACTATGTTAATTAGTTTATTAGCCGGAACTCCTGTAATAACTGGTTTAATTGCATCAGGTGTTGAAACCTCAGGTGCACTGCTTTCAGAAGATAAAGTTCCCTTGTTATTTGGTAAGGTTACAGTTGTCTTAGCTACATATGAACCAGCCTGTACATTTGGAACAGTAACCGTTGCTTTCCCGTTTGAAACTGTACCTGTGTGGCTTGTATTATTTGGCCCCTGAAGGGTAACAGTTGAACCGTTCGGAATGTTTGATCCGACGTTAACTACAACATTCGCACTCTGTCCAACTCTATTATCAAGATCCGTTTCAATTGTTGGTGGAGCTGGATTAACAGCAACTGTAACAGTTTTCTCAGTTGTATTGCCAACCGCATCTGTAGCCGTCACCTTAACATTCTCATAAAGACCAATTTTAGTAGGAGTACCTGTCAACGTTCTCGACATAGAACCATCATTATTCCTAACTGCATTTCCTGCTGTCAAAACATTGTTAAAGTTTGTAGTCGATTTATCAAGGTTGGTTCCTGTAGACTTACTTGCATCATAAGTAATGGTCTTCATGCCTGAATTACCAGTTGTTGCATCAGAAGCTGACAAGTGAACATTAGCTGGTTCTCCAACAGTTAAATTGATTCGTCCGTTGTCCCCTGCTGTAATAACTGGTCCAGTTGAGTCAATATTGACAGCTCGAATCTCATTACTAAAATCAGATTCAACAGACGTCTTTTTGGCTCCACTTCTATCTGTATATTGTGGCTGTCCATCAACTACCGTTTGAGTCTTGTAGACTGCATTGTTTTGTAGATTAACATTGCTAAAGGTTACACGACCGTTACTATCTGCTGTTACCTCTTGTATTTTCACACCATTTTGGTAAAGAGCAACTTTCTTACCTGGGGCTGCTTTTTCAACCTGAATATCTTGATGATCTTTACCTTCTACAAATTTACTCGTAATTTTTGGCGCGTAAGGCTTAACGATAAACTGAGTATCTACATCTTTTGTTGTATTATCTGGGAAGGTTACATGTATCTTATTGTTAAAGACCCCTGGAGTGCGTCCAACATTCTTCTTCTCGATTGTTTGACCGTTAGAATCTCTCCACTCTATTCGTGAGTTACTAGGTAACTTATCACCACCATAATCATTAGTACCTTTTCTTACTAAATATTGGTTCGGATCCGTAAAGGCATTTGACGCGGAGCCCTCATACCACCATTTCAAACCTGCATTGGCATAATTATTGGTAATATATGGAGCTTCGACCTGGTTAACAAAATACTTGCCACCTTCTGCTGCGGCTAGTGGATAAGCTTTTTCGTAGCTCATCCCAAGAGGATTGGTGTGGAGCCCCACCGTTGCAAAGGTCGTACCTGGCGAACCTAAACCAAATAACAGTTTCATATTTTTTATTTGCTCAGAAGTAACACCGGGTTTTACTCTTGTCTCAAAGCGTGTTACGTTTACTTCACTTTGCGTTCCACCGATATTAACCGTTTGCCAAATAACACGTGGGTCTGAAACACGCGGAACGATTGCTGGAGAGATTTCGTTCCATATAGGGCGTTTATACTGGTCATTATTATCAGATAAAGCTTTTAGCAAGTTTTTAGATTCATCTGGATGATAGAGAGAAACAAAGCCTTGACTTCCATTTGCAAACTGACCTCTATCGTATGTTGCTGTCCCCTGTTTAGCAAATCCATCATTACCACCTGCAACAGTCTCACCAAATTTGTCTGGCAAGTTAAGCGGATTTGACTTATCAACAGGAAGGTTAGCGAAATTCAGATTTGGTTTTTCTGTTGTACTTGTTATTAGATTTTTATAACCTGTCGTGATAATAGTATCAGGCATCTCTAGCTGGTCTGGAACCTGCATCCACTTAATCACATTAGTATAACCACGATTCGTAAGCGGATTTGCAATCAGTGTCCAAATGATAGAGGTTACTTTACCATTTGCATCATATACAGGCTCCGATGCAACAGCCACGTGATCTCTCAAATGATTTTGTGCAGAATCATTATAACCAGATACGTAAGATTTTAAGTTTTCGCCATTTTCACGATTCTCGTTAGCCACTCCTACTGCACGTGAACCAACCTGTGTATTAATGGCACGAGGCTGTGCCCCTCTCTCCATCTGTCTACCATTCAACGAACTACGTTTACCATTATTGGCGCGAAGGACGGCATTGGCGATAGAGGCTTCTGCAGCTTGTGCTTGCTTGATAACTGCTGTAAGATCAGCACCTGGAGTTTTCAGCGTTTCTTCGATAGCTGTTACAGCTGCATTAACCTTAGCAACGGCTTCGGTTGTGTTTGGCAAACCGATGGACTTAGCTAGGTATTCACCCATAGTCGCTGAGATTT
>CAJNCI010000023.1 GCA_905221215.1 bacterium
AAATCTCAGCGACTATGGGTGAATACCTAGCTAAGTCCATCGGTTTGCCAAACACAACCGAAGCCGTTGCTAAGGTTCATGCTGCTGTAACAGCTATCGAAGAAGCATTGAAAACTCCAAATGCTGACTTGACAGATGTTATCAAGCAAGCTACGTCTGCGCAAAACTCAATCGTCAACGCTGTCCTCCGTGCTAACAACGGTAAACGTAGTGTGCTAAATGGTAGACAGATGGAGCGAGGAGTTAGCTTTAGGGAGGTAGCACCTGAGAATACTCCAGGAAATACTAATTTTAACGATGCTACAGTTGCCTATGTAATATCAGAGGAAGAATCAAAAAATAGTAATTCTTTGGCTAACGGATACAAACCTGGTACCTATATCTATGCAACAGAAGGAAAACAGGGAAATGGCAGACAACCTGGAAGTGCCAATGTTGCTACACGTGTTCTAGTCAAAAATATTCGTAACCAAGTTTATATGACTTCAACGAGAAATGGTAATACAACAGAATGGGAAGTTACTTTTAATAATACTGGCGAACCGCATGATAATCCCTATTTCTACTTTACTGTACCAAAAGGTCATACTGTTACTCGCATGGAAGTTTGGCAAAAAGATAATGCTAATTCAAATTCAACGTGGAATTTGTTAGGGAAAAGTGAAGGAAACAATACCAACGAGGCTGCCAGGGCTTTTCTAAGTAATTCTAAAAGTGAATTCCTCAGAGCAGCTATTGGGAATGCTAAAAATAATGGTGGTGGGCCTTACTATGAAAATGTAGCTGGTGTGGGTCCGAGTGGGGTTGGTCGAGGTTCGCTTACAAGCTTGCGAGACTTTGCATTTAATAATCCAGAGGCATACTATCAGACAGATAAAATATCGGATAAGATAAAAAAGGCTGGGGACTTCGCCTTTAATACTATCGAAGATGCTACAGCTAATGTATTTGCCATTAATCCTAAAGGCTCTGCTCGTCGGGAAATATATAAATTCAAATATACAACGACTAGCCCAACAAATACTGATGATTTTTATATGGCTGGTTTCCGTTCCTTAGAAAATTCTCGCCATAGAAACTACCTACAAATGAATGGTTCTCCGGCACGCTATTCGTTAGAGTTGAAGTCAGGAGTTCCGTCTACTTTTTTGAAGTATGGGAAATTAAATTCTTTAACTTCAGGGAGTGTAAGCAACATTGCGAATATTTATGATAATTTAACAGGGGAAAAAACTGATGCGCCTGTTGGAAATGTTACCTACTCAATCAAAGGAAGAACTGATAGTAGCGAATGGATTAGATATCAGGCTAATACTAGAGCAATTAGCTTTTCTAGAGGTCATAATGAACTGACTGTTGCTACGCCAAATTCGGGTTCATTTACGCTTCCGTTTAAAATTGTGACTCAAGCTGATGTTTATGAGCCTGTGATTGATCAAGGAGTTGCATCTAATCGGGTTTCTAAAGACCAAATGGTTGATCCAGCATCTTTTGTTAAAAAAATAGATGATAAGTCAAATACTATACCAGGTTTCGAAATTCCCCACGATCGTGAAGATTATAATGATCAGGTAACTAATCAGCACCATAATAATGGTTTTGATTTCCATTGGCCTGATGTTCTTCCGAATACTAAACCAGTTTCATCTGATGTTCGAAATAAGGTTAAAAATTTAAATATCAAGAACGTAGAATGGGTTGGTGGTAGTAATAGGATTGGTTCAGGAGTAGGGGAAAATATGGCTGTTAAAGCCAGAGTGGATGGGAAAGAAGTCTACTTATCCGTACCTGATAATATGGATATCTCACGACTGGGAGATGAACTGACTCAAGCTGATAAACAAGCGATTCTTAAGCACCATGATTTAGATGGAAAAGCACAAATTACTGGAACCAAGATAGGTCTAAGTAAGCAGCTTAAGACCATTTATAAAGATGATGAGGGTGGCGACTCAGTCGATGTTTCAGAAGTTTTCTTTGAAAATGTTGCTAAGTCTACTGCTACAAAACCAAATGTTGATCCTAAAAATGATGGTAGTGTAGTTGTTAGTCCAGCGACAGATAATGATAGGGTAAATATATCCTATACACCGACTACATCGACTACTGCTAACACTCCTACTCAAATTACGATTAAAAAATCGGGAACTACATGGGAAAATACTGATCCACTTCCATCTGGTGTGACTTTAGATAAATCGAATGGTAATGTGACTATTTCCGAAGAGGCAGTTAAAGATAAAACAGATGTCACAGCTACATCTTATAACTTTAACTCAGATGGAGCGACAAGCTCTGCTACTGCAAAGGCACCATATCAAGCCAAATCAGACCGCTTTTATGCAGTTGAAGGAGAAAAATCCACTCAACTTAACCCTCGTGACTTTGTTGTAGATGGTAATGGTGGAGCTTTGCCTTCAAATACCAATGTTACTTGGAAACCTGGAACTTTAGATTTATCAACTCCTGGTCAGAAAAAAGCAACCTTGCTCGTTACTAAAGGAAGTGAGACTAAGGAAGTTGAGTATAACTATACTGTCTTAGAAAAGGTTAAACCTTGGGAACGTAACGGTAAAAGTGGGGAATTCTATGCCTTTAAAGCTGATAGAGGTAAAGATGGAATTGTCGGTGGAAGTTATGCTAATAACATTGGAGGTTATTCAAGACTATATACAAATATTGACACTCTTTCAGATGTGGCAAGTTTTAAATATGAGTATAAATTAAATAATTCTCAAAGCAATTCATTAACTACAAAAGATGGCTCTCCTGCCTTTAGTAGTGTGTGGCATACAACAGTTGAGAGTGCTACAGATAATCAACCTACAACTCACCATACGACTTATAAGATTATTGCAACATATCGACAAGGACGTTTTGGAACGGCTTCGTCTAGTGATCCTGCCTTAACAAGTTCAGCGACTTTTGACTATACAGTAGCGGATCCGCAACCTAAACAAGATATTTCAACTACAGTTGGAAATATAGAATCCCTCAAGAGTGTTATTGCTAATCCAAAAACTGCTCTTGAAAATGCTAATCCAAATGTAGCCTTTCCTGATGGTTCAGATTATAACTGGGTATCGACACCGGATGCCGCTACAGTAGCTAATCCGGGAATATATGTAAAAGAGGTCAAACTGACTCTTCCAGAAAGTACGACTAATCCAGGACATAATGCTGGAAGAAATAGTAAAAATGTTTCAGTTCCTATCAAAGTCAGACCCAATCCACCACAAATCTCAACAGATCAGGTAACGAATACAGGTGGTCTTCCAAATAAAGGAATTACCGTAACGAATGCATTGCCAAATGCGCAGGTCACCTTGACAATCGGTGGTAAGACTCTTACTAAACAAGCAGATGGTAATGGAAATGTAACCTTCTCTTCTACTGATGTTGCAGATAGCAATGGTCTTCTCCCAATAGGAAATGTAACAGTTAAACAAAGCAAGGAATTCCTTAATCCTGTAACGAATCGTAATGAAACGTTGGAATCAGCTCCTACTAATAAAACAATTACTCGCGAAACAGTTAGACCTGTTGCTAGGACAACTGTACAAGTAAAAAATCCTACAACTGGTAAATGGGAAACAGTTCCATCCACGAGAGACGATGTTTTCGATAAATATATTTTCTATGCAGGTGATCAACTGCGCTTTATTACTACATTTAGTGATAACAGTGGAAAGATTGACAAAACTGAAGTGAAAATAGGTGACAGCAATGGTCACACTACTATTACCAGCGGAAATATACTTGATGATAGTTGGGGAACTGCAATTCTAAACAATATCAATAATGTTTCTACTACAGCCACGGAGACTAAGCCTCATACCATTGATACTGGTGAGAATCAAGGTAACATTAAATCAGATTTGCCATATGCACCTGGACATTTTATAAAACGTTCGGTTATAGTTAGAGATCGTTCAGAAAATTGGTCTCAAGGAAACAATATTAAGCTTGAGCAGGGTCAGTTGAAGGATAGATTGGGTGAAGAAACAGTTCCTTCGATACCGGTTCGAGATATTGCTAATTTAACTCCTTCAGATAAAAATGCTATCAAAGCAGCTGTTGAAAAGGCTTATCCACAGGATAAACATCGTATCAGTACCTATACTCCACAGAGCAATGGAAATGTGCTGATTACCTATAAAGATGGAACAACAAGAACAGTTATTCCAACATTGGAACAAAATTATAAAACTAAGTCAGATCGTTTTTACGCTGTTGCAGGAGAGAATCCAAATAGCTTGACAGCTCGTAATTTTATCAAATCTGCTGATGGCACAGATTTGCCTGAAAATACAAGGGTAGTTTGGAAAAATGGAGTTCCAGATTTATCCACACCAGGTGAAAAAACAGTGACCTTGACAGTTACTGACTCTAAAGGTGTAAGTAAAGACATTGCTTATAACTATACAGTTTATCCAAAGGTTGAAGTTAGAAGTCACAATGGTGTGAAAGGAGAGTTCTACTCCTTTAAAGGGACTGAGGGATCTAGTCTCGATAAAATTCCAGAAGGTAGACAAGGAAACTGGGCTAATAATATTGGTGGAACGATTGAGCAATATACTAATCTTGGGGATCAGAGATTATCAGGTACGAAATGGGCTTATAAGTATAAGGTGAATAACCAAGGTGCAGAGATCACAACACCTGCCGACAACCGTTCATTTGGTCAAGTATGGAACACAACTGGTGCAAATGGTCAGAGTCATAGTACCCGCTATACTTTAACTGCTACTTATCCAAATGCCAGATTTGGAGGAGCTGCTTCGGCAGATAATCCAGCCTTGACAAGTGAGACCAGCTTTAATTATACGGTAGTTGATCCAGTGGCAGCTAAGTCAGAGTTTGTCACAACCGCAGGTAATAGGCTTTCTATTCTTGATAATCCGAGCGCTGCACTGAAAAATTCTAATTCAGCTGTCGCCTTTCCGAGTGGGGCTACTTATAGTTGGGCAGAAGGATTAAGTAATACGGAATTAGCAACTCCGGGTGTATACACTAAGAAGGTTAGAATTACTCTTCCTCAAGGTTCATACAATGGAGAGGGAAATACGAGAACAGTTCCTGTAACGATTAAGGTGAAACCAAAAACACCACAAATCGCAGATGATCAAGTGAAGCTACAAGGAGGTCTGCCGAATCGTAGTATTACAGTGACAGATGTGACACCAGGTGCGACAGTAACCTTGACGATTGGTAATCAGACAATCAAGAAAGAGGTTCCAGCTGGTGCAACAAGTGTTACATTTACCTCACCTATTAATCCAAGTTCACCGAATAAAAATAATGGAGAAATAGATTACACAGCCTTTCCTAATGGGGTGCTTCCTACAGGTGAAATTACAGTGAAGCAGGAAAAAGAAGTGACTCTCCCAGGTGGCGGTAAGGAAACATTAACTTCTGGAGTAACTACGAACGAAATCACTAAGGAAACAGAAGCACCGAAAGTTACTGTTAAGGTTCAAGTTCTTCGTGATGGCAAGTGGGTAGATGCTCCTAAAGATTCACAGGGAAGAAATAAAATCTATGCGGGTGACCAGTTCCGTGTCAGGGTTGAAACTTGGGACAATAGTGGAAAAGTTACTCATATAGAAGCTTGGAACAATGAGACTAATGAGCAGTTGACATATGTTACAAGAAATGTAATTGATCATTCTACAGGAGGGATTGCTAATCAAAGAACAAATAAATTAACAGATGCGTCTCAAGCACAGCCTTATACTCATAATTTAACGAGTGATGGAACTTATAATGCTAATCAGGTATTTAATCCAAGAAAAGATTATACTAATACTGCAACACCAGATAATGATGATGATACACCCAATATTTGGACACGTTTTGCAAGGGTTAAAGATTTGTCGGGCAATTTAAAGGCTGAAAAGTATGTCATTATACAAGCTCCGTTGAGTGAGAAATATACTCCAGCTTCCCCAGTAATTCAGGTGGAGAATCTTACTACACCAACAGAAACTGATAGGAATAAGATTAAAAAAGCGATTGAAGATGCGAATCCTAACAAGCAGATAAAAACTGTCTCTGTAGGTAGAGATGGTATGGTCACAGTTACCTATAATGATGATACGACGGATATATTTAAGCCTAATTTATCTGACTCGGATTACAGATCACAAAGTGCCTCAACCAGCGCCGTAGCCTCTACCTCAGCGTCAACAAGTGCTGTAGCGTCTACGTCAGCGTCAACAAGTGCTGTAGCATCAACGTCAGCAAGTACTAGCGCTGTAGCATCAACATCAGCAAGCACAAGTGCTGTAGCGTCTACCTCAGCATCAACAAGCGCGGTAGCCTCTACCTCAGCATCAACAAGCGCGGTAGCCTCTACCTCAGCGTCAACAAGCGCCGTAGCGTCTACCTCAGCAAGCACAAGTGCGGTAGCGTCTACGTCAGCGTCAACAAGTGCGGTAGCGTCTACGTCAACGTCAACAAGTGCGGTAGCGTCTACTTCAGCGTCAACAAGCGCTGTAGCGTCTACCTCAGCATCAACAAGTGCGGTA
>CAJNCI010000024.1 GCA_905221215.1 bacterium
AAAAAAATTAGAAAAAGATGTTGACAAAAAAGAAAAAGTCGGTATAATAGTAAGAGTTGAAAATACCAACTCTGGTCCGTTGGTCAAGGGGTTAAGACACCGCCTTTTCACGGCGGTAACACGGGTTCGAATCCCGTACGGACTATGGTATGTTGCGGTTGAGGCACTTGATGAAAAAAACTTAAAAAAGTTTCAAAAAAAGTGTTGACAAGCGAAAGCGACTGTGATATACTAATATAGTTGTCGCTTGAGAGAAGCAAGCGACAAAGACCTTTGAAAACTGAACAAGACGAACCAATGTGCAGGGCACTACAACTAAGGTTGTAGTACTGAACAATGAAAAAACAATAAATCTGTCAGTGACAGAAATGAGTGAGAACTCAAACTTTTAATGAGAGTTTGATCCTGGCTCAGGACGAACGCTGGCGGCGTGCCTAATACATGCAAGTAGAACGCTGAAGGAGGAGCTTGCTTCTCCGGATGAGTTGCGAACGGGTGAGTAACGCGTAGGTAACCTGCCTGGTAGCGGGGGATAACTATTGGAAACGATAGCTAATACCGCATAATAGTAGATGTTGCATGACATTTGCTTAAAAGGTGCAATTGCATCACTACCAGATGGACCTGCGTTGTATTAGCTAGTTGGTGGGGTAACGGCTCACCAAGGCGACGATACATAGCCGACCTGAGAGGGTGATCGGCCACACTGGGACTGAGACACGGCCCAGACTCCTACGGGAGGCAGCAGTAGGGAATCTTCGGCAATGGACGGAAGTCTGACCGAGCAACGCCGCGTGAGTGAAGAAGGTTTTCGGATCGTAAAGCTCTGTTGTAAGAGAAGAACGAGTGTGAGAGTGGAAAGTTCACACTGTGACGGTATCTTACCAGAAAGGGACGGCTAACTACGTGCCAGCAGCCGCGGTAATACGTAGGTCCCGAGCGTTGTCCGGATTTATTGGGCGTAAAGCGAGCGCAGGCGGTTAGATAAGTCTGAAGTTAAAGGCTGTGGCTTAACCATAGTACGCTTTGGAAACTGTTTAACTTGAGTGCAAGAGGGGAGAGTGGAATTCCATGTGTAGCGGTGAAATGCGTAGATATATGGAGGAACACCGGTGGCGAAAGCGGCTCTCTGGCTTGTAACTGACGCTGAGGCTCGAAAGCGTGGGGAGCAAACAGGATTAGATACCCTGGTAGTCCACGCCGTAAACGATGAGTGCTAGGTGTTAGACCCTTTCCGGGGTTTAGTGCCGCAGCTAACGCATTAAGCACTCCGCCTGGGGAGTACGACCGCAAGGTTGAAACTCAAAGGAATTGACGGGGGCCCGCACAAGCGGTGGAGCATGTGGTTTAATTCGAAGCAACGCGAAGAACCTTACCAGGTCTTGACATCCCTCTGACCGCTCTAGAGATAGAGCTTTCCTTCGGGACAGAGGTGACAGGTGGTGCATGGTTGTCGTCAGCTCGTGTCGTGAGATGTTGGGTTAAGTCCCGCAACGAGCGCAACCCCTATTGTTAGTTGCCATCATTCAGTTGGGCACTCTAGCGAGACTGCCGGTAATAAACCGGAGGAAGGTGGGGATGACGTCAAATCATCATGCCCCTTATGACCTGGGCTACACACGTGCTACAATGGCTGGTACAACGAGTCGCAAGCCGGTGACGGCAAGCTAATCTCTTAAAGCCAGTCTCAGTTCGGATTGTAGGCTGCAACTCGCCTACATGAAGTCGGAATCGCTAGTAATCGCGGATCAGCACGCCGCGGTGAATACGTTCCCGGGCCTTGTACACACCGCCCGTCACACCACGAGAGTTTGTAACACCCGAAGTCGGTGAGGTAACCGTAAGGAGCCAGCCGCCTAAGGTGGGATAGATGATTGGGGTGAAGTCGTAACAAGGTAGCCGTATCGGAAGGTGCGGCTGGATCACCTCCTTTCTAAGGATAAGGAACTGCGCATTGGTCTTGTTTAGTCTTGAGAGGTCTTGTGGGGCCTTAGCTCAGCTGGGAGAGCGCCTGCTTTGCACGCAGGAGGTCAGCGGTTCGATCCCGCTAGGCTCCATTGGTGAGAGATCACCAAGTAATGCACATTGAAAATTGAATATCTATATCAAATAGTAACAAGAAAATAAACCGAAACGCTGTAGTATTAAAAGAGTTTATGACTGAAAGGTCAAAAATAAGGTTAAGTTAATAAGGGCGCACGGTGGATGCCTTGGCACTAGGAGCCGAAGAAGGACGTGACAAACGACGATATGCCTTGGGTAGCTGTAAGTAAGCGATGATCCAGGGATTTCCGAATGGGGGAACCCAACAGGTACTACCTGTTACCCGCATCTGTTAAGGATGTGAGGAGGAAGACGCAGTGAACTGAAACATCTAAGTAGCTGCAGGAAGAGAAAGCAAAAGCGATTGCCTTAGTAGCGGCGAGCGAAACGGCAGAAGGGCAAACCGAAGAGTTTACTCTTCGGGGTTGTAGGACTGCAATGTGGACTCAAAGATTATAGAAGAATGATTTGGGAAGATCAGCCAAAGAGAGTAATAGCCTCGTATTTAAAATAGTCTTTGTACCTAGCAGTATCCTGAGTACGGCGGGACACGAGAAATCCCGTCGGAATCTGGGAGGACCATCTCCCAACCCTAAATACTCCCTAGTGACCGATAGTGAACCAGTACCGTGAGGGAAAGGTGAAAAGCACCCCGGGAGGGGAGTGAAATAGAACCTGAAACCGTGTGCCTACAACAAGTTCGAGCCCGTTAATGGGTGAGAGCGTGCCTTTTGTAGAATGAACCGGCGAGTTACGTTATGATGCGAGGTTAAGTTGAAGAGACGGAGCCGTAGGGAAACCGAGTCTGAATAGGGCGGATTAGTATCATGACGTAGACCCGAAACCATGTGACCTACCCATGAGCAGGTTGAAGGTGCGGTAAGACGCACTGGAGGACCGAACCAGGGCACGTTGAAAAGTGCTTGGATGACTTGTGGGTAGCGGAGAAATTCCAAACGAACTTGGAGATAGCTGGTTCTCTCCGAAATAGCTTTAGGGCTAGCGTCGACATTAAGATTCTTGGAGGTAGAGCACTGTTTGGGTGAGGGGTCCATCCCGGATTACCAATCTCAGATAAACTCCGAATGCCAATGAATTATGGTCGGCAGTCAGACTGCGAGTGCTAAGATCCGTAGTCGAAAGGGAAACAGCCCAGACCACCAGCTAAGGTCCCAAAATAATTGTTAAGTGGAAAAGGATGTGGGGTTGCACAGACAACTAGGATGTTAGCTTAGAAGCAGCTATTCATTCAAAGAGTGCGTAATAGCTCACTAGTCGAGTGACCCTGCGCCGAAAATGTACCGGGGCTAAAACAATTTACCGAAGCTGTGGATACCTTTATAGGTATGGTAGGAGAGCGTTCTATGTGTGATGAAGGTATACCGTGAGGAGTGCTGGAACGCATAGAAGTGAGAATGCCGGTATGAGTAGCGAAAGACAGGTGAGAATCCTGTCCACCGTAAGACTAAGGTTTCCAGGGGAAGGCTCGTCCGCCCTGGGTTAGTCGGGACCTAAGGAGAGACCGAAAGGTGTATCCGATGGACAACAGGTTGATATTCCTGTACTAGAGTATGTAGTGATGGAGGGACGCAGTAGGCTAACTAAAGCAGACGATTGGAAGTGTCTGTCTAAGCAGTGAGGTGTGATATGAGTCAAATGCTTATATCTGTAACATTGAGCTGTGATGGGGAGCGAAGTTTAGTAGCGAAGTTAGTGACGTCACACTGCCAAGAAAAGCTTCTAGCGTTTAAACATACTCTACCCGTACCGCAAACCGACACAGGTAGTCGAGGCGAGTAGCCTCAGGTGAGCGAGAGAACTCTCGTTAAGGAACTCGGCAAAATGACCCCGTAACTTCGGGAGAAGGGGTGCTGACTTTAAGTCAGCCGCAGTGAATAGGCCCAAGCAACTGTTTATCAAAAACACAGCTCTCTGCTAAATCGTAAGATGATGTATAGGGGGTGACGCCTGCCCGGTGCTGGAAGGTTAAGAGGAGTGCTTAGCGCAAGCGAAGGTATGAATTGAAGCCCCAGTAAACGGCGGCCGTAACTATAACGGTCCTAAGGTAGCGAAATTCCTTGTCGGGTAAGTTCCGACCCGCACGAAAGGCGTAATGATTTGGGCACTGTCTCAACGAGAGACTCGGTGAAATTTTAGTACCTGTGAAGATGCAGGTTACCCGCGACAGGACGGAAAGACCCCATGGAGCTTTACTGCAGTTTGATATTGAGTGTCTGTACCACATGTACAGGATAGGTAGGAGTCTAAGAGATCGGGACGCCAGTTTCGAAGGAGACGTTGTTGGGATACTACCCTTGTGTTATGGCCACTCTAACCCAGA
This sequence comes from bacterium, assembly GCA_905221215.1. GTDB lineage: Bacteria > Bacillota > Bacilli > Lactobacillales > Streptococcaceae > Streptococcus. The sequence goes on from CAJNCI010000024.1 coordinate 4,385, forward strand.
TAGGTGATCCCTATCGGAGACAGTGTCTGACGGGCAGTTTGACTGGGGCGGTCGCCTCCTAAAAGGTAACGGAGGCGCCCAAAGGTTCCCTCAGAATGGTTGGAAATCATTCGCAGAGTGTAAAGGTATAAGGGAGCTTGACTGCGAGAGCTACAACTCGAGCAGGGACGAAAGTCGGGCTTAGTGATCCGGTGGTTCCGTATGGAAGGGCCATCGCTCAACGGATAAAAGCTACCCTGGGGATAACAGGCTTATCTCCCCCAAGAGTTCACATCGACGGGGAGGTTTGGCACCTCGATGTCGGCTCGTCGCATCCTGGGGCTGTAGTCGGTCCCAAGGGTTGGGCTGTTCGCCCATTAAAGCGGCACGCGAGCTGGGTTCAGAACGTCGTGAGACAGTTCGGTCCCTATCCGTCGCGGGCGTAGGAAATTTGAGAGGATCTGCTCCTAGTACGAGAGGACCAGAGTGGACTTACCGCTGGTGTACCAGTTGTCTTGCCAAAGGCATCGCTGGGTAGCTATGTAGGGAAGGGATAAACGCTGAAAGCATCTAAGTGTGAAACCCACCTCAAGATGAGATTTCCCATGATTTTATATCAGTAAGAGCCCTGAGAGATGATCAGGTAGATAGGTTAGAAGTGGAAGTGTGGCGACACATGTAGCGGACTAATACTAATAGCTCGAGGACTTATCCAAAGTAACTGAGAATATGAAAGCGCAAGGTTTTCTTGATTTGAATAGATATTCAATTTTGAGTAGGTATTACTCAGAGTTAAGTGACGATAGCCTAGGAGATACACCTGTACCCATGCCGAACACAGAAGTTAAGCCCTAGAACGCCGGAAGTAGTTGGGGGTTGCCCCCTGTGAGATATGGAAGTCGCTTAGCT
>CAJNCI010000025.1 GCA_905221215.1 bacterium
GCAAGTGTTTGATTTGACTCTACTGTCTTTTCAAGAGCGTCGTTGGCATAAACAGTTGTTTGTGTTGCAACTGCTCCCCCAAGTACCGTTCCTGCCGCGGCTATCCCTTTCAGGATATCCAACCCAGTCAGTGTATTTGCTGATTGTTCTTCGATTACTTCAGTTGTTACCTGAGCAGCGTCTACACCACCACGCAAGACTTTAAAGAGTCCAAATTGAGAGGTCGAGGCACGCAACCAATGCTTACCCGACTTGATCAACTTGAAACGGGTCACACGATCCGTCTCTCTATATTCACCTTCTTGGCGTCTAAAAAACATATTTTAGATTCCTTTCCTTCTATATTCATGTGCATTTATCAATAAAACACCAGTTTATATTATACACTTTAGATTCAAGTAATTCAATACGTTTCAAAACATTTTTACCTAAAAAAAAGCATTTTACATACATATTATATGCAAACGATGCCATTTTTATAAATATCATCAAAGTCCCCATTTTAAGCGAATTTATTGATATAGAGTTCAAATTTTAAGCGTTTTTATGTTTCTAAATTGCGAAATATTAAATTTTTGTCACAAGTTTTCTGAAAACGATTTCTCTTTAGTTTTATAAAATAGTTTAATTTATAACTATTTTATTTTGGTTGAATTTCGATATTTTATTAAATATATTGAATTTTTATGTTAGCATTTCGGGATGCCTTCAAAATATATAATATAACGGTTTCATTTTATAATTATGTATAAAATATTTCATTCGTATACTAACTTTATCGCTAATATAGCTATTGGAAATTGATTAGGAAAACCAACTTATACTCAATGAAAATCAAAGAGCAAACTAGGAAGCTAGCCACAGGTTGCTCAAAGTACAGCTTTGAGGTTGTAGATGAAACTGACGAAGTCAGCTCAAAACACGGTTTTGAGGTTGTTGATGAAACTGACGAAGTCAGCTCAAAACACGGTTTTGAGGTTGTTGATGAAACTGACGAAGTCAGTAACCATACGCACGGTAAGGCGACGCTGACGTGGTTTGAAGAGATTTTCGAAGAGTATTAATTTCTAGAAATGTTTTAGTAGTCGCGACGTACTACTCTAGTGAGGATGGGCGAAAACTCAATTTTAGGAGAAAATGAAGTAAATCTCCCTACAATAAAATGCATGGTATCAAGATTGTTCAATACCTGATACTATGCGTTTTTTGATTTTCAAGACTTTTTGCCCAGCCTTATAGAATATGAACAAATTGATTGAGAAATTCAACCTAATTTTTCACAATATTTTAGAAACTGATGTGTCCTGCTCTTGATTCAATGCACTATATAAAACAAAAAGTGAACTAAACTGAATTCTGATTTCCAGAAAACTAGTTTTGTTCACTTTTTCTTATAGCGAAACTTCGGTTCCACACACTTTTAATCATCTATCCACAGATAGATATGCTACAGAAAGATTGTTTACATTTCTTCTTCATCATCACGTCTGCGACGTTTCGCAAACAAACCTAACCCAGTCACAGCGGCCAAAGCTCCTAAAAGCGCAGAGGTTCTGGATGCTTCTGTACCTGTATTTGGCAATTGCTGTCTTGACTTAGCTGTCGATCCGGCACCATTTCCAACGCGTGAAGTAGAATGTTCAACATTTGATTCTACAAGCGAGCTTGCCGTTGAGGCACTATCAGAAATTGCATCTGAAAGTGACGTACTTGTTGAAGTCGACATAGACACCGATGTTGAGATTGATGCGCTTAGACTCGTTGACTGTGAAACACTGTCACTCAAACTAAAGTTCGGTTTATCCGTACTATCCGGATCTGACATACTTGATAATCTTGAGAATGATTCAGACACTGAGGTACTTACTGACGCCGACTCAGATACAGAAGTACTAATTGAATCAGAAACAATCACACTAGCAATATCAAGAGCACTCTTAGAATGGATTTCAGGCAATCCTTTACTTGTAACTACTGACGCTACAGCACTTGTGCTTGCTGATGTTGATGCTACCGCACTTGTGCTTGCTGAGGTTGATGCTACCGCGCTTGTACTTGCTGATGTTGACGCTACCGCACTTGTTGACGCTGAGGTAGACGCTACTGCACTTGTGCTTGCTGATGTTGACGCTACAGCGCTAGTACTTGCTGAGGTAGACGCTACAGCACTTGTTGACGCTGATGTAGACGCTACAGCACTTGTTGATGCTGATGTAGACGCTACTGCACTTGTTGATGCTGATGTTGACGCTACTGCACTTGTGCTTGCTGACGTAGACGCTACTGCGCTGGTTGATGCTGAGGTAGACGCTACCGCGCTAGTACTTGCTGAGGTAGATGCTACAGCACTTGTTGAGGCTGAGGTAGAGGCTATAGCGCTAGTGCTTGCTGACGTAGACGCTACCGCACTTGTTGAGGCTGAGGTAGACGCTACAGCACTTGTGCTTGCTGATGTAGACGCTACGGCACTTGTTGACGCTGAGGTAGAGGCTACAGCGCTTGTGCTGGCTGACGTAGAGGCTACCGCGCTAGTACTTGCTGACGTAGACGCTACTGCACTTGTGCTTGCTGACGTAGACGCTACAGCACTTGTGCTTGCTGAGGTAGAGGCTACTGCGCTTGTGCTTGCTGAAGTAGACGCTACTGCGCTAGTACTTGCTGAGGTAGACGCTACGGCGCTTGTTGACGCTGATGTTGATGCTACCGCACTTGTGCTTGCTGACGTTGACGCTACTGCACTTGTTGAGGCTGATGTTGACGCTACAGCACTTGTGCTTGCTGAGGTTGATGCTACCGCGCTTGTACTTGCTGAGGTAGACGCTACCGCACTTGTTGACGCTGAGGTAGACGCTACCGCGCTAGTACTTGCTGACGTAGACGCTACCGCGCTTGTTGACGCTGAAGTAGACGCTACAGCGCTAGTACTTGCTGAGGTAGACGCTACAGCGCTTGTGCTTGCTGAGGTAGATGCTACTGCACTTGTGCTTGCTGAGGTAGAGGCTACCGCGCTTGTGCTTGCTGAGGTAGAGGCTACCGCGCTTGTGCTTGCTGACGTTGATGCTACAGCACTTGTGCTTGCTGAGGTAGACGCTACCGCGCTTGTTGACGCTGAGGTTGATGCTACAGCGCTTGTTGACGCTGAGGTTGATGCTACAGCGCTTGTGCTTGCTGAGGTTGAGGCTACGGCACTTGTGCTTGCTGAGGTAGACGCTACAGCGCTTGTACTTGCTGAGGTAGACGCTACAGCGCTTGTTGAAGCTGAGGTAGACGCTACGGCACTTGTGCTTGCTGAGGTAGACGCTACAGCGCTTGTTGACGCTGAGGTAGACGCTACTGCACTTGTGCTGGCTGACGTAGACGCTACTGCACTTGTGCTGGCTGACGTAGACGCTACAGCGCTTGTTGACGCTGAAGTAGACGCTACAGCGCTAGTACTTGCTGACGTAGACGCTACAGCGCTTGTTGACGCTGAGGTAGATGCTACAGCGCTTGTACTTGCTGAGGTAGAGGCTACCGCGCTAGTACTTGCTGATGTTGAGGCTACGGCGCTTGTGCTGGCTGATGTTGACGCTACTGCACTTGTGCTTGCTGATGTTGATGCTACCGCACTTGTTGAGGCTGACGTAGACGCTACGGCGCTTGTGCTTGCTGATGTTGAGGCTACGGCACTTGTGCTTGCTGAGGTAGACGCTACAGCGCTTGTTGAGGCTGAAGTAGACGCTACAGCACTTGTTGACGCTGACGTTGACGCTACCGCACTTGTTGACGCTGAGGTAGACGCTACGGCACTTGTTGAGGCTGATGTAGACGCTACAGCACTTGTGCTTGCTGAGGTTGATGCTACCGCACTTGTTGACGCTGAGGTAGACGCTACCGCACTTGTTGACGCTGAGGTAGACGCTACAGCGCTTGTGCTTGCTGACGTAGACGCTACTGCGCTTGTGCTTGCTGAGGTAGACGCTACTGCGCTTGTGCTTGCTGATGTTGATGCTACAGCACTTGTTGACGCTGAGGTAGACGCTACAGCACTTGTGCTTGCTGAGGTAGACGCTACGGCGCTTGTGCTGGCTGACGTAGACGCTACCGCACTTGTTGAGGCTGACGTAGACGCTACCGCACTTGTTGAGGCTGACGTAGACGCTACAGCGCTTGTACTTGCTGAGGTAGACGCTACGGCGCTTGTTGATGCTGAGGTAGAGGCTACAGCACTTGTACTTGCTGAGGTAGACGCTACGGCGCTTGTTGACGCTGATGTTGATGCTACAGCACTTGTGCTTGCTGACGTTGATGCTACCGCACTTGTGCTTGCTGATGTAGACGCTACGGCGCTTGTGCTTGCTGAGGTAGACGCTACAGCGCTTGTGCTGGCTGATGTTGAGGCTACGGCGCTTGTGCTTGCTGAAGTAGAGGCTACAGCGCTTGTGCTTGCTGAGGTAGACGCTACCGCACTTGTTGACGCTGAGGT
>CAJNCI010000026.1 GCA_905221215.1 bacterium
ATGAGTTGTTTTGTCGCTTTTCATTATAGGTCATATGGGACTTTTTTTCTACACAAAAATAGGCTCCATAATATCTATAGGGGATTTACCCACTACAAATATTATAGAGCCATTTTTTGTTGTAGAACTTTGCTATTACTTCCAAGTTTTTAGTGAAATTTCTCCGCTATTTAGCCAAATTTCTTTTCCGTTATCACATTGAACTAAAAGTTTTCCACTTTCAGAGATGTCTTTAGCAAGTCCCTTGTAGTCTTTTTGATCTAGTGTGAAAGTAACTTCTTCTCCTAGAACGAATGACTGTTTTTTATATAGGTATAATAACTCATCTGCTGGTGTTTCGAAGAAAGCACGCCAGATTTCTATGATTAATTCATTCCTTGTTATTGGAGCTGTAGTTTTAAATAAGCTAGCAGCTTTTTCTTTTAATTCTTGTGGGAAATTATTAATAGTGAAGTTGATTCCTACTCCAATAATGATATCTGTGACTAAGCCTGTTTCTACAGAGGTCATTGCCTCAGTGAGGATTCCTCCAATTTTATGATTTTTGAGGTAGATATCGTTGACCCATTTTATGTCGACATCTATTAAAGTTAGGTTCTTAATGGCTTTGTAGATAGCTCCAGCTACAAGTAGTGTGTAGGATGGTAATTTATCATAGGGGAGATTTGGTTTAAGATGGAGGGTCATATAAATGCCACCTTGTGGGGAGTAGAAAGAACGTTGAAAACGGCCTCGACCAGCTGTTTGATAGGAAGCTAGATAGAGGGTGTTTGCTTCATTCCCTAAATCAATTGCTTCTTTTGCATCTAATTGTGTTGATTTTGTTTCGGGTTTAAAACTGATTTTAATTGGAAGATTTTCGTCTAGAAGTTCTGGAAGAATAAGGTCTCCATTCACCAGTTTATATCCTTTGTTTTTGATACTATCAATTTTAATGCCTTCTTGTTCTAGACGCTTGATGGCTTTCCAAATTGATGTTCGGGTCAGTGATAGTTCTTCTGCAATCTTTTCTCCGCTGATATAATCGGTTTCTTTTGCTAGAATTTGGTAGACGGCTTGGTATGATTTCATGGTGTTTCCTTTCCTTAGGAATTGTAAATGATTTAAATATAGTTTGGATAGTTGGTCAAATCTTTATTATATTACTACTATTTTAACATATGCCTAGTATTTTCAGCACGATTTTTTGGAGTGAATCTAGTCATTAAGCTTGAGTTGTGAAATCTCAGTATTTTGCTCGATTTTTTACCTAGGGAAGCGTTTCCTTTGTTTTCAAATTGCTTAAAAAGTGGTACAATATAGGATAGCTTACTATTATCTGAATCAAGTGATTTGGAGAGAAAGGATTCGTTTTGAAATCAATAGGCTTTATTGAAAAGCTGAAAGGGTTGTCTAGTAAAGAGCTGATTTTATTGGGAATTATCCTGAGTATCTTTTTACCCTTTTATCTTTTTGTAGTTGTATTCTGTTTATATATTATCAGTTTGATTTTTACAGGAGACATGAAAAGTATTCTTCAGAAAATGGGGGAGCATCCGATGCTGCTTCTTTTTCTTGGCTATAGTACTGTTATATCCGTTTTTGCACAAAATTGGATGGGAGTTGTGGCTTCAGTAGGAATTTTTCTATTTACTGTTTTCTTTTTGCACTATCAGTCGATTTTATCACATAAATTCTTTCGCTTGATTTTGCAGCTCGTCTTATTTGGTAGCGTATTGTCAGCTGCTTTTGCGAGTTTAGAACATTTTCAAATTGTGAAGAAATTCAATTATGCTTTTCTTTCACCCAATATGCAGGTTTGGCATCAGAATCGTGCAGAAGTGACCTTCTTTAATCCTAATTATTATGGAATTATTTGTTGTTTCTGTATCATGATTGCCTTCTATCTGTTTACAACAACCAAGTTAAATTGGTTGAAAGTATTCTGTGTGATTGCAGGCTTTGTGAATCTCTTTGGTTTGAACTTTACTCAAAATCGAACTGCCTTTCCTGCTATTATCGCTGGAGCAATCATCTATCTCTTTACGACCATTAAAAACTGGAAGGCCTTTTGGCTCAGTATTGGGGTCTTTGCGATTGGCTTGAGTTTCCTCTTTTCTAGTGATTTGGGAGTTCGGATGGGGACTTTAGACTCTTCTATGGAAGAACGCATTTCTATCTGGGATGCTGGGATGGCCTTGTTTAAGCAAAATCCTTTTTGGGGTGAGGGGCCATTAACCTATATGCACTCTTATCCTCGGATAAATGCTCCTTATCATGAACATGCACACAGTCTGTATATTGACACGATTCTGAGTTACGGAATTGTGGGGACTATTTTATTAGTTTTGTCTTCTGTCGCTCCTGTTCGATTGATGATGGATATGAGTCAGGAGTCGGGGAAACGTCCGATTATTGGTCTTTATCTGTCTTTCCTTACAGTGGTTGCTGTGCACGGAATTTTTGACTTGGCCCTCTTCTGGATTCAGTCCGGTTTCATTTTCTTACTAGTTATGTGCAGTATTCCATTAGAGCATCGAACGTTGGTATCGGACATGACGGATTAAGTATATAAGAGTAAAATCTTCTGGCTCTTTGTCAACTGTAGTGGGTTGAAGAAAAGCTAAGATCTAGAAAGGACAAATTTCGTCCTTTCTTTTTTGATATTTAGAGCGATGAAAATCCGTTTTTTGA
>CAJNCI010000027.1 GCA_905221215.1 bacterium
GTAGCGTCTACGTCAGCCTCAACAAGTGCGGTAGCATCAACCTCAGCAAGCACAAGTGCGGTAGCATCAACATCAGCAAGCACAAGTGCGGTAGCGTCTACCTCAGCCAGCACAAGCGCCGTAGCGTCTACGTCAGCAAGCACAAGTGCGGTAGCATCAACATCAGCGTCAACAAGCGCTGTAGCGTCTACCTCAGCGTCAACAAGTGCTGTAGCGTCTACGTCAGCAAGCACAAGTGCTGTAGCATCAACATCAGCAAGCACAAGCGCCGTAGCGTCTACGTCAGCCTCAACAAGTGCGGTAGCATCAACCTCAGCAAGCACAAGTGCGGTAGCATCAACCTCAGCAAGCACAAGTGCGGTAGCGTCTACCTCAGCAAGCACAAGCGCCGTAGCGTCTACGTCAGCAAGCACAAGTGCGGTAGCATCAACATCAGCGTCAACAAGTGCGGTAGCGTCTACGTCAGCCTCAACAAGTGCTGTAGCGTCTACCTCAGCAAGTACTAGCGCGGTAGCGTCTACCTCAGCGTCAACAAGCGCTGTAGCATCTACGTCAGCAAGTACAAGCGCTGTAGCGTCTACCTCAGCGTCAACAAGTGCAGTAGCGTCTACCTCAGCGTCAACAAGTGCGGTAGCCTCTACGTCAGCGTCAACAAGTGCGGTAGCCTCTACCTCAGCAAGCACAAGTGCCGTAGCCTCTACCTCAGCAAGCACAAGTGCCGTAGCGTCTACATCAGCATCAACAAGTGCAGTAGCGTCTACGTCAGCATCAACAAGTGCGGTAGCGTCTACGTCAGCATCAACAAGTGCGGTAGCGTCTACGTCAGCGTCAACAAGTGCAGTAGCGTCTACCTCAGCAAGCACAAGCGCCGTAGCGTCTACCTCGGCGTCAACAAGTGCGGTAGCGTCTACCTCAGCAAGCACAAGTGCCGTAGCGTCTACGTCAGCAAGCACAAGTGCCGTAGCGTCTACGTCAGCAAGCACAAGCGCCGTAGCGTCTACCTCGGCGTCAACAAGTGCGGTAGCGTCTACCTCAGCATCAACAAGTGCCGTAGCGTCTACGTCAGCAAGCACAAGTGCCGTAGCGTCTACCTCAGCAAGCACAAGCGCCGTAGCGTCTACCTCAGCAAGCACAAGTGCTGTAGCGTCTACCTCAGCAAGCACAAGTGCGGTAGCATCTACATCGGCAAGCACAAGCGCCGTAGCGTCTACCTCAGCCTCAACAAGTGCAGTAGCCTCTACCTCAGCAAGTACTAGCGCCGTAGCGTCTACGTCAGCAAGTACAAGCGCTGTAGCGTCTACGTCAGCAAGCACAAGTGCGGTAGCGTCTACGTCAGCGTCAACAAGTGCGGTAGCCTCTACGTCAGCGTCAACAAGTGCGGTAGCATCTACCTCAGCAAGTACAAGTGCGGTAGCGTCTACCTCAGCAAGCACAAGTGCTGTAGCCTCTACGTCAGCAAGTACTAGCGCTGTAGCGTCTACGTCAGCGTCAACAAGTGCGGTAGCATCAACCTCAGCAAGCACAAGCGCTGTAGCGTCTACCTCAGCATCAACAAGTGCCGTAGCGTCTACCTCAGCATCAACAAGTGCTGTAGCCTCTACTTCAGCAAGCACAAGCGCCGTAGCCTCAACATCAGCAAGCACAAGCGCCGTAGCGTCTACATCAGCATCAACAAGCGCGGTAGCATCAACCTCAGCAAGCACAAGCGCCGTAGCGTCTACGTCAGCCAGCACAAGCGCCGTAGCATCTACCTCAGCGTCAACAAGCGCCGTAGCGTCTACGTCAGCCAGCACAAGCGCGGTAGCATCAACCTCAGCCAGCACAAGTGCGGTAGCATCAACATCAGCAAGTACTAGCGCCGTAGCGTCTACGTCAGCCTCAACAAGTGCGGTAGCATCAACCTCAGCAAGCACAAGTGCGGTAGCATCAACATCAGCAAGCACAAGTGCGGTAGCGTCTACCTCAGCAAGCACAAGCGCCGTAGCGTCTACGTCAGCAAGCACAAGTGCGGTAGCATCAACATCAGCGTCAACAAGCGCTGTAGCGTCTACCTCAGCGTCAACAAGTGCGGTAGCGTCTACCTCAGCAAGTACAAGCGCGGTAGCATCAACCTCAGCAAGCACAAGTGCTGTAGCGTCTACCTCAGCAAGTACAAGTGCAGTAGCCTCTACCTCAGCATCAACAAGCGCGGTAGCATCAACCTCAGC
>CAJNCI010000028.1 GCA_905221215.1 bacterium
TAGCGTCTACGTCAGCAAGCACAAGTGCCGTAGCGTCTACCTCAGCAAGCACAAGCGCCGTAGCGTCTACCTCAGCAAGCACAAGTGCTGTAGCGTCTACATCAGCAAGCACAAGTGCGGTAGCATCTACATCGGCAAGCACAAGCGCCGTAGCGTCTACCTCAGCCTCAACAAGTGCAGTAGCCTCTACCTCAGCAAGTACTAGCGCCGTAGCGTCTACGTCAGCAAGTACAAGCGCTGTAGCGTCTACGTCAGCAAGCACAAGTGCGGTAGCGTCTACGTCAGCGTCAACAAGTGCAGTAGCATCAACCTCAGCAAGCACAAGTGCTGTAGCATCTACCTCAGCAAGTACTAGCGCTGTAGCGTCTACATCAGCAAGCACAAGCGCCGTAGCGTCTACATCAGCAAGCACAAGTGCGGTAGCATCAACATCAGCGTCAACAAGCGCCGTAGCGTCTACGTCAGCAAGCACAAGCGCCGTAGCATCTACCTCAGCAAGCACAAGTGCGGTAGCATCAACGTCAGCATCAACAAGCGCAGTAGCGTCTACTTCAGCAAGTACTAGTGCTGTAGCGTCTACGTCAGCGTCAACAAGCGCGGTAGCATCTACCTCAGCAAGCACAAGTGCTGTAGCCTCTACCTCAGCAAGCACAAGCGCCGTAGCATCAACATCAGCAAGCACAAGTGCGGTAGCGTCTACCTCAGCATCAACAAGTGCAGTAGCATCTACATCGGCAAGCACAAGCGCTGTAGCGTCTACCTCAGCCTCAACAAGTGCAGTAGCATCAACATCAGCAAGCACAAGTGCGGTAGCGTCTACCTCAGCGTCAACAAGTGCGGTAGCGTCTACCTCAGCGTCAACAAGCGCAGTAGCATCTACCTCAGCAAGTACTAGCGCCGTAGCGTCTACTTCAGCAAGCACAAGTGCGGTAGCGTCTACCTCAGCAAGTACTAGCGCGGTAGCGTCTACGTCAGCAAGCACAAGCGCAGTAGCCTCTACCTCAGCAAGCACAAGTGCTGTAGCGTCTACGTCAGCGTCAACAAGTGCTGTAGCATCAACATCGGCCAGCACAAGCGCAGTAGCGTCTACCTCAGCATCAACAAGTGCTGTAGCGTCTACGTCAGCGTCAACAAGTGCTGTAGCGTCTACGTCAGCAAGTACTAGCGCGGTAGCGTCTACATCAGCAAGCACAAGTGCGGTAGCGTCTACCTCAGCATCAACAAGTGCTGTAGCGTCTACATCAGCGTCAACAAGTGCTGTAGCGTCTACATCAGCAAGTACTAGCGCGGTAGCGTCTACCTCAGCAAGCACAAGTGCTGTAGCGTCTACGTCAGCGTCAACAAGTGCTGTAGCGTCTACATCAGCATCAACAAGTGCTGTAGCATCTACCTCAGCAAGCACAAGTGCGGTAGCGTCTACCTCAGCATCAACAAGCGCAGTAGCGTCTACTTCAGCAAGTACTAGTGCTGTAGCGTCTACGTCAGCGTCAACAAGCGC
>CAJNCI010000029.1 GCA_905221215.1 bacterium
AATTATACAGGAAGTAAAACTTCAATAAATGATGTTGTACCAGGATTAAGTTATAATCCAAAAAATGGAGATATTACAGGAACAGCAAGTGAAGCTGGTATTTTCACAGCGGCTGTTTATGCGAAAGACTATAACAATACAACCAACGCAAGAAATATGGATTGGAATATGTATGGTCAAGAAGCTCATGAAAATATTACAATCGCAGTAGCGCCTAAGATTACAGTTAAGAATGTTGAAGCTTATGCAACAAATGTACCTGTGACAATTTCAAATGGGGCTAACAAAGCGGAAATTACAATGCCAGATGGAACAGTTACAAAACTTATGGTTAAAAATGGAAACTGGACAGTAGCTGCAGGTACTACAAACACGGCTGTACAAGAAGGTACGGTATTAGGAACTGCATCTACAACAGGAGATTCAACTATTAACTTAACTGTAACACCAGAATCTACAAAATACGTTGGTGTTGATAGTATTGCAGCAAAAGCAACAACTGATAAGGTTAAAGCAAATATTCAACGTGAATTTGCTATGGTAAATGACGCAGCAGGTAATACATATAAAGCGGTATTTAACAGTGCAACAGGTAAATATTCATTACCGACAGAAAAAGCATATGAATTAACAGATAATGGTAATGGTACATCAACTCTTATTGAACGTCGTGTTTACACAGATGCTCAAGCAAATGGTGATGTTAAATTTGTTGTTTATGAATTTGAACGTACATGGAATGCAACATCTTCAGCGCCAACACTAGTAGATAAAATTGCTGAAATCCGTAAAAATGGTGAGGTAACAGCAGTAGGTAATGTTACACGTACAGAGACTCTAGTTAAAAAAGATAACACATCTTCAGAGCAAGGAATGGTAGTTACAGTAAGTTATGATTCAGTAACAAACCAATGGACATCTTCTGACGGAACAGCAGTAACAGCTAAAGAATCAAATGCTGGTTGGGAAGTTGAAACAGCATCAGGATTTAAAGGATATGTTTCATACCGTGAAGCATCTTCTACAGATGTAGCATCAATTCAAAATGCTAAACCAGCTGGGACATCAACAAGTTACTCAGAAGCAAAAGATGCTTCAGTAGATTTACTAAAATCAGAAAAAGCTAACGTTGATTTCACAGATACTATCGATGATAAATCAGACGATGCTCAATCAGAAACAATTAAAACAAAATTAACAGTAACAGCTCCAGATGGAAGCCAAAAAGTATTTGATGCGGCAAAAGCAGAAGAAACAGCTT
>CAJNCI010000030.1 GCA_905221215.1 bacterium
GGTAAATTCCCAAACTAAGTTCCACCGCTAGTACAAGTGGAAGTTAGTCTGATAAAAATCGTAAAAACCAGTGGAAATCCGTGTCAGGGTAAGTTCCACTGGTTTTACTCATGCTTGATTTCATCGCTTTTGTAGCCAAAATGAATCGAAAAAAAGAGCGCACAAAATCCCCTCATCTGAAAGCGTTTCAGATTAAGTTCCGCTATGGTGGAAGTTAGTGTGAGACGTTTGAATGGGGTTAAAAGTTAGTTTTTAGAACTTATGTTGGAGTAATTTAGACGACTGGCAAACGTCTTCTGCAGGTATTTTAGAAATACCGAGAAGCTTAGGAATCTCTTCTCCATAGGTAAATGCAAAGAGTTCATAGGCTGACTTTCCATTCAAAGCAGCACGTTTGACACTGTTGACATGAGAACAAACGAGATTAATATCCTCTTGAGTTAAATTGTCAAAAGAAGTTCCCTTAGGTAGAATGTCTCGAATCAGTGTGTGATTTTTCTCAATTCTCCCTTTCTGGTCAGAGCGATTAGGATCACAAAAGAAGAGTTTACTCTCTCCTCGTACATCCATTTCGATGTCATCAACTCTGGCAAACTCTCCACCATTATCGGTAAGAATGACAGGAAAGAGTTGGAAGAAATCTTTATCCGCTTCATGAAGAGTGCTCTTAATATCATAGAGGTGTTTGGTAACCTCAAGGGTAGTTTTATTACCCAGAAGTCTAGCGAAGATAAAGTTACAGAAAGACAGGTTGAAGGTAAGTAGGACTTTACCTCCCATCCTCCCCAGAACTGTGTCCATTTCCAGCCAAGAGTCGAGTTGATTAAGGACTAAATAGTTTTGGAAATCCTCATAGGAACGGCCTTTTTTAGCTTCTTTAGGGATGGCAGGTAGTTTACTTTTCCGTCTTTCTTTGAATTTAACGGCTCTGGCAAGATCAATAGGAGCGATAGATAGGTATCCTTTTCGGATGTGTCGATAGACGGTTGAGGAGCTGACATCAAGATTGTGAGTTTTGAGGATATGATAGATGTGTTGTCCCTTTTTAACACCATCAGAAATGACTTTGTCCATGTCCCAGAAGGT
>CAJNCI010000031.1 GCA_905221215.1 bacterium
TTGGGCGCGTAGCTCAGGTGGTTAGAGCGCACGCCTGATAAGCGTGAGGTCGGTGGTTCGAGTCCACTCGTGCCCATTAATAGGAGAATTACTCAAGAGGCTGAAGAGGACGGTTTGCTAAATCGTTAGGTCGGGTAACTGGCGCAAGGGTTCGAATCCCTTATTCTCCGTTTTAATGAGAGTTCATAACTCTTTTTTGTTTTTTAGAATAATAGTATAAAGGCTCTTTGTCAACTGTAGTGGGTTGAAGAAAAGCTAAGATCTAGAAAGGACGAAATTTGTCCTTTCTTTTTTGATATTCAGAGCGATAAAAATCCGTTTTTTGAAGTTTTCAAAGTTCCGAAATCCAAAGGCATTGCGTTTGATAAGTTTGATGAGATTATTAGTAGCTTCCAATTTGGCGTTGGAGTAGAGTAGTTGAAGGGCATTGACAATCTTTTCTTTATCCTTGAGAAAAGTTTTAAAGACAGTCTGAAAAAGAGGATGAACCTGTTTAAGATTGTCCTCAATAAGTCCGAAGAATTTGTCTGGGTCCTTGTTCTGAAAGTGAAAAAGCAAGAGCTGATAGAGATTATAGTGGAGTTTCAAGTCTTCTGAATAGCTCAAAAGCTTGTCTAGAATCTCTTTATTTGTTAAGTGCATACAAAAAGTAGGACGATAAAAACGTTTATCACTCAGTTTACGACTATCCTGCTGGATGAGCTTCCAGTAGCGTTTGATAGCCTTGTATTCATGAGATTTTCGCTCAAATTGATTCATGATTTGAACACGAACACGACTCATAGCACGGCTGAGATGTTGTACAATGTGAAAGCGATCAAGTACAATTTTAGCACACGGGAAAAGTTG
>CAJNCI010000032.1 GCA_905221215.1 bacterium
ACACGACTCATAGCACGGCTGAGATGTTGTACAATGTGAAAGCGATCAAGTACAATTTTAGCACACGGGAAAAGTTGTCTAGCCAAGTCATAGTAAGGGCTAAACATATCCATCGTAATGATTTTCACCTGACAACGAACGGCTCTATCGTAGCGCAGAAAGTGATTTCGGATGATAGCCTGTGTTCTACCTTCAAGAACGGTGATAATGTTGAGATTATCAAAGTCTTGTGCAATGAAACTCATTTTTCCCTTGGTAAAGGCATACTCGTCCCAGGACATAATCTCAGGAAGTTGGCTAAAGTTATGCTTAAAGTGAAAGTCATTGAGCTTGCGAATGACAGTTGAAGTTGAAATGGAAAGCTGATGGGCTATATCGGTCATAGAAGTCTTTTCAATCAGCTTTTGCGCAATTTTTTGGTTGATGATACGAGGAATTTGGTGATTTTTCTTGACGAGAGAGGTCTCGGCTACCATCATTTTAGAGCAATGATAGCACTTGAAACGACGCTTTTTAAGGAGGATTCTGGTAGGCATACCAGTTGTTTCAAGGTAAGGAATTTTCGATGGTTTTTGGAAGTCATATTTCTTCATTTGACTTCCACATTCAGGACAAGATGGGGCCTCATAATCCAGTTTAGCGATGATTTCCTTGTGTGTATCTCTATTCACGATATCCATAATTTGGACATTAGGGTCTTTGATATCGAGCAGTTTTGTGATAAAATGTAATTGTTCCATATGAATCTTTCTAATGAGTTGTTTTGTCGCTTTTCATTATAGGTCATATGGGACTTTTTTTCTACACAAAAATAGGCTCCATAA
>CAJNCI010000033.1 GCA_905221215.1 bacterium
GGCTCTATAATATTTGTAGTGGGTAAATCCCCTATAGATATTATGGAGCCTATTTTTGTGTAGAAAAAAAGTCCCATATGACCTATAATGAAAAGCGACGAAACAACTCATTAGAAAGAATCATATGGAACAATTACATTTTATCACAAAACTACTCGATATCAAAGACCCTAATATTCAATTTATGGATATCATCAATAGGGATACTCACAAAGAAATCATCGCTAAACTAGATTATGAGGCCCCATCTTGTCCTGAGTGTGGAAGTCAAATGAAGAAATATGACTTTCAAAAACAGTCGAAAATTCCTTACCTCGAAACAACTGGTATGCCTACCAGAATCCTCCTGAAAAAGCGTCGTTTCAAGTGCTATCATTGTTCTAAAATGATGGTAGCCGAGACCTCTCTCGTAAAGAAAAATCACCAAATTCCTCGTATTATCAACCAAAAAATTGCGCAAAAGTTGATTGAAAAGACTTCTATGACCGATATTGCCCATCAGCTGGCCATTTCAACTTCAACTGTCATACGTAAACTGAATGACTTTCACTTTAAGCATGACTTTAGACGACTTCCTAACATTATGTCCTGGGACGAGTATTCTTTTACCAAGGGAAAGATGAGTTTCATTGCGCAAGATTTTGACAATCTCAATATCATCACTGTTCTTGAGGGGAGAACACAAGCTATCATCCGAAATCACTTTCTACGCTACGAACGAGCTGTTCGTTGTCAGGTGAAAATCAT
>CAJNCI010000034.1 GCA_905221215.1 bacterium
AGTGCGGTAGCGTCTACGTCAGCGTCAACAAGTGCGGTAGCGTCTACGTCAGCGTCAACAAGTGCGGTAGCGTCTACTTCAGCGTCAACAAGCGCTGTAGCGTCTACCTCAGCATCAACAAGTGCGGTAGCATCTACGTCAGCGTCAACAAGTGCGGTAGCGTCTACCTCAGCAAGCACAAGTGCTGTAGCCTCTACGTCAGCAAGCACAAGCGCGGTAGCCTCTACCTCAGCATCAACAAGCGCGGTAGCATCAACCTCAGCGTCAACAAGTGCGGTAGCGTCTACGTCAGCGTCAACAAGTGCGGTAGCATCTACCTCAGCGTCAACAAGCGCCGTAGCGTCTACGTCAGCCAGCACAAGCGCCGTAGCATCTACCTCAGCAAGCACAAGTGCGGTAGCATCAACATCAGCAAGTACTAGCGCCGTAGCGTCTACGTCAGCCTCAACAAGTGCGGTAGCATCAACCTCAGCAAGCACAAGTGCGGTAGCATCAACATCAGCAAGCACAAGTGCGGTAGCGTCTACCTCAGCAAGCACAAGCGCCGTAGCGTCTACGTCAGCAAGCACAAGTGCGGTAGCATCAACATCAGCGTCAACAAGCGCTGTAGCGTCTACCTCAGCGTCAACAAGTGCGGTAGCGTCTACCTCAGCAAGTACAAGTGCAGTAGCCTCTACCTCAGCATCAACAAGCGCGGTAGCATCAACCTCAGC
>CAJNCI010000035.1 GCA_905221215.1 bacterium
GGAGCAGTTGCAACACAAACAACTGTTTATGCCAACGACGCTCTTGAAAAGACAGTAGAGTCAAATCAAACACTTGCGAATACAGACACAGTAACTTTGGGAACAGTAAAAGATCAGGAGGGGGCTCAAGCAGACAGCTTATCAGTTTCTGTTAGCCAAAGCCAATCCATGTCTGAGGAGGCTTCCAAGAATGCAAGTAAGCATCTTTCAGAAAGTGAAAGCCAATCAGTAAGTACTTCAACAAGTACTTCTGTATCAGTAAGTACATCTACTTCTGAAAGTGCAAGTACAAGCGCATCTGATTCAGCAAGCACAAGCACTTCTCAATCGCAAGCTGGAGGAACTTCTGAACTTGCGAAACCAGCGGCATCAGAGACCGCTTCAAACAAAGAGGCATCTGTTCGTAAGGAAGACACAGCTAACGCGACAGCTGATGCGGCTCTTTCAAAAGTTATCACTGATAGCCTCGCATCTCTACAAGCAGTTGAAAATCGTTTGAGTCAAATCACATCAACGACTTCAAGTTTGGTTGATACGACAACAACAGTTGCCGTAGCGACTACGGTAACTGCCGAGAATGACAAGAAAGCTCAAGAAGACCGCAAACGTCTGTCTAAAATCTCAGCGACTATGGGTGAATACCTAGCTAAGTCCATCGGTTTGCCAAACACAACCGAAGCCGTTGCTAAGGTT
>CAJNCI010000036.1 GCA_905221215.1 bacterium
GGCTCTATAATATTTGTAGTGGGTAAATCCCCTATAGATATTATGGAGCCTATTTTGTTGTAGAAAAAAAGTCCCATAAGATCTATAATGAAAAGTGACCAAACAACTCATTAGAAAGATTCATATGGAACAATTACATTTTATCACAAAACTACTCGATATCAAAGACCCTAATATCCAATTTATGGATATCATCAATAGGGATACACACAAGGAAATCATCGCCAAACTGGATTATGAGGCCTCATCTTGCCCTAACTGTGGAAGTCAAATGAAGAAATATGACTTTCAAAAACCGTCGAAAATTCCTTACCTTGAAATTACTGGTATGCCTACTAGAATCCTCCTTAAAAAGCGTCGTTTCAAGTGCTATCATTGCTCGAAAATGCTGGTAGCCGAGACCTCTCTCGTCAAGAAAAATCACCAAATTCCTCGTATCATCAACCAAAAGATTGCGCAAAAGTTGATTGAAAAAACTTCTATGACAGATATCGCTCATCAACTGGCTATTTCAACTTCAACTGTCATTCGCAAGCTTAATGACTTCCGTTTTAAGCATGATTTTTCTCGTCTTCCTAAGATTATGTCCTGGGACGAGTATGCCTTCACTAAGGGAAAGATGAGTTTCATTGCACAAGATTTTGATAATCTCAACATCATCACTGTTCTTGAAGGCAGAACACAGGC
>CAJNCI010000037.1 GCA_905221215.1 bacterium
CTACTGGTTTACCTGGTGTAACTGGAATAATTCTTTCAGCTACTGTTACATTGAAGATTTGATCTACAGATTTATCTTTATCAAATACTCTGTCTGTATCTTTAGATGGGAATTCGTTCTTAACTACTCTGTATCCAGCTTTTTCAAGTTTTTCAATAGTCTTAGTTACTTCATCAACTTTAGACTTAGTGAAGTTAGCTCCTGAATCACCTTCATCTACTACTGGAGTAGATACTACTTTACCACTTTCAGTTACGAAGTTAGTGATAGCTTTTTGCTTATCAGTTACGTAGTAAATTGGTGTATCTGTACCTGGATTTGTTGGTACTGGTGGTACTTCATATCCTTTAGATGGATCTTTTGGATCAACCGGTGTTAATGGAACTAGTGGGTTATCCGGACTAATTGGTTTAGTTGGATCTTTTGGTACCACTGGTGTAGTTCCTGGTACGTAAGGTACGATTGGTTTATCGCTTCCTGGTTTTGTTGGATCTTTCGGATCGTTTGGATATGGAGTTGGTTTGATTGGAGTTGATCCTTCTGGTACTTTCGGTACCCATGAACCTAGTTTAGTGTACACAACTTCGATGTTTTCATCTTTAGAGTCTGCAGTTAATCCTGTTGTAGCTGCTACTTCTTTTTGTTTAGCATCTTTCAGGATG
>CAJNCI010000038.1 GCA_905221215.1 bacterium
ATAAAAATAAACGAAGCTTAAAACAGTCTATTATTGTCGGATCAATTGTTATCTTTATAGTAATGTTTGGAGTTCATTTAATAGGAGTTATGGCAAGAGGAGTATTCCCAGATATCAAAGACTACGATTCGGTTATTCCTATAATAACGTTAAAAGTACTTCCTTGGTATTTAGCAGCAGTAGTTCTTGCAGCACCAATGGCAGCAATTATAACTACAGTGAATGCTCAATTTTTATTAATATCATCTGCTTTAATAAAGGATTTACTATTTAATAATAAATCTATTAAGGAAAAAATTACAGGTAAGAAAATTCCAGTCTTTGTATATGGTGTTAATATTCTTGTGATTTTATTGATAATGTTATTAAGTATGAGACCACCAAGTCTAATAGTTAATGTTAACCTATTTGCATTTGGAGGATTAGAAGCGACTTTCCTATGGCCAATTTTATTAGGATTGTACTGGAGAAAAGCTGAAAAGTACGGAGCACTTAGTTCTATAGTTTTAGGATTAGTAAGTTATATAGTTATAAAAACTGTATATGTGATTAAATTTATAGAACCAGTAGTGATTTCGTTATCAATATCTCTAGTAGCTTTTGTAATAGTTTCATTATTAATGAGTAAAAAACAAT
>CAJNCI010000039.1 GCA_905221215.1 bacterium
ATACGTAGTTAACCAAAAGAAAGATGATAAAGCAATCACAACACAAGACGTTCAATTAGGTTCACTATTAGTAAAAGACTATAAAGAGATAATTCTTTCTAACAAAGTTATGGAGGATTCAGCAGAGAAAAGTGGTCTAGGACTTACAGCAAAAGAACTATCGAAAAAAGTTAGTGTAGACGCACCAAAAGACACACGTATTATTTCAATCACTGTTCAAGATAAAGATCCACAAGTTGCGAGTGACTTAGCGAACACTGTAAAAGAGGTATCAGCAGATCAGATCAAAGAAGTAACAAAAATTGATGATGTAACAACACTAGAAGAAGCAAAAGCAGCTACATCTCCAAGTTCTCCAAATATTCCTAGAAATGGAATCTTAGCGACAGCATTAGGATTTATCTTAGCTGTAGCGGGAGTAGTACTATTCGAATTACTTGATGATAGAGTTAAGAGAGCAGAAGATATCGAAGAAACAATGGGGCTTGTGCTTTTAGGTGTAGTTCCAGATACAAAAACAGGAAAGAGATAGGATAAGAAAACATGGCACAAATTAATTTACTA
>CAJNCI010000040.1 GCA_905221215.1 bacterium
AGCGCGGTAGCCTCTACCTCAGCAAGTACTAGCGCAGTAGCGTCTACGTCAGCGTCAACAAGTGCGGTAGCGTCTACGTCAGCCAGCACAAGCGCCGTAGCGTCTACCTCAGCAAGTACTAGCGCAGTAGCGTCTACGTCAGCGTCAACAAGTGCTGTAGCGTCTACCTCAGCAAGTACAAGCGCAGTAGCGTCTACCTCAGCCTCAACAAGTGCAGTAGCGTCTACCTCAGCAAGTACTAGCGCCGTAGCGTCTACCTCAGCAAGTACAAGCGCCGTAGCATCAACCTCAGCAAGCACAAGTGCGGTAGCATCAACATCAGCGTCAACAAGCGCCGTAGCATCAACCTCAGCAAGCACAAGTGCGGTAGCATCAACATCAGCGTCAACAAGCGCTGTAGCGTCTACCTCAGCGTCAACAAGTGCTGTAGCGTCTACGTCAGCAAGCACAAGTGCTGTAGCATCAACATCAGCAAGCACAAGTGCGG
This sequence comes from bacterium, assembly GCA_905221215.1. GTDB lineage: Bacteria > Bacillota > Bacilli > Lactobacillales > Streptococcaceae > Streptococcus. The sequence goes on from CAJNCI010000040.1 coordinate 488, forward strand.
TAGCGTCTACGTCAGCGTCAACAAGTGCGGTAGCGTCTACGTCAGCGTCAACAAGTGCGGTAGCGTC
>CAJNCI010000041.1 GCA_905221215.1 bacterium
GGAGTAACTGTTAAACGTGTTGATAAAAACGGAACACCAGTAACAGCTAAATACACACCAACAGTTACGCCAGTAACGCCAACTGCAGATCCAGCTGAAACAACAGACATCCAAGGTAAAGAACAAACAGGAAAACCAATGTTTAAACCAGGTAACCCAGAAGTACCAATGGACGATGAAGTACCAGCAACATTCGAAGATGGATCAACTGAAAAAGTAGTACCAGGAGAAGGAACTTACACAGTAAAACCAGATGGAACAGTAACATTCACACCTGAGAAAACATTCACAGGTACAGCTAAAGGAGTAACAGTTAAACGTGTAGATAAGAACGGAACACCAGTAACGGCTAAATACACACCAACAGTAACACCAGTAACACCAACTGCTGAACCAGTTGAAACAACAGATATCCAAGGTAAAGAACAAACTGGAAAACCAACATTCACACCAGGTAACCCAGAAGTACCAATGGATGATGAAGTACCAGCAACATTCGAAGATGGATCAACTGAAAAAGTGGTACCAGGAG
>CAJNCI010000042.1 GCA_905221215.1 bacterium
GCTAACTTCTCAAAGTAACTTCCACTTGCCCAACCGAAGTGGAAATTAGTCTAAAACGGATTTTTATGGTGGAATTAAGTGTGAGACGTTTGAGTTAGAAATGAGGTCTACTATGACAAAACATAAACACCTTACCCTTTCAGACCGTAATGATATCCAATTAGGCTTAGAGTGCGGTGAAACCTTCAAAGCTATTGGACAGTCCATTCTAAAAGACCCGACAACCGTTTCCAAAGAAGTCAAACGAAACAGACAAGTCCGAGAGTCTACCTGCCATAACCTTCCTTGCACTTTACTCGATAAAGCTCCCTTTGTCTGTAATGGTTGCCCTAAAAGAAGACAAAACTGTGGCTATAAGAAGATCTTCTATCTCGCTAAGCAAGCTCAAAAACAATACGAACAAACTCTTGTTGAATCTCGTGAAGGGACTCCCCTTAATTCCAAGACCTTCTGGGACATGGACAAAGTCATTTCTGATGGTGTTAAAAAGGGACAACACATCTATCATATCCTCAAAACTCA
>CAJNCI010000043.1 GCA_905221215.1 bacterium
GAAAAGCTAAGATCTAGAAAGGACAAATTTCGTCCTTTCTTTTTTGATATTTAGAGCGATGAAAATCCGTTTTTTGAAGTTTTCAAAGTTCCGAAAACCAAAGGCATTTCGCTTGATAAGTTTAACGAGATTATTGGTCGCTTCCAATTTGGCGTTGGAATAGGGTAGTTGAAGGGCGTTGACAATCTTCTCTTTATCCTTTAGAAAGGTTTTAAAGACAGTCTGAAAAAGAGGATGAACCTGCTTTAGATTGTCCTCAATAAGTCCGAAGAATTTGTCAGTTTCCTTGTTCTGAAAGTGAAAAAGCAAGAGCTGATAGAGATTATAGTGGTGTTTCAAGTCTTCTGAATAGCTCAAAACCCTGTCTAGAATTTCTTTATTCGTTAAGTGCATGCGAAAAGTAGGGCGATAAAATCGCTTATCACTCAGTTTACGACTATCCTGTTGAATGAGCTTCCAGTAGCGCTTGATAGCCTTGTATTCATGGGATTTTCTATCAAATTGATTCATGATTT
>CAJNCI010000044.1 GCA_905221215.1 bacterium
ATATTATATCATTATTAGATTAGTAATGATAGTGGATTTTCGATAGCTTCTTTCAGAGTCTTCATGAATTTAGCTCCTTCCAATCCGTCAACAACGCGGTGGTCCGCTGTTAATGTTAATGTCATGATAGGTCTTACAGTAACCTCACCATTAAATACTACTGGTTTTGGTACAGTAGCACTTACACCTAAAATTGCTGTATTTGGTTGGTTAATAATTGGTACGAAGCTCTTAACTCCATACATACCTAAGTTACTAATTGTAAATGTAGAATCTGCCATTTCATCTGGTTTTAATTTACCAGCAAGAGCTTTTGTTGTAATTTCTTTAGAAGCTACTACAAGCTCTTTAAGGCTCATCTTATCAGCACCTTTAATTACTGGTACTACTAATCCACTATCCATACCAACAGCGATTGATAAGTTTACATAGTGGTGTAAATACA
>CAJNCI010000045.1 GCA_905221215.1 bacterium
GTATCCGTAGTTCTTGCAGAACGAACACCATAAACTACATCAGCACCAGCTAGATATTTCTTCATCATTTCATCCATAGCGTTAATATCATCTTGTAAATCAGCATCCATAGAAATACTTACATCACAGTGATCTTTAACAGTCATAAGTCCTGCTAAAAGTGCATTTTGGTGTCCTCTATTTCTACTTAAGTTAATACCACTGAATAATGGATTTTTTTCATGAAGTTCTTCTATCATTTCCCATGTTCTGTCTTTTGAACCATCGTTCACTAAGACAACACGGCTATCTTTTGAAATTAAATCTTCTTCTATCATAGAATTCATTTTAACTTCTAATCTTTTTGCAGTCTCGTTTAATACCTCTTCTTCATTGTAACAAGGTATAACTACATATAACTTTTTCATTACAAATCTCCTATTTTATTTTTTACTTATAGCTTT
>CAJNCI010000046.1 GCA_905221215.1 bacterium
CCAAACAAAGACTTCACAGGAACACCAGATCCAGCGAAAGTTGTAGCTAAAGATACTAACGGAACAAAAGTAGAAACTACTTACACACCAACAGTAACACCAGTAGTACCAACAGCTGAGCCAAAAGAAACAACTGGAAAACAAGGACAACCACAAACTCAAGAAACTGAGTCAATGTTCAAACAAGGTGACGAAGTAGCACCGATTGACAAAACTACAGTTAAACTAGTAGATCCAAGTGGTAACGAAGTAACAACAATGCCAGCTATGAAAGATGGAAAAGAAGTTGGAACATACACAATTGATCCAACAACAGGAGTAATTACATTCCAACCAAACAAAGACTTCACAGGAACACCAGATCCAGCGAAAGTTGTAGCTAAAGATACTAACGGAACAAAAGTAGAAAC
>CAJNCI010000047.1 GCA_905221215.1 bacterium
TTTATCAAACGGATTATCAATAATATCATATCCCATTGATTTCAACACATCGATATGGGCCTGCACATTACTTTCAGGGATTGTTTCTCCTGATTTACCAGTTAGTGTTAATGCATGATCAGTCAACTCAGTTTCTGTTTGAGTTTTTGGATCTACAGAAATGAATTTAACTTTTGCTTTTTGATCATCTTTTTCATACGTAATTTTGATATTTGCTTTTGGATCTGTAATTTTCGGTGGTTTATATCCTTGTTCTGGATTTGCAGGATTTACTGGTTCTAATGGCGTACCATTTCCATCTTTCGGAGTATAGCCGTCTTTATGAGGAATAATTTGAGTAATTTCTCCTGTTTTCGTTGGATCATTTGGATCATTAGGGAATGGAATTGGATCACCATCTCT
>CAJNCI010000048.1 GCA_905221215.1 bacterium
ATTAGCTTTGAATAAGTGTTTCTTGCTCTCCACTACCTCAAAGATTTTATCGTAATCACATGGTATCCCTGCTAAATCAACAGGAATAACAGCCTTCGTATTCTCAGTAATCGCATCAGCTAAAGCATCATAGTCCATCTCGTGGCTATCTTCAGCAATATCAACGATAACAGCCTTCGCCCCAACATGATAAATCACACTACAAGATGCCGTGTATGTCATCGCAGGAACGATTACTTCATCACCTTCACCAATACCTAGAACACGCAATGTTAATTCTAATGCTGCAGTTGCTGAATTAAGACAAACAGTTTTCGGTGTGTTAGTAAACCCAGATAATCTTCTTTCTAATTCTTTTGTCTTCGGTCCAGTTGTAATCCAACCTGATTTCAAAGTGTCT
>CAJNCI010000049.1 GCA_905221215.1 bacterium
ATAGATATGGATACTAAGGGATTATCTAAAGGTGTAGCTAAAGCTATAAATACTATGAAAAGGCACAAAAAGTATATGCTTAACGCTGTTAATTATAAGTATTCTAATGGTCCATTAGAAGGATTTAATAATAAAATAAAACTACTAAAGAGGGTATCATACGGATACTCTAGTTTTAGTAATTTCAGACTACGTATTTTAATTATGTCTAGATTATTTGTTTCTGAGTATAAAAATAATATCAAGCTTAAAGAAAACAAGAAAAAATCTAAGCAGCAAAATGCTGCCTAGATTTCATTTCCTATTTTTCTCCATGCCCCGAATTTGACAAAGAGCCTTTTATTATATTTTCCAAATTTTTCCGATAGCATTTCTAAT
>CAJNCI010000050.1 GCA_905221215.1 bacterium
GCACTTGTGCTTGCTGATGTTGATGCTACAGCGCTAGTACTTGCTGACGTTGATGCTACAGCACTTGTTGACGCTGAGGTAGAGGCTACAGCACTTGTTGACGCTGACGTAGACGCTACGGCGCTTGTACTTGCTGAGGTAGAGGCTACAGCGCTTGTGCTTGCCGATGTTGATGCTACAGCACTTGTGCTTGCTGATGTTGATGCTACAGCACTTGTTGACGCTGACGTAGACGCTACAGCACTTGTGCTTGCTGATGTTGATGCTACAGCACTTGTTGACGCTGACGTAGACGCTACAGCACTTGTGCTTGCTGATGTTGATGCTACAGCGCTAGTACTTGCTGACGTTGATGCTACAGCACTTGTTGA
>CAJNCI010000051.1 GCA_905221215.1 bacterium
ACCTGTAAACTGGTGTCCAGCATTAGGTACAGTACTTTCTAATGAAGAGGTTATCGATGGTAAATCTGAGCGTGGAGGACACCCTGTAGAGCGTCGTCCAATGCGTCAATGGGTACTAAAAATTACTGATTATGCTGAAAAACTTCTTGCTGATTTAGATATTCTTGATTGGCCAGAAAGTCTTAAAGCTATGCAACGTAACTGGATTGGAAAATCTGTTGGTGCTGAGATTGACTTCAAAATTGAAGGAACTGATAAAGCATTCACAGTATTCACTACACGTGCTGACACTGTGTTTGGTGTATCTTATTGTGTACTTGCACCTGAACACAAACTTGTAGAAGAAATCGTTAC
>CAJNCI010000052.1 GCA_905221215.1 bacterium
ATGGATAGCTAAAAACAGTAACAGTTTTATTATCTATTATACACTGTTCACTAGAAATTTCAATATATTCCACGCTATAAGAAAGTGAACAATGTGTGAACATCATGTTCTTTTCTATAAAATCTTTAATCCCTACTGGACCATAAATAGTAACCTTTGAAGCATTCGTATCTAAAAGAAAACTTCTAGAAGATAAAAAACCAATTAACCCCAATACATGATCAGCATGAAGATGGCTAATAAAAATTTTAGTTATTTTGGTTGGCTTAATGTTTGTTTTTAAAATCTGATGTTGAGTCGCCTCTCCACAGTCAAACATCCAACACTCTTT
>CAJNCI010000053.1 GCA_905221215.1 bacterium
CCACTCAATTCTAAGACGTTTCTTTCCAACAGATATTCTGCAGAAAATTCTGATATGACTTCATCAATTCTACTTTGTATCTCTGATTTAGAATAACCATAATTTTCCATACTAAAGGCAAGTTCACTCGTAGAATCAAGATTGAAAAACTGATTTTTAGGGTTTTGAAAAACACTCCCTACTACTTTTGAAAAATCTTTTAATTTGTCTCCAATATTAAGGTGAGCTACTTTTAATTCACCACTATATCCACCATCAAAAAATTCTGGTGCTAATCCATTTAAAACTCGTAAAATAGAAGTTTTTCCACAACCACTAGCACCTGTAAAG
>CAJNCI010000054.1 GCA_905221215.1 bacterium
TATCTAAATCTGGCTTAAATCACAGATTTAGAAAAATTGCTAAGATAGCTAAGGAATTAAAAGAAGGTACTTATCAAGCAAAATAAAAAAGTGAGGAATAATAATGAGCAAGTGGGATGAACAAATATTAGTAGTTAATAGAAAAGAATTGTTTAGTAATGAAGAAAATCATTTCTATGGATTTATAGAAAAAAATGATGAAAAAACTGAGAAAATCATTGCTACATTTGAATCATACGAAGTTAAACGTCGTGGTGATATGGAAGAAGATCCAAACTATAAGCAATTGATTGGTTATGTTCTACTAAAAGACGAAGTAACAGGTGAGGT
>CAJNCI010000055.1 GCA_905221215.1 bacterium
ATCACATTGCCTCAAAAGGTATAATATCTCATATCGATGGAGAGAAAGTAGTTATCGGAAGTAGACAATTATTAAAAGATGAAGATATAGTGGTTACTGACGAGCAAGAACAAATCATAGCCGAAAAACAAGAACAATATAACCTATTATTCTTAGGATATAAAGGAAAATTAATCTCAATCTTTTGTGTGGATATCCCATTAAGAGATGAAGCTAGTGCAGTATTAACTGAACTTAGAAATAGAGGTAAAAAGGTAGTTCTTTTAACAGGGGATAATGAAATTAGAACTAAGAAAATTTTAAAAGATGTAACTTTTGATGAAGTACAT
>CAJNCI010000056.1 GCA_905221215.1 bacterium
GGAAGTAGCTCAGCTTGGTAGAGTACTTGGTTTGGGACCAAGGTGTCGCAGGTTCGAATCCTGTCTTCCCGATTCATGGCGGTGTAGCTCAGCTGGCTAGAGCGTCCGGTTCATACCCGGGAGGTCGGGGGTTCGATCCCCTTCGCCGCTATAAAGATCTTGTTGGACCTTTAGCTCAGCTGGTTAGAGCTCTCGGCTCATAACCGAGTGGTCGTAGGTTCAAGTCCTACAAGGTCCATTTGAATAGTATGGAGGATTACCCAAGTCCGGCTGAAGGGAACGGTCTTGAAAACCGTCAGGCGTGTAAAAGCGTGCGTGGGTTCGAA
>CAJNCI010000057.1 GCA_905221215.1 bacterium
GTTGAGTCTTGCCATCCTACCCATCCAGCTGTTAAGTCTCTGAAAGTAACTTGTTGAGTAGCTCCACCTTTCTCTACAGTTACAACATAGCGCATGTCATATACACCGTTTTGAAGAGTAGATGCTACATATCCTTCTACAGTATCTGTTTTTTCATTATATCCTGTACCGGGAACTAAGTTACTTAGTTGGATATCTTTAATTTTATATCCCGCAGCTTCTGCTTCTGGTGATAAACTGAAACGTTTTTTAGTATCAGTGATATATACATAGTGGTTTCCTTGTTCATATGTGTATCCATAAATTTCTGTAGCTAAGT
>CAJNCI010000058.1 GCA_905221215.1 bacterium
CAAACAGTGGACAATGGAGCAGTACCAGAAGCGAAGAACAGCATTGGAAATGTGGACAGCTTACCACCGAAAACAACGTTTGAATGGAAAGATGGAGCACCAAATACAGCAGTAGGTCAACCAGGAGAAGTATCAGGAACAGTGATCGTTCGTTACCCAGATGGAACAAGCGAAGAAGTTCCAGTGAAGGTAAATGTCAAAGGACAAGCAGACACGTACACACCAGAACCAAAAGTCCAAACAGTGGACAATGGAGCAGTACCAGAAGCGAAGAACAGCATTGGAAATGTGGACAGCTTACCACCGAAAACAAC
>CAJNCI010000059.1 GCA_905221215.1 bacterium
AAACTGGATTATGAGGCCCCATCTTGTCCTGAATGTGGAAGTCAAATGAAGAAATATGACTTCCAAAAACCATCGAAAATTCCTTACCTTGAAACAACTGGTATGCCTACCAGAATCCTCCTTAAAAAGCGTCGTTTCAAGTGCTATCATTGCTCTAAAATGATGGTAGCCGAGACCTCTCTCGTCAAGAAAAATCACCAAATTCCTCGTATCATCAACCAAAAAATTGCGCAAAAGCTGATTGAAAAGACTTCTATGACCGATATCGCTCATCAACTGGCTATTTCAACTTCAACTGTCATTCGCAAGCTTA
>CAJNCI010000060.1 GCA_905221215.1 bacterium
ATCTAAGAAACGACGAGATCCATCTAGACCATTTTCACTCCATGCGATAGAAGCATCTAATGGTCCCATAAACATTTCATAAACACGTAATGTATCAGCACCGTGTGATACGATAATATCATCAGGGTTTACTACATTACCTTTAGATTTAGACATTTTTTCCGGACGACCATCTTTACCTTCAGCAAGGATCATACCCTGGTTGAATAGTTTTTGGAATGGCTCACGACTTGGTACTAAACCTAAATCGTAAAGTACTTTGTGCCAGAAACGAGCATATAGTAAGTGAAGTACCGCGTGTTCTGCTCC
>CAJNCI010000061.1 GCA_905221215.1 bacterium
CTGTTAAGTCGTTGTTTGCGTCAATCGCATCGTTTTTAGCTTTTAGTGCATCGTCTATTGCTTTCTTAGCTGCTGGCTTAGCTTGTGCTGTCGGATTTACTGAATCTACACGTTGCTCCATCATTTTTAGCTTGAGTTACTGCATCATTTGTCGTTGCGTTGTCAATCGCTCGTTTAGCTGCGTCAGCTTTCGCTTTCGCATCAGCTTTCGCTTTTGCTTTTTCTTCGTCTGTTAAGTCGTTGTTTGCATCAATCGCATCGTTTTTAGCTTTAAGTGCATCGTCTATTGCTTTCTTAGCCGCTGGC
>CAJNCI010000062.1 GCA_905221215.1 bacterium
ACCTTTTTCTGAAACCACTGGAGCTTCTGGAACAGCAGGTTGTTCGACAGATGGTGTTGCAGGTACGATTGGAGTTGCAGGTTCTTCAGTAGGTACTGTAAGTTCAGGCAACTCAGGTTGAACTAGAGCTTCACCTTTTTCTGAAACCACTGGAGCTTCTGGAACAGCGGGTTGTTCGACAGATGGTGTTGCAGGTTCTTCAGTAGGTACTGTAAGTTCAGGCAATTCAGATTGTACTAGAGCTTCACCTTTTTCTGAAACCACTGGAGCTTCTGGAACAGCAGGTTGTTCGACAGATGGTGTTGCAG
>CAJNCI010000063.1 GCA_905221215.1 bacterium
GCTGAGGTAGACGCTACCGCACTTGTTGATGCTGAGGTAGACGCTACAGCGCTAGTACTTGCTGAGGTAGAGGCTACTGCACTTGTTGAGGCTGAGGTAGACGCTACGGCGCTTGTGCTTGCCGATGTAGATGCTACCGCACTTGTGCTTGCTGATGTAGACGCTACAGCACTTGTGCTTGCTGAGGTAGACGCTACGGCGCTTGTGCTTGCTGAGGTAGACGCTACGGCACTTGTGCTTGCTGACGTAGACGCTACTGCACTTGTTGATGCTGAGGTAGACGCTACCGCACTTGTTGA
>CAJNCI010000064.1 GCA_905221215.1 bacterium
TCTATTAACTCTAAACCATGCTTAGTTGTCTCCTCTAATTTTGATTTTTCAATCTTAAGCTCAGCAATTTTCTCTAAGAATAATTCCTCAGCGCTTTGAGCATTTTGTTTTTTACTACTTTCTTCCTTGATTTTCTCATCAAGTTTTTGTAGTTCTACTCTAATCTTCTCAAGACTTTGAGTTAATTCGACAATATTACTTGAATTGTCTTCGTTATCTTTGAATTCCAGTAGTTTCTTCTCATTTAATTCTATATTCACTTTAATATCGGAAATTTCAGAGTTTTTATGATCTAT
>CAJNCI010000065.1 GCA_905221215.1 bacterium
TACTTTAGCTCCTTGATTTAAAGCATACTCAATAGTTGGTAGTGCTGCAGTAATACGATTATCGTTTGTAATTACACCATCTTTTAAAGGCACGTTGAAATCAACACGCATTAAGACAGTTTTCCCTTGTAAGTTACCTAAGTCTTTAATAGATTTCTTCATGGAAAGCTCCTTTTAAATATTTTTGGAATATATGAGACAAGATATAAGTCAAAATCAACTTATATCTTATCTACTCTTATTTATTACCTAATTAGATTATTTAATTAATCCTGCAAAGTATTTTAATGTTC
>CAJNCI010000066.1 GCA_905221215.1 bacterium
ATATAGGTCAATAGAGGCATCGATTTGTCTAATACATTTATTCGCTAACTCTACACCCTCAACTTTATTTTGAGCAAGTTTTATCTGAGCAAGTAGTATGTATGTATGAACAGCAAATGTTGGTTTGATATGACTTAATGTAATATCTATTAAATCTAATATTTCAATTACTTTTTTACATACTTCTTCTGCCTCATTACAGTTTCCACTTCTCAGCAAGAATCCAATACTACTATGTAAGATTCTAAATGTGATAATTGTAGATATTATGTTTATCCCTTCAACATC
>CAJNCI010000067.1 GCA_905221215.1 bacterium
AAAGTAACTGTAGAATTACCAAATGGAAAAGTAGTAACAGTAGAAGTACCAGTAAATGTAACACCAGTTAAGGAAATCGAAACACCAGTAACTAAGACACCATTAACACAAGAAGATTACACTAAAGGAATTACAATTCCAGAAGGTGGAAAAGTAACGAAAGTAGAAAACATTCCAGACTTAACAACACCAGGTAAAAAAGATCCAGTAAAAGTAACTGTGGAATTACCAAATGGAAAACAAATTACAGTAGAAGTACCAGTAAATGTAACACCAGTTAAGGAAAT
>CAJNCI010000068.1 GCA_905221215.1 bacterium
TCTTTCTAGTAACTCCTGCTATCTTAAATGTGCTTCTTTCTATCGGGGATGATTTATTCAACACTCAATTAACAGCTCAAAACTATCTATCATTTGTCATTAATACGACAATACCGATAGCGATACTTTTTGAATTCCCTGTTATAGTTGCATTCCTAACATCATTAGGTATACTAACACCTAACTTCTTAACTAGAAATAGAAGATATGCATATTTTATACTAATTGTAATAGCAGTAGTAATTACACCTGCTGACTTTATAAGTGATATCGTTATGTCGAT
>CAJNCI010000069.1 GCA_905221215.1 bacterium
TGCAGCTGCTTTTTCTTCTGCAGTAGCATTTGTATTTCTATTAATTTCCGCAATTTTATCTTCAGCAGCTTTGTTAAGCGCATCAATTGCAGGTTGTTTATTTAAACTTGTGAACTCTGATAAAGGTTTTGTGTCAGTTGAACCATCTTTATATGTCACAACAAGATTTCCATTAGCGTCTTTTGTAATCGTAGAAATTCTTGTCGCTTGATTGTCTACAGCTTGTCCTCTCTTACTTGTAAGATTTGCATCATCGTTAGTTTGAGAATATTCGATTTTTAC
>CAJNCI010000070.1 GCA_905221215.1 bacterium
TAGCTTTAGCGTTAGGAGTTGCATAGCCAATAAATTCAGAGTTTTTTGCTGCATTTTCTGGTTTTAACATAAAGTTAATAAATTTATATGCAGCCTCTTCATTTTTAGAAGTTTTTGGAATTACTATATTGTCAAACCATAGGTTAGTTCCTTCTTTAGGTAATGCATAAACCATATTTTCATTTTCTTCCATAATTGATTTTGCATCCCCTGAGAATACTACTGATACCCATGCTTCATTATTAATCATAAGCATTTTCTTCTCATCAGAGTTAATTGCT
>CAJNCI010000071.1 GCA_905221215.1 bacterium
CGTTAGTTTGAGAATATTCGATTTTTACTTTTTCTTTAATTTTTTCAAATTCTTCTGCAGTTACATTTGCAGGATCTACTACACTTATCTTACCTTCAGGTGCTTTAATATCGTATTTCGATGTTTGGTTCTTCACTACAAATTCAACATACCCTGCTATTTTTTGACGTTCTGCAGGATTAGTCGTGGCATTAATTCTTCCGTTGAAAGGTGCACTTTCTCCATTGTTATCATCTTTTGCAACAATAACACTTGTCCATTTTTGACCATCTCTTAAGTT
>CAJNCI010000072.1 GCA_905221215.1 bacterium
ATCCTGTTGAATGAGCTTCCAGTAGCGCTTGATAGCCTTGTATTCATGGGATTTTCTATCAAATTGATTCATGATTTGAACACGGACACGACTCATAGCACGGCTTAGATGTTGTACAATGTGAAAGCGATCAAGAACGATTTTAGCATTGGGAAAAAGCTGTTTAGCTAAGTCATAGTAAGGACTAAACATATCCATCGTAATGATTTTCACCTGACAACGAACAGCTCGTTCGTAGCGTAGAAAGTGATTTCGGATGATAGCTTGTGTTCTCCCCTC
>CAJNCI010000073.1 GCA_905221215.1 bacterium
CAGCTCCCATCTCAAGAACTAGTATTTCACTATCTTCAGGCGCAGCAAGAATAGTAATTGGCACACCAAGTTCATTGTTAAAGTTTCCTTGTGTTTTGTGAACTTTATATTTTGTTGATAATACACTAGTGATAATATCTTTCGTAGTTGTTTTACCGTTACTACCTGTGATTGCGATAGTTTTGGCATTTAAACTTTCTAAATAGTGTTTCGCTAGAGTTTGAATTGCTTCGTAACTATCATCAACGTAGATGATATTATTATCAGAAACAAAGT
>CAJNCI010000074.1 GCA_905221215.1 bacterium
GGCATATGCCAAATCTATTAAACGCTTTAGAAGTTTACATAGAAAAAGGCGATGGGAAAAAAGAAAAATTAGTTCTTGAAGTTTCTCTAGAAATTGGTGATAACGTAGTAAGAACAATTGCTATGTCATCAACTGACGGATTAAATAGGGGAGCAGAAGTAGTAGACACAGGAGCACCAATTACAGTTCCTGTAGGTAACTACACATTAGGTCGTGTGTTCAACGTATTAGGTGAAGCAGTTGACCACGGTGAAGAAGCAGGAGC
>CAJNCI010000075.1 GCA_905221215.1 bacterium
ATATATATTGAAGAAGATACAAATGTAGAAATAACTAAGCCATATTTAATGAAAACCGTGCGTTTTGGTTATGATGGAAAAGGTCAGAAAAAAATAAGCTCTAGTGAAGAGGTAGAACCTTATACGTTACTTGAAGAGTTCGTAAAACTTGATAAAGAAATCTCGGTAGTAGCGGTTAAAGATAAAGATGAGGTTAATATCGTCGCAGTAGTAGAAAATGAACATAGAAATAATATTTTATATCGTTCGAAAGTACCTACTAC
>CAJNCI010000076.1 GCA_905221215.1 bacterium
TTCGATGGTTTTTGGAAGTCATATTTCTTCATTTGACTTCCACATTCAGGACAAGATGGGGCCTCATAATCCAGTTTAGCGATGATTTCCTTGTGTGTATCTCTATTCACGATATCCATAATTTGGACATTAGGGTCTTTGATATCGAGCAGTTTTGTGATAAAATGTAATTGTTCCATATGAATCTTTCTAATGAGTTGTTTTGTCGCTTTTCATTATAGGTCATATGGGACTTTTTTTCTACACAAAAATAGGCTCCATAA
>CAJNCI010000077.1 GCA_905221215.1 bacterium
TCAACAAGTGCTGTAGCGTCTACATCAGCAAGTACTAGCGCGGTAGCGTCTACCTCAGCAAGCACAAGTGCTGTAGCATCTACATCGGCAAGCACAAGCGCCGTAGCGTCTACCTCAGCAAGTACTAGCGCTGTAGCGTCTACCTCAGCATCAACAAGTGCTGTAGCGTCTACCTCAGCATCAACAAGTGCGGTAGCGTCTACGTCAGCGTCAACAAGTGCAGTAGCGTCTACGTCAGCAAGCACAAGCGCCGTAGC
>CAJNCI010000078.1 GCA_905221215.1 bacterium
GTAGCCTCTACCTCAGCAAGTACTAGCGCTGTAGCGTCTACCTCAGCATCAACAAGTGCTGTAGCGTCTACCTCAGCATCAACAAGTGCGGTAGCGTCTACGTCAGCGTCAACAAGTGCAGTAGCGTCTACGTCAGCAAGCACAAGCGCCGTAGCGTCTACCTCAGCGTCAACAAGCGCTGTAGCGTCTACCTCAGCATCAACAAGTGCCGTAGCGTCTACGTCAGCAAGCACAAGTGCCGTAGCGTCTAC
>CAJNCI010000079.1 GCA_905221215.1 bacterium
GCACTTGTTGACGCTGAGGTTGACGCTACAGCGCTAGTACTTGCTGAGGTAGATGCTACCGCGCTTGTTGATGCTGAGGTAGACGCTACAGCGCTTGTGCTTGCCGATGTTGATGCTACCGCACTTGTTGACGCTGACGTAGACGCTACAGCACTTGTGCTTGCTGATGTTGATGCTACCGCACTTGTTGACGCTGACGTAGATGCTACCGCACTTGTTGATGCTGAGGTAGACGCTACAGCGCTTGTTGA
>CAJNCI010000080.1 GCA_905221215.1 bacterium
TCAGCATCAACAAGTGCGGTAGCGTCTACGTCAGCATCAACAAGTGCGGTAGCGTCTACGTCAGCGTCAACAAGTGCAGTAGCGTCTACCTCAGCAAGCACAAGCGCCGTAGCGTCTACCTCGGCGTCAACAAGTGCGGTAGCGTCTACCTCAGCAAGCACAAGCGCCGTAGCGTCTACGTCAGCAAGCACAAGTGCTGTAGCGTCTACCTCAGCAAGCACAAGCGCCGTAGCGTCTACCTCAGC
>CAJNCI010000081.1 GCA_905221215.1 bacterium
GCGCTTGTGCTTGCTGACGTAGACGCTACCGCGCTAGTACTTGCTGAGGTAGACGCTACAGCACTTGTGCTTGCTGAAGTAGACGCTACGGCGCTAGTACTTGCTGAGGTAGATGCTACTGCGCTTGTTGACGCTGAGGTAGACGCTACCGCACTTGTTGACGCTGAGGTAGACGCTACCGCACTTGTGCTTGCTGATGTTGATGCTACTGCACTTGTTGAGGCTGAGGTAGACGCTAC
>CAJNCI010000082.1 GCA_905221215.1 bacterium
TCAGCGTCAACAAGTGCTGTAGCGTCTACGTCAGCGTCAACAAGTGCTGTAGCGTCTACGTCAGCGTCAACAAGTGCTGTAGCGTCTACTTCAGCGTCAACAAGTGCGGTAGCGTCTACGTCAGCGTCAACAAGTGCGGTAGCATCTACGTCAGCGTCAACAAGTGCGGTAGCCTCTACCTCAGCGTCAACAAGTGCTGTAGCGTCTACGTCAGCGTCAACAAGTGC
>CAJNCI010000083.1 GCA_905221215.1 bacterium
GCTGATTGAAAAGACTTCTATGACCGATATCGCTCATCAACTGGCTATTTCAACTTCAACTGTCATTCGCAAGCTTAGTGACTTCCGTTTTAAGACTGATTTTTCTCGTCTTCCTGAGATTATGTCCTGGGACGAGTATGCCTTTACCAAGGGAAAGATGAGTTTCATTGCACAAGATTTTGATAATCTCAACATCATCACTGTTCTTGAAGGCAGAACACAGGC
>CAJNCI010000084.1 GCA_905221215.1 bacterium
GCTGACGTAGACGCTACCGCACTTGTTGACGCTGACGTAGACGCTACCGCACTTGTTGACGCTGACGTAGACGCTACTGCGCTTGTACTTGCTGAGGTAGACGCTACGGCACTTGTTGACGCTGACGTAGACGCTACCGCACTTGTGCTTGCTGACGTAGACGCTACAGCGCTTGTGCTGGCCGATGTTGATGCTACCGCACTTGTGCT
>CAJNCI010000085.1 GCA_905221215.1 bacterium
GTAGCGTCTACGTCAGCCTCAACAAGCGCGGTAGCATCAACCTCAGCAAGCACAAGTGCGGTAGCATCAACATCAGCCAGCACAAGTGCGGTAGCGTCTACGTCAGCCAGCACAAGCGCCGTAGCGTCTACCTCAGCAAGTACTAGCGCCGTAGCGTCTACGTCAGCCTCAACAAGTGCGGTAGCATCAACCTCAGCAAGCACAAGTGC
>CAJNCI010000086.1 GCA_905221215.1 bacterium
CTGCAACACCATCTGTCGAACAACCTGCTGTTCCAGAAGCTCCAGTGGTTTCAGAAAAAGGTGAAGCTCTAGTACAACCTGAATTGCCTGAACTTACAGTACCTACTGAAGAACCTACAACTCCAATCGTACCTGCAACACCATCTGTCGAACAACCTGCTGTTCCAGAAGCTCCAGTGGTTTCAGAAAAAGGT
>CAJNCI010000087.1 GCA_905221215.1 bacterium
GCACGGCTGAGATGTTGGACAATGTGAAAGCGGTCGAGAACGATTTTAGCGTTAGGAAAAAGTTTTCTGGCAATATCGTAGTAGGGGCTAAACATATCCATCGTAATGATTTTCACCTGACAACGAACGACTCTATTGTAGCGCAGAAAGTGATTTCGGATGATAGCCTGTGTTCTGCCTTCAAGAACAGT
>CAJNCI010000088.1 GCA_905221215.1 bacterium
TTGATATTCAGAGCGATAAAAATCCGTTTTTTGAAGTTTTCAAAGTTCCGAAAACCAAAGGCATTTCGCTTGATAAGATTGATGAGATTATTAGTAGCTTCTAATTTGGCATTAGAATAAGGTAGTTGAAGGGCGTTGACAATCTTTTCTTTATCCTTGAGGAAGGTTTTAAA
>CAJNCI010000089.1 GCA_905221215.1 bacterium
GTTCAAAGCGGGTGACGAGAATCGAACTCGCGACAACAGCTTGGAAGGCTGTAGTTTTACCACTAAACTACACCCGCATAAATACTATTAATAAAAATGGCGCGAGACGGAATCGAACCGCCGACACATGGAGCTTCAATCCATTGCTCTACCAACTGAGCTACCGAGCCT
>CAJNCI010000090.1 GCA_905221215.1 bacterium
TCAACAAGTGCTGTAGCATCAACGTCAGCAAGTACTAGCGCTGTAGCATCAACATCAGCAAGCACAAGTGCTGTAGCATCTACGTCAGCGTCAACAAGTGCTGTAGCATCAACGTCAGCAAGTACTAGCGCTGTAGCATCAACATCAGCAAGCACAAGTGC
>CAJNCI010000091.1 GCA_905221215.1 bacterium
ACAAGTGCCGTAGCGTCTACGTCAGCAAGCACAAGTGCCGTAGCGTCTACGTCAGCAAGCACAAGCGCCGTAGCGTCAACATCAGCAAGCACAAGTGCTGTAGCGTCTACGTCAGCGTCAACAAGTGCTGTAGCATCAACATCGGCCAGCACAAGCGC
>CAJNCI010000092.1 GCA_905221215.1 bacterium
AGTGCGGTAGCGTCTACCTCAGCATCAACAAGTGCTGTAGCGTCTACATCAGCGTCAACAAGTGCTGTAGCGTCTACCTCAGCGTCAACAAGTGCTGTAGCGTCTACATCAGCAAGTACTAGCGCGGTAGCGTCTACCTCAGCAAGCACAAGTGC
>CAJNCI010000093.1 GCA_905221215.1 bacterium
GCTGAAGTAGAGGCTACAGCGCTTGTGCTTGCTGAGGTAGACGCTACCGCACTTGTTGACGCTGAGGTAGACGCTACTGCACTTGTTGACGCTGAGGTAGACGCTACCGCACTTGTGCTGGCTGATGTTGATGCTACCGCACTTGTTGACGCTGA
>CAJNCI010000094.1 GCA_905221215.1 bacterium
TCAAAAAACGGATTTTCATCGCTCTAAATATCAAAAAAGAAAGGACGAAATTTGTCCTTTCTAGATCTTAGCTTTTCGGCTCTATAATATTTGTAGTGGGTAAATCCCCTGTAGATATTATGGAGCCTATTTTTGTGTAAAAAAAAGTCCCATA
>CAJNCI010000095.1 GCA_905221215.1 bacterium
AACTTATCAAGCGCAATGCCTTTGGTTTTCGGAACTTTGAAAACTTCAAAAAACGGATTTTTATCGCTCTGAATATCGGCTCTATAATATTTGTAGTGGGTAAATCCCCTGTAGATATTATGGAGCCTATTTTTGTGTAGAAAAAAAGTCCCAT
>CAJNCI010000096.1 GCA_905221215.1 bacterium
TAGCGTCTACGTCAGCAAGCACAAGTGCCGTAGCGTCTACCTCAGCAAGCACAAGCGCCGTAGCGTCTACCTCAGCATCAACAAGTGCCGTAGCGTCTACGTCAGCATCAACAAGTGCGGTAGCGTCTACGTCAGCATCAACAAGTGC
>CAJNCI010000097.1 GCA_905221215.1 bacterium
ATCCTGTTGAATGAGCTTCCAGTAGCGCTTGATAGCCTTGTATTCATGGGATTTTCTATCAAATTGATTCATGATTTTCACCTGACAACGAACAGCTCGTTCGTAGCGTAGAAAGTGATTTCGGATGATAGCTTGTGTTCTCCCCTC
>CAJNCI010000098.1 GCA_905221215.1 bacterium
GCTGACGTAGAGGCTACCGCACTTGTTGACGCTGAGGTAGACGCTACTGCACTTGTTGACGCTGAGGTAGACGCTACCGCACTTGTTGACGCTGACGTAGACGCTACTGCGCTAGTACTTGCTGAGGTAGAGGCTACCGCGCT
>CAJNCI010000099.1 GCA_905221215.1 bacterium
ACCTCAGCGTCAACAAGTGCGGTAGCGTCTACCTCAGCAAGCACAAGCGCTGTAGCCTCTACTTCAGCAAGCACAAGTGCGGTAGCCTCAACATCAGCCAGCACAAGCGCTGTAGCGTCTACCTCAGCAAGCACAAGCGC
>CAJNCI010000100.1 GCA_905221215.1 bacterium
ACGTCAGCGTCAACAAGTGCGGTAGCATCTACGTCAGCGTCAACAAGTGCGGTAGCCTCTACCTCAGCGTCAACAAGCGCTGTAGCGTCTACCTCAGCATCAACAAGTGCGGTAGCATCTACGTCAGCGTCAACAAGTGC
>CAJNCI010000101.1 GCA_905221215.1 bacterium
TCAGCATCAACAAGCGCGGTAGCATCTACCTCAGCAAGTACTAGCGCTGTAGCGTCAACCTCAGCGTCAACAAGTGCGGTAGCGTCTACGTCAGCGTCAACAAGTGCTGTAGCGTCTACGTCAGCGTCAACAAGTGC
>CAJNCI010000102.1 GCA_905221215.1 bacterium
GCTGAGGTAGACGCTACCGCACTTGTGCTTGCTGATGTTGATGCTACTGCACTTGTTGAGGCTGAGGTAGACGCTACTGCGCTTGTGCTGGCCGATGTTGATGCTACAGCACTTGTTGACGCTGACGTAGACGCTAC
>CAJNCI010000103.1 GCA_905221215.1 bacterium
GCACTTGTGCTTGCTGATGTTGATGCTACAGCGCTAGTACTTGCTGACGTTGATGCTACAGCACTTGTTGACGCTGACGTAGACGCTACCGCACTTGTTGACGCTGACGTAGACGCTACCGCACTTGTTGACGCTGA
>CAJNCI010000104.1 GCA_905221215.1 bacterium
GCACTTGTGCTTGCTGACGTTGATGCTACCGCACTTGTGCTTGCTGATGTAGACGCTACGGCGCTTGTGCTTGCTGAGGTAGACGCTACAGCGCTTGTGCTGGCTGATGTTGAGGCTACCGCACTTGTGCTTGCTGA
>CAJNCI010000105.1 GCA_905221215.1 bacterium
TCAGCATCAACAAGCGCGGTAGCATCTACCTCAGCAAGTACTAGCGCTGTAGCGTCAACCTCAGCGTCAACAAGTGCTGTAGCGTCTACGTCAGCGTCAACAAGTGCTGTAGCGTCTACGTCAGCGTCAACAAG
>CAJNCI010000106.1 GCA_905221215.1 bacterium
AGTGCGGTAGCGTCTACGTCAGCCTCAACAAGTGCGGTAGCGTCTACGTCAGCCAGCACAAGCGCCGTAGCGTCTACGTCAGCCAGCACAAGCGCCGTAGCATCTACCTCAGCAAGCACAAGTGCGGTAGCATC
>CAJNCI010000107.1 GCA_905221215.1 bacterium
GCGGTAGCATCAACATCGGCCAGCACAAGCGCTGTAGCGTCTACGTCAGCAAGCACAAGTGCGGTAGCATCAACATCGGCCAGCACAAGCGCTGTAGCGTCTACGTCAGCAAGCACAAGTGCGGTAGCATC
>CAJNCI010000108.1 GCA_905221215.1 bacterium
AGCACAAGTGCGGTAGCATCAACATCGGCCAGCACAAGCGCTGTAGCGTCTACGTCAGCAAGCACAAGTGCGGTAGCCTCAACATCAGCCAGCACAAGCGCTGTAGCGTCTACGTCAGCAAGCACAAGCGC
>CAJNCI010000109.1 GCA_905221215.1 bacterium
TGATAAGATTATTGGTCGCTTCCAGTTTGGCGTTAGAATAAGGTAATTGAAGAGCGTTGGCAATCTTCTCTTTATCCTTTAGAAAGGTTTTAAAGACAGTCTGAAAAAGAGGATGAACCTGCTTTAGATT
>CAJNCI010000110.1 GCA_905221215.1 bacterium
GTAGCGTCTACCTCAGCAAGTACAAGTGCAGTAGCCTCTACCTCAGCATCAACAAGCGCGGTAGCATCAACCTCAGCGTCAACAAGTGCGGTAGCGTCTACGTCAGCGTCAACAAGTGCGGTAGCATC
>CAJNCI010000111.1 GCA_905221215.1 bacterium
GCACTTGTTGACGCTGAGGTAGACGCTACCGCACTTGTGCTGGCTGATGTTGATGCTACCGCACTTGTTGACGCTGACGTAGACGCTACCGCACTTGTTGACGCTGAGGTTGATGCTACCGCGCTTGT
>CAJNCI010000112.1 GCA_905221215.1 bacterium
ACCTGACAACGAACGACTCTATTGTAGCGCAGAAAGTGATTTCGGATGATAGCCTGTGTTCTGCCTTCAAGAACAGTGATGATGTTGAGATTATCAAAATCTTGTGCAATGAAACTCATCTTTCCCTT
>CAJNCI010000113.1 GCA_905221215.1 bacterium
GCGGTAGCATCAACATCGGCCAGCACAAGCGCTGTAGCGTCTACGTCAGCAAGCACAAGTGCCGTAGCATCAACATCGGCCAGCACAAGCGCTGTAGCGTCTACGTCAGCAAGCACAAGTGCGGTAGC
>CAJNCI010000114.1 GCA_905221215.1 bacterium
GCTGAAGTAGAGGCTACAGCGCTTGTGCTTGCTGAGGTAGACGCTACCGCACTTGTTGACGCTGAGGTAGACGCTACCGCACTTGTGCTGGCTGATGTTGATGCTACCGCACTTGTTGACGCTGA
>CAJNCI010000115.1 GCA_905221215.1 bacterium
TCAACAAGTGCTGTAGCGTCTACGTCAGCGTCAACAAGTGCTGTAGCGTCTACGTCAGCGTCAACAAGTGCGGTAGCATCTACGTCAGCGTCAACAAGTGCGGTAGCCTCTACCTCAGC
>CAJNCI010000116.1 GCA_905221215.1 bacterium
GCTACGGCACTTGTGCTTGCTGACGTAGACGCTACTGCACTTGTTGATGCTGAGGTAGACGCTACCGCACTTGTTGACGCCGAGGTAGACGCTACGGCGCTTGTGCTTGCTGA
>CAJNCI010000117.1 GCA_905221215.1 bacterium
GCGGTAGCGTCTACGTCAGCGTCAACAAGTGCCGTAGCGTCTACCTCAGCAAGCACAAGCGCCGTAGCGTCTACCTCGGCGTCAACAAGTGCGGTAGCGTCTACCTCAGC
>CAJNCI010000118.1 GCA_905221215.1 bacterium
GCACTTGTTGACGCTGACGTAGACGCTACAGCACTTGTTGACGCTGACGTAGACGCTACAGCACTTGTTGACGCTGACGTAGACGCTACAGCACTTGTTGACGCTGA
>CAJNCI010000119.1 GCA_905221215.1 bacterium
TCAGCGTCAACAAGTGCGGTAGCCTCTACCTCAGCGTCAACAAGTGCTGTAGCGTCTACGTCAGCGTCAACAAGTGCGGTAGCGTCTACGTCAGCAAGCACAAGTGC
>CAJNCI010000120.1 GCA_905221215.1 bacterium
GCACTTGTTGACGCTGACGTAGACGCTACCGCACTTGTTGATGCTGACGTAGACGCTACCGCACTTGTTGATGCTGACGTAGACGCTACTGCACTTGTTGATGCTGA
>CAJNCI010000121.1 GCA_905221215.1 bacterium
GACGCTACGGCGCTTGTGCTTGCTGACGTAGACGCTACGGCACTTGTGCTTGCTGACGTAGACGCTACGGCACTTGTTGATGCTGAGGTAGACGCTACCGCACT
>CAJNCI010000122.1 GCA_905221215.1 bacterium
GCTGACGTAGACGCTACAGCACTTGTTGACGCTGACGTAGACGCTACAGCACTTGTTGACGCTGACGTAGACGCTACCGCACTTGTTGACGCTGA
>CAJNCI010000123.1 GCA_905221215.1 bacterium
CTGTACTAGAGCTTCACCTTTTTCTGAAACCACTGGAGCTTCTGGAACAGCAGGTTGTTCGACAGATGGTGTTGCAGGTACGATTGGAGTTG
>CAJNCI010000124.1 GCA_905221215.1 bacterium
GTTGATGCTACCGCACTTGTGCTTGCTGAGGTTGATGCTACCGCACTTGTTGAGGCTGACGTAGACGCTACGGCGCTAGTACTTGCTGA
>CAJNCI010000125.1 GCA_905221215.1 bacterium
ACAGCACTTGTTGACGCTGAGGTAGAAGCTACACTTGTTGACGCTGACGTAGACGCTACCGCACTTGTTGACGCTGACGTAGACGCTAC
>CAJNCI010000126.1 GCA_905221215.1 bacterium
TAGCGTCTACCTCAGCAAGCACAAGCGCCGTAGCGTCTACCTCGGCGTCAACAAGTGCGGTAGCGTCTACCTCAGCATCAACAAGTGC
>CAJNCI010000127.1 GCA_905221215.1 bacterium
GATTAAATAAGATTAAATAAGATTAAATAAGATTAAATAAGATTAAATAAGATTAAATAAGATTAAATAAGATTAAATAAGATTAAA
>CAJNCI010000128.1 GCA_905221215.1 bacterium
TCAGCGTCAACAAGTGCGGTAGCGTCTACGTCAGCGTCAACAAGTGCGGTAGCGTCTACGTCAGCGTCAACAAGTGCGGTAGCGTC
>CAJNCI010000129.1 GCA_905221215.1 bacterium
CTTGTGCTTGCTGAAGTAGAGGCTACAGCGCTTGTGCTTGCTGAGGTAGACGCTACCGCACTTGTTGACGCTGAGGTAGACGCTAC
>CAJNCI010000130.1 GCA_905221215.1 bacterium
GCTGACGTAGACGCTACCGCACTTGTTGACGCTGACGTAGACGCTACCGCACTTGTTGACGCTGACGTAGACGCTACCGCACT
>CAJNCI010000131.1 GCA_905221215.1 bacterium
TAGATATTATGGAGCCTATTTTTGTGTAGAAAAAAAGTCCCATATGACCTATAATGAAAAGCGACAAAACAACTCATTAGAAA
>CAJNCI010000132.1 GCA_905221215.1 bacterium
ACAAGTGCGGTAGCATCAACATCGGCCAGCACAAGCGCTGTAGCGTCTACCTCAGCAAGTACTAGCGCGGTAGCATCAACATC
>CAJNCI010000133.1 GCA_905221215.1 bacterium
GCTACAGCACTTGTGCTTGCTGATGTTGATGCTACAGCGCTAGTACTTGCTGACGTTGATGCTACAGCACTTGTTGACGCTGA
>CAJNCI010000134.1 GCA_905221215.1 bacterium
GCTGATGTTGATGCTACCGCACTTGTGCTTGCTGAGGTTGATGCTACCGCACTTGTTGAGGCTGACGTAGACGCTACGGCGCT
>CAJNCI010000135.1 GCA_905221215.1 bacterium
ACAAGTGCGGTAGCGTCTACGTCAGCGTCAACAAGTGCGGTAGCGTCTACGTCAGCGTCAACAAGTGCGGTAGCGTCTAC
>CAJNCI010000136.1 GCA_905221215.1 bacterium
CCCCCCCCCCCCCCCCCCCCCCCCCCCCCCCCCCCCCCCCCCCCCCCCCCCCCCCCCCCCCCCCCCCCCCCCCCCCCC
>CAJNCI010000137.1 GCA_905221215.1 bacterium
TGCTGAGGTAGACGCTACGGCGCTTGTGCTTGCTGAGGTAGACGCTACGGCACTTGTGCTTGCTGACGTAGACGCTAC